>CAKZUE010000007.1 GCA_937920635.1 uncultured Bryobacteraceae bacterium
CGGCTCGGATGCGGGTCGGATGAGGGTCGGATGGGGGGCGGATGCGGGCGGGGGACCGCTTGGTCGCGCCGTTGGCGCTCCCGCGCGGCTCGGATGCGGCTCGGATGCGGGTCGGATGCGGGTCGGATGGGGGGCGGATGCGGGCGGGGGACCGCTTGGTCGCGCCTGCGGCGCTCCCGCGCGGCTCTTTCATGCGGCCCGGCTGCGCGCCTTGACGAACTCGGCGAATTCCCTGTCGGTGCCAAGAATGTGCCGGTTGAGCCAGTCTTTGAGGAACTGCAGGATGGTCAACGAGACCGTGGCGCGGCCCTTGAGCACCTCGGCTGCATATTCCTCGACTTTCGCCGTCAGGGCCAGGTGTTTCTGCTTGTGCGATGGCAGCGCCGGATAGCTCGCCTCCGCCATCAGCCGTTCCTCTGTGGCGAAGTGATACTTCGTGTAAAGAATCAGCTCCTCCATCACGCGCATCAGCTCGCGCGGCTGGCTGCCGGCGCGCATCGCCTGATGCAGCTCGTTCAGGATCTTCACGAGTTGCCGGTGCTGGCGGTCCATCTGTTCCACGCCCAGCTCGAGAGTGGGGTTCCATTCAATGAGAGCCATGGGGGATTTCGGAGTCCTCGCTCTCTTATCGGGCGGCGCAGGCGGGGTTTGAGAGGGAATTATTTCTGGTGTGCGAGCTGATGCTGGCGGCAGTAGCGCGAGCCGGGCAGCGCCGGGCGCGTGCAGCGCTTGCCGCTGTTGGTGATGGCGGCGCATCGGACCACGGGCGGCTTGCGGTCGGGCGCGTCTGCCGCGGACTCGGCTCCCTGTTTGAGGGCGTCGAAAGAAGGGCGGTTCTGGAGCGCCCCCCGCTGTTCGCTCAGCGCCCGCATCAGCTTTTCCAGGCGGGCTTCCGCTTCGGCCAATTGGGTCTTGACCTGAGCCAGTTCTTCGATGAGGGCGGTGATCCGGTCCGCCTCGCCAGCGCACGGGGACGCCGGGGGCGGCTCGGCCGCGGCCTTGCCCGTCAGGCACCCGGCCAGCAGCGAGACGAGCCACTCCCTGCGAGGCACCTTCACATGGAATTAGTGCCTGGCGGCGGCGATTCCTCTCACAGTTCGAACCGGATTCCCTGCGCCAGGGGCAGATCGCGCGACCAGTTGATGGTCACCGTCTGCCGCCGCATGTATGCCTTCCAGGCGTCGGAGCCGGCTTCGCGCCCGCCGCCGGTCTCCTTCTCGCCGCCGAACGCGCCGCCGATTTCGGCGCCGGAGGTGCCGATGTTGACGTTGGCGATGCCGCAGTCGGATCCGCGCGCCGACAGGAACGTCTCCGCCGCGATCAGGTTGCGCGTGAAGATGGCCGAGGAGAGCCCTTGCGGCACATCATTGTGCCAGCCGATGGCCTCTTCGAGGTCTGAATACTCGATCAGATAGAGAATCGGCGCGAAGATCTCTTCCTTCACGATCGGCATGTCGGCGCGCGCCCGCACGAGCGCCGGCTCGACGAACCAACCGGCGCGTTCCAGGCGGCGCCCCCCGCAGATCAGCTCGCCGCCCTGATCGCTGGCCCGCCGCAGCCCGTCCATCATCTCTTCCACCGCCGCGCCGTTGACCAGCGGCCCCATCACCGTGTGCGCATCCAGCGGATCGCCGATGCGGATCTGCGAGTAGGCGTGCTTCAGCCTTTCGATAAAGGCCGCCGCAATGTCGCGGTGCAGGAAGATGCGCCGGATGGTGGTGCAGCGCTGGCCCGCGGTGCCCACGGCCCCGAACAGCACGGCGCGCAAGGCGAGGTCGAGATCGGCGTCCGGCTCGATGATGACGCCGTTGTTGCCGCCCAGCTCGAGAATGGTGCGGCCCAGCCGTTTGCCCACGACCTCCGCGACGCGGTAGCCCATCTGGCAGCTTCCCGTAGCGCTGACCAGCGGCACGCGCGGATCGGCCAGCAGTCGCTCGCCCACCGTCGAGCCGCGCCCGATGGCGAGCGTGAACACGCCGGGCCAGCCGTTGTCTTCGAGCACCTTCTGGCAGATCCGCTGTACGGCGACGGCGCACAGCGGCGTCTCCGAGCTCGGCTTCCAGATCACCGTGTCGCCGCAGACCGCGGCGATGAAGGCGTTCCAGCTCCACACCGCCACCGGGAAATTGAAGGCCGAGATGACGCCCACCGCGCCCAGCGGGTGCCACTGCTCGTACATGCGGTGCTGCGGCCGCTCGCTCTGCATGGTGAGCCCGTAAAGCTGGCGCGAGAGGCCGACGGCGAAGTCGGCCATGTCGATCATCTCCTGCACCTCGCCCAGGCCCTCGGCCAGGATCTTGCCCATTTCGAGCGAGACCAGCGCGCCCAGCGCCTGCTTGTGCTCGCGCAGGGCGAGCCCGATCTGGCGGATCACCTCGCCGCGCTTCGGAGCGGGGTGCATGCGCCAGCGCAGGAACGTCTCGTGCGCGGCGGCGGCCACGTGCTCGTAATCTTCCGCCGAAGCCATCGCCACGCGCGCCAGCGGCTCGCCCGTGGACGGGTTGTAACTGACAAGATCGCCTCCGCCGGGGTGATCGATCCACGCGGCGCCGCACGCGCCCGGATTCCATTCGCCAATGCCGAGCCTGGCCAGGATCTCTTGAGGATTCATGCCTGCCTCCGGCTCCCCATTCTACGACCCCGGGCGCCGGCGCGACGGCCTACGCCCGCGGCTCCTGCTGCGAGAGGCAGTGCAGCGTGCCCAGACCCCAGATGAGATCGAGCGCATGGATGCCGATCACGGGCCGGCCGCGGAACAGCTCGGACAAAACGCCCAGTGCGGCGCGGTCGTTGGGATCGTTGAAGGTGGGCACGAACACGGCGTGGTTGGCGATGTAGAAGTTGGCGTAGCTCGCCGGCAGGCGCTGCCCGTTGAAGATGACGGGCGCGGGCATGGGCAGGGCAATGACCTCCGGCTTGGAGCCGTCTTCCAGGCGCAGATCCGCGATGCGCTCCCAGTTTTCTTCCAGCGGGCGGTAGTTGGGGTCGCGCGGGTTCTGCTCGCGCACGAGGACCAGAGTGCGCGGCCCGGTGAAGCGGCAGAGATCGTCGATGTGGCCGTGGGTGTCGTCGCCGGCGATGCCGCGCGTGAGCCAGAAAACGTTCGTGGCGCCGAGCCACGCGCGCCAGGCGGCTTCATAGTCGCGGCGCGTGAAGCCGGGGTTGCGCACCTGCGTCTTCGGATCGAGGTAGCACTCTTCGGTGGACAGCAGCGTGCCCGCGCCGTTGACTTCGATGCCGCCACCCTCGGTGACGAAAGGGCGGCCGTTCCAGCGGGCGTCGAAACGGGGCAAGCCGAGCTGCGCCGCGGCCATGGCGGGCACGCGGTGATCCCGGCGCCAGTCCGGGTATTTGGCCCAGCCGTTGAAGTGCAGGTCCACAATGGCGCGGCGGGGCGCGCCTTTCGACCGCGTGACGAACACGGGGCCGCAGTCGCGCATCCAGCCGCGGTCCGTGCGGTGGCGGATCCAGTCGATGCGGTGCAGAGCCGCGCCCGCGCGGGTCAGATAAGACCGCGCCTGCTGCCCGGCGCGCTCGCTGCCCGCCAGAAGGCGCACGCGCTCACCGCGGCTCAATTTGGCGATGAAGTCCGCCATCGCCCAGCGCACGGCATCGAGCTTGCCGGGGAAGTCGCTTTCGTTCTGCGGCCAGGTGAGCCAGGTGGCGGCATGGGGCGCCCACTCGGCGGGCATCGCAAAGCCGGCTTCGGCGGGCGTCACGCGCGTCGGATCCAGAGCCATGCCTGTTATTGTGCGAAATCAGGGTGGTGGCGCGCGATTTCTGCTACAACGGGACTAAGCCAGATGCGGGGTTTCAGTCTCATCCTCGCGGCCGCGGCGCTGAGCGTGGCCGCGGCGCGCGGCGACAGCCGGAAGCAGGAGTTTTCCGACTTCACCACGCCGCTGCCGGTGGAGCGCGGGGACCGGCTGGTCATCGGTGTGGTCGGCGGCTGGGAGCGGTGGGACAACCCCGTGCGCGCCGTCCGGCGCACGGCCATCGCCATCAAACGCAAGCGGCTGCCGGGCGTGCACGTGGAGACGGTGGAAAACCACAGCCTGGAACTGGCCGAAGAACTGGTGGCCAAGGCGTTCGACTTCAACCGCAATGGAAAGCTGGAGCCGGACGAGGCGGCGCAGGGCTCGGTCATCCTGTATGGACAGAGCCTCGGCGGGCGGGCGGCCTTGCGGCTGGCGCGGAAGCTGGATGAGTGGGGCGTGGCGGTGCCGCTGTTGATCACGGTGGACAGCTTCGGGCGGGATTCTTACGAGGTGCCGCCGAACGTGCGGCGGGCCGCCAATTATTACCAGCGGGAGCACCTCTACATCAAAGGCGCGCCGGAGCTGGTGGCGGCGGATCCGGCGAAGACGCAGATCCTGTTCAACCGGAAGCTGACGTTGAAGAAGCGCGGCGAGGTGGAGGCGGACGAGCATGGCTGGCTCCAGCGGTTCTTACTCGATGAGCACGCGCGGGTGGAATACCTGCCCGAGGTGTGGGAAGAGATCGAGCGGATGATTGTCGAAGCGGCGCGGTGAGGCACGCCGCGGGCCGTCGTTTCCGTCATGACTGGGGGGCCTGATCGCCTCCACGGAGTGGCCCCGACAGTGGCTGGCCGGCCGCGAACGGGGGCGAAAGATTGGCGCCGGGCCGGCCTATCCCCACCTTTCGATCAGAACCGCGACTGAAGCGAGCTCCAGTCCCGCGGGAAGGAAAGGCCCCGGCCAGGATCGAAAAGCGGCGCCTGTCGCACCAGGCCGGTGTGTTGTTCCGCTTCTCTCCATGAGGCAGTCCGGGCAAGCCTCACCTGGAAACCGGCAAAAGCCCCTTGACCGCCTTCGCCCCCATGCAGCCTGTCCCCCAACGCGGGTATCCGTCCAAGAACCCCGATCCCCACATGCCCCTCTCCCGCCCGCGCCCGCACCTCCCCCGCTATCCTGAAAAAGCCCATGCCTCGAAAACCCCTCCTGGCCGGCGGCATCATGTCCGGCACCTCCCTCGACGGCATCGACGCCGTCATCGTCGAGCTCAACGGCCCGCGCGTCAACACCCTCGCCTTCCACACGGCTCCTTACCCGAAGCAGGTGCGCCACGCCCTTCTTGCCGTTTCCAACTCCGATACCCACACCCGCGACATCGCCCGCCTCCACTTCCTCCTGCCGGAACTTTACGCCCAGGCTTTTCTCGAAGCCTGCCGCAAGGCGCGCGTCAAACCCGCGCAGGTCGCCGTCCTTGGCTGCCATGGCCAGACCATCTATCACGAAGGCCGCCCCGCGCCATTCCTCGGCCGCCGCATCGCCTCCACCCTCCAGATCGGCGACGGCAGCGTCCTCGCCGCCCGCACGGGCGTCCCCGTCGTCTGCGACTTCCGCCCCGCCGACATCGCCGCCGGCGGCCAGGGCGCTCCCCTGGTTCCCTATGTCGATTACCTCCTCTTCCGCGATCCCAAACTGCGCCGCGTCGCCCTCAACATCGGCGGCATCGCCAACGTCACCTGCCTCCCGCCTGCCTGCCGGCCGGAAGACGTCCTCGCCTTCGACACCGGCCCCGGCAACATGGTCATCGATCAGCTCATGGCCCGCTTCTCCCGCGGCCGCCAGACCTTCGACAGCGGCGGCGCCTTCGCCGCCTCCGGCCAGGTCCACCCCGCCGTTGTGGAGCAGCTTCTCGATGACGGCTACTTCCGCCTCCGTCCCCCGAAGTCCTGCGGCCGCGAACAGTTCGGCCCTGAATTCGTCCAGCGCCTGCTCGATCTCCGCCTCAGCCCGGAAGACACCGTCGCCACGGCCACTTATTTCACCGCAGCCGCCATCGCCGACGGACTCGCCCGCTTCGCCGGCGCCGAGGACCACCCTCCGGATCAGATCATCGTCAGCGGCGGCGGCGTCCACAACAAAACCCTGCTGCGCTTCCTGCGCGCCGAGCTGCCCGACTCCGACATCGCCCGCAGCGAGGTCTTCGGCATCGACCCCGACGCCAAAGAGGCCATCGCCTTCGCCATCCTCGCCCGCGAGACCCTCGATGGCCGCCCCGCCAACCTCCCCTCGGCCACCGGCGCCCGCCGCCCTGCCGTGCTCGGCAAGCTCTGCCGGCCCTGAATGGCGCTCCCGCCGCCGCCGCTGAGGATAAAATCAAGCTTGCGCTGTTTTGTTTTATGCCCTCGCGCCGCGAATTCCTTCTCTCCGCCGCCGCCGGCCTCGCGCCATCTGAAGGCGCCCGCCCGGATCCAGCCTTCCGCCTCTGGTTCGACGAGCCCGCCGCCCACTGGAACGAGGCCCTCCCCGTTGGCAACGGCCGCCTCGGCGCCATGGTCTTCTCTGGCATCGACCAGGAGCTCCTCCAGATCAACGACGACACGCTCGTCTCCGGCGCGCCCGGCATCGACGATCTCCCGCTCGACGTCACCCGCCGATTCGATGAGGTCCTCGCCCTCCTCAGGCGGCGCAGGTTCGCGGAAGCCTCCGACATCATCACCCGCAACTGGACCGGCCGCTCCTGGCAGTGCTACCAGCCCGCCGGCGACGCGCTCTTCACCGTTTCCGGCGCCGGCGGGCCCTCGGACTATCTGCGCGAGCTCGATCTGAACACAGCCATCGTGCGCGCCTCTTACCAGCGCGGCGAAACCATTTTCACCCGGGAATGTTTCGCTTCGTTCCCGCACAAAGTCCTCGTCGTCCGCTTTCAGGCCTCTTCTTTTGCCGGCCTCTCCGTCCGCGCCCGCCTCCGCAGCCCGCACCCTTCCGCCCGCGTCGAACCCCTCGGCCGCAGCGCCATCCGCCTTCGCGGCCGCGTCCCCGGATTCGTCCTCCGGCGCGCGCTCGAATGGGTCGAAAAGCGCGGCGAACAGTGGAAATATCCTGAACTCTGGCTCCCTGACGGCTCGCGGCGCCCCGGCGCGGCGCAGGTCCTCTACGAAGGAGAAGCCGGCAGCCGCGGCACGGAGTTCGAACTCCGCCTCGCCCTGCTCTTCCACAACGGCATGGCCGGCGTCGACCGCGACGGGCTCGCCGTCGACGGCGCCTCGGAAGCCGTGTTCCTCATCGGATCCTCGTCCTCCGTCCGCAAGAACGACCTCGACGCCGAAATGCGCGAGGCGCTCCGCTGCTCTTTCGACACCCTCCTGCACCGCCACCTGGACGACTACCAGCCGCTCTTCCGCCGCTGCACCGTAAGCTTTGGAGCCACTGCCCAATCCAATTTGCCCACCGATGAGCGCATCGAGAAGTTCTCCTCCGGCAGCGATCCCGCGCTGGCCGCTCTCTGTCTGCACTACGCCCGCTACCTGATGATCTCCGGCTCGCGCCCCGGCTCCGAGCCGCTCAACCTTCAGGGCATCTGGAACGCCGAAATCATCCCCCCCTGGGCCAGCGGCTACACCCTCAACATCAACACTGAGATGAACTACTGGCCCGCCACCGCCGGCAACCTTCTGGAGTGCGCCGAACCGCTCCTGCGCATGGTGCGGGAGCTCAGCGCCTCCGGCGCCCGCGTCGCCCGCTCCATGTACAGCCGCCCCGGCTGGGTCGCCCATCACAACACCACCCTCTGGCGAGGAGCATACCCGGTGGACAACGACGCCATGCCCTCCTTCTGGCCCATGGCCGCCCCCTGGCTGTGCCGCAATTTGTGGGAGCTGTACGAATTCTCCCAGGACCGCGCGCTGCTGGCCGAAATCTACCCGGTCATGAAGGGAGCTGCCGAGTTTTTTTTGGCCTGGCTGGTCGAAAATGACGAAGGATTTCTCGTCACTCCTGCCGGAAATTCTCCTGAAAATCTCTTCGTCTATGTCGATCAGGACGGACAGAAACGCGCCGCCGGCGTCTGCATGGCCCCCACCATGGATCTCGCTCTGGCCCGGGATCTCTTCGCCAACTGCATCGCCGCCGCCGGCGTCCTCGGCATTGATGAGGATTTCCGCCGCCGCCTCGCCGCCGCCCGCGCCCGTCTCCTGCCTTACCGTACCGGCGCCCGAGGCCAGGTGCAGGAGTGGCCCGAAGACTTCGAAGAGCGCGAACCCCAGCACCGCCACATCTCGCATCTCTATCCTCTCCATCCCGGCGCTGAGTGGACACCCGAGGAGACGCCGGAATGGTGCGACGCCGCCCGCCGCACTCTCGAACTCCGCGGGGACGGCGGCGCCGGCTGGTCCCGCGCCTGGAAAGTCTGCCTCTGGGCGCGCCTCCACGACGGCGAACGCGCCTACCGGCTTCTCTCGCGTCTCTTTGAGCCCGCCCGCAACGCCCCCGGCCAATACCGCCGCGGCGGCGTCATGCCCAACCTGCTCTGCTCCCATCCGCCCTTCCAGATCGACGGCAACTTCGGCGGCGCTGCCGGCATCCTTGAAATGCTGCTACAGTCCCGGTTCCGTGCCTCGGCTGGCCCATCCGAACCCGGCTCGCGGCCGCCCCAGCCGCTTCCGCTCATCCACCTCCTGCCCGCTCTGCCTTCCGCCTGGCCCGACGGCGAAGCCCGCGGTTTGCGCGCCCGTGGCGGCTTTGAAGTGGACCTCTTCTGGCGCGAAGGCCGTCTTGCCGAGGCACGCATCCGCTCCCCGCGGCCGAGACCGTGCCTCGTCCGCTACCGCGGCCGCACCATTGAAGTCCAGGCTCCTGCCTCCGTCGGCGAGTCCGCCTTCTCCGGCGCCTGAGCGCGCCGCGCTTGCCTTGCGCCTGGCCGAACACCGACAATGGCAATGATCCCCGTCCGAGGAGCCGTCCGCCTTGCTGAAATCCCTCGCCGAATACGAAGAACTCGCCCGCCGGGCCCACGGCCACCTCTGCGCCGGCCAGGTCCTCGGCATCCGCATGGCCCTTCACGGGCTTTCTCTGCTCGGCATCGACGACCCCACGGGCGTCCACCGCAAGCGTCTCGTCACCTTCGTCGAAATCGACCGCTGCGCCACCGACGCCATCGGCGTCGTCACCGGCTGCCGCCTCGGAAAGCGCGCCCTGAAATTCCTGGATTACGGAAAAATGGCTGCGACATTTTGCGACCTGGAAACCGGGAAAGCCGTCCGCATTGCAGCCCTGGAATCCAGCAAAGACCGCGCCCGCGAGCTCTTCCCGCATCTTGAAAAACCCGGCCTCCAGCAGATGGAGGCCTACCGCGTCCTGCCTCCGGAGGAACTCTTCTCCGTCCAGTGGGTCGATGTCCGGATCCTGCCCCAGGACCTGCCCGGCTTCAAAGGACCGCGCGTCTTCTGCGATGCCTGCGGCGAACGCATCAACTTCGGCCGCGAAGTCGTCCGCGACGGCCGCACCCTCTGCCGCTCCTGCGCGGGCGAGCGCTACTATGATCCGCTGCCACATCACTGACCGCCGCGCCGCCGGCGGCATCGACGTCCTCCTGGCTCTCATCGAACGCAACGCCCGCGCAGGCGTCGACTGGATCCAGATCCGCGAGAAAGATCTCGACGCCCGCTCCCTCGCCGCTCTCGTCCAGGAAGCCCTCCTCCGCTGCTCCGGGGCGAAAGTCATCGTCAACTCCCGCGCCGATGTCGCCCTCGCCTGCGGCGCTGCCGGTCTCCACCTGCCGGCCGATTCCCCGCCTCCCTCCGCCTGGCGCCCCATCTGTCCGCCCGGCTTCCTTATCGGCGTCTCCTGTCATACGGTCGAGGAACTCGTGGAAGCCGAACGGGGCGGCGCCGACTACGCCCTCTTCGCCCCAGTCTTCCGCCCGCTGTCCAAGGACGATCCCCGCGCCCCCCACGGTCTCGAAGTCCTGCGCCGAGCCTGTTCCTCGGTCCGCATTCCTGTGCTCGCCCTCGGTGGCATCACCGCGGAGAATGCTGGCTCGTGCCTCGACGCCGGCGCCGCCGGCGTCGCCGGCATCACCCTGTTTCAATCAGCTCAAACTCCGTTTCATACGGTCGTTTGAAACGAACGTTCGTCTTAGTTTTATGCACACACATCGCTTCACAGGCAGAGCGGAAAGTTACCGGAAAGGCCGGCCGCCTTATCCTGAGGCCGTCGTCGACGAGCTCGAACGCCAGGGGCTCGCGCCCGGCTCGCTCGTCGCCGACATCGGCGCCGGCGCCGGCGCCGCCGCGCTGCTGTTTCTCCGCCGCGGCTACCGTGTCATGGCCGTCGAACCCAACGCCGAGATGCGCGCTGCCGCTCTTAGCCTGGGCATCGACGCCCGCCCCGGCACGGGCGAAGATACCGGCCTGCCGGACTCATCCGTCGATCTCGTCCTCTGCGCCCAGGCCTTTCACTGGATGGACCAGCCCCGCGCCTGGGCCGAGTTCAACCGCATCGCCCGCCCCGGCGGCTTCATCGCCCTGCTGTGGAACAACCGCGTCCGCTCGGGCACGCCGTTCCTCGACGAACTCGAAGCTCTGCTCAACAGGCACTCCCTGGAGGATATCGCCTGGGCGGAACGCATGGAAAAGCGCCGCTGGCCCGGCATGCACGAAGCCGTCTTCCCCCACGTCCATCGCCTCGATCTCGACGCCTTCCTCGCCCGCATCTCCTCGCTGTCCTGGATGCCCGCTCCCGGCGCGCCCGGACACACGGAAATGATCGCCGCCCTGCGCGAGCTCTTCGCGAAGCATAACCACGGCGGCTTCGTCGAAATGCCCCACGAGTGCGCCCTCTATTGGACCCGCCGCGCCTGACCGCCCGGCCGCGTCTCAGCCGCGCGCGAGGTCCGGCCGCCACTCGGGCCGGCACATCTTTGCCAGGTAATGTTCTGGCAGCCGCCAGTAAGGCGGGCACGGCGCTTCCGGCAGTTCGTAGGCCAGCAGGCTGTTGGCCAGGATCTCTTCCGTCAGCGGCTTCACGTCCACCTGCCGCAGCTCCTGCTGCTGGAACTGGAAGCGTTGTTTGAGCTGTTGCATATAGTTGAGGTAATGCCGCTGCCAGCTCTCCGTCGTTTGCAGCGGCGGCACCAGCACGCGCACGCGCTTCTGCTCTTTCAGCCGGAACGCCGCCGCCGCCACCGCCGGGATCTGATCGGTGTCGCCGCTCAGCACATACGCCGTGTCGAAGTTGCCCGCCACGCCGTCCAGCAGCATCTCGACGGCGATGTTGACGTCGGTCTCTTTCTCCTGCCGCAGCGCTCCCGCCTCGGTGCGGTAGTAGCCGAACAGCGGCTTCAGACCCGGTATCGTTGAAGCCGCGCGCAGCCATAACTCATACCGCTCATGTTCGTCCGGGCGCGCCTCCACGCCCTCTGTCACCGGCGCCGTGAAATAGCGGATCAGCAGCAGCCTCGTGTCCGGCTCGAGAAAATGGCGCTCGATCAGCGCCCGAAAATCGCACCACACCAGCCCGGACAGCGAAAACCCCCGCTGCGGCTCGCCCGCCTTGAAGTGATTGCGGACGCCGTAATAGAAGTTGAAGCCGTCGATGTAGAGCGCCGCCCGCCGCATCGCCGGCTCACCCCGCAGTCATCGACTCCGCATCCCACGTGCAGATGCGGCCTTCGGAATAGCTCGTGTTGCACAGCAGCGCCGGTCCGGCGGCGCGGAAGCCGAACACCGCGTCCTCGAAGTGCGGCTTGCGCGTGCGCACCGCCTGGATGAAATTCGCCATGTGGCGCCGGTGCGCGTCTTCGCCGGAGACGAACCGAGTCTCGCCCGCGGCATCCAGCGTCTGCGCCGTCACCTTCACCGGCGGATACTTCTTGCGGTACTCGCGCAGGTACTGTTCCTGCACCGCTTTCGGGAACGTGTCGATGATGTAGCCCGGCTCGCGCTCTTTCGGATGCCGCTGGAGCGTCACCGTGCGCACGTCGGTCGTCAGCGTGCCCTCGTTGCCGATGAAGCGGAAGCCGAAATCCTCCTGCGGCTTCGAGCTCTTGAAATTCACCCGCAGCAGGAAGGTGAATTCAGGATGCGAAGCCGTCTTCGGATAATCGATCACGGCGTACTGCGCGTCCGGCGTCTCGCGTCCGTCGCGCCAGTAGCGGATGCCGCCCGTCGAGTAGATCCGCACCGGCCCCAGCGCGCCCGTCGCCGTGTGCAGCCCGGTCAGCAGGTGCACGTACAGGTCGCCCGCGATCGCGGTGCCGTAGTCGAGATAATTGCGCCACCGGAACAGCCGGATCGGCTCGAACGGACGCTTGGGCGCGTGCCCGAGGAAGCCGTCCCAGTCCACGTTCGCAGGCGACGCATCGGGCGGAATCGAGTACTGCCACGCGCCCATCGCCGTGTTGCGGTCGAGCCACGCCTCCACCATGTTCAGCTCGCCGATCGCGCCCGCGCGGATCATCTCGGCGATCTTGTGGAAGCTGAGCGCCGAGGCATACTGGCTTCCCACCTGGAAGATGCGCCCGCTCTTGCGGTGGGCTTCGACCACCTGCCTGCCTTCCTCGATCTTCTGTACCATCGGCTTCTCGCAGTAAACGTCCTTGCCCGCCGCCAGAGCGTCGATCGAGATGCGCGCGTGCCAGTGGTCCGGCGTCGCGATAATCACCGCGTCGACGTCCTGGCGCGACAGCACCTCGCGGTAATCGCGCGTGGTGAAGATGCCCGGATACGTCTCCTGCATCTTTTTCAGCCGCGCGTCGTAGATGTCGGCAGCCGCCACCACGCGCACGCCGTCGTTGAGCAGCGCATCGCGCACGTCGCCCTGCCCCATGCCGCCGGAGCCGATCAATGCGATCTGAATCGTGTCGTTCGCCGAGTATGCCATCGCCGCCTCCTACGCCTTCGCCTTCAGGTTCACCGGATCCCATTGCACGGTCTTGCCGCCGAAATAGCTCGTATTGCTGAGCACGGCGGGCGCCGCGGCGCGGAAGCCGAACACCGCGTCCTCAGTCAGCGGCTGCCGCGTGCGCACCGCCTGGAAGAAGTTGACATGGTGCTCGTATTGGTCGCTGTAGCCGCGCGGGGGCAGCCAGCGCTCTTCTTTCGCCGCGTCCATATTGGCCGTTGTCGCCTCGCGCGGCGGATATTTCTTGCGGTGCTCGGCGAGGATCTTTTTCTGCGTCTCGCTGTCGAACGCGCCCGCGCTCGTGCCCGGATCGCGCTCGGGCGGCGGCTGGATCAGGGTCACGCCGCGGTCAATGACCAGCACGCCCTCGCTGCCGGTGAAGCGGAAGCCCGAGCTTTCGCCCGCGCCGTTGACGAAGTTCACCCGCAGCGCCAGGTTGAACGCCGGGTGCGATTTCGCCTTCTCGTAGTCGTACAACCCCACCATCACGTCGGGCACGTCGCGCCCGTCTTTCCAGTACCGCAGCCCGCCAGCGGCGAAGATCCGCGCGGGTCCGAGCGAATCAAGCACAAAGTGCAGCCCGCTGAACAGGTGCACGAACAGGTCGCCCGCCACGCCCGTGCCGTAATCCTGATAATTGCGCCAGCGGAACAAGCGCACCGCGTCAAACGGCCGCTTGGGCGCATGGCCGAGGAAGCGGTCCCAGTCCACCGTCTGCGGCGAGGCGTCCGGCGGAATCGGATACTGCCACGCGCCGAGCGAGGAGTTGCGGTCCCACCAAGCCTCCACCATGTTCAGCTCGCCGATCGCGCCCGCCAGGTACAGCTCGCGCGCCTTGGCGTAGACGGCGCTGGAGACGCGCTGGCTGCCCACCTGCACGATGCGGCTGGTGCGGCGCGCGGCTTCGATCACCGGCAGCCCTTCTTCCACGCGCTGCACCATCGGCTTCTGGATGTAGACGTCCTTGCCCGCCTCCATCGCGTCGATGGCGATGCGCGCGTGCCAGTGATCGGGCGTGGCGATGATGACCGCGTCGACGTCCTTGCGCGCGATCACTTCGCGGTAGTCGCGTGTGACGAAAACGTCCTTGCCCCAGACTTCCTGCGCGCGCGTGAGACGCCCCTGGTAGATGTCGGCGACGGCCACCAGCTTCGTGCCGGGCACGCTGACGGCGGTCTGCGTATCGCCGTAGCCCATGATGCCGAGGCCGATCGTGGCAAACTGAATACGGTCATTCGGCGACCGGCCGGCCTGCTGCGCCGCCGCAGGCAGGGCCGACGCGGTGACTGCGGTTGTTTTCAGGAAATGACGCCGCGTGGATGGCATGACTCCATTCTATCGGCGGCGGCAGGCAGCGGAACGGATGCCGGAATTTCGCAGGAGCGAGTGGATCTGCCTCGCCTATTTCACCTACACGGCCATGGTGGCGGCGCTGCGGCCGCTCGCCACAGGCGTGCGGCTCGAGGTGTGGGCCGCCGACCTCGCCGTCTGGTCCGCGCTCTGGTTTCTCGCTTCGCGCCGCGCCGCGCAGAGCGAGCCGCTCCGTGTTCTGCGCGACTGGCTGCCGCTGGCTCTGATTTTGCTCGCCTACAGGCAGATGGGCTGGATGGCGCTGCCGCACGACAACCGGAATTTCGAAAATGCGTGGATCGGTCTGGACCGAGTGCTGCTGCTGGAGTGGGGATTGAAGCGCGCCATCGAATCGCTGGGGCCGCTCTTGCCCAACGTGCTCGAGCTCTCCTATCTGCTCGTGTACGTCATGCCCGTGGCGGCTACGGCGGTGTTCTATGCTTTCGGTGCGCGCCAGCGGCTGGATGACGCCTATGGGATCATTTTGTCGGCCACGCTGACCACATACGCGCTGTATCCATATTTCCCGAGCGAGCCGCCGCGCTCCGTGTTTCCGCTCGACGACCTGCCGGTGATGAGCGCGCTGCGCGCGTTCAATCTGAAAATTCTGGGCGCGTACGGCATCCACATGAGCGTCTTTCCCAGCGGCCATGCGGCGGCGGCTTTCGCCTGCGCCTTCGCCGTGCGGCGCCTGCTTCCCGAGCGCCGCGCGGCGGGACGCGTGTTTCTGCTGATGGCTGTGCTGATTGCGGTGGCGACGGTGTATGGGCGGTACCATTTCGCCATCGACACGATCGCCGGCCTGGGGATGGCGCTGGCGGCTTCGTGGGTGCATCGGGCTGCATTTCGATGGCCGTGAAGCGGCTCGAGGGCGTTCAACAGAGCTGTGGCTGAAGGGCGCCAGAGCGCCCGCAGAGAGCGGCCCCAAGGGGCGTTTTGACGCGCGCACGCCGCGCGGGCGACCGCTTACTCCGGCCGGAATTGCCGCCGGCAATTCCGGCCTTCGTGCGCGGCACAGAACCAAACCTCGTGCGCGGCACGGAAGCACGCCCTGTGCGCAACGGGCGCGCACCGCACGCTGTATGCTGGGAATACTTCAGGAAGCCGAATGCCGATTGCGACGGGGGGACACCGCGCTTGTTGCTACTGGCTGCATTCACGATAATCCTGGCCTGGCCCGAGCCTTCGCCGGAAGCCGTGCGGCGTGCTGCGGAACTGGGCGCGGCGGTGCTCGTCGTGCCGCAAGCAGCGAAGGCGCCGGAAGTGCCGCAAGGCATCGAAGTGGTGGCCGCCGTGCCGTCGGATGCACGGGCCATTGGCGCCGCGAGAACCGCGGGCTTCCACGGCGTGATGATCGAGGCGCCGGAGACGGAAGCCGCGCTGCGCCCGCTGCTGCAGCAGCACGGCGCGTTTGTCCGCTTTGTGGCGCTCAAGCCCGCGCAGGCTCACTGGGATGTGAGCCCGGCGCTGGCGGCGGTGCGCGCCGGGCAGTGGCCGGGACTGATGGCGCTGGGCGGCGAAGCGGGCGCGACCGAACAGCCATGGATCAACGCCAACCTGCACTTCTTCGCGTGGCTCGAGGGGTTCTTCCCGCAGCGCGCGCCGGTGCTCGACTACGAGCCGCCGGCGGAGAGCCTGCAATACGAAGGCGCCGAGATCGCGCTGGCGGAGGCGTGGGCGTTCGGCGGCGCGGTTGTGCTCAGGCTTCCGACGGCATACCGTGAAGGTCTCGCCAGAGACGACGCGCGGGCGCGCGCGGCGTGGGGGCGGCTGCGCGAGGTGGCGGCATTTCTCCGCCAAAGAGGGCAGGGCATGCGGCAATCCGCTTCTTCGCTGGCGGTGCTCGTCCCGCAGTGGGATGAAGAGTTCGAAGAAATCCTGAACTTGGCGTGGCGGCAGCAGCTCTCGCCGCGCGCCATTCCGTCCGACAGGTTTGCCGCGCCGCACGGGCTGCGCATGGCCGTTGCAGCCAACCACACGCCGCCGGAAAGCACGCAGCCGCGGCTGCGCGAGTTTGTCACCGCCGGCGGTCATGTGCTGGTCACGCCCGAGCCCGGTGAACCGCTAAAAGCGTGGTGGGGCGGCGTAAAGCCGCTTAGCAAAGAGGGCGGAATGGAGACGTACCGGATCGGGCGCGGCACGGTTCGCGTGATGGAAGAGCCGGCGCTCGATCCCTTCGTCTTTGCGCTCGATCTGAGGGAACAGCTTGGAATGGACAATCCGCTGGGGCGCGGGCTGCACGGGCTGGACGTGCGCCTGTGGAATGCGTCTGCGGTGTTGCCCGCGCTGCGGCGGCAGAAGGACGGCGAGCTCGCGGTAGTGCTGATCGGTTACGGGCGCTGGGTCGACCACGATTTTCTGGCCGGGGCGCGCGGGCAATTCCGTTCGGCTCGCCTGGAGCAGCCGGGATCGTCGGCGCCGGTGAAGCTGATGCCCCGCGGAGGCCGTGTAGAATGGGATCAGCCTGGGCTTCACCGGATCGCCGTCATCACGCTCGAGGAGGCTGTGCGATGACTTTGTCCCGCCGCGAAATGCTGGGCGCGCTGGCCGCGGCGCCCGTTGCCGCCGCATCGACTCCTTACTTTGGCCTGCACGAATTCATCGAAAAGCACCCGAAGGCGGTCTTCATCCGGCGCACGCAAGTGCCGCACAAGATGGACCGCGAGGCCAAGCTGCGCGAAGGGCTGGAGCTGGCGCGGCGGATCTTCGTGCGCAAGACCGAGCCCGGCGTTCCCATCACACACCGCATCATCCTGAAGCCGAACCTCACCAGCGTGCGCAGCCGCGGCCGCGCCGACGAGGAGAACTGGGGCACGGGCACGGATCCCGATTTTTACGAGGGAATGATCCTCGGGCTGAAGGAGCTGGGGCTGCGCAAATTCCACTCTGTCGAGACGAACCTGTATCACGCCTGGCACTACCGCGGCTTCATGGACATTCATGAGCGGCACGGCGTGGAGATGAACGAGACGGAGCAGAACTACCGCCCGCCCCGCGCCGATCGCGAGATCGTTTGGTCGAAGGTGCCGGACGGCGTGGTCTATGACCGCATCCCGCACCACTGGCCGGTGAACGGGCCGGACACGTGGCTGCTGAACATCGCCAAGTGGAAGGGCCATTCGATGTGTCTCACGCAGTCGGTGAAGAACGAGCAGGGCCTCGTGTGCCTGCCGTTCATCCGGTTCTGCCAGGGCATGCGGATGGTAGCGAATGTGCCGGACGTGATGAAGCCGCACATGTGCCGCGATGCCGCCGAGCGCGTGCAGCGCTACTTCGAAAACCACCGGAAAATGGGCTACCGGCGATACGAAGCGCCGGAAGAGGCGAACATAGTCAGCCCGCTGGCGCAGGAGATCTGGGCGCACAAGACGCTGGACAACCAGAGCGTGCTGAAGACGGGGCTGGCGATGATCGAGGGCATTTACGGGCGCGACGGCGACGGCTTCGGGCTGGGCAACGACTATCTCACGAACCTGGTGATGTTCTCGCGCGACAAATTCCGGCTCGACATCATCGGACTCTGGCTGGGCGGGCACGAGCCGGGCAACGTGTACCTGTACCGCATCGCCAAGGAGCGGGGCTTGAGCGACACGTTCAACCCGTGGGAAGTGGATCTGTATGAGTGGACCGACTCTGGCCCAGTGCCGCGCAAGCTGACCGATTTTCCCCGCCACGAACTGAAGAGCATTTACCTGACGATGCCGGGCGAGCCGCTGCTGCACCTGGCTAATGAGCCGGTGGACTACGAGCGGCTCAGGTTCTGATCAGCCCCGCTTGTGTGGGCTCTTGCGCTCGAAGTAGAGCCGCAGACCGAACGGCAGAAGCTCGCCCAGGGCGGCGCCGATGCGGTATTGCCAGCCGGGGATCACGAACAGTTTCCGGCTTTCCAGCCCGCGCAGGCTGGCTTCGACGACGGTGTCGGCGCTCAGCCAGAGCCATTTGGGGATCTTGTTGCGGTCGACGCCGAGCACGTCGTGGAACTCGGTGTAGGTGAAGCCGGGGCACAGCGCCTGGACGGTGACGGGGGAGCCGAGCAGGTCGAGTTCGATGCGCAGCCCTTCGGTGAAGTCGTTCATCCAGCCTTTGGTGGCGCAATAGCTCGTGTTGCCGCCGCTGCGCCAGAAGCCGGCGACGCTGCTGACGTTGATGATGGCGCCGCTGCCGCGGCGGATCATTGGAGCGAGCACGGCTCGGGTGAGGCGCATGGTGGCGAGCACGTGGAGATGGACCATCTCCACCTGGCGCGCGTAATCGGTCTCGTGGAAGAAGCCGAGCGTGCCGAATCCGGCGTTGTTGACGAGCAGGTCGGGCGTGGCGCCGGCTTCGATGCGGGCGGCCAGACCCTCGGCTTCAGCGGGTTTGGCCAGGTCGCAGGGAAAACATTCCACTTCTACTTTGTTTTTGCGCTCGAGTTCGATCTTCAGCGCCTCGAGCCGCTCGACGCGGCGGGCGGCAAGCAGCAGGGAGCAACCGCGGGCGGCGAGCTTGCGGGCGAAGGTCTCGCCGAGGCCGCTGGAAGCGCCGGTGACGACAGCGAATTTCATGGCGGATCATGGCCATCATCGCACGGCTCGAGGAGGCTGCGCGATACAATACGGGTTCTATGGAAGCGCGCGCGCAGCACCTGCACACGTACTTTCTGTTCCCGTTCGCCGTGGACAAGGAAGCCGTGATGCAGGACCATCAGCGCGTGTGGGAGAAGCAGCGGCTGTGGACGGCGGGGCTGGACGAGTGGATCGGCGACCATGCGATGGGGGCGGGCTCGCCGGTGCCGGGCAAGCTGGGGCGGTGGCAGCGCGACCCGTTCCGGCGCTTCGACATGGATTCGTTCGCCTACCAGGACATGGTCTTCTTCCACCCGTTCGTGCGGCGCGTGTTTTTCGACGTCGGCGAAGGGATTGCCGGAGAAGAAGGCGCGCCGGAGAACATGCTGCGCGTGTACACGATCCCGCTGGCGCACCTGGGCGAGACGGGGCGGAAGCTGATCTATTACGCCGAGGACGCGCGCGGGCGCAGCGCATCGGTGCGGGTGACGGACCTGCGGCTGTTCATGTTCGCCAACGGCATCGGGATTCTGACGATCGGCGTGGAGGCGAACGACATTCCGGTCCCGCAGGCGCTGTGGATCAACGAGATGATGCGGAAGGTGTACCCGTCGAGCGGGCGCCAGATCCGCGAGGGGCGCGTGCCGAACCGCATGGAGCTGCGGCTGGAGGGCGGGGGCGAGACGCAGGTGCTCGTGGAGGAGCGGTTCACCCGCTGCGCGATGCGCGGCTACCTGCCGCCGCTGAGCCGGCTCCTCACGGAGCTGCTCTATTTCCTGAATTATTCCGAACAGGAATTCGAACCGCTTCTGGATGAGCGCATGACGGTGTACTCCTACATGTCGGTGGATCCGGCGAGCGTGGAGCCGGACTTCGACCAGAGCGAGGAGTACGAAATGCTGATGGCGCGGTTCCTGTATGTGGACCGCTGGGGCGAGGGCTACCGTTACGACAGCGAATTCACGCGCGAGGCGATGCGGCGGCAGGTGTACCGGCGGTGGGCGCATCAGGGGACGCTGTACGGATTTTCCAGCTATTCGAACGTGACGCTGGTGATGGGACGGTTCGACTGCGACGAGCATCAGTTGCGCGAGGGGTTCCTGGTGCACCGGATGTTCATGTCGCGCTATTACCTTCAGGCGGTGGTAGCGCTGTTTTACCGGGCGACGCTGCTGGATTTCAGCGAGCGCACGGCGCTGGTGTCGCGGCTGCTGAGCCGCAAATTCGGCTCCTACGACATCACGGATGAAGACACGCGGATGGTGACCCGGCTGATGGCGGAGGTGCAGCTTTTCTCCAATTACTGGTACTTCAGCGAGCTGGCGAACAAGGACGAGGAGATGGAGCATTTCCAGATGCAGTGCGCCGAGTTCCGCGTGCCGCTGATGAAGGCGGAGATCGAGCAGGAGATCGAGAAGCTGAACAACGCGCTGGAGCGCATTTACCAACAGCGGAACACCGAATCGATCAACCGCCTGGCCATGCTGAGCATGATTCTGGGCGGCGGGGCGATGATCACCGGGTATTTCGGAATGAACTTCGGGCGGGAATTCGAGAGAATGTTTTTTGCGGGCGAGCAGTTGCAGGGGATGCACTACACGGCGGTGATTGCGGTGACGCTGCTGGTGGTAGGGTCGATTCTGTTTGCCATTTTCCTGGTGGCATCGAACTGGAGCGATTACCGGAGGATTCTGCTGCCGGGGAGGGGCGACAAAATGGAGAGCCTGCGGCGGACAGCCGGGTTCGGGGAAGTTCCAGAAGAAGAAGAGCAGGAATAAAGGATCCTTTACCGGCCATGCCTGCGGGATTTTCCATCCCGATACGGTTGTTTGCCGGGATTCAGGCGCCTTCTCCGACGTAGCGCTCCTTGATCTGAAGAATGATCTCTTCGGCGCGTCCGGGATCGATGCCGCTGCGGAGCATCGCCTGGCGGGCCATTTCCATGCCGCCTTCAAACTCGGGCAGGATGGCGGAAGCGGCGCCGAGCCGGCGGAGCTCGTCGATCAGAGGAACGCGGGCGGCGCGGGCGATGACGGGGACGTGCGGGGCGAGCTTGCGGGCGCGCTGGGTGGCGAGGCCGACGATATCGCCGTCGGGCACGGTGAGGATGAGGAGGCGGGCGTTTTTCAGGCCGGCGGCGCGGAGGATCTCTTCGCTGGAGACGTCGCCCCAGAGGGCGGGGACGCCGTCGGCGCGGATGTCGTTGAACAGGGCGTGGTTCAGCTCGATGATGACGACCGGCAGGCCGGCGGCGCGGAGCACGCCGGCGACGGCGCGCCCGGTGCGGCCGTAGCCGGCGACGAGGATGTGATCGCGGAGCAGCTCGCGCGGGGCCTCGAAGTGCCGGACATTTTTCGGAGGCGGAAAGCGCCTGCGCCACCAGCGGCCGAGGGGCAGCGCCAGGGAGGCGACAGCGGGGGCGAGAGCGATGGAGAGGATGGTGCAGGTGAGGGCGAAGTCGTAAGTCTCTTTGGAAATAAAGCCGCCGCGGATGCCCGTGCGGGCCAGCACGAAGGAGAATTCGCCAATGCTCGCCATGCCCAGGCCGATCACCCAGGGGGCCATGTAAATATATCCAAAAGACCGGGCCAGCAGGCCGATAAAGACGGATTTCATCAGGAAAATAAACACGACGCCGGCAAAGATTTTCCCGGGATGAGAGAGAACGTATTGCGGCTCGAAGAGCATGCCGACGGATACGAAAAAGAGCAGTCCGAAGATGTCGCGTAGCGGCGCCAGCTCGCTGAGCGCCTGGTGGCTGAATTCGCTCTCGCTGAGGATCAGGCCGGCGATGAAGGCGCCGAGAGCGAAGCTGAGGCCGGCGTGGCTGACGGCGAAACCGACGCCGACGCTGACGGCGACGACAGCGACCAGGAACATTTCGCGCGATCCCCAGCGCAGGATGCGGCGCAGAACCCACGGCAGCAACCGCGTTCCCAGCAGCACGACAAGCCCGAGGAACAGAGCGGCGACACCGAGGGAGCGCAGGATTCTCTCCGCCGCGCCAGACCAGGTGCCTGCCTGGGGCAAGAGGATCAGCAGGGGGATCACGGCGAGGTCCTGCAATACGGTCATGCCCACCATCACGCGGCTGGCGAGGGTGCGGGAGACGCCGCGCTCATCGATCATCTTGACGATCACCATGGTGCTGGACATGGCCACCATGGCGCCGAACCACAGCGCTTCAGCGGGATTCATGGCGAAGAAGCGGTGGCCGGCGATCCAGCCGAGAGCGCCGCAACCGAGGATCTGGATGGGTCCGCCGATGAGAGCGACGCGGCGGACGGCGAGCATGTCGCGGATGGAGATTTCGAGACCGAGGCTGAACAGCAGGAGGGCGACGCCGATTTCAGCCAGCAATTCGATGTCCTGGATGGACTGGACGGTCGGGCCAGCGGTGTTCGGGCCGACGATGACGCCGGCGGCGATGTAGCCGACCAGCAGGGGCAGTCGCAGCAGGCGGGCGAGGACGGCCCCAGCGAGGCCGGCCACGACAATGAGCACGAAATCGGCGGCGATGCCCATACGCTCGCTCTATTGTTACAGGGCGGAGCGGATCATTTCAGGCCGTGGCGAAGGAGGAGTTCTTCGTCGTTCAGCAAGATCTCGGCAGGGCCGTCGGCGGCGAGGCAGGACTCGTCGAGGATCAACAGCCGCGAGGCGGTCCGGCGCAGGAAGGCGAGATCGTGGCTGGCGATCAGTTTGGCGCAGGAGAGGCGGTTGAGATGAGCGGCGAGAAGGCGCGCGGCGCGGGGATCGAGTTCGCTGGTGGGTTCGTCGAGCAGCAGCAGGCCGGGGGAAAGAGCAAGGGCGCAGGCGAGGGCGGCGCGTTTGCGCTCGCCGGCGCTGAGCGCATGGCCGGGGCGGCTGGCGGCGTGTTCGAGACCGACGGCGGCGAGCGCTTCGAGAGCCTTTTCGCGGGCCTCATGGCGCGTGGCGCCGCGGTTTTCGAGCGGCATGGCGGCGTCTTCCAATATCGACGGCATGAAGAGCTGGTCATCCGGATTCTGGAAGACGGCGCCGAAGGGGACGCGGACTTCGACGCGGCCGGCGTGCGGGCGCAGGAGGCCCATGAGACACCACAGAAGCGTGCTCTTGCCCGCGCCGTTGGGACCGGCGAGGCCGGCGCTCTCGCCGGCAGCGATGGCGAAGGAGAGGTTGCGGAACACGGTGCGGGCGCCGTAGCGGAATTCCAGCGACTCGGCCAGGAGGACGTGCGTCATTGCGCGAGGCCCTTGACGAGCAGCGCGGCGTAGAAGCGCTCGGCGCGGCGGAGGGTGCGGGGAAACAGCGAGGCGGCGGCGCGGGCCAGCGAGCCCCACCAGCGGGCGCGCCAGCGGTGCGGAGCGGCCAGGCGCCAGGCGCGGAAAAGAGAGAGGATTTCTTCCAGAAAGATGCGCAAGAAGTGAGCAATAAACAAAAAATACAGAGCAATATTGCGGAGATGTTTGCGCCGCAAAGACCAGCGGGCGATCCGCAGCCAGGGGAAAGCGCGGAAGAGCAGGAGACCGGCCGCGGCGGCCAGAATCATGCGGATGGCAAGCAGCGGCGGCCGGCGGGAGAGCAGGAATTCGGCGGCCGCGAGAACGGCGGCGAAGATCAGAATCCCCATCCAGGCTGCGGGCAATTTCAAGCGGATTTCTCCACGAGAACGGTGTATTCTTCCGGAGTTTCTTCGGCCAGCAGGACCCGGGCGCCGAGAGATCCGAACAGCGCTGCCAGTTCGGGGGCGCGGGGCAGGCGGTCATGGGCTACGGCGCCGCCGATGGAGGCGTGCAGGGCGTTGAGGGCTTCGCTGGACATCAGGTGGCCAACGGCGAGGCGCCCGCCGGGGCGGAGGAGGGCAAGGAGCGCGGCGAGCGCGGCGGGCGGGTTTTCCACGTGGGGTAGGGCGCTGAAGAGAACGATGCAGTCGAAGCTGGATGCGGGAAACGGAGGCAAGGAGAGGTCGGCGCAAACATACCGCACGGCGCGGCGCTCTGCGTGCTTGCGGCGGTTTTCGGCGAGCATGGCGGGTGCGAAATCGAGTTCTACAATGGAGGCGGGCGGATGGGGCAGGCGGAGGAGGGGTTCGACAAGAACGCCGGTGCCGGCGCCGGCGTCGAGGAGGCGGCCGCAGCGGGAATCGACAACTTTCCGCAAAAATGTTTCGGCGCGGGCGGCCGTTTCGGACTGGCCGGGAAGCGAATCCCAGGCCGGGGCGAGCTGGTCAAACCAGGTTCGTTTCATGGATCAGAAGGCCGCCCCGCCGGCGCAGGGCGGCGACGGCAAGCGGAGTCACTATCCATTGCAGCACAACGCCGGGCAGGCCCTGCACGAGAAGAGCGAGGGAGGCGAAGCCGGGCGGCAGGTCGAGCCAATAGGCGGCGGCGTATGTGGCGGCGAGCGCGGTGGCGCGTCCGGCGGCGATGGCGAGGGCGGCGGAGACCGGAAGAGGAAGGCGCGAGGTGGCGGCGGCAGCGGCGGCTAGCACGGCGCCCTCCAAGCTCATGATGGCGGCGATGGGTGGAAACAGCGGGGGCATGCCCGTGGCCAAGGCGGAGATCCACGGGATGAGCAGACCGGTGGCGACAGCCCAGGGCCAGCGGCTCAGGTAGCCGTTGATGAGAAGCGGCAGGAGCATGGGGAGAAAGCGCGAACCGAGGCCGACGGCGTGAAAGGCCACGGGCAGCGCGAGGGCAAGCGCGCCCATGGCGGCGCTGATGACCATGGAGCGAAGCGTGGCGCGGGAGAGGGGGCGCATGGGCTAAAAGTGCAGCGTGAGGCCGCCGGCGGCGTTGATGCGTGGCATCAGATAGCCGGGCAGCACTTCGTAACGGTGATCGAGGAGATTGTCGGCGAGAGCGAAGACGGAGACGCGGCGGCTGAGCTTCCATCCGGTCTGGAGCGTGAGCAGGGGATAGCCGCCGAGAGTGGCGGTGCGGGCGGCGTTGGCATAGCGGCGGCCGACAATCATGGCGGAGAGGCTGGCCGTGAAACGGCTTTGGCTGTAGTGGATGGCGCCGTTAAATTTGTTGGCGGGCAACAGCGGCGCGAGCTGCCCGGAGCGCAGCACGCCTGTGCCGGCGCTGAGCATCCACGAGCGGGAGGGGCGCCACTGGGAGTGGATGTCGACACCGCGTAGGATGGCGCGGCCGGAGTTTTCCAGGCGCAGGTTGGGGAAGCGGCCGAAGGTGAGGATCTGATTGGAGAGAGACGAGTAGTAGCCCGTGGCCCAGGCGGTGAAGGAGCGGTGAGGCTGCACGTGGAGAGTGGATTGGGAATTCCGGAGCCGCTCCGGGAGCAGATTCGGATTGGGGGCGGGGAAGAGGTAGAGCTCGCGGATGGTGGGGTTGCGGAAGCCGCGGCTCACCGCGGCTGACCAGGAGACGCGGGGCGAGAGACGGACGGTGGCGGCGGCCTCGGGGACAGAGAGTCCGCCGTAGACGGAATGGCGGTGGTAACGATAGCCGCCGGAGAAAGAAAGACGCGGGGATACGAGCCACTGCGCGCGTGAAAATCCGGCGCCTTCTTTGATGTGATGCTCGCCGTAATTCAGGGATCTGGTGACATTCCTGGCCGCGCCGCCGAAATGATTGAAATCGCCGCCGGCGTCAATCGTGAGCGAAGGGCTTAGGAGAAAGGTCTGCATGGCGCGCAGGCCCTGGAGAGAGTCGGTCGAGCGGAAGCCGTCGGTGATGAAGTGGCGGCCCCAGGCGCCGTACTGGCGGATATAGCCGTGGGAGCGGCCGTAGGCGTTGTTCAGATTCAGGCTGTAGCCGCCGCGGCCGACGCGGGCGTAGCTGCCCTGGAGCGGGGCGAAAACGGTTCCGGGGTCTTCGACGTGGAAGAAGCCGTAGCGGCTCTCCAGCGAGAATCTCCATTGTTCTGTGAGATCCCTGCCGAGAGTAAAAGTGCCATCCGGGTTGCGGAAATCCGAGGACGGACGCTCGCCGGAAGTGCCGGAATAGCCGGCGTTCAAGGAATAAAAACCGCGCGTAAATGCAGCGGCATGATTCAGGCGGTGCTGGGTGGTCCACCAGGAGCCCAACGAAGAGGTAACGCGGGTCTGGAAGCCGGATTCCGGGCGGGAGGGGATGATCTCGACGGCGCCGCCCATGGCGTTGGAGCCGTACAGGACGGAGGCAGGACCGAGGGTGACACGCAAGGAGGAGGCGTCGGAAAGGGTGTAGAGGTCAGGCAAAGGGTGGCCCATCAGACCCTGAAAATCGGGTCTTCCATCGATGACGATCAGGACGCCGGTGTTGGGGGAGCCGCCGATGCCGCGGAGGCTCACGGCGCCGGTGCCGTTGGTGGCGATGCCGTAGCCCATGACGCCGCGCCGCGTCACAAATGCGCCAGGGGCGAGGCGGTCTATGGCGTCGAGCACGGTGCGGGCGCCGGTGCTTTCGATTTCCAGTGCTGTGGTGGCGATGGTCTGCGCGGTGTCGGCGCCGGCGGCGCGGACTACGACGTCCACGGTGGTTTGAAGAGGAGCAGGATCGAGAGTGACCTTGACTTCGGATTGATCGGAAGGCAGGGCGACGGTCTTGGGCGAAAAGCCAGGCGCGTTGACGCGGGCGCTGGAGCCGAGGCGTTCGACGGTGGCATGCGGGATGACTGCTCCGGAGGGATCGAGGACGATGATATCGGCGGTAGCGAACAAGGGAGCAGCCAGGAACAAAGACAAAGAGACCCGAAGAACACGGATTGGCGATGCCATGCAGACAGAGTAGCACGATCTGTACAGAAGTGCTACCAATAACCAGGGCACCGACCTGTCGCCAGCCGGCCCCGGCAAAAGGGGAATTGTGTTCCTGTCCCCTTTTTCTAGCGGACGATGCGGAAGCCGATGTAGTCGGGCCGGGAGGTGACGGGGGCTTTGGCGTCGGCGGGCATGTCGGCGCTGCCGCCGAGGACTTTGGGCTTGCCGTCTTTGCCGATGACCCATTCGGCGGCATTGCCGCCGAGATCGAAAACGGGGTCGTCACCGGCGCCGGGGAATGAGCCTACGGGTTTCAATAAAGCGCCGGGGCCGGCGTCGCGGACGAGGGGCTCGAGGCGGGCGGCGTCGTCGTAATTCACCGCGTAGCCGGCCCAGAAGTCGAGGGTGTTTTCATTGCGGCTGCGGGTGAGCAGGCTGCCGAGTTCATCCTCTGTGCCGAGGCGATATTTCTGCCCTGTTTTTTTCGAAAGCCAATCGCAATACTGCTGGGCTTTCTCGAAGGTGATGTTGGTGGCGGGGTAGTTATCCGTGCCCGGAGGGACAGGGTAAGAGGGATCGAAGGCGCGGAACTGGGCGCGGGTGACCTCGAAGCGGCCAATGAAGATGCCACCACGCTCCACCGTCTCAGGGACATCGGAAGCCTGCTTCAGGCGGGCGAGCGCGGCTAGCGGGGAGTCGGGCTTGAGCGCGGGATGGGCGGGCTGAGCCGTCCTGAACAGGTGCTGGTCAAACCACGCGAGTTCTTCCTCGACCTTGCGCTTCTGGTGGACGTATTTGCGAAGGCTGTGAGCTTCACCGGGGAAGAGAATAAAACGCACCGGCGTCTTGCCGTAATGCTGGAGGGCGCGGTAGTGCTGCCAGCCCTGTTCGGTGGGCACCTGGCGGTCCTCGGTGCCGAAGAAAATGATGGTAGGGCTGGTTACTTTGCTCATCTGAAAGAGGGGCGACTTTTTGACGTAAAAATCGGGATCGTCCATCGGGGTTTTGCCGAGATAATACTGCTCGAAGGAATCGCCGAAGACGGCGTTGCCCCAGTCGCTGGTCCAGTTGACATCGCCGGCGCCGGCGCCGACCGCCTTGTAGCGGTTGGTGCGGACGGAGAGCTCGATGCTGATGATGGAGCCGTTGGACCAGCCGAGCACGCCGAGCTGGTCCGGATCGACGAGCCCCTGGGCGATGAGATGGTCGACGCCCTTCTCGACATCGATCCACTCGAGGTCATTGTATTTGCCGCCGGAGATGGATTCGCCGAACTTGAGGCCGTAGTTGGACGAGCCGTGGTAGTTGGGCTTGAGGATGAAGGCGCCGCGTTGGGCGTAGAGCTGATGCGGGTAGGCCCAGCTTTCGCGGAAGGCATCTGCGTCGTGGCCGTGCGGTCCGCCGTGGATCATGACGACGAGCGGATATTTCCGGCCGGCCTGGTAGTTGTGCGGGTAATATAGGATGCCTTCGATTTCTTCGTCGAGAGCGCCTTTCCAGCGGATGACCTCGGTTTTGGCAATGGTCTTTTTGCGGAAATTCTCGTTGGGCTCGATGACGGGTTTCGCCTCTTCGAGACGGTTTGCAGCGGGGCGGGCGGCCATGTAGACAACCGGAGAAGAGGCGTTGGAGCGGGCATAGACGACGCGGCTGCCGTCGAGCGAGGAGACAATCTGGTGAACGTCCGGCGTATCGATCCACTCGCGGCGCCATGCGTTGCCGGATTCGTAGTACCGGGCGAAGCGGTTGCGGGCGCCGCTGGCGAGAAGGGCGAGAAAGCCGTCCGGCAGGGTGGCGGGGGACGCGGCAAGGCCGTTTTCCCAATCCAGCGCGACTTCGGCGGGACGGGCCTTGGCGGCGGCGTCGAAGGACTCGGCCAGAGTCAGAGGGAAGTGATAAAGCCGGGTGACGCTGGCGTTATAGAGGTAAGGATGTGTTGTGTAAGGGGCCGTAAAATAGAAAGATTTCGAGTCAGCTTTCCAGTGAAAAGAGCGCGGATAGAGCTTCTGGCCGGCGAACAATTCGACGCTGCGGCCTGTGGGCAGGTGATGGAGAAAAGTCACAGGCTTGATTTTTTGGTTGTAGATTTCGGCCAGGCTGCGGTTGTGGATGGTGAGCGCCCACTGGCCATCGGGGGAGACATCGATGCTGGTGATGCGGTCAGAGTTGGCAGTGAGCCGGGTGACTTTGCCGCCTTTGATCTCGATACGGAAGAGGCGCACCGGCGGCTCGTTTTCTTCGTCATCCACGACGTTGGAGGTGTCCTTGGCTTCTTTGATTCTCTGGTGGTAGAGGGAGGGGTCTTCCTGAGCGGCAGCGGCGATCGCGTCGTCGGAGATCCAATCGAAAGCGCGGACGCCCCGCTCGAGGCGGGTAAGCTGCCAGGGCTCGCCGCCGGAGGTGTTCATCAGCCAGATCTGCTGTCCGGAGGGCTCAGGGGCTGATGCAGCGGGCGCGCTGGGGGCGGAGGAAGCGGCGGCGCGGCGGCTGGTGAGGAAAGCGATGAGCTTGCCGGAGGGCGAGATTTTCGGGCTGGAGGCGCTGTCCTGTCCGCGGGTGAGCTGGATGGGCTCGGATTCGTCGAAACGGCGGAGCCAGATGTGCGAGACGGATTCGCCCTTGTCTTTGTCTATGCGGGATTTGGTGTAGACAATGAAGCGTCCGTCGCGGGACAGTTCGATGGCGCCGACCTGCTCCTGAAGAAGGATGTCATCGGGGGTCCACTTTTCGGCGGCGGCGAGAGAGAGGCAGAGGAAGGCGGAAGCGAGCCACTTCATACCCTCTCATTATGCCCACGGCGGTGGGGCTCGCCGCAGGCAGACAAACCGATATGCTGAGGGAGAACGCCATGCCTTTGTACAAGCGATACCTGGAATACCTGGTGACCGTGCCGGCGGTGGAGTTGAGCCTGGACGTGTCGCGGATGAACTTCTCCAGCGCGTGGCTGGATTCGATGGAGCCGCGGATGCAGCGGGCATACGCGGAGATGGCCGAGCTGGAGCGGGGCGCGATCGCCAACCCGGACGAGAACCGGATGGTGGGGCATTACTGGCTGCGCGCGCCGCAACTGGCGCCGCGGGCTGAGCTGCGGATCGAAATCGAGCAGACGCGCCAACGGGTGCAAGAGTTCGCGGCGAGGATCCACGAATCCTCGGCGTTCACGGAGGTGTTGAGCATCGGCATAGGGGGCTCGGCGCTGGGACCGATGTTTCTTTCCGATGCTTTGGGGCATCCGAAGCGCGACAGGATGCGGCTGCATTTTTTCGACAATACGGACCCGGACGGCATAGAGCGGGTGATGGCAGGGCTGGAGGGGAAGCTGGACCGGACGCTGGTGCTGGTGATTTCGAAGAGCGGGGGCACGCCGGAGACGCACAACGGAATGAAGCTGGCGGAGGCCGCATTTGCAAGGGCTGGCGTAGCGTTCGGACCGCGGGCGGTGGCGGTGACGATGCCGGGATCGAAACTGGACGCTTACGCGCAAGGGAACGGCTGGCTGGAGCGGTTTCCGATGTTCGACTGGGTGGGCGGGCGGACGTCGGTGATGTCGGCGGTGGGGCTGCTGCCGGCGGCATTGCAGGGACTGGACACGGACGCGCTGCTGGAGGGCGCGGCGCGGATGGACGAGGCGACGCGGGTGCGGCTGACGCGGCGGAATCCGGCGGCGCTGCTGGCTCTGATGTGGCACTACGCAACGGGCGGGGCGGGGCGGAAGGACATGGTGATCCTGCCGTACAAGGACCGGCTGCTGCTGTTTTCGCGGTATTTGCAGCAGTTGATCATGGAATCGCTGGGCAAGCAGTACGATCTGGACGGGCGCGTGGTGGAGCAGGGCATCACCGTGTACGGCAACAAGGGTTCGACCGACCAGCATGCCTACGTGCAGCAGTTGCGGGAGGGCGTGAACAACTTTTTTGCGACCTTCATCCGCGTGCTGGAAGACGGCGGGGACGAGACGGAACTGGCGCCGGGCGTACGCACCGGAGATTACCTGGACGGTTTCCTGCTGGGAACGCGGGCGGCGCTGAGCGAGAACGGGCGGGAGTCGATGATGATCACGATCCGGCGTGTGGATGCGCGGAGCGTGGGGGCGCTGATCGCGCTGTATGAGCGGGCGGTGGGCCTGTACGCATCGCTGGTGCGGATCAACGCCTATCATCAGCCGGGCGTGGAGGCGGGCAAGAAGGCGGCGGCGGCGATTCTCGATCTGCAAAAGAGAATTCTCGCCGTGCTGACAGGCGCGTCCAAGCCGGTGGATCAGATTGCGGCTGAGAGCGGTGCGGACAGCGAAGAAACGGCGGCGCACATCCTGGAGCATCTGGCGGCGAACGGGCGGGTGAAGGCGTCGAAGGCGGGTTACAGCGTGTGAGGCTGCGGACAGGGGGCGGCTATGATGGTAGAGGATGACCGCCTCTGAGGCAGTAGCCACCGCATCGGCAAAGCTGCACGCATTAGAAGCCGCGCTCAACGGCGTGGTGCGCGGCAAGGCGGACGTGGTGCGGATGTCGGTGGTGTGCCTGCTGTCGCGGGGGCACCTGCTGATTGAAGACGTGCCCGGGGTGGGCAAGACGACGCTGGCGCACGCGCTGGCGCGGAGCGTGGATTGCAGCTTCCACCGGCTTCAATGCACGTCGGACATGCTGCCGGGCGACATCCTGGGCGTGACGGTGTTCAACGCGCGCACGGGGGAGTTCGAGTTCAAGCGCGGGCCGATCTTCACCAACCTCCTGCTGGCGGACGAGATCAACCGGACGACGCCAAAGACGCAGTCGGCGCTGCTGGAGGCGATGAACGAGCATCAGATCACGATCGACGGCGTGACGTACCCGATGGCGGAGCCGTTCATGGTGATTGCGACGCAGAATCCGGTGGAGCATCACGGAACGTATCCGCTGCCGGAATCGCAGATGGACCGGTTCCTGATGCGGATCCGGGTGGGGTATCCGGACACGGCGAGCGAGCGGGAGATTGTGAGGTCGGCGACAGCGGCGACCGCGCCCGACGTCAAGCCGGTGATCGGTCCGGCGGAACTCGTCGACATACAGAGGGCGGTGGAGCGGATCCGCGTCGACGATTCGCTGGTGGACTACATCCTGGCGATCGCCGAACAGACGCGGCGGCACGAGCAGCTCGCGCTGGGGGTGAGTCCGCGCGGAGCGCAGGGGCTGTACCGGGCTGCCCAGGCGATGGCGCTGATGGAAGGCCGGGACTACGTGCTGCCGGACGACATCAAGCGGCTGGCATTGCCGGTGTTCGCGCACCGGGTGGTGCTGAACCAGCGGACGACGCTGATCACGCGCTCGAGCGAGGTGAGCGAGCGCATTCTGAACGAGATTCTCAAACTCGTGGAAGTTCCTCTGTAATCACGGTAATTCCAGACATGAAGACAGCGATTATCGGGCTGCCGATGACGGGCAAGACGAGCCTGTTCACGATTCTGACGGGCGTGCACGAGACGGCGCGCACGGGTTCGATGGAGACGCGCGTGGGGGTGACGCGCGTGCCGGACGAGCGCGTGGAGGCGCTGGCCAAGGTGTTCCTGCCGGAGAAAGTGACGCACGCCACGATCGAGTTCATCGACTTTCCCTCGATTTCGAAGGAGTCGCTGCGCGATCCTTCTTATCTGGCGAGCCTGCGGGTGGCGGACGCGATGGCGCACGTGGTGCGGCTGTTCGAAAGCGATCTGGTGCCGCATGAGAAGGGCTCGGTGGACCCGCTGCGGGACATCGGCGACGTGGATACCGAGCTGGTGCTGAGCGATCTGGCCGTGGTGGAAAAGCGCCTGGAGCGGCTGGAGAAGGACCGGAAAAAGATCAAAGATCCCGGGCTGGACCGGGAATTCGAGCTGCTCCAGAAGGCGAAAGAGATGCTGGAGAACGGCGAGCCCTTGCGCGCATGGGCGCTGGAGGGCGAGGACGAAAAACGGCTGCGCGGATTCCAGTTTCTTTCACAAAAGCCGATACTGTATGTGCTCAACGTTGGGGAAAATGACGCCGCCAGAATGCAGGAAATCGAAGCCGAATACCGGCAGAGGCTGGTGAAAGAAGGAAGCCATTGCGAGGTAACGGCGGTGTGCGGCAAGATCGAGGCGGAGCTGGCGGAGCTGGATCCGCAGGAGCAGCGGGAGTATCTGGCATCTTACGGGCTGCCGGGTTCGAGCCTGGACCGGCTGGTGGGCGCGATGTACCGGCTGCTGGGGCTGATGAGCTTTCTCACGGCGGGCGAGACGGAGGTGCGGGCGTGGACGGTGCCGGTGAACTCGACGGCGGTGAAGGCGGCAGGGGCGATCCACTCGGACTTCGAGAAGAAGTTCATCCGCGCGGAGGTGGTTCCGTGGCAGGCGCTGGTGGAACACGGCGGGTATGCCGGCGTGCGCGAGAAGGGGCTGTTGCGGCTGGAAGGGAAGGATTACATCGTCAAGGACGGCGATGTGCTGGTGATCCGGCACGGATGAGCGGCGCGGCTCAGTCCATGCGGCGAAGCTCCTGGAATAATTCGCGGAAGCAGAGCACGGCTTCGGCGGCCTGAGGGCGCGGGTTTTTGTCTTCGCCGAAATAAGCGCGGACGAAGGGACCGAAGCCGGTCCAGGTGGTCTGCAACATGCCGAGCATGCGTTCGGCGACGGGACGGGCGGCGGTGGCGCGCGTGCGGCGCATGATGTGGAGCTGCTCGAGGGCGACCGAAGGCTTGCGCCACGGGGAGCTGACGACGGAAAGACCCTGAAGGGCGAAGAAGGGCGCGGTGGGGTGCGGCGCTTCGTAGTGCCAGTCGCAGATGACGACATCGCGGGGGATGAGGTGGATGGCGCGGGCGGTCGAGTTCGCCGAGGCTTCCCACTTGCCGATGCCGGTGAGGTCGGCGTCGAGGAGGCGGTCGCCCCAGATCCAGAGGCGGGCGTTGCGGCGCGCGAGAAAATCCCGGATCGTTTTCACTTCGCCGGCGAACAATTCAGCGCGGTCCCGGCCGCGGCAGCGCGGGCAATCGTCTTCTCCCAGGAGGAAGACCTCATCCATTCCGGCGTGAAAATCGGAAGCGCCGGTGGCTTCCATCAGCTCCGTGATCAGATCGAATATGACATTGTGGACGTCTGGATGAAGCGGGCAATAACTGCGGCAGTATATGCCCGTATTGTCCGGATATTTGCCGGGCGTTTCGTCAAATTCCGGATGGGCGCGCAGGAGGCCGAAAGTGGTTTTCGCCCAGGACTGGTGGCCGAGGAGGTTGATCATGGGGATGAGGCGCACGTTGGCCTCGCGGCAGGCGGCGGCGAGGCGCTCGAGGTCCTGGCGGGAGAGGGCCGGCTCGTCGGCCACTTCAGGATGGGATGAAAAGCGGTAGCGGTAGTTGAATTCGAGGACAAGCGTATTGACGCCCTCTTTGGGCAGAGCTTCGCGAATGAAACGGAGGGCGAGGTTGATCTCATCGGGCTGCGGGGCGGCGAGGTGGATGCCGCGCACGGGGAGGGGTTCGGCGGCGGCAGCGAAGGCGAGCACCGTGATCCAGAGCAGGCGCATCATGGCGCCATTCTAATCGAGCGGGCGGTAAATGGGGATCTGGGTGGCGAGAAAGGCGGCGAGTCCGGCGGCGAGGGCCAGCCAGGCGAACCAGTCGCCGTGGCGCGTGTAAAAGGTGCGCTCGTCGAGATACCGGAAGGGAAGCCTGCCGGCGTGAAGCTGGTGCTCGGGCAACGGGCTCCAGATCTGCCCCGACGGATCGATGGAGGCGGTGATGCCGTTGTTGGAGGGGCGGAGGAGCCAGCGGCGGTTTTCGACGGCGCGCATGCGGGCCAGCAGCAGGTGCTGGGCGCGGGCGGCGCTGCGGCCGAAGTAGCCGTCGTTGGTGAGGTTGACGAGCACGCGGGCGCCCTGATCGGCGAACTGGCGGACGTAGTCGGGGAAGGCGGACTCGTAGCAGATGAAGACGCCGAGGCTGTGATCGCCAGAGAGGAGAACGCGCGCGCCTTCACCGGCGGCGTAGTCGCCGGCTTCGGAGGAGATCTTCTGAATCCAGCGGAAGCCCGGCGGGATGAACTCGCCGAACGGGACGAGGCGGGCCTTGTCGTAGCGGCCGGCGAGGCGGCCTGAACGATCGAGCAGGACAGCGGAATTCAGCGGGGCTCGTTCAGCAGTATAGGAGACAGTGCCGAGGAGAAAGGGGGTGCGGGCGAGGCGGGCGGTTTCCGTGACCTCGCGGCGGAACTGCGGGTCGTCGTAGTAGTAAAAGGGCGCGGGAACCTCGGGCCAGAGCAGGAGGGAAGCGGGGGGCCGGGAGGGATCGAGGGCGGTTTGGAGAGTGAGGAAAGAAAGGCGGCGGGTGGAGGCGCGCAAGGAAGGCTCGTCCCAGCGGGCATCGCCGGCGACGTTGGGCTGGACGGCGACGGCCTCGCGGTCGAAGACACTGCGGCGCTCGAGCGGCGGCAGGATCCAGAGGAAGAGAAGCGGCAGGAGCCAGGCGAGCTCGGCGCGGCGGCGGCGGAGGGCCAGCGCCGCGGCAGCAGCGCCGATCAAGGCGAAGACGAAGGAGAGGCCGTAGACGCCGGTCCAGGGGGCGAGGCGGAGCGGCACGGCCATGGAGATGCCGGCGTTGCCGAGCGCGAGCCAGGCAAAGCCGAGAGGGCCGTGGGTGCGCTCGATGCCGGTCCATAGAGCGGCGATGGCCGGGACGGCCCACCAGCGGCGCATGATGGGGCCGGCGAGAGTCGAGAAGACGGCCAGGTGGAGCCCTTTGGCCAGCGCGAACAGCAGGAGAGCGAGCCAGGCGAGGGGGCGGTTGAGTCCGCCGTAGGCGGCGAGCACATCGCCGATCCAGTGGCAGACCGCGAGCCAGAACAGCGCGCCGCAGAGCCAGCCGGCGAGGAAGCGGCGGAGCGGGCGGGGCTCATGAGCGAGCGCATACAAAAGCGGCGTGAGAGCGATGGGCGCGAGCAGCGTCCAGCCGGCGGGGGGGAACAGCGCGGCCAGCAGCAGGGCGGTGAGCAGAGCGCCGCCGGTGGAGAGCCAGGCCAGCCTCATGCACGGATCCTTGCCGGCGGCAGGCGGAGCGAGAAGGGTGACGCGTCAATATTTGACGGGAAAAGCATTGGTGACGCCGAGCGATGTGAGTTTGGCGCGGGCATCGGCCATCTGCTCATTGCCGGAGAAGGGACCGATGAGGACGCGGCAGAGTTCGGGGGACTTCGGCGAGGGCGTGACGTAGCCGGAGAGGCCCGTCTTGCCGATGATGTAGCTGAGCATGGTTTCGGCGTCGGCGCGCTGGGTGGCGGCGGCCTGGAGATACGTGCCCGCGGGCGGCTGGTCGACGAAGAGGCGCGAGGGGACCTGCTGCTGCGGCTTGGAGTCCTGGGGTTGCTGCTGCGGCTGGGGAGGCTCCGGCGCGGCAGTGGCGGCGGTGTTCGACAGGCTTTCGGATTGCTGCTGAGCGGGGGCGGGCTCGGCGGCGGGCGGCTGCTGTTTGGTGGCGTCGACGGTGATGGGGATGTTGGCGGGAGCTTTGCCAGCGGTTTCCACCGCGCCCGCGGACCGCCTGCCGGCGAGGAAGCCGATGGAGAAGAACAGCCCCATCAGCAGCAGGACGATGACGAAGACAGCGATGATCTGCTTGTTGCCGAGGATCAGTTCGAACTCGCCTTCATCTTTCACAGGCATCGACATGCGGAATCCCCCCTTCCGAGGACCGGGCGGCGCAGCGGCCGGGCCGCGCACAAGGCCCAACAGATGAGAATAATCCGCCGGGGCAGGGCGCTACAAGCCGCGATCCGGCGGGCGGGGCACGGGGCAAGGGCCGGAAGCGAAGGGACACCACCGGCAATCCTGCGATTCCAGCGTGGGAAACGAGCCGGACTGCTCGGCGGCGCGCCACTGGCCGAGGATGTCCAGGGCTGCGCGCAGGGACGGCCCGGAGATGTCCACAGAGTGGGGCTCGGTTTCCCGCAAAGGGAAGAGCCAGGCTTCGCGGACGGGCGTCCCAGTGAGCTTTTCCAGAGCGACGGCGTAGAGGCGCATCTGAAGCTCGTAGCCGCGGAGGCGCGCCTCGCCGAGATAGCGGTCGGTCTTGTAGTCGACGAGCACGGTGCCGTGGCCTTCGTCGAACCAGAGGTCGATCTGACCGCGGAGCAGCGTGCCATCGATTTCGACGAGGAAGTCCATCTCGCGTTGCTGCGAGCGGGCGCGGGCGGCGCGGCGGGCGAGTTCGCTCTGCTCGAATGTCTGCGCGAGCTGGCGGGCTTCGTCAGAGACATCGGCGCGCAAACCGGCGAGGTATTCGTGCACTTCCGTGCCGAGGCCGAGGGCGCCGCCGCCGCCCTCGTGAGGCAGAGGCCAGTGCAGCGTGCTTTCGAGCAGATAGCGGCGAGGGCATTGGACATAGGTGGCGAGAGCGGTGACGGCGATTTCAGAGGGCGGTTCGCGGGGCGGGGAGAGAGGTTCGAGTTCAGGCTGAGGAGCCGGAGCGTGGAGGTCCGGTGCAGGAGGGACTTCGGGGACGCCGGACACATGGGTGAGGACGGCGAGATCCGATGCAGCTTGACCGCCGGGCTCGGCAGGGATCTGGAGGCCGAGGCCTCTGAGGATCAGACCGGGCCATGGGCCCGGACGAGGGGTTTGGGTGAAGGCGAGGATCAGGCGTTCCATGGCGCGGGTGAGGGCGACGTAGAGCAAGCGGTTGCGCTCATGGTCGTTCTTGTCTTTGAGCAACGCCTTGGCTCTCGCCATGAACAGGTCCTCGGCCTTGCCGCCGTCCTCGAGCAGCCAGCGGAAACCGAGGCCGGCTTCGGGATGGTAAAGGGCGGCATCGGTCTGGTTGCGCTCGCCTTTTTCGAGCGCAGCAACGGCGACGATGGGGAATTCCAGGCCTTTGGCCTTGTGGATGGTCATCAGGCGGACGGCGTCGCCGGCTTCGAGCGCCGGCGCCTGGGCTTCGGCGGAGGCCTGCTGGAGCTCTTCGATGTGCTCGAGGATGGCCGGGATGTCATGGCCGAGGCGGCGTTCGGCCTGATCGATGAGCGAGAGGAGCTTTTCGACGTTGGCTGGCTCGGAAGCAGAGAGCCGGGCGAGGTAGCCGGTTTCATCGAGCAGGCGGCTAAGGACGAGCGAGACGGGCAGAGCGTTGAGCGCCTCGCGCAGGCTTGTGAGAAATGCGGCGTCCTCCCCGGAGGCGAGCGATCTCATGCGGACGCGGTTCAGCAGGAGCTCTTCATCGCTGCGGCCGAAGAAAGGAGAGCGGAGCAGCGCGAACAGGGCGATCTCGTCTTCCGGGCGGGCGAGGACGCGCAGGGCGTTCAGCAGATCCACGACCTCGATCGAGTCGAAGTATGACTTGCCTCCGGCAACCACATACGGGATGGAAAAGCGGCGCAGGGCGGCTTCGACAGCGGCGAAAGAGGAACTGTTGCGGACAAAGACGGCCATTTGGTCAAAGCGGGCGGGTTTTCCATCGGCGAGAGGCGTGCCATAGAGTCCGCGCAGGCGGGCGGCCAGGTGGAGCATGACGTCGGTGTCGGGATCGATGGTGCGGTCCGAGCACAGGATTTCAACGTATGGCCCGCCCGTGTTCTGGAAGGAAGAGGCGGCTTCCAGGGTATGCGGTTCGATGCCCGGCTGAGGGGCGGCTACGAGGATCCGCGATACGGCATCGAGGACTTCCTTGCGCGAGCGGTAGTTTTCCCTGAGCCGGTCGACGGTCCAGCCGCCGGCTGAGACGGATTGTTCGTACTGTTTGAACAGCGCCGGCTCGGCGTGCCGGAAGCTGTAGATGGACTGATTTACATCGCCGACGGCGAAGAATCGGCCGGGGCGGCGGACGAGGGAGAGAATCTGCCACTGGACAGGGTTGGTGTCCTGGAGCTCGTCCATCAAAATGTGCTCATAGCGGTCAGAAACGGCGCGGCGGATGTCCTGATCCCTGTGGAGCAACTCGAGGGTGTATTCTTCGAGGTCTGAAAAATCGAGCAAGCCGGCGGATCTGCGCTTTTGGCGGGAGATTTCGTGAAAACGGCGGAGGATTTCGAGCAGGAGCTGGCGCTGGGGGAGGAACTTCTGAAAAATCCAGGCCGGCATCATCTCTTTCATGAGGGTCCGGGCGGCTTCGATCGACGCCTTGAGCGCGTCATTATGCTCGCCTCTCATGTCGATTTCTGCCATCTTTGCGCGAATTTGAGGCACGGAAAGCTGGTCCAGGCGCTGCGTCAGGTACTGAATCACAGCCAGCCTGCGTCTCCGTGCATCCGTCGTCGGCTCATTGAGTCTCTCGGCGTCCTGAAGCCTCTGGCGAAGCTGATCGCGGAGATTTTGGAGGATATCAGCCGTATCGACGCGGGTGGCAAGGACCTCCTCGAACTTTCCGGCAGCCCGCATGGCTTCAGCGACGGCGAGGAGCGAATCGTCCATGCGCGCGGCGGGCCAGACTTCGGCGAGCCGAAGGAATTCCTGCTGCCGCTCGCGGGCGATTTCGTCGAGCGCCTCCTGCATAGCTTCTTTGCGGAGGGAGGCGGCTTCGAGGTCGTCGAGAAGCTCGAAGCGGGGGTCGAGACCGGCGGCGAGGGCGTGTTCGCGCAGAATGGCGTGGCAGAAGCCGTGGATGGTGGAGATCTGGGCGCGCTCGATTTGGCGGCGTTTTTCCGGCTTGGACTCGAAGCGGGCTGCAAGGCGCTGCTTGAGTTCGGTAGCCGCTTTTTCGGTGAAAGTAATGGCGAGAATCCGCTCCGGATCGACGCCTCTTTTCACGAGGTGTGCGAACCGCTCGACGAGGACGCGGGTCTTGCCGGACCCGGGTCCGGCAACGACGCAGATGTCCTGGTTTTCGCGCTCGACGGCGGCTTTTTGGGAATCGTTCAGTTTCGGGGCGTCGGTCTCTGCTGCGGGCATCACTGCCCGTATTATCGCCGAGCCCGAGCCGGGAAAAACGGGACCGGCTCGCGCGTTTCAGACCTGGCCCGCGCCGCGGAACATGACGAGGAGCATGACGACCTCGGTGCGGGCGCGGATAGCGTGTTCCAGCCGCGGCGTCATGTAAGCGAGAGAGCCTGCGCGCGCGTCCATGCGGTCTTCGCCGAGCTGAAGTTCGGCTTCGCCGCGGACGAAGCACAGCAGCGCCGGAACAGGGGCGGTGTGGGCGGAGAGCTCGGTGCCGGGGGCGAAACAGAACTGGAGGATTTTGGTTTTGTCATCGGCATGCAGCGTGCGGCTGAGAATGCCGTTAGGCGGCAATTCGGCGTGCTCGGCGAGATTTTCGAGAAAGAGGTAAGGCTGGGTCATGGTTTTGGCTCCAATTGCGGATTTCGTGCTGGTTCCGGTTCCGGCCGGATGGCGCCGGAAGGGCAGGCGGTGACGCAGGCTGGCGTGTCTGAGCAGGATTGGCAGCGGGACGCTTCCAGCACAATGCGCCGGCGGAGGCGCGTGATGGGGCCGCCGGGGCAGATTGCCGCGCAGAGGCCGCAATGGGTACATTGAAGGCTGATCCGCAGTTTCACCGGGATTCCCCATGGCTGTGCGCCGAGAAGAAGTGTTTCGCGCGACCCCGCTGTTCCGCACTCTGCCGGAGGAGCTGCGCCGGGAGCTGGCGGAGCTGGCGGTGGAGAAGCACTACGGGACAGGGGAGGTGATCTTCTACGAAGGCGATCCCTGCGAAGGGCTGTTCGTGCTGGGAGAGGGGACCGTAAAAATCTGCAAGACGAGTGCGACGGGGCGCGAGATCATGCTCGCGATGGAGAGCGCGCCGTCGTCGGTGGCGGAAGTACCCCTGTTCGACGAAGGCGACTACCCGGCGACGGTGCGGGCGCTGACGCCGGTGGCTGCCTTCCTGATTCGCAGGGAGGATTTCCGGCGTTACTGCCTGGCGCATCCGGAAGTGGCGCTGCGAGTGTTCGCGATTCTGGGGCGGCGCCTGCGGCAGTTGGTGGGGCTGATCGAAGCGATCACGTTCGGCAGCGTGCGGCAACGGCTGGCGCGGCTGCTGCTGGAGTCGTACGAGCGCCGGGAAATGGAGAGCGCGCCGCTGACGCACGAAGAACTGGCCATGCGGCTGGGGACGGTGCGCGAGGTGGTGAGCCGGAACCTGGCGCGGTTCCAGGCCGAGGGGATGGTGAAGATCGAGCGGCGGCAGATTCTGATCACCGACGCCGAGGCGCTGCGAGCCGAGGCGGAGACGGAATTCTGACCTGCCGGACATCCCAGCCTCATTGTCAGGCCAACAGGCGGCGGAGTCGGTGATCGGAGTCACGGCGGGCGCGCGGTTTCGCACGCACTCTGAAGAGAGAAAGGCAGTCCCGCGATGCGCGATTTCTCAGAAGCCCCGTTTCTCGTCATCTGGGAGGTGACTCAGGCGTGCGATCTGGCGTGCCGGCACTGCCGCGCGTCGGCGCAGCCTGAGCGGCATCCGGCGGAATTGAGCCGGGAAGAAGGCTTTGCCCTGATCCGGCAGATCCGTGAGTTCGGCGACCCGCTGCTCGTGTTCACGGGCGGCGATCCGCTCAAGCGCGCGGATCTGTTCGATCTGCTGGAAGCAAGCGTCAGCGCGGGATTGAGGACCACAATCACGCCGAGTGCGACGCCACTGCTGACGGCGGAGGCTGTCAGGCGGTTCCGGAAGACCGGCGTGGCGAGGATGGCGGTGAGCCTGGACGGGGCGGACGCGGCGCAGCACGATGGATTCCGCGGCGTGGAAGGCAGCTTCCGGATCACGCTGGCGGCGCTGCGCGCAGCGCGGGACTGCGGGCTGGAGACACAGGTGAACACGACAGTGACGCGGCGGAATTTCGATTCGCTCAACCGTATTGCGGCGCTGGTTCGGGACTCGGAAGCCCGGTTGTGGAGCGTATTTTTCCTGGTATTGACGGGCCGGGCGCAGCTTGAAGACGACCTGTCGGCGGAGGAATACGAGCAGGTGTTCGAACACTTATACCGGATTTCTCTGACTGCTCCGTTTGACATCAAGACAACCGAGGCACAGCACTACCGCCGGTATGTGGCCCAGCGCCGGAAGGCGGGCGGCGCGACTCCGGCCGGCGGGGGAAGAGGCGTGATCGCTCGGCGCGCGGGAATCAACGATGGGAAGGGGCTGCTCTTCATATCCCATACAGGGGAGATTTACCCGTCTGGATTTCTGGAGATTTCCGCCGGGAATGTACGGTCTGTATCTTTGATGGAAGCATACCGGAATTCCCGGGTGTTCCGGGTGTTGCGCAACGGAGACGCTCTGGGCGGCAAGTGCGGAGCGTGCGAGTACCGCAACCTCTGCGGCGGGTCGCGTTCGCGCGCCTGGGCGATCACGGGAGACTTTCTGGCGCCGGATCCCAGGTGCTCTTACGTTCCGGCCGGTTTTGCAGAGGCGGGGGCGGCGCCATCCCCGTCGGGCAGCCGTTCCGCCGCGATTTGAGCGATGTCGGACAGGCGCGGCGCCGCGGCGCCGCCGAGCGAGGTCATCGCGTCTTCCAGCATGGTGCGGCAGAAGGGGCAGGCGACGGCGATGCGGTCCGCCCCGGTTGCCTTCAGCTCGGCGGCGCGCGCATGGCTGACTCTCGTGCCCTGTTCCTCGCCGAGAAACGCCAAGCCCCCGCCGGCGCCGCAGCAGAAGCCGCGATCCCGGCTTCTGGAAGGCTCCACGAGCCGCCCTGCCAGCGCGGCCACACGCCGCGGCTCCTCGTAAACGCCGCGGTAGCGGCCGAGATAGCAGGGATCGTGATAGACGACGCTTTCTCCATCCCGCGCGGCGCCGCCGGGCAAGTGGCGGGCGAGCCATTCGGAGTGATGAACCACTTCAAAAGAGGCGCCGAATTCTTTCCAATCTTCCCCTATTGTTCGGATGCAATGGGGGCAAATCGAGAGGATTTTGCGCACGCCGGCGGCCTGCAATTGTCCCATATTGAACTCGGCGAGCTGCTGGAAAAGCAGGTCGTTTCCCAGCCTCCGGGCCGCGTCTCCGGAGCATTTTTCCTTGCGCAGCACGCCGAATGTGGTTCCGCGAGCTTTCAGCACGCGCGCCAGCGCCAGCACGGTTTCCCTGCCGCGAGGATCGTACGCGCCCATGCAGCCCAGCCACAGGCAGTATTCCTGCGAGCCGTCGAACCATGGGAGGCCGTTTTTCTGAACGAAACGGTCGCGCTCGAAAGCCGCCAGCCCGAGCGGATTGCCCTGCCGCTCGAGGCGGACGAAGAGCTGGGAGCCGTGCTCGTCCTCCCAGCGTCCGGTATTCACCGCGCCCCGGCGCAGGCCGAGGATCAGCGGGAGGTGCTCGACGCCGACGGGGCACTGATATTCGCAGGCGCCGCAGGTGGTGCATTGGAAGGCGGCCGCTTCGCTCAGATGAGGCCCAATGAGGGGCGCTTCCGCCCCCGGCCCGTGCTTGCGCAGATAGGCGCGCAGGCCCAGCGCCATCTGTTTCGGGTTGAGCTCCTTGCCGGTGTTGTGTGCGGGGCAGTGCTCCTGGCAGCGGCCGCACTCGACGCAGGAGAAAGCCTGCAAGGCCATGCGCCGCGTCACGTCCTTTCCGGCGACGAGGCCGAAATCGTCTTCGCCTTCCAGCGGCGGGATCTGCCCGAGGGGCTCGCGGCTCAGAAACACAGTGAGCGGAGACAGCATCAGGTGCAGATGCTTGGTGTGCGGGATCAGCGGAAGGAAGACGAACAGCGCCAGCGTGTGCGCCCACCACAGCGCCCGCTCCGCGATCCCGCCCGGCACGGGACGGCCGAAATAGTCAGCCAGATACGTGATCATCAGCAGCAGAATCAGCAGCGCGATAACGCCTGATTCGAGAGAAATCTCCTCGCCCAGCCATCTGGGGCGCACCACGAAGCGGCGGACCGCCAGCCCGGTGATTGCCACGGAAACGGCGATGGCGAACAGCGCCGCCACCAGCGCGTAAGCCGGGCCGAAATACCCCTGGTGCAGATCGAACAGCCGGAAGCCCAGCCCCTGTGCCAGATGGTTGATTGTCACCAGCGCAAACGCGCAGAAACCCCAGAACACCAGCGCATGCGCCACTCCGGCCCACGGGCGGTGGCGAATCACCTTTGCCTGACAGAGCACCTCCCAGACGAAGCGGCGGATGCGGGGGCCTAACGGCCGCAGGCGGAATGCCGGGTCCGGCTTCGAACGCAGAACGGCCCGCGCCACCACGCGGAAGCGCAGCCAGAACAGCAGGGCCGATAACAGGGCGGCGATGAGGAACAGAAGGGTCTCCATAGGAAGCAACGCCCGGTGCAGGGCGCTGTGTTGCCACTCTACCCGATCCGCTCCCTACAATGGAACTTTCACCGGTTGGAGGAGTCCATGCGCATCTTGATTGCCGGAGCCGGCGGATTCATCGGATCGCATGTGTGCGACCGGCTGCTGGGCGAAGGCCATGAGGTCATCGGCGCCGACAACTTCCTGACAGGCTCGCCGCGCAATATTGCCCACCTGCAAGGCCACGCCCGCTTCTCGCTGATCCGCCATGACATCATCGAGCCGCTTGACGTGGCGGGACCTCTCGATGTCATTTTCAATCTGGCCTCTCCCGCCAGTCCCAAGGATTACCTGGCGCACCCCATCGAGACGCTCCGCACCGGCGCCGAGGGCAGCCGCAACCTTCTCGAACTGGCCTTGAGGAATGGGGCGCGCTATCTGCTGGCCTCGACCTCGGAGTGCTACGGCGATCCGCTGGAGCACCCGCAGAAAGAGACCTACTGGGGCCATGTGAACCCGGTCGGGCCGCGCTCCTGTTACGACGAAAGCAAGCGGTATGCGGAAGCCCTGACCATGGCCTACCACCGCCGCCACGGGTTGCGCACGCACATCGCGCGCATCTTCAATACCTACGGGCCGCGCATGCAACACGACGACGGCCGCATCGTGCCGAACTTCATCCGCCAGGCTTTGCGCGGCGAACCCATGACCGTCTATGGAGACGGCAGCCAGACCCGTTCCTTCTGCTATGTCGACGATCTGGTGGAAGGGCTGGTGCGGCTGAGCCGTTCGGAGGAGCCCTGGCCGGTCAATCTCGGCAACCCGGAAGAGATGACCGTGCTCGAATTCGCCCGCATGATCCGTGATTTGGCCGGCAGCCGGTCCGCGATTGTTTTCGAGCCGCTGCCGGAAGACGATCCCCAGCGGCGCCGCCCGGACATCGGCAAGGCGCGCGCCGTGCTGGGCTGGAGCCCGCGGATCGGGGTTGAAGAAGGCTTGCGGCGCACGATGGAGTGGTTCCGCAAAGAACTGGAAACGCCGGGCGCGTGAGCCGCTCCAGTGAGAGAAAAGAAGCGGGCCCGGCGGGCCCGCTTCAGTGGGTGCAAGGAGAAGAGAGAGATTCGAACTTACAGCGACAGGCCGTGCTTGCCCATCGTGCGGAACTCGTACTGCTGGATGGCGACCGCCGCCTGATTGCCATTGGAGCGCACCACGCGGCCGCGCGCGATCAGCTTCAGGCTGCACCGGTTGTCGAGTTGCGCCGGCCAACTGATGGCCATCTCGATGCGCTTGCCCGGCACCAGTGGCCGGTCGCAGCGGAACAGCACGCCGCCGCTGCTCATGTCGATGGTGGCGCCGACGCCCTGTTCATGCGCCAGGCGCTTGCCGCTCATGCGGTAAACAAGCTCGCACTGGAGCGGGAACCGGTCCGTGCGGCGGCGGTCCGCTCTCTGGACCTCATTCGGCGTGGTATCGAACTCGAAGGGCATCATGGCGTTTGTCTCTAATGGCATGATCGGGTCGACAGTAGGTGAGATCAATAGCGCGGAAGTCCCGAAATTGCGTAGTACGGCGGTACTACGGGTTCGGGCTGCCTCGCCCTGCGGCTCCCCGGATCTGCCGGCGCACGCCCCCGCCGTCCCCGCGGATGCTACGCTTGATACTTCCGGATGGCCATCCTTCGCTACACGACCCCGCACGGCGTGACAGTCACACGCACGCGATCGCGGCGGCCCTTCCGCAAGGGACTCGACGACCTGATGCGGGAGCTGGACCGCCGCCGCGGCATCTATCTTTCGTCAGGCTACGAGTACCCGGAGCGCTATTCCCGGTGGGATGTGGCCAGCGTCAACCCGCCGCTGGAGATCTCCGGCGCGGGGCGCGTCATCGAATTCCGCCCGCTCAACCTGCGCGGACAAATGCTGGCGGAAATGTTTTTTCACATCCTCCGGGACCACCCCCACTGGGAGTCCTTCGAGCTGGCGGCGGGCGCCCTGCGCGGCCGCCTGAAACCGCTGCCGGAGCTGTTCCCGGAAGAGGAGCGCTCCAAGCAGCCGTCGTTCTTCTCCATCCTGCGCGCGCTGGTGGAAGAGTTCCGCCACCCTCGCGACGGGCGCCTGGCGCTGATTGGCGCCTTCGGCTACGACCTGCTGTTCCAGTTCGATCCCATCCGCTTCCGGCTGCCGCGGCCAGCCGAGCAGAAGGACCTCCGGCTGTTCCTCTGCGACGACATCAGCTTCATGGACCGCAAGAAGGAGATCATCGAGCGGTTCGAGTATGACTTCGACTACGAAAGCCTGTCCACGCTGGGCCTGCCCCGCGCCGGCGAAGACATCCCGCCGGCGGTGAAATCGGGCCCGCCGGAAATCACCAGCGACCACGAGCCCGAAGAGTACATGGCCAAGGTGGAGCGCGTGCGCGAGGGCATGAAGCGCGGCGACTACTACGAGGTGGTTCTGCGGCAAACGTTCTCGGCGGGCTTCGAAGGCAGCGTCTCCGAGCTGTTCCGGCGCATTCAGAAGGGCAGCCCCAGCCCGTACGAGTTCCTGCTCCAGTTCGGCGACGAGCAACTGGCTGGCGCCTCGCCGGAAATGTTCGTCCGCGTGGAAGGGCGCCGCGTGGAGACGTGCCCCATCTCCGGCACGGCGCGCCGCACGGGCGACCCGCTGCGCGACCATGACCTGATCCGCGAGCTGCTCAACTCGCCCAAGGAGGAGAGCGAGCTGACGATGTGCACGGACGTGGACCGCAACGACAAGTCGCGCGTCTGCAAGCCGGGGTCGGTGCGGGTGATCGGCCGGCGCCTCATCGAGCGCTATGTGGGACTCTTCCATACGGTGGATCACGTCGAGGGGCAGCTCGACGAGGGCTACGACTCCCTCGATGCGTTCCTGTCCCATATGTGGGCGGTCACCGTGATCGGCGCTCCGAAAAAGGCCGCCGCGCAGGCGATCGAGGATCTGGAAAAGGACGCGCGCGGCTGGTACGGTGGCGCCGTCGGCCTGCTGTCGCTCAACGGCAACATCAACACCGGCATCCTGATCCGCACCGTCCATCTCCGCGGCGGACTGGCGCGTTACGGAGCGGGCGCCACCATCCTGTACGACTCCGATCCGGCGGCCGAGGAGCGCGAGACGCGGCTCAAGGCCACCGGCTTTTTCCGCTCGCTCGAGCCGCGGTCCGAGGACCGCAGGCACGCGCGGCGTCGGCAGCCGGGCCGCGGCCTGCGCCTGCTGCTGGTGGACAACGACGACTGCTTCATCCAGACGCTGGCCAACTACGTGCGGCAGACCGGCGCTGAGGTGACCACCTACCGGGCCGGCTTTCCGCTGGAGCTGCTCGATGAGGTGAAGCCCGACATCGTGCTGATCTCGCCCGGGCCGGGGCGGCCCTCCGATTTTGGCGTCCCTCAGGTGGTGCGCGCCAGCGCCGGGCGCGGCCTGCCGGTGTTCGGCGTCTGCCTGGGCTTGCAGGGCGTGGTGGAGGCGTTCGGCGGCGAGCTCGGCGTGCTGCCCTATCCGATGCACGGGAAACCCTCGCGGGTGCGCCACGACGGCCGCGGCGTCTTCCGCGGGCTTCCCCAGGATCTGAAGGTCGGCCGTTATCACTCGCTGTTCGCGATCCGGGAGAAACTGCCGGCGGAACTGGAGATCACGGCGGAGAGCGACGACGGCGTCATTATGGGCGTGCGGCACCGCTGGCTGCCGGTCGAGGCCGTGCAGTTCCATCCGGAGAGCCTGTTGTCGCAGGACGGCGATCACGGCCTGATGATGATTGAGAACATGGTGCGCGAGTTCGGCCGGAAGCCCGCCGCCGGGGCCGGCACGTCCGGCTATGGCCGCGCCTGAGAGGGAATTGGGGCAAGTCACGGCCGCTTCTTGGGCAACTTGCTTCCGGTACTGGTACGGCACGGCCGTTGTGCGGCCGGGCCTCGTCAGGCAGACTGGAATCAGACGCATGACACTTTCCGACGCCATTTACGTCCTGTTCCTGCTGATCTGCGCCTGGCTGGCCCTGGCCTGGGACTCGGAGGGCGGCGGCGGAAAGCGGGCGCGCCTGCCGCTGCGTTTCTGAATGCGCACGGTGGCCATCGCCGGCGGAGGCGTGGCCGGCATCGCCGCTGCGGCGGCCCTGGCCCAGACGGGCTGCCGTGTGATTCTGCTCGAATCCCGCCCTTACTCCGGCGGCCGCGCCGCCTCTTATGCGCTGCCCGGCGGGGATGGAGAAATCATTGATAATTGCCAGCATATTCTGCTGAAATGCTGCGTAAATCTGCTGGATCTTTACCGCCGTCTGGGCGTCGATTCTCAAGTCGATTTCCATCGGGAATTTCATTATCTCGAACCGGGCGGCCGCCGCTCCGTCTTCCGTGCCGGCCTTCTGCCCGCTCCCGCCCACTTCGCGGGCAGCTTCGCCGCGCTGCATTTTCTTTCCGCCGCTGAGAAGCTCCAGGCCGCGCAGGCGCTGCTGGCGTTGCGCCGCGAGCACGGCCGGCGCGCGGATCTGGACTCGATCACCATGCGGCAGTGGCTGGAAGAGAAGCGCCAAAGCCCGCGCGCCATCGCCCGCTTCTGGGCGCCCGTGCTCGTCAGCGCCGTCAACGAAGACCTGGACCGCATGGCCGCCACGCACGGCTTCCAGGTTTTTCATCTTGCCTTTCTGTCCTCGAAGGACGCTTATCAGATGGGCGTGCCGCGCCTGCCGCTGGGCGAAATGCATTCGGCGCATCGGCTCGCGGCGCGCACAGGCGCCGAAGTGCTGCTGCGGCGCAAAGTGACGGGCGTGCGCACGGAGGGCAGCCGCGTGCGGGCCTTTGAAACGGAACAAGGCGATGTGGAAGCCGACGCTTTCATCTCCGCTCTGCCGTTTGAGCCGCTGCGGCGCCTGCTGCCGGATCTGCTCGACGACTGGTCCGCCTTCGATTACTCCCCCATCGCAGGCATCCACCTCTGGTTCGACCGCCCGGTGACGGAACTGCCGCACGCGGTGCTGCTCGACTCGCCCTTCCAGTGGTTTTTCAACAAGCAGCAAGGCCGCTACCTCCAGCTTGTCGTCAGCGCCTCGCGGTTCCTGGAAACCTGGCCGCGCCAGCAGGCCGCCGCCCGGGCGGTGGAAGACCTGAGCCGGTACCTGCCGGAGGTGCGCCGGGCGAAGCTCGAACGCTTCCATGTGGTCAAAGAAGTCCGCGCCACCTTCTCCGCGCGCCCGGGACTCTCGGCCCTGAGGCCCCACCCGGAGACGCGGTTCGAAAACCTCTTCCTGGCCGGCGACTGGACGCAGACCGGCTGGCCGTCCACCATGGAGGGGGCCGCCCGCAGCGGCTACCGCGCCGCGGAGGCCGTCTGCCGGCTGTTTGGCGATCCCCGACCGTTGCTGCTGCCTGACATTGCCTGATGCTGCGGCGGAGAGGGGAGGGAACAGGAGCCCCCGTCGGGGCAGAACCAGTCGCGCAGGAGGCGCGCCGCTCCGGGCTTGCCCGGACCGATGTAGCGCTCGCGCCTTTCCCGGTACTCCAGAAGCGCCGCTTCCACCGACTGGCGCAGGCGGACATCCTCCGGCGTCTCGGCCGCGTTCTCCGCAACCGCGTAGACAACCCCCCGCTCCGCCCTGGCGAACGTGGGCAGCGACACGAACCGCCGTTTCACGAACTCTCCCGTTCTCTGCTGATGCTCGCCCGCACGGACGAAAAAGTTCACGGCTGCGGGCGGAAATCCAAAGATCCGGCCATAGCCCCGCCACCGCTGCAGTTCATCGGCGTGTTCGACCGCCATGAGAACTTCCACCGGATGGGAGTGGGGACTGACACCGAGACTGGCGAACTCCGCCTCGTGCGCGCGCACCAGGCGCCGGAGCGGTTCGACGGCGATCACGATGCCCTCGTAGTGCCGCTCCCGTCTGCCCGTTTTGGGATGGCCGTAGATCTTGCGGAAGTGATGGACCGTCGCCAGCACGGAGTCCGCGCAACGGAATCTCTCCAGCAGCCGGCGCGCGCGGTCGACGGGGTCGAGCGCCGGGGCGTCGGCATCCAGCACAAACCGGACGAACCCGCTGCTGGCAGGCTTGACGCCTCCGGCGACCGTATACAGCGCTTCCGAGTCCAGGATCTTCGTGAACAGTTCCTCCGCCTGCGCCTGTTCGTCCGGCGGCAGGTCCTCCACCGGAAAACAGGAGGCGGCGGCGGGCGTCCGGTCAGCCGTCCCAGCGGCGTTCTGCTGCCCCGCAGAGGGGAAGGGCGCCGCCAGCAGGACCAGGAGAAGAATGGCCGGCATCAGTCGAGCACCCGGATGACCCGCCCGTCGGCGGCGATCCAGACGTGCTTCCCGCGATGGTGCACCTGGGTGGCGCCGCCCGAAAACGGAGCGGCTTTTTCGTACTGGTGGGGAATGATCAGCTTCCCGGTCTTGTCGATGTAACCATAGAGGCCGTTCCTTTTCACCGCGGCCAATCCCTCGCTGAACCGCTCCGCCGCCTCGAACCTCGGTTCGACGACAACTTTTCCTGCCGTGTCGATGTAGCCCCACAGTTTGCCGGAGCGGAACGGAGCCATCCCTTCGTCGAAGCGCCAGGCGAAATCAAACTGCGGAGGAATCACAATTTTGCCGGTTGTGTCAATGAAGCCGTACTTCCCGTCCACTGCGACAGCGGCGTATCCGTTGTGAAAGCCCGATGTGTTATCGAAGTGCGGCGGAATGACCACCTCGTTTTTCAGGTTGATGTAGCCGTACTTTTTGTTGTCTCCCAGGAAAAACAGCAATGTTTCCTGGCCGTAGGCGCACGCGCCAGCCAACCAAAGAGCCATTGCCATTGTGCGGCGGATCATCGAAACGTCCTCCTCTTTCTTGTTTTCTACCGAGCGGGGTTCAGAACTGTATCCGCAGGCTGAGCTGAATGCTGCGGGGGCCGCCCACCTGGTACAGCGGACTCAATCCTCCGGAAGTGCCGCCTGCGCCCAGGCTGCGTCCCAGCATCTGCGTCGGCTGGCCGAAGAAGGGATCCGGGAACGGATTCAGGGCGCGGTTCGGCAGGCCGAAGTTGGGGAAATTGGCGATGTTGAATGCCTCGGCTTTGAACTGGAGCTCGGAGCTTTCCGTCATGTGGAAGGCCCGTCGCACGGCCAAATCCCACTGCTGCACGCCGAAGCCGCGCAGCGAGTTCCGTCCCAGCGTGCCGAGCCGCCCGCTCTCCGGGGGGATGCGGAACGCCGCGGGATTCAGCTTCCGCCCGCGGGGCGCTGCGGGGTCGTCGATCCAGTTCGGTCCGCCGAGATAGTCGACCCTCCGGTTGGAGCCGAAGTTGAGCGGATCGACGACCTGCGTCGTCACATGGAAGGGAAAGCCGGTGCGGGCGCGGACGATGCCCTGCAGGCTCCAACCTCCGGCCAGCGGGCGCAGCGCCCGGCTGGAGGGCGAGGGCAGCTTCCAGGTGAAGCCGGTGGTGAAGGTGTGGCGCACGTCGAAATCCGCGGCGGCGAACTCGCGGTCCAGGTCGAGGTTGAAGGATCCGATGCCGAGCACGGGCAAACCGTAGGTGCTCTCGTCCGACATGTTGTCGATCGCCTTCGACCAGGTGTAGCTGGCGAGGAGGTCCAGTCCGCCGGAGGTGCGCCGCTGCCATTGCGCCTGCAACGAGTGGTAGCGCTGGCTGGCTTCATTGCGGGTGATGTACACCGTGCTGGTGGGCGCGAAGAGGTTGGGGTTGATCACCGGATTGACGGGCTGGCCGAAGGCGGATAGGTTGCGCAGCAGTTCGGTGCGCAACAGGCGCTCGCCGCGCGAGCCCACATAGGCGAGCGAGGCGATCTGGTTGCCGCCAAACGCCTTCTCCAGGGTGACGTTCCACTGCACCGTGTACGGCAGGCGGATGTGAGGATCCATGACGCGGAAGGTGGCTGCATAGGGCGGGTTCTGGTTGAAAGGGGCAGGCTGGATTTTTTCCAGCGGCACGGGCCAGGCTTCGCCGGGGAGGTTGCGGATCGAGTTGTAGGGGTAACTGGTGTAGCCCTGCAACGCGGGCCCGTTGCCCAGGTCGTAAAAGACGCCGCCGCCGGCGCGAAGCACGAGGCCGGCGCGGTCGTCCAGTTGCACCGCCAGTCCGGCGCGCGGGGCGAAGTTGAGCCACTGGGTCTCGTACAGGCGCGTGTTCGGCGGCGCCAGTTGCGCCGTCAGGGGATCGCGGACCTGGTCGAGACGGTAGGGCAGCAGCTTGCCGGCGGGAGACGGGTTCAGCTCGTAGCGCATGCCATAGTTCAGCGTCAGGCGCGGCCGGACTCGCCAGGTGTCCTGGAGGAAGCCGGAAAAATTGTGAATGCGGAATCCCGTCACCGGGGCCAGCGCCTGGATGGAGACGTTCACGCGGCCCGTTTCCAGAAGGTCCGTCACTCCATTGGAGCCCTGGCGGGTGGTGAACGCATGGGTGACGCCGATGGAACGGGCCTTGACGGCGGGCGCCAGACGGCGGTAGTCGAGGCCGAATTTGATCTGGTGCCCGGCACGGTAGTAGCTCAGGGTCTCGACGATGTTCCACTGGCGCTGGTCGTTGCCCAGCGTGCGCCCCTGGCTGAGGCTGAGGGTGTTAGGGGATGGCAGCAGGTTCAGGGTCACGGACGAGGTCTGCCGCGGCACGCCCGGACCGAACAGAAGCGAGTCCGGCGGCAGTTTCGCGCCATCGATCTCCCGGCCTACAAAATTGAACCGCCCGTCGCTGCCGCTCCAGTTCACCCGGAGGTCCGAAGCCAGGGCTGCCGTCGCCGTCCAGGTGAGGCCGGCGGTCACCGTGGCGAGATTCAGCTCGTTCTGGTTGTTCTGGTTGGCGAACACCCACGATTTGGTTTCCGATGGCGCCGTGTTCCAGCGGGCGAAGGAATGGAGCCTGCTGGAGAAGCGGTGATCGACGCGGATGCTGATGCCCGCCGAGGAGCTGGGATTGGAGGATCCGGCGATATAGCGGCCGAGGTTCGGATCCTGACGGTCGGTGGGCAGCAGGGGCGCGTTCGGCAGAGGGAAGGCTTCGAAAACCGCCTTCACCGCTCCCTGGGCTTTCTGCCGGGCGGCTTCGGAAGGAACCAGGTAATTTCGCAGAGCAGCCTGCGGCTGCCGCAGGTTCAATCCCTCGTATGAGAAGAAAAAGAAAGTCCTGTCTTTCCCTGAATACAGCTTGGGTATCGTCAACGGACCGCCAAAAACGCCGCCGTAATTGTTCTGGCGGACGGGCTGCCTGGCGATATTGTTCCGATTGGCGAACCAGTCGTTGGCATCCAGCTTTTCATTGCGGAAGTAATTATAAAGAGAGCCGGAATACCGGTTGGTTCCGCTGCGCGTGACCAGCATGATCTGCCCGCCCGGGGTCCGGCCGTATTCGGCGGAATAGCTCGACGTGGTGACCCGGAATTCCTGGAGCGCATCGATGGAGACCAGTCCGCTCGAGGTGCCCAGGATCGTCAGCGCCGGCAGCGTGCCCGCCGCCTGCTGGGTGAAGGTGGCCGAGGCGCTGGCAGCCACGTTGGCGCTGACGCCGTCCACCATGAAATAGTTGGCGTTGGTGCGCTGTCCGTTCACCGCAAACTGGCCCGGATTGCTGATGCTGGCCGGAGCCAGCACCACGCCGGGAGTGAGTTCAAGCAGGGTCTGGAAGCTTCTTCCGTTCAGCGGCAGGCTCTGCACCAGTTCGCGGGTGAACAGGGTCGAGACAGCCGCGTTTTCGCGGTTCACCATCAACGCGGTGTCGCGGACCTCCACGGCTGCGCTCTGCTCAGCCAGCGGCAGTTCGAAATCGGCCAGCAGGCGGTCGCCCACTGTCACCGTGATCATCCGCTCCAAGGGCTGGAATCGTTCGTACTCAGCCCGGACCCGGTACCGCCCCACGCGCAGTCCAGAGAAGCTGTAGGCGCCGTTCAGGTCCGTCTGCCGCTGCTGGGTCCACCCCGTGTCTTCCTGCGCAGCCGTCACGCGCGCGCCGGGCACCGCCCGCCCGCTTGGATCGGTGACCCGCCCCGAAAGGCTTGCTTCCTGGGCGGAAAGAGCTGCCAGGAAGAGAATCCAGCCGCAAAAGAGGCTGTTGCGGAGCGCGTTTGTCATGCCTCCGAAGTTGCCATAGTTGAGAGGCTGTTCCCATTTGCTGGCCTTCACCGGTCCGATTTCTGGTATGAGCGGGCCGTTTTCGACCATGAATGGACCGCGGACGGTGCTGATGCCACCAGGCCGCGTCTCCGCCGGCCGGCGCGATTCAGGCGCGCAGGCATCGTAAAATAAAGGCATGGGCGCACGAATCCGGCTGCTGCTGTTGGCCTCGCTGCTCGTGATCCCCCTGCGGGCGGATCCGCCCATGACCACGCTGCGCGTGGAGGTAAAGAGCCACACGGGGCGGCCCATCGCCCAGGCGAGCGTGGTGGTGAAGTTCGTGCGGGGGCGCAACTACGTCAAACTGGGCAAGAAGGTGTACACAAGCTGGCAGACCCGCACCAACCAGGACGGCGTGGCCAAGATCCCGCCGCTGCCGCAGGGCGACATTCTTGTTCAGGTGATCGCCAAGGGCTACCAGACCTTTGGCCAGACCTTTGAGATCAACGAAGAAGAGCGGACGATTGAAGTCAGGCTGAATCCGCCGCAGCCCCCGGTCAGCGTGTATCAGTGATCCGGGGCTAATCTTCTGGAGGCCGAGTGCCGATGATACCGATCATGAGGCGCTCACTCGCCGTGTGGCTCGCCTGCGCCGGCCTCTTTGGCCAGCAGCGGGAATCCAGGACCTACGTTTTCGATCCGAACGGTCACCGCACGGAGTGGTCCGTGTCCACGCGCGAAGGCAATTCCAGCTCGGAGACCATCCGGAACCTCAACGGCCGCCAGGTCCCCGTGGAGCGCACCGAAGAGCGGGTGACCAAACGGCCCGACGGGACCGTGGTGACGGAGCGTCTGATCCGGCGCTTTGACTCGAACGGCGCGCCTCTCCCGCCGGAAAAGGTGGTGATTGAGACCACCCAAAGGCCCGACGGCTCGCTGTTCGAGGTCTCGACCGTCTACCGCGGCGACATCAATGGCAGCCTGCGGCCCGCGGAAAAGGCCGTGCGCGAGGCTCGCAAACAGGGCGATCAGACGGTGATCCATACCAGCATCGAGAGGCCGTCCATCAATGGCAGCTTCGAGGTGCTCGAAAAACGCGCCGCCACGCAAACCGTCCGCGAGTCGGAAAAAGCCAGCGAGCACGACGAGACGGTATATGTGCGCGACGCCAACGGCGCCTTTTTCCCGGCCCAGCGCCGCGTCACCCGCGCCCGGGAGTCGGATGGAACCCTTCAGGAGCAGGTGGAGGAATACGAAGCCGCCACCTCCGGGGCTCTGCGGCTCAGCCGCCAGCTCTCCAGCGTCACCCGCAAGAACCCGGACGGCACGGAAGACACCGTGGTTGACGTTTATGGAGTGAGCGCCCCGGGCCGCGCCATCGAGCCCGGCTCGCCGGCGCAATTGCGGGAGCGGCAGATCTTCACTTCGCGCCAGAGCCCGGATGGCACGGTGGTGACGGTGTTTTCCGTCCAGCGTCCCAGCCTGAATAGCCCGAAGGAGCTCGGCCGCCCGGAAACGGTGAGCGAGACCGTCACCCGCGTCAGGAAGTGAGCTGCGCTCAGCGGTGGCCGAGATACATCAGCCAGGCCAGCCCGAAGACCGTGACGAAAAACCACCCCAGCGACCGCATCCCGTAGCGGAAGCGCTCCTCGTCGGTCTTCTTCGTCACCACCGCCAGCACCGCGGAGATGAAGACCGCCAGGATCAGCGTCGCCTCGAAGTGAGTGAGTGTCATCTTCATGGCTCAGTCCTTACGCCCGGCGGCGATCTCGAAGGCATCCACCATCGCCAGAATGTTGAACAGCCCGGCGATCACCAGGAACTTTGTTCCATAGTCGATCGAATGACCCGCCACGTCGGGCGCATTGTAACCGAAGATTTTCGCCAGCAGGTACAGCAGCCCGGTGGCGCGGTCGGCGATGGCGCCGCCGACGTAAATGATTGTGGTCAGCAGATCTCCGGTCATCGGCTCGAACAGGTAGCCGCGCATCAGCAGCCCGAGTATGAAAAGAACCGCCGTGCATCCGCCCAGGATCGCCCCGCGGTAATAGCGCTTCAGATAAAAATGCCCCCCGCCCGGAACCAGCCAGGCGATCACCAGCGGCGGCAGCCACTGGCGCACCGGCGGCAAAGGCGGCAGCGGCGCTGTCAGCTTCTCGCTCATGCTATTCCCTAGTTTCGCACGCCGCCGCGCGCCGGTTGCGAAGCCAGCCAGATCATCGCCTCCAGAGCCCGCGCCCGCTGCACGTCATCCACTTTCAGATACCGGTGCCGTCCCGCAGGGTCCGGCTCGAACCGCGTCATGCCCCGCTCGTCCACCACCACGCGCCCCGGTTCGGAGAGCGTGAAATAGCCGTCATCGGGGAAGACCGCGTAGAGCACGGCGGTCAGGTCCCACGTCTCGCGGTCGTAGGGAAACTTCATGTAATTCCTGTAGCCTTCGGCCACTGGATGGCGTGGCGCCCAGCCGAAATCCCGCTCGACCGACCGAGCCGGGAACTGGATGGCGCGCCCGACTTCGAAACCGCTCCACACCATGGGCCCAGGCCAATCGGCGGCCAGTTTCCGCGCCGACGCGATGTCTTCCTTCACGTTATATTCAGGGCCTTTTCCGGTAAAATCACCGGCCATTAACGACAGAAATTTCACTTTTTTCGCAGCCAGATCCCGCCCGCCGGGCGTCTCCAGAAGCCGCGCCAGGTTCGTGGAAAACCCCACCTGGATCACGATCGCGCTGCCGCCGGCCTCCGCCTCCAGCGTGCGCCGCAACAGATCCACGGCATCGGGAAATCCGGTGTCATGCGGCCAGCGGCCTTCCTCCACCGTGCGGCGCACATACCTGCCCTCGTCTTTTGTCACGCCGTCCCTGACAATCCCGATGGGGATGTCGCCGCGCCCGTAGAAGCGGTTCACCGCGCTCACGTAGCGCGCCGCCCAGGGGTTGTCCTTGGTCACCGTCACCGCGCGGAGGCGGATCTGGCCGCGCGCGTCCAGCGCGTGCAGCATGGCCAGAGCCAGCGCATCGTCGATGTCGTTGCCCATGTCGGTGTCGTAGATCACCGGCGGCGGCGCCGCCGCGCAGACCGCCGCCAGACACAGCAGAAGCAAACAGGTCTTCATGGTTCGTACTCCACACTGACCAGAAACAGCCCGGAAGCCGGCATCGCCGGCCCGGCTTTGCCGGGGAAGCCCGGCTCGAGCCGCGCCTGGAAGTCCCCGCGCCCGAGATTTCCTTTGCCGGCTTCGACCAGCGTGCCGGCCATCATCCGCACCATGTGCTTGAGAAATCCCGAGCCGCGCACCCGGTACACCAGTTCCGCCCCCTCGCGCCACATCCTCGATTCAAAGATCCGGCGCACCTTGCTGCCGCCCAGCTCGTCGCGCTCGTCGGCGGCGGCGAAGGCCGAAAAATCGTGCTCGCCCTCAAACAGCGGCGCCAGATTCATCATGCGCTCTTCGTCGAGCGGATAGGGGAAGTGGCACAGATACAGCCGCCGGTGCGGCGGGCAGACCTCCTCGCGCCAGATGCGGTACTCGTAAGTCTTGCTGCGCGCTTCATAGCGCGGGTGGAAATCCTCGCGCGCCTCGGCCGCCTCCAGCACGCGGATCGCCCGCGGCAGCAGGCGGTTCATCGCCTTGCGCAGGTTGGGGCAGGGGATCGGATTGCGGATGGAGAAGGCCGCCACCTGTCCCAGCGCGTGGACGCCCGCATCGGTGCGCCCGCTGCCATGCACTTTCACCGGCGCGCCTTCGATCTCGCCGATCACTGTTTCCAGCCACCCCTGAACCGTCGGCAGGCCCGGCTGCACCTGCCAGCCGTGGAACTCCGTGCCGTCATAGGCCACGACGATGCGGATGCGGCGCATGGCCCGTCACAGCGAGCGCGAACCCGGTTTCACCACCGCCGCCCCGCTCCGGCACAGCGGGCAGTCTTCCGGCGGCCAGGCCTCCACCGTCAGCGTCGCCAGCGCCACGCGCGGCACGCCGAGGTCCGCTGCGCCCCCGCTGCGGTCGATGATCGACGCCGCCGCCACCACCTCCGCGCCCAGCCCGCGCAGCAGTCCGGCCACTTCCATCGTGCTGCCGCCGGTGGTGATGACGTCCTCCACGATCAGCGCCCGCTCGCCCGGGCGCACCGCAAAGCCGCGCCGCAACGTCATGCGCCGCTGCGCGTCGCGCTCGGCGAAGATGTGCCGCACCCCTAGCGCGCGCGCCACCTCATGGCCGATGATCAGCCCGCCCAGAGCCGGGCTGGCCACCAGGTCCACCTCGGCCGCCACAGAACCGGCCAGGGCCCGCCCCAGCGTTTCGGCGTGCCGCGGGTGCTGCAAAACGAGCGCGCATTGCAGATACTTGGGCGAGTGCAGGCCGCTGGACAGTTGGAAGTGGCCCTCCAGAAACGCGCCCGTCTGCCGGAACAGATCGAGGACCTGGTCTGCTGCTAGTGACATTGCTGCTTCGCGTTGAGTGTAACAGACCGGCGCCCCGCTATTCGCTGCGCGCCCCTGCCGTCCGCAGGGCGGCTTTCTCCAGCGCGGCGCGCAGGCTTTCCAGGCTCACCGGCTTGGTGACGTAGTCGCTCATGCCTGCCTGCAGACAGCGCTGGCGGTCGCTTTCCAGCGCGTGCGCCGTCAATGCCACGATTGGCGCCTGCCGCATCGGCCCCTCCGTTTGCCGGATGCACCGCGCCGCCTCATAGCCGTCCATCCGCGGCATCTGGCAGTCCATGAAGATCACGTCGAAAGTCTCCCGCTGCGCCGCCTCCACAGCCTCTGCCCCGTCCTGTGCGATGGAAACGCGGCAGCCCAGCCGCTCGAGCAGCCGCGCAAGCACTTTCTGGTTGATCGGGTTGTCCTCGGCCACCAGCACGGAGATGCTGGCGGGCGGCTGCTCCCGCGCCGGCGCCGCAGAAGACGGCCCACTTTGGGGAGATTCGCACGCCGGCAGCGGCACTTCAAACCAGAACAGGCTGCCTTCACCGATGCGGCTCTCGCATCCCATCTGCCCCTTCATCAACTGCACCAGCCGGCGGCTGATCGCCAGTCCCAGGCCCGTCCCTTCGGCCTGCCGGCCCGGCCGGCTGGACTGATAGTAGGGCTCGAAAAGCTTCGCCAGGTCGTCAGGCGAGATGCCCGGCCCGCTGTCCCGCACCTCGAACCGCACCAGCTCCTCCCCTTTCGCCGCCACCCGCAGCTCCACCCCGCCCTGTTCAGTGAACTTCACTGCGTTGCTCAACAGATTCCAGATGACCTGCCGCAGCCGCGTCACGTCGCCCAGCACCCACTCGGGCAAGCCGCCGTCCGCCGCCACGCGGAGTTTCAGCCCCTTCTGCTCCGCCGCCGGCTGGAAAATCCGCTCGCATTCCCGCAGCAGCCCGGCCAGTTCGAACGGCTCCCTTTGCAGCGCCAGCTTGCCGGCCTCGATCTTCGACAGGTCCAGGGTGTCGTTCAGCACCGCCAGCAGATGCCTGCCGGCGCTGAGGATCACCTGCACGGACTCGCGCTGCGCGGCGTTCAGTTCCTGGTCCAGGAGCAGATGTGTCATGCCGATAATGCCGTTCAGCGGCGTCCGGATCTCGTGGCTCATTTTGGCGAGGAAGCGGCTTTTGGCCTCCGAGCCCTGCCGCGCCAGCCGCATGGCCCGCCGCAGTTGGCGGGTGCGCCGGCGGACTTCCTCCCGCACCCGCGCGTTTTGCCGTTGCAGGCTGAGGATCAGCAGCACAACCGCGGCCGTGATCAGCAGGCTCGTGGCCAGCAGCAGCCACGCCGGCCAGGTTCTGGACCACGGCAAGGGGTAGGTTCCGCTACAGACCACGTGCCAGCTCCGGTCCGCCACCCGGATCACCGTCTCCACCGGCGGCGCCTGCACCAGCCGCCACGCGCCTTCTCCATGGGGCCGCCCTTCTCTCTCCGCCAGCAACACCCGCTGGTCTCCGCGGATGCCTTCATCGAAAATCTGCACGGAGAACTCGCTGCGCGCCACCGGGGCCCGTGCCTGCGCCGCCTCCAGCAGCGCGCGCACGCTCAGCCCTACCGCCGCCAGCCCGAGCGGCGCCTCGCATCCCGCCACCCGGAAAAGAGATCCGCCTTCCTGGCAGACCGGCGCATAGACGATCACACTCACCCGTCCCGGTTCGTCCTGCGCCAGCTTGAACCCCGCCGTCGCCGCCATCCGTCCCGCGCGCCGCGCCTGCCAGATGCCCCGCTGCGTGGCCTCCGCGTGGCCCGAATCCAGCCCCCGCACCGCGCCATGCTCTTCAGCCGGCTCGATCATCTCCACCACGTGATATCTTGGCCGTCCGCTCGCCCGGCGCCTGCCGCGCACCGGGTCCGGCTGCCACACCCGGAACCCGGGATCGCCCAGCCGTTCCCGCATCTTCTTTTCGTAGCCCGCCAGCTCCGGCGCCGGCACCTCCCGCAGCCACTCCACCAGCCGCACCGCCGTGCGCGGCTGCACCCGCTCCACCATCACTTCATGAAACGCCCGGAAGGCCTGCGGCCCCAGCCCCGGCTCGAACTGCATTAGTCCCTGCAGGGCCCTCAGCACGTGCAGGCTTGCCGATATCTCCCCCTCCAGCGCAGCGATCTGCGCCTGAGCCATCCGCTGATGCTCGCGCACAATGAGCGACTCCTCCCGCTCGATCATCAGCACAAACAGCTGCACCCCCAGCGCCGCCCCCGCCACGGTGCACAGGACAACCGGTGCAAAGCTGCGGCTGCGCAGCGCCCACCACCGCAGCGCCGCCAGACGCTTCCGTCCTGGTGCGGCGGGAAACCTTCCTGCCTGACCCGTTGTCGCCGGCATGCCGGACAGTACCCCTCCGCTTCCTTATCGGCTGTGTTCATGCCAGTCAGCAAGACTCCGTTACAAGGGGCCCCTCCCCTGGCATCGCTCGGCCCGGTCGGCCCGTGCGGCGCTGCTCTACAGGATACCTCCGGGTCCAGCCCCGTTCCCGATCACAGGACATTGGCCATCGTCGCCAGCGGCACCTTCTCCTCCGTCCAGCCTTCGCGCGGAGTCCAGCGCTTCAGCCGGATCGGATCCTGAAAGTAAGGGCAACGCTCAAAGCTGTGGCGCAGCAATCCCTGCTGCTCGTATTGCCGGTGGATCAACGCGCACTGCGCGGTGGTCCGCGCCACGCGCAGCCGCAGCGGCAGGTCGAACTCCAGATACACCCTGCACGCGGCGCCGATTTCTACGCGCGCCAACCCTCCTGCTTCCTCCACCTGGATCGAGTAGACATGGTTGACGTCCGATGCGGAAGCCTCGGTCAGATCCGTCCCTGGCAGCAGATAGTACGCCTCCGGCTCGCTCTCGTTCCGCACCTGCATCCGGTACCGCGCCGGCCCGCCCTCGGGTGCCTTCGCGAGCCCCCGGTCCGCGTCCAGCAGCGCCAGGAATCCGCCCCGCAGCGCGTTGGTCGCTCCGCCGGCGATCAGCCATCTCCTGCCCCCGTGCTGCAATGCCGCGAGCGAGTTCACATGGCCGTGATTGGCGAACACCGGCTTCAGCGATCCGTCCGGCTCGAGCTCCGCCACCACGCCCGGAAACCGCAGCACATGGCCCAAACCCAGCCAGACGCGGTCCTGCCTCCCGTCCTTCGCCGCCGTCATGGCGAGTACAAGCCAGCGGTCCGGAAAGGGCGCTCCCGTGGCGTCCGGAATCCGGCAGGACACATTTCTCGACCACCGCAGCCGTCCGTCCTCCTCCACCACCACGAGCTCGTACCGCTCCCCCTCCCAGCCTTCCGACAGTGTCTCTGGCTTGTGGACCGCCACAACCAGGAACTCCCGCCTGCCGTCTCCGTCCACATCCAGGTGCAAGGACTTCGATTTCTCCGTGTTCAGCCCCAGCCCGGACTTCACTGCCGGCAGAGGCAGTTGCCAGCAGACCCTTCCCGCGCCGTCCAGACCGATCAGTCCTTCGGCCTCCACCCGCAATCCGGCCGCCCGGGGCGGTTTCCTCGACCAGGCCAGCAACAACAGCGCCCCCAGCAGCACCAGCGCGCCTGCGCCTTGGAGCACCCGCCTCCTCCGCAGCTCCTGCTTCCGGTCCAGCCTGCCCTCCTTCAGCAGGATGCTTTCCGGACGCGCCCACGCATCCAGTTCCTCCCGGAACGCATAGACCCTGCCCCGCTGCCCCGGAGTCCGCCGCACCGGCAGCCCCTGCGTTTTCTCCCAGTGCTGCGCCGTGCGGACGCTCACGCCCAGGTGCTGGCTGATGGCCTTCCAGCCGTAAATTCTTTTCGGTTCAGGCGCCTTCGGCGCCTTGCTCGAATCGCCATCCATGCTGTGAAATTACCGCTCCCGCTCAGGGAACTGCAATCCCGCCTCCGGCCGCCCGTGAAGCCCGTTGCGTTACGATGATAGTTCCCGCCGGTAACTTCGCCGCTCTCAGGCGCGCTACTTCCTGTTTGAGCCTGAATTTCCGGGTCTTCGTCATGCGGAAACAAAACTTACTGGATTTGATTCGGCAGGCCGTGGCTGCCGGACTGTGTCTGGCCCTCGCCCTGCCTGCTTCGCCCGCCGAGCTGCCCCCTCCCTCGGACGCTCCGCTCGGGAGCCGGTTCGAGCTGCCCCACCCCCGCGGCCCGCGCTTCCTGCGCCCCTACCAGCGACCGGACGTGCCGCCAGCACGGCTGGAAAACTCCAACCGCCTCGAATCGCTCCTCCGCGCCGGCATCCTCTATCTGAGCCTCGCCGACACCATCGCCATCGCTCTGGAAAACAATCTCGATCTCGAGCTGTCCCGCTACACGCCGATGATCGCCCAGGCCGATCTGCTCCGCGCCCGCGCCGGCGGCCTGCTGCGCGGCGTGCCCACCACCGTGCGGGCCACCGCCCAGAGCGTGCAGGCCCAGGTCGCCGGCGGCGCCACCGGCGGAGCGGGCATCACCAGCGCGCAGGCGGCAGCCGCGGGCGGCGACTCCGGCGGCGTCGGCGGCGCCGTGATCACGCAAACCGGCGTCGCTGTGCCCACCCTCGATCCCTTCTTCTTCTCCAGCACCACCATCGGCCACCGCTCCTCCCCCCAGTCCAACACAATCACTACTGGCACCACGGCTCTCGTCTTCGATACCCGCCAGTTCAACTTCGGCTACCAGCAGAACTTCCTCTCCGGCACCAGCCTCACCTTCGCCTGGAACAACAGCTTCTTCGAATCCAACAACCGCAACTCCGTCATCAACCCGGGCTGGAACCCTGCCGCGCAGCTCCAGATCACGCAGCGCCTGCTCCAGGGCTTCGGCCTTGCCGTCAACAACCGCAACATCCGCGTCGCCCGCAACAACCTGCGCGTCAGCGACCTGACCTTCAAGCAGCAGGTCATGGTCACCGTCGCCGGCGTGGTCAACCTCTACTGGGATCTCGTCAGCCTGAATGAAGACGTCAAGGTCCGCCGCAAGGCCCTCGAAGTGGCCCGCAAGTTTTACGAAGACAACAAGGCGCAGGTCGCCATCGGGACCCTCGCGCCCATCGAGATCGTCCGCGCCGAGGCGCGCGTCGCCCAGGCCGAGCAGGACCTCACCAACGCCGAGACAGCGCTGCTCCAGCAGGAGACCATTCTGAAAAACGCCCTCAGCCGCACCGGCGTGGCCAGTCCCGCCATCGCCGATGCCCGCATCGTCCCCACCGACCGTCTGGGCGAGCCCGAGCCGGAACGGCTCGACCGCTTGCAGGAGCTGGTCGATCTCGCCCTCCGCTCCCGCCCCGACGTCGAGCAGACGCGCATCGGCCTGGAGAACAACCGCATCCAGATCGCCGGCTCCCGCAGCCAGCTTCTGCCCTCGCTGGACCTGACCGCCACGCTGCAAAACAATTCGCTGGCCGGCAGCCGCAACGCCCTGCTCCCGCCCGGCAGCCCGCTCGCGCCCGACCCCTTCTTCATCGGCGGCTATGGCACGGCCCTCAGCCAGCTCTTCCGCCGCAACTTCCCCGACTACTCCATCGGATTCAACCTCAGCATCCCCATCCGGAACCGCACCGCGCAGGCCGACTACGTCCGCGACCAGATCTCGCTGCGGCAGGCCGAGCTCAATCAGCAGCGCCTCCACAACGACATCCGCGTCAACGTGCAGAATGCGCTCATCGCCGTCATCCAGGCCCGCGCCCGCTACGAGTCCGCCGTCAAGGAGCGCCGCCTCCAGGAGCAGACCCTGGACGCCGAGAACAAGAAGTACGCGCTCGGCGCCTCCACCGCCTTTCAGGTCGTGCAGACGCAGCGCGATCTCGCCCAGGCCCAGGCCGGAGAGGTGGCCGCGCTGGCCGCCTACAACCGCGCCCGCGTCCAGCTTGATCTGCAAACCGCCCAGATCCTGGACAAATACGGTGTCACCATTGAAGAAGCCCGCCAGGCGCGCAGCAGCCGCCCCATCCAGACGCCGCCCGCGCCCTGAGCTTCAACAGGCAGGAGAACTGCGGCTGGAGGGCGCAGGAGCGCCCGAAGGAAGCGGCTCCTCGGAGCGGCCCGCATAGGGCCCCTTTGCTGCGGCTGTCGGCGTGAACGGCCGCGGGCGGGGGGGGCGGAAAACTGGTGCCAGGCGGGCCTGTCCCCCGTTTTCACAGGAGCGCCCGAAGAAAGCGCCTCCTTGGAGCGGCCCGCATAGGGCCCCTTTGCTGCGGCTGTCGGCGTGAACGGTCGCGGGCGGGGGGGGCGGAAAACTGGTGCCAGGCGGGCCTGTCCCCCGTTTTCATCCCCCATCTTCGCTTTCGGCTGTGATGAAGACGGCATCCACCGACGCAGATTGCAGGCGTCGCAGATCGCAGGCGTGGCCAAAGCAGGAGTCGATCCCCGCCTTCGGCGCTTCAGAGTTCCCGCGCAGGCGCAAGCTGTTGCAGGAGAGCGCGAACCTGAACGCCCTCCGAGAATCCGCCCGTGTGTCAAAAAAAACCAGCCCCAGTGTTGGGCAGACTCAATTCTGCTTGCCCGGCGACTGGCCCAGCATCGACAGCAAGAGCCCTAAAATCATCAGCCCCGTGATAATCGCGCCGATCCACATGGCAACTCCCACGTCCTCCCTGCCTTCTCTCTAGCAGTTGACGTGCCAAACCAGGTCCCGGTTATAAGAATTTCCCGTCCCCGTTGCAGAATCTCGGTGGCGCCCGCACTGTCGCCCCATCCTGGCTAACGGAATTCTCGCCTCGCCCCGCACACTGGAGTCTCGCCGGGAGTCCGCAAGCGGGATGCCGCGAGGGCGCTTTCTCCTGCCAGCCCGCTTCCGCCTTCCTTCTCCTGAGATGCTGCGCGAATGGGCGGATTCTCCGGCCCGTTCCCCGGCGGTTCCGTCCGGACATGGCGCATGCGGCACAGCCAGTCGATCCAGCCGGAAGCCCAACGGAGTCGGGCGGCTTCCCACCCCCGCACCCGCACGGGCACACATCCTCCGCCCGGCTGCCAGGACCGAACCGCCGTCCTTGCCGGGCCGCTGTCATCCGCCCGCAAAGGCGCACTGCCGCAGCATGGGGCGAGGCGCCATGCCTGCGCCGCAGCGCCCCGGGGGCTTTACGCCCCTGCCCGCGGCCGGTAGCCCGGACGAGCGCTCACCCGGTATCTCTTCGCGATATCGGACTTGATTTCCACGGTAATTCTCCGAAAACCCTCATTGGGGTTCGGGGCAGGATAGTATGTTACCGTGTAAGAATTTCCAAGATCCTCACGGATCGCCTCGAACGCCTCCACCTGCTTCTGCCACGTCCGCGCAAAGAAACTCTTGCCTCCCGTGCGCGATGCCAGCCGCCGGAAAACTCCTGTCGATATTGGATCTTTGTTCGAATCGCTGGTCGAAATGACGTAGATCGGGATCCCCTCGTCTTCAGCCACGGCCCGCACGTCGTCCGGCGCCACCATGGAGGCCGAGTCCGGCCCGTTCGAAAACACGATCACCACCTTCCGCCCGGGCACCTTCGCCGCGTCCCGCAGCGTCAGCAGCAGTGCGTTGTAAAGCGCCGCTTCGTCCCCTGCCACCGCCTTCCGCAACCCCTGGAGCGCATCTCCCCTGTCCCGCGACAGGGACGCAGCCCGCGTCAGATTCCTCGAGAATGTGTACACCGCCACCGAATCGGCCCGGTCCAGCCCGCGCACGAAATCCGCGATCGCGTCCGACGCGTACACAAACCCGCGGTACATATAATTCGACGTATCAAACAAAATAAACACGTTCGTTCCGACAAACGCGTCCGTCGCAATTCCACCCCTTTCGGGATCCGCCTGCGCCGTAATCAGCGGCCGCGTTGTGCCGTCGTCCAGAATTTGCAGCGGCGGTTTATTCCCCTCTGCAAACGTGTTAATCCGCTGTGGAATCCCGTCTTCCAGGATGCGGAAATCGTCCGGCCGGAGCCCGTTCACGTACCGGCCTTTCGAGTCGGTCACCGTGAAGCTCAGCACCACCATGTCCACCTTGACGCGGAACGTGGGCCGGTCCTGCTCCTGCGCCGCCACCCCTGGCAGCCACAGCAGCGGCGCGGCGCGCAGCGCCCGGAACAGCAGCTCTCTTCTCTCCGGATTCATTCTTTCCCCTCTCATCCTTCGCGCTCCTTCACTCTACAGTCCCGCGCCCGCTTCCATCGCCTGAGCCCGCCGCGCTTCGGCCCGCACCTGCTCGGCCACCTTCCGCATCGCCCGCAGCAGCGCCGGCCAATCCTCCAGATGCGTGGCGAAGATCCCCTCCACCGTCTTCACGGTCCATTCCGGCAGCTTCAGGTTCAATTGCTCGGGCCGCAGCCCGAGCTCGTCGGCCAGCGCCGCGAAGAAAAGGTTGTGCGACTCCCAGCTCTCGGCCAGAATCCGGCTGGAATAGCCCATCAGCGTCGGGAATGTCCTCAACTGCAACAGCTCCGGCCTGTGCGAGTTCGCCAGCGTCGGCTTCGGCGTCCCGAACAGTTCGGAGACAGCCTTCGCGTTGCATTGTTGCGGCAACGCAGCCGCCATCATGCGGATCTTCTCCGCGAACCCGGCGCTCGTGCGCCACTGCCGCGCCGCCGCCTGCGCCCCCAGAAAGTAGAGCTCCGACGGCATGATGTTCTCAAAAGCTTCCGCCACCCTGCCCGCCGCCAGCAGCCGCGAAACAATCTCGACACGCGCCGGCGGCGCCAGCCGCTCCAGCTCCCGCATCGCCGCTTCCCGCAGATCGGCCCGCAGCGCCGATTCGGCGATCACCGTCTCAGCCAGCCGCAGGTGCAATCCCACATAATGCAGCTGCTGCGGCGCCGCCCGCCAGAACCGCGGCAGCCGCGAGCTCACCAGCAGTTGCGGAACCAGGTCCCCCCAGATCAGCGCCTGCTCCCGCGACGGGATCAGGAAGTTCTGCTCGGCTTCGGCCAGCGCGTAAGGCAGGTTGGCCAGCGACCCCACCAGCCGCCCGCCCGCGCTCGACGGCCAGCCCATGCCCAGCACCTCGGTCGCCTTCCACGTCTGGTTGGAGCCCTGGATGCCGATGAAATCGTGGCTCCGCGCGAACAGCGGATTCGTGTACAGCAGTTGCGCTCCCGGCGGCGCGTAGTGGATGTAGAGCAGCCCCACCAGCGTATCCCGCAGCAGCGGCGCCAGCAGCCCGCGCGCTTCCTTCAGCCGCTCGGCGTTACCCTCCGCCTTGGCCACCACCGCGCGCAGGTTCAGCTTCCGCTGCATATCGATGTGCTTCTCGCTGTAATAGCCGAACGCCATCGAATTGCGCTCCGCCGTGGTCAGCGACGCCTTCGGCAGGTTCAGATCGCTGACCCGCGCCGCCAGCCGGTTCAGCAGTTGCGCGTTCAACGGCTCGCCTTTCGACAGCGCCTCCAGATGATCGTCCAGGTCGAACAGCAGTTTCAGCGACACCAGCCGCTGCGCCTCGAACGCCCGCAGCATCTCGCCCAGCAGCGCCTGATGCGTCTCCTCATCGGCCGGCTTCAGCGCCCCTGCCAGCAGATCCAGCATCCGGTCCTGCGCATTGGACACATCTTCGACGCCCGCCGCCCGCAGCAGTTCAATCACCCCAGCCCGCCCCGCATCGAACAGCGCCTGCGTGCTGCCCGCCGTCTGGAAAGGCTTTAACACTGCCGCCAGCGCTGCGTCCGCCTTCTCCTCGGCGATCAGCTTCTGCCTCACCAGCACCTGCCACAGCCCGGCCAGCGCCTGCATCATGCCCGCCGAGTTCGCCTTCAGCTCATTGCTGCCGGTGCGGCTCACTTTCTCCGCTGTGTCCAGAAACAGCAGGATCGTCGCGTCGCTCAGCGCCCCCGTTTCGCTGAACAGCGGATACTGCGCCCCGTACGCCTTCCACCGGAACGCCAGCTCCTGCACCGTCGCCGGCTCCAGCGGACGGGAGCGCCTCCGCTCCACGTCGCTCACCGCCAGGAAGATCCGCAGCGGCTCGTTCTCCACCGCCTTGCGCGACAGCCCGAACAGCGCCTCGATCAGATCGTCCGCCTCTTTCCACGTCGCCGCCGCGCGCGTCAGCTTGCCGTCGTACTTGCCGCCCGGATGCTCCGTGAACAGCCGCTTCCAGACGTCCAGTCCTCCGGGGATCACCGGACGCCCGCCCTCCACGCGCAGCCGCGTCGTCAGCAGCATCAGATCCGTGTTCGACCGGAACACCGGACGCGCCGGTCCCGGCGACGTCACCCGCCCGCGCAGCGCCGCATAAAACCGCTTCAGCCTCCCCGGCTCCGTCAGATACTCGAGCGTCGGCCCTTCGATCCGCGACAGCGCATCAAAGTAGCTCGCCATCCAGCCGTCGTCCTTCGCCACCAGCTTGTCCAGGAACTCCACGCCCGCGTCGGGCGATGTCCCCACCAGGTCCTCCCATGCCTTCGCCGACCGCGCCCCGCCCGGCACAGCCACCTTGCCGTTGCGGATCTGGAACATCCCGCCGAAGAAGTCGAACACATGAGCGAACGCCCGCACCCTCGTCACCGGCAACGCCTTCCGGATCTCCTCTGCTGTTGCGGGATCCAGCTTCGCCAGCCCCAGATACAGCCGGCACAGCGACGGGTCGTTGATGAACATGTCGATGAACTCGCCTGACTGTTTCTCCCGCGCCGACAGCCAGTATTCGGCCGAATACATCACCGGAATCACCGCGGGCCTGTAGTCGTGTGCAAACGGGCGGTTCGTCCGCAGCGCCTGCTCCAGCTCCGCCAGCGGGAAGCCCGAATCCATCGACAGGAACGCGCGCGTCGCGTTCACCGTCTCCAGCACCAGATCCCCGCCGCAGCCGCCCCGCATGCGGAAACCCAAAACGCGCAGCAGTTCTCCCGTCTGCGGCGACTCGCACGCCTCGATGCGGATCACTCTCTCGTTGCCCGCCAGCTTCTCCAGCTCTCGCGCCTGATTCAGATAGCGCACCACCAGCTTCAGATACTCGGTCTGCTCGAGACCCTGATTGCCGCCCAGCGCCTGATAGCCGTTGGTCACCACGTTGCGCGCCAGCGCCAGCAGGATTTCCTGTGGCGGCATCTCCGGCGAGAACGCCGCCATGCGCGCAAAACTCTCCAACGGTCCCGGCACCGTCACCGTCCCCATCGGCAGCGCCGGCGCCGGCCCGCCCGCGGCCAGCTCCCATCCGCTGCCTCCGGCGCGCCGCCATGCCTCCAGACCTTTGCGCGCTTCCTCGTTCTGCCCCGCCAGCAGCCGCAGCACGACGATCCGCGCCTGCGCACGCCGCTTCTCTTCGCTGCCTTCCGGCGCCAGCGCCGCCAGCCGTTCGTACGCCGCCAGCGCCTCCGGGTCCCGCCGCTCATCCAGAAACGAAGCCCACAGGCTCAGCGTCTGCGCGTCCCGCGGCGAGGCTTTCACCGCGCTTTCCAGAAGCTGCCGCGCCGCGCTGCTCTCGCCGCGCAGCTCCAGCTCCCTTGCCTGCCGCGCCAGCTCGTCCGCTCCCCACGCCGGTAGCAGCGCTACGGCGAAAACACCCCAAGCGATCCCTTTCCACATGGAGCACCTCGTCGAATCCCAGCCCAATTGCTGCCTTGCTGGATTTGGTCGATCACTGTATCACAAATCCCGGCCGGCAGTGCAAACACCGCCGCCTGCGCCACCCATCTTTCCATGGATGCCTCACCGCGGCGCCGGATGCAAGGGGCCCAGAAGTCCTATCCTGATGCTGGAGGTCTTCTTTCCGTCCATGCGCAAACTGCTTCTCCTGATCCCCGTCATGCTGTCCGCCCACGCGCTCGCCGCCGAGCACACCATCGCTGTCGTCGGCCTCGTCCACTCCCACGTCTGGGGCCACCTCGGCAAGATGATCCAGGGCAACCCCGCCCGCCTCGTGGGCGTCGCCGAAACCGCGCCCGAGCTCGTCGCCGAAGCCGAAAAGCGCGGCGTCGCCAAAGAGCTGTTCCACTCCGACTGGCGCAAGATGATCGACGCCGTCAAGCCGGAGATCGTCTGGGCCTTTGTCGAGAACAACCGCCACCTCGAGATCGTCCAGTACTGCGCGCCCCGCAAGATCCACGTCATCTTCGAAAAGCCCCTGGCATCCACCTACAGGGACTCGGTGACGATCCGCGATCTGGCCCGCAAACACGGCATCCACGTCCTCTGCAACTACCAGATGGCCTGGTGGCCCACTTCTCATGCCGTCCGCGAAGCCGCCGCCGCCGGCCAGATCGGCGATGTCTGGCGCCTCCGCGGCATCGTCGGCCATGGCGGTCCCGGCGGCCCCAAAGGCCTCAACAAGTACTTCTTCGAGTGGCTCACCGATCCCGTGAAGAACGGCGCCGGCGCCCTGGTCGACTTCGGCTGCTACAACGCCCTCTGGAGCCTCATGTATCTCGGCCGCCCCTCCACCGTCTACGCCGTCTCCCACCGGCTCCGCCCCGACGAATTCCCCAAGGTCGAGGACACCGCGCTCCTCGTTCTCTCCTATCCCAAGGGTGTCGCCCTGCTGGAAGCCTCCTGGGACCTGCCCCGCAGCTTCCAGGATCTCGAACTGTTCGGCCGCAAAGGCAGCCTCTACATGACCAGCCGCTCCGTCGAGCTCCGGCAGGGCAGGGAAACGCGGGAAATCCCCGCTCAGGCCCTGCCGCCGGAGAAGGCCGAGCCCATCGCCTACATGATCCATTGCATCGAATCGAAAACCGAGCCCGAAGGCATGACCTCGCTCGATCTCAACGTCGGCGTCATGGAGATCATCGACGCCGCCAAGGAGAGCATCCGCACCGGCCGCGCCGTCGCTCTCAAGTAAGGCCGGCCCGCGCAACCCGTTCCCGGGGCGCGTTTCGGGTGCGCCCCTTTTTTGTCACGCAACCCCGCCTTTTCGCGTCTTTCAGATTGGAAGCCGGCTGATCCGGCATATCATGAAATCGTTGTCAGTCCTATGAAACTGCGCCTGGCCCTCTGGCTCGCTTGCCTGCTCCTGGCGGCGCCTCTCGTGGCGTCCGACCTCGACAGGGCCCGTGCGTTCTTTGATCGTGCCGAATACCGCCAGGCCATCGCTGTCCTGAATTCCACGGAGGTCCGCGGCGCCGACGAACTCTTCCTCCTCGGCCGCGCCCATTACCAGCTTGGCGACTACAAGAAAGCCGTTGAGGCCTTGCAGAAGGCAGCCGAAGCCCGCCCCGGCGATGCCGCCGTCTGGCTCTGGCTCGGCCGCGCCTGGGGCCGCCGCGCCGAGACCTCCAACATGCTCGTCGCGCCGTCATACGCTGCCAAAGCCCGCCAGTGCTTCGAAAAGGCCGTGGCGCTCGATCCGGCCAACAAGGAGGCTGTCAACGACCTCTTCGTTTATTACCTCGAAGCTCCGGGCTTCCTCGGCGGCGGCATCGACAAGGCCCAGGCCCTGGTCGACAAAATCCGTGCGCTCGACCCCGCCGAAGCCGAATTCGCCCTTGCCCAGCTCGCCGAAAAGAAAAAGGAGTACGACCGCGCCGAGGCCCACCTCAGGCGCGCCGTCGAGCTGGCCCCCAGACAGGTGGGCCGCGTCATCGATCTGGCCCGCTTCCTCGCCCGCCGCAGCCGCGTTCAGGAAGCCGACCGCGTGCTCGAACAGGCCGAAAAGATCGCGCCCGGCTCTCCCAAAGTCCTGCTGGCCCGCGCGGAATTCTACATCCAGACCCGCCGCAATCCCGAGGAGGCCCGCCGCCTCATCGAACAATACCTGCAATCGCCCCTGACGCCCGAGGACCCGCCCCGCGAAGAAGCCCTGAAACTCCTCGGCAAGATCGGCGGATAATCAAGCCTGATGCCTCCCGTCTTCCTGTTGCGCGAGTGCCTGCGCTTCGCCTTTCAGGCTCTTCACGCCAACAAAGTCCGCACCGCGTTGACGGCGCTTGGCCTCGTCATCGGCAACGCCAGCGTCATTCTCGTCGTCACCATCTCCCTCACCAGCCGCGGCATCATCCTTGACAAGATCCGCGGCATCGGCTCCAACCTTGTCATGGCGTACTACGACGCCGGCGGCCAGGAGGCTGCGCGCGCCGCCGCCGACTTCGTCAAGCTCGCCGATGTCGAGGCCGTCCGCGCGCGGCTCTCGGACCGCATCGTCGCCGCTTCCGCCGTGCTCAACTCCACCGATACTGTCGCCGTCGATGGCCGCCCGCTCGACGTCCGCATCATCGGCACCGACGAGTACTACGCCCAGGTCCGCAGCCTGCAACTCCTCGCCGGACGCTTCCTCGATCCCTCCGACGTCGCCCTCCGCCAGAAGGTCGCCATGCTCGACGACAAGCTCGCCGGCACGCTGTTCGGAGGCCCCGCCCCTGCCGTCGGCCGGATTCTCAAGATCCGTTCGCTCGAGTTCACCGTCGTCGGCGTCTTCCGCGAACGCACCTCCACCTTCGGCCAGTCCGAACTCGGCGACCACGGCGCCGCCCTCATCCCCTTCTCCGTCCAGCGCTACTTCGTCGAAATCGAGCGCGTCGACCCCATGTACGTCCAGGTCCGCCACGCCGAAGACGTCCCCGCCGTCACCCAGGAAGTCGCCGACATCCTCGCCTCGCGCCACCGCCCCGGCGCGCGCTACACCGTCCAGAACCTGTCCGCCATCCTCGATGCCGCCTCCGCCATCGCCACCGTCCTTACCCTGGTGCTCATCCTGATCTCCGCCATCGCCCTCGTCATCTCCGGCATCGGCATCATGAACATCATGCTCGTCACCGTCACCGAGCGCACCCGCGAAATCGGCATCCGCATGTCTCTGGGCGCCTCGCGCCGCATCATCCTTCTGCAATTCCTCTTTGAAGCCCTGCTCATCAGCACCGGCGGCGGAGCGCTCGGCATCCTGCTCGGTGTCAGCCTCCCCGTGCTCGCCAATTCCTTGCAGAACGAAGTCTACATCCCCGTCTCCAGGCTCTCCATCCTGGTCGCCTTCCTCGTCTCCGGCGCCGTCGGCGTCGGCTTCGGGCTGCTGCCCGCCAACCGCGCCGCCCGCCTCAACCCCACGGAAGCCCTGCGCTACGAGTAGTCCGTCCGGCGCGCTACCCTCTCAAGTATCAGCCATGCGAAGCGTCATCCTTGCAGCTCTGTGCTATCTGCCGGCTCTGGCCGAGCCGCGCGTGCTCACCTTGAAACAGGCCGTCGAACTCGCCTCCCGCCAAAGCCCCGAGGTCGTGCTAGCCCGGCTCGACGAACAGCGCGCCGCGCTCGAAGTCCAGGCTGTGCGCGAGCCCCTGCTGCCTC
>CAKZUE010000008.1 GCA_937920635.1 uncultured Bryobacteraceae bacterium
CCCTCCAGCGCGAGCCAGTGTTCGAGCGGCCACTGTTTCGACCCCCATCCGGCGAAAGGCGAAGCGAGGAGGAACGGCGAGCGCGGCAGCTCGCCCTCCTCGCGCCCTTCCGGCAGAGGAAACTCGAGCACGCGGCGTGGAGCGCCGGCGGCGGCGGCGAGATCGAGGTTCATTTCGACGACGTGGGCGGCGCTCGAGCGCACCCGCTCATGATAAAACAGCGCGGCGGGGCGTTCGCGCAAGAGCGCGCTGTCGAAGCCAAAGACGCGCCCGGCTCGGGAGAGCCGCGCCACGAACGCAGACTGGATGAGCCCCTGGAAATCCACGGCGGCATCGAAGGGCTGCCGCCGCAAGCGCCGCAATGTCTCCAGCAGTGGCCGGAGACCGCGGCGGCGGAATTCGAAAACCTCATCGGCAATGCCGCTGCCCTCGAGCAGCTCGCGGAACTGCGGTTTGACGATCCACGCGATTCGGACATCGCGCGCGGAACGGAGAGACGCAACGGCGGGCAGAGCGTGAACAATGTCGCCCATGGCGCCAAGACGGATCACGAGGATGCGCTTCATCGGATCAGGCGCCAAAACCCGCGGCTTCGGCGATGCGGCGGATGAGCTGTTCGCGCCACGCCAGGTGATCCGCGGTGAGGTCGACCGCCTGCCGCGGCGGCTGGCTGGAGACGATCACGGCATCCACGTGGCGCAGCGCGGCCACCATCTCGGCGCGCGCCTGCGCGGGCAGGAGAGGATCGGGAGGCTCGGTGACGTAAACAACCAGGGATGAAGCGCCGCCTTTGAGCTGCTCCAGTTGGGCGGCGTGTTGGGCGAGAAGAGGATCAAAGGGACCAGCGGCAAGCACGGCGCCCGCGGGAGGCTGCCATTGAGAGGGATCGCAGACGATCTTGCGGCGCGTGTCCATCCCTTCCGTTGTAGCATCCGGCGCGCGGCGGCTCATGAGGCGTCGAGCAGTTCCAGGGCTGCGGACACCACGCGATCGGCGTTCACGCGGGTCATGCAGCGGTGATCGATGGGACACTCGCGAAGCAGGCAGGGGCTGCACTCGACGGGTTCGCGGACCAGGCGCACGCGCGGGCCGAGCGGCGAGGTGGCCTCCGGATCGGTGGCGCCGAACACTGCGACCGTGGGCACGCCGAGAGCGGCGGCGACGTGCATGGCGCCGGAATCGTTGCTGAGGAAGAGCATGCACCGGGCGGCGAGGCGGATGAACTCGTCGAGCGAGGTGGCGCCGGCAAGGTTGCGCGCCTCCACGCCGCAGGCGCGGATCTCCGCGGCAACCTGCTCGCAAAGAGAATGCTCCGCAGGCGAGCCAAATACGCACACGGTTGCCGTGCAGCGCCGGGCGAGCTCAGCCGCGGCGGCGGCGAAGCGCTCCGGCAGCCAGCGCTTGGCCGAGCCGAACGCAGCGCCGGGGCTGACGCCGATGACCGGCTCCGGCTGGCGGGCGATTCTGCTGAGCGAGGGCTCAGGGCGCGGGGGAAGCAAGTCGAGCCAGCCGGCGCGGCGGAGAAGTTCAAGGTAGTTGAAGCTCTCATGCCTCGGGATCTCGCCGCGCTGAGGCGGTTCGATGGGATGCGTGAGCAGCCAGCCGCGGGCGTCGCGGGCGTAGCCGATGCGGACCGGGATGCGCGCCAGCGCCGTGATCAGCGCCGCATCAAAGGCGTTCTGCAACAGCAGCGCGCAATCAAACCTGCGGCGGCGGAGCTCGCCGGCGACGCGCAGGCGCTCGCGTACGGCGGCCAGGCGGGAACATTTCTTGTAGAGAATGATTTCGTCGGCAAAGTCGCCGAAGCGGTAGATGTCCGCCACCCAGGGCCGCGCCAGCACGGCGATGCGGGCGCCAGGGAAACGCGCCCGCACAGCCTGCACGGCCGGCAGGCTGAGAATCGCATCGCCGACCCAGTTGGTGGCCCGGATCAGGATGCTGCCGTAGGAGCGCACGTTTCTCCTTCAGACGCGCGGCTCACGCCTTCGGCTTCTGCCCGAGCACCTCGAGCGCCTGCTCCTGCGTGAACTGCTCCACCTTCTGGCTGATGTTATAGGCGCAGAATTTCGGCCCGCACATGGAGCAGAAGTGAGCGTCCTTGAAGCCGGCGTCGGGCAGCGTCTCATCGTGATAGGCGCGGGCGGTCTCCGGGTCGAGCGCCAGCTCGAACTGGCGGTTCCAGTCGAAACGATAGCGGGCTCGGCTGAGCTCGTCGTCCCAGTCGCGGGCGCCTTTGCGGCCGCGGGCGACGTCGGCGGCGTGGGCGGCGATCTTGTAGGCGATGATGCCCTGGCGGACGTCCTCTTTGTTCGGCAGTCCGAGGTGCTCCTTGGGGGTGACGTAACAGAGCATGGAGGCGCCATACCAGCCGATCATGGCGGCGCCGATGGCGCTGGTGATGTGATCGTAGCCGGGGGCGATGTCGGTGACCAGCGGCCCGAGCGTATAGAAGGGCGCCTCGTGGCACCACTTCATCTCTTCTTCCACCTGTCTTTGGATCTGGTCCATGGGAACATGGCCGGGGCCTTCGATCATCACCTGGACATCGTAATTCCAGGCGATCTTCGCCAGTTCGCCCAGGGTGCGGAGCTCGGCGAACTGGGCCTCGTCGCTGGCGTCGGCCAGCGCACCTGGACGAAGCCCGTCGCCGAGAGAAAATGTGACGTCGTATTTCTGGAAAATCTTGCAGATATCCTCAAATCTTTCGTAGAGGAAATTCTGTTTATGATTTTTTACCATCCACTCGGCCATGATGGAGCCGCCGCGGCTGACGATGCCGCAAATCCGTTTGGTTGTCAGCGGGATGTGCTGCACCAGGACGCCGGCGTGAATGGTCATGTAATCGACGCCCTGTTCAGCTTGCTCCTCGATCACCTCCAGCACAAGTTCGGGGGTGAGGTCTTCGACTCTGCGGACGCGGGCGACGGCTTCGTAAATCGGGACGGTGCCGACTGGCACGGGCGACTCGGCGATGATGGCCTTGCGGATGGCGGGGATGTCGCCGCCGGTGGAAAGGTCCATCACAGTGTCGGCGCCGTAGCGGACGGCATAATGAAGCTTCTCCAGCTCCCCGGCGATGTTCGATGTGGTGGCAGAATTGCCGATGTTGGCGTTGATTTTGCAGCGGGCGGCAATGCCGATCCCCATGGGCTCGAGCCGCGTGTGGCGGATGTTGGCCGGGATCACCATGCGCCCGCGGGCGACTTCGCTGCGGACCAGTTCGGGATCCAGCCCCTCGCGCCTGGCGACGTAATCCATTTCCTCGGTGATCCGTCCCTTGCGGGCGTAGTGCATCTGCGTCCGCACCGGATCACACAACCGCTGTTCGGCCCAGCTCGCTCTGTTCATGATTCAATTATCCCAATTCGTCAGGGCGCTCCTGCGGCGCAGCTCCGTCGGGGTTCCACCACGCGCCGGGGCGTGGTAGGGTAGGCGTGGACCCATATGACGACGCGAAGGGACATCGACGCATTCCTGGCGCTGAAGCGCATCGCAGTGGTCGGCGTATCGAGGAAGGCGGCGAGTTACGGCAGGATGGTGTTCCGGGAGCTGAAGCGCCGGGGATACGATGTGGTTCCCGTACATCCGGAAGCCGCAGAGATCGACGGGATTGCATGCGCCCGCCGGGTGGCCGACGTTCAGCCTCCGCCCGAAGCGGCGTTGATTCTGACGAGCCCGGCGCTATACGCGCAACTGGGCGCCGAGGCGAAGCAGGCAGGGGCGGCGGCTCTGTGGTTCCGGCAGAAGGGGCCTGCCATCGAGGGGGTGGCCGTGGTGGACGATGAATGCCCGCTGATGTGGCTGAAGGGCGCAGGCTGGATCCACCGGTTCCACCGGAGGCTGAGGCAATGGTCGGGCACGCTGCCCGGGTGAAGAGAGAGGCAGATCATGCAGTGGACAAGGAGATCGTTTCTGGCGGCGCCGGCGGGGCTGGCGCTGGATGGAGGCACGCCCGTGCGGGCTGTGCCGCTGCGGGCCCGGCACTTCGGGCCGCTGTATTACGACGAATCGGAATGGACGTTTCTCAAGGAGGTCTGGCAGACGCGGAGCCCGTTCCGGTTCTGGAATTTCGAAAATCAATTGCCGGATAAAGTGGCCACGCTTGAGCGGGAATTCGCCCAGAAAATGGGGGTGAAATACGCGTTGGCGGTGAATTCCGGCACAACCGCTCTGGAAGCCGCGCTGGCCGCTCTCGAGATCGGCCCCGGCGATGAGGTGATCGTGCCCGCCTGGACCTGGCACTCCTGCTTCCACGCGGTGGTGCGCCATGGGGCGCTGGCCGTGTGCGCGGAGATCGACGAGAGCTTCAACCTCGATCCGGCGCGCGTGGAAGCCGCCATCAGCCCGCGGACCAAGGTCATGATGATCGTCCACCTGCAAGGCAATCCGGCGGACATGGACCGGCTGTTGCCCATCGCCAGAAAACGCGGGCTCAAGGTGCTGGAAGACGTCTCCCAGGCGGTCGGCGCCTCTTACAAGGGCAGGCGGCTGGGTTCGATGGGCGACATCGCCGCGGCAAGCCTTCAGGTGAACAAGACGATCAGCGCGGGCGAAGGCGGCATGGTCTACACCAACGATCCGCTGCTGTTCGAGCGCGCCGTGCGGTTCCACGATGTGGGCACGCTGCGGCGCGTGCATGAAGACTGGCTCGGAAAAGGGAGCCTGGAGGGCGTGCCGGGCTCGAATTTCCGCATGACCGAGTTCACCGGCGCGGTTCTGCTGAGCCAGGTCAGGAAGCTGGACCGGATCGTCGGCGATATCCGCGCCGTAGCCCGGCGTGTGTATGAGGGCATCGCGGATCTGCCGGGGCTGAAAACGCGCCTGCTGCCGGACCCGGCAGGCGAACTGGGCGTGGGCGTGTACCTGGATCTGGGCACGAAGGAGGCGCGCGATCTGTTCCTCAAGGCCATGCGCGCGGAGAACGTGCCGGCTTCGCCGCCGTCGGGCTCGGTCGTGCTGCCGGTGCAGCCGTACGCGGAAAAGAAGCTGACCGTGCATCCCGAGTGGCCGACCTACAAGGTGGGGCGCGGACCGGACATCCGCTACGGCGCGGCGTCGTGTCCGCGAACCATCGATGTGCTGAACCGCTTTGGCGGCGTGCTGCTGGACCCGAAATTCAGCGAGGCGGACACCCGCGACATCGTATCAGCCATCCGCAAGGTGCACCCGCAGGTGGCGGGCAAGGCGAGCGGTTAGCCGGCGGTTCAGCGCGTATATCATGGGGCCATGCTGAATGGCCTGATCCGTTTCCTCTTCGCAGCCGCTTTGTGCGCAGCCGCCGGGAGCGCCGCTGAATACCACGTCTCGATCCGCGGCGATGACGGAAATCCCGGAACAAGGGAGCGCCCGCTGCGGACCATCATGGAAGCGGCGCGGCGGGCGCAGCCGGGAGATGTGATCACGGTTCACGGAGGGACATACCGCGAGCGCGTGACGCCTCCGCGCGGAGGCTTGTCCGAACGGAAGCGGATCACCTACCGGGCGGCTCCGGGTGAACGAGTGGAGATCAAGGGATCGGAGGTGGTCAAGACCTGGGCGCACGACGGCGGCGATGTGTGGAAAGCCGTACTGCCGGAGACGTTTTTCGGATCTTACAACCCATACCGCGACGAGATTCAGGGGGACTGGTTCGAGAGCCGCGGGCGCAGGCACCACACGGGCGAGGTCTACCTGAACGGCGAACCGCTGTGGGAGGCGGCGTCGCTGGACGACGTCCGGAATCCCAAGCCGTTTCCTCACGCCCGGCGGCCGGAGGGCGCGCTGCGCTCCTGGTACGCCGAGGCGGGACAAACAGAAACGACAATCTGGGCCAATTTCAGCGGGAAAAACCCCAATGAAGAGATGGTGGAAATCAGCGTGCGCGACAGTTGCTTTTATCCCTCCGAGCCGGGAAAGGACTTCATCACGGTGCGGGGCTTCCGGATGATGCACGCCGCCACGCAGTGGGCGGCGCCGACGGCGGAGCAGATCGGACTGATCGGCACGCACTGGAGCAGGGGTTGGATCATTGAAGAGAACGTGATCAGCGACTCGCGCTGTTCCTGCATCACACTGGGCAAAGACCGGGCCACGGGGCACAACGTATGGACGAACGATCCTTCCAAGGACGGCGCGATCCACTACAACGAGGTGATCCAGCGGGCGCTTGAAGCGGGGTGGTCGCAGGAGAAAATCGGATCGCATATTGTGCGGAACAACGTGATTTTTCGCTGCGAGCAGGCGGGCATTGCCGGCTCGCTCGGGGCGATTTTTAGCCACATTTACGGAAATCATATTTATTCGATTTGGGAGAGGCGGCTGTTCACAGGAGCGGAAATGGCGGGCATCAAACTGCACGGAGCGATCGATGCGCGGATCGAAGGCAACCGGATTCACAACGCCGGGCGCGGCATCTGGCTGGACTGGATGGCGCAGGGCACGCGGGTGAGCCGGAACCTGCTGTACGACAACACTTCCGACGATCTGTTCGTGGAGGTGAATCACGGGCCGTTCCTCGTGGACAACAACCTGATGCTTTCGCCGCTCAGCCTGAGAGACTGGAGCGAGGGCGGCGCATACGTGCACAACCTGTTCGCCGGCGCAATCGAGAGCCGCCCGGAACCGGCGCGGGAAACGCCTTTCCTCCGGCCGCATTCGACGCAGGTGGCGGGCGTCGTGGAGACGAAAGGCGGCGACAACCGCTTTTACAACAACCTGTTCGGCGGCGGAACAGAGGAGAAAAAGCCCGGCAGCGGCAGGGTAACGGGGTATGGATTGTGGATGTATGAGCGGCTTGAACAGCCGACTTTCGCGGGGGGCAACGTGTATTTCCGCGGGGCGCGGCCGATGGCCGGGGACAAGGGTTCGGCGGTGGTGACGAGCGCGTTGAACGCTGAATGGGAGGAAGACGGAGACGCCGTGCGCATCTGGTTCGCCACGCCTCTCGACCGTGTCTGGAAGGTCGCTGAAACGAGACTGGTGGACAGCGCGCTGCTGGGAACAGCGCGCGTGTCAGGAGCGAGGTTCGAAGACACCGATGGGACGCCGTTGAGGCTGGACCGCGACTACTACGGAAACCGCCTGCTCCGGAGACCCACTCCGGGGCCGTTCGTCACCCTGCCGCCCACCCATTACCCGGTCTGGCCCATGCGGCGCGGACGGTGATGACACGGCCCCCTGCAATTGCGCGGACGGTAAGCGTGCTTTCGCCAGAGGACGGTGCGCGTTGCCGCGGCGTGGTCAGCGGATCAGGGCGAAGGCCTTTTTCATGGCGGCGGCGGTCGTTGCCAGCGCCTGCTCCGGGGGCATGGCGCGCAGCGCGGCGCTGAACGGCTCGCATCGCGCGGGGGCGTCGCAGCCGAGCTCGTTGAGCGTTCTGAGAAACTCGGCCAGCGGGATGACGCCGGTGGCCAGCGGCAGTTCGCGTTCCAGATCCTTCTGCTCGTCGCGGTCGCGGCCGGCGGGGGCGTCGTTCAGATCGATGGAGATGATATCGGAAGCCCTCAGGGAGCGCAGGTCATCCACCGTCTCGCCGGCCGTGTACCAATGCCAGCTATCGAGCACGAGGCCGACGTTGGGCCGTCCGATCTCGGCGATCAGCTCGCGCGCCTCGCGCATGGTGTGGACGAAGGGAAAGCGGCGGGCCGTCCAGGATGTCTTCGGGCCGACATATTCCAGGCCGAAGCGGCACCCGTGGTCTTCGAGCACTTGCGCGACGGCGCGCAGGCGGCGGGCATGGAGGCGGAAGTTTTCGATGTACGTCAGATCATCGCTGGCAGGCGCCAGCCATGTGGTCACACGGCTGGCGCCGGCCTGCTGGAGCGCCAATGCACGCTCCGGCAGCGCCCGCAGCCCCTTCTGGAATTCCTCCTCGCCGCGGCGGAAGTCCACGGGCAGGCCCGCCTGGCCCCACACGACGCCTGCCTGCTTCATCTTTTCCAGAAGCCCGGCTCGCGCATCAGGAGAAGCGGAAACCAGCCATGCCGAGTCAGCCGTCACCGCTTCGAACCCGAATTTCGCGGCGTATTCCACCGCCTGTGGCAATGAGGCCTTGACGCCAATGGAGCCGCAGTCAAGCTGGATCTTCATCCGCGTTGCGCCAGCGCCAGCGGTCATGAACGCCGCGCTGGCCATGAGGGTGCGTCTCGTCATACAATTCCTTCCAAACCCCGCGCACAGATGCGCAGCGCTTCCTCATGAGCTTATCACTTGAGCAGTTGCTCCAGCGGCTGGAAGACCCCGCCACCCCGGTGGTGTGGCTGGATCCCGCTCTTCCCGCGCAACTCTGGGCGGAACTGCCGGCTGTGGCTGCCGCCCGCGGCTTCCATGTGCTGAACCTGGCCGATGCGGGCCCGATTTTCGATCTGTGCTCACTGCTGGCCGCTTTCGGGCGCCTGCTGCCCGGGAGCATTTTCTACGATCACAGCCTCCCCTCCCTGCGGACAGCTCTATCGAACTTGCAGCCACGGGCGAAGGCGGGATGCCTCGTGCTGTTTCCGGATCCGGATGCGCTGCGGCAGAACGACGAATCCGCCTTCGAGGATCTCATCGAACTCATTGAAAACGTGGATGATCTTCGCCGTCGCATGGGCTGGGGAGGACTCAAGGCGGTCGTCCGCGACTGAGGGGGGCAAATTTTACGCAAAAAAATAATGCATCCACAAGCTAGTGTCTGCTATCTTAGTGCATGGTTATGTTAGCAGACGCTAGCCCAGGCGACTCTGGGGCTCAGGCGGCCAGCAAGGCGAAAGCCCGGATGACGGGGGCGCAAAGGCGTTCGGCCATCGTTCAGGCGGCGATCCGTCGCTTTGCGATGCACGGGTTCCGGGGCACGACGACGCGGGAATTGGCGGCGGCGGCGGGAGTGAGCGAACCGGTTCTCTACCAGCATTTCGCGACCAAGCGCGACCTCTACACGGCGATCGTGGATCAGTTGATCGCCCAGGCGCACGAGCGGTTCGACGAGCGCGCCAAACAGCTGGAACCCGACGCGACAGACCGTCAGTTTCTGCAATGGCTGGGAGAAAGCATCCTGGCGTATCACTCGGAAGATCCTGACCGCGTGCGTCTCCTGGTGTTCAGCGCGCTGGAAGGGCACGAGCTGGCTGACCTATGGTATGAGAAAGCCACGCTGGACTTCATCCGCTGGGTCGAAAAGCATCTGGAAAAGCGCGTCGCGGCGGGGGCCATCGTGGCCGAGTCCCCGGAGCTGCTCGCGCGGGCATTTATCTTCATGGTGAGCCATTTCGGATTCGTGCGCCTGCTTTTCCCCAAGCAATGCGCGCCCGCTCCGGACGCGCGTCTGGTGGAAAAACTGGTGGATATTTTCCTGTACGGAATCGCAAATCAGAGTCGGATTTCAGATGGAAGACATGGCGAATCATAAATCCTATTTGGCTGTTATGAGCCTGCTGGCGGGCGCGCTGATCGCGGGCGGCTGCGGCGGGCGGAAGGAAACGACGGCGAATGCGGCATCCCGGCCGGCGGCGCCCATCGCCGTGCGCACAGCCCTGGCGCAGGAGCGCACGGTGGAGCGGTCGATCATGCTGACCGGATCGCTGCTGCCTGACGACACGACCACGGTTTCGTGTGAAGTGCCGGGGCGCGTGGCCAGGCTTCATTTCGATTTCGGGCAGCCGGTGCGCAAGGGGCAGGTGATGGCGGAGCTGGACCGGCAGGAACTGGCTCTCCAGGTGGAGCGTGCGCGGGCGGCGCTGGAACAGGCGATGGCTCGGGTCGGCATGGACAAGGAAACAATGAAGGAGCCCGACTCGACGCCGATGATCCGCCAGGCGGGAGCGCAGATGGAAGATGCGCTGTCGAAGTACGAAAACGCGAAAAAGCTGGTCAAGACCGGCGACATCGCCCAGGAGCGGTTCAACGAAATCGAGAAGATGTATCTGGCGCGCAAAGCCGCCTATGAGGCGGCGCTCGACGATCTGCGCACGCAACTGGCGCTGATCCGCTCGCTGCGTGCTGAAGTGGCGCTGGCGGAAAAGCGGCTGCGGGACGCAACCATCATCGCGCCATTCGACGGCATCGTGCAGGCGCGTCATGTGGCAGAAGGGCAGTATGTGCGCGACAACGCGCCGATCTACACGCTCGTGAGAGCGTGGCCGCTGCGCCTGCGCGTCGAGATTCCGGAGTCCGCCGTCCCACACGCGCGCATCGGCGCGACGCTCGTGTTCACCACCAGCGCCGCCCCGGGGGCGGAGTTCCGGGCGGCGATCCGCCATCTGAACCCGTCGCTCGACCCGCGGTCGCGCGTGCTGACCGCGGAAGCCCGCATGGAAACCCGCGACGACCGCCTGAAGCCTGGCGCCTTCGTGCAGGTCCGCCTGGTCACCGACCCCGCATTCCGGGTGGTTTCGATTCCGCGCGCGGCGGTGTACACGGTGGCGGGGCTCAATAAATTCTTCACGATTGAAAATGGCAAGGCGGTGGAACACCGCATCCCCGAGATCCTGTCGACCAACGGATTCGTTGAAATCCCGCCGGGCATCATCGACGCGGGCGCCGCCGTGGCGGTCTCCAGCGTGCCGATGCTGAGCAACGGATCGGCGGTGACGGTCCGGCAATAATGGCGGTCTCATTCGGAGTAATTTTCGATGCAAAAGCTGGCTGAAATCTGCATTCGCCGGCCCGTCTTCGCCACCATGCTCATACTGGCGCTGGTGGTGGTGGGGCTGGATTCCTACCGGAAGCTCGGCGTCGATTTCTTCCCCAAGGTCGAATTCCCGTTCGTCACCATCACCACGGTCCTGCCCGGCGCCTCGCCCGAGGAAGTGGAGTCGCAGGTGACCAAAGTGCTCGAAGAGGCGGTCAATACCATCTCCGGCATCGACGAGTTGAACTCCACCTCGGCTGAAGGCGTCTCCATCATCACCATCGGCTTCGTCCTCGAGAAGGACCCCGAGATCGCCGCGCAGGAGGTGCGCGACAAGGTCAGCACGGTGCTCGGGCAACTGCCCCGGGACGCTCGCACGCCGGTGGTGGAGAAGCTCGCCACCGACGCCGCGCCTGTGCTGAACGTCGTCATCAGTTCCAGGCGGGATCTGCGCGAAGTCACCAAGATCGTCGACGACCAGATCAAGAAAAACATCGAGACCATCAACGGGGTCGGCCAGGTCCGCTTCGTCGGCGAGCGGAAGCGGCAGATCCAGGTGCTGCTGAATCCGGAAAGACTCGCCGCCTACAACCTGAACATCGAGCAGGTTCGGCTGGCGCTGGCGGCGCAGAACATCGAAATTCCGGGCGGGCGCATCGACGAGGGCAACCGCGAGCTGTCGCTGCGCACCCTGGGACGCGTTGAGCAGCCGCTGGACTTCGCCCGCATCATCATCGCCAACGTGAACGGCGCGCCCGTCCGCGTCTCCGACATCGGCGAGGTGCAGGACTCGTTCGAAGAGCCCCGCTCCCTCGCGCGTCTCAACGGAAAGCCTGCCGTCGCGTTGGCGGTCCGCAAGCAGGCGGGCACCAATTCGCTCGACGTGATCGCCGCCATCAAGCAGCGGATCGAAGAACTCCGCCCCACGTTGCCGCCGGACTTCGAGATCTCCTACACGCGCGACCAGTCCGGCTTCATCCGCGCCTCCTACAACGCCGTGCTCGAGCACCTGATCCTCGGCGGATTCTTCGCGGCCATCATCGTGCTGTTTTTCATCCGCAACTGGCGCTCGACCCTGATCGCCGCCATCGCCATCCCCACCTCGATCATCTCCACCTTCTCGCTGCTGAACTGGATGGGATTCAGCTTGAACCAGATCACGATGCTGGCGCTGACGCTGATGGTCGGCATCGTCATCGACGACGCCATCGTCGTGCTGGAAAACATCTTCCGCAACATGGAAGAGAAGAACCTTTCGGCCATGGAGGCTGCCTTCATCGGCACAAAGGAGATCGGCCTCGCCGTGCTGGCGACGACGCTGTCGCTGATCATCATCTTCATCCCCATCGCCGTGATGCCCGGCATCGTGGGGCGCTTCATGTCGAGCTTCGGTTACACAGCGGCGTTTGCGGTGGGCATCTCTCTGATCGTGTCCTTTACGCTGACGCCGATGCTGTGCTCGCGCTTCCTGAAGGTGGGCGGCCACGGCAAGTCCACCAAGGCGGGTTTCTTCGATAAGCTCTTCGCCTCGCCGTACAAGAAAATGCTGGTCTGGTCGCTCAACCACCGCTGGGCGGTTTCGCTGGGCGCAGTGGCCGTGATGCTGTCCACCGTGCCTATGGTCCGCTCCATGGGCGTGGACTTCCTGCCCACCGACGACCAGTCCGAGTTCGAAATCAACGTCCGCATGCCCGTGGGCTCGTCGCTCGATGGCACGGCCCAGGTGATGGAGCTGATCGAAACGGACCTGGCCGAACTGCCCGGCGTGCGCGACCTGTTCGTCACCATCGGCGCCGATCAGCGCCGCCAGGTCGACCGCGGCTCCATCATCGTCGAACTGGTCGACGTGAAAGAGCGCAAGCAGTCCCAGCGGCAGCTCATGGACATGGCGCGCGAGAAGCTGGCCAAGTACAGGGACCTCATCGTCACCGTGCAGTTGCCCTCGCTGATTTCCGGAGCCCCGAACAGCGACTTCATGTTCTCCATCCAGGGCCCTGACCTGAACCGTCTCGAACAGTACGCCAACTCGCTCATGGCGCGCCTCAGGCAGGTGCCCGGCGTGGCCGACATGGAGCTGACCTACGAGTCCGGCAAGCCCGAGGTGCGCGTGCAGATCAACCGCGACAAGGCCGCCGACCTGAACGTCAACGTGGCCCAGGTCGCCAACGCCATGCGCGTGCTCGTCGGCGGCGACGATCAGGCCACCACATACAAGGAGGGCGACGACCGTTACGACGTGCTGCTCCGTGTGGCCGAGCCGTACCGCAACTCCGCACGCACGCTGGAACGGCTCTATGTGCCCTCCGCCACCCTGGGCAACGTGCCGCTTTCCAATGTGGCCACCTTCGAGCTCGGCACCGGGCCGACGTCGATCGACCGCTACAACCGCCAGCGGCGCGTGCTCATCATGGGCAACCTGTCCAAAAACCTCGCCCTCGGCGATCTGATCAACCTCGCCAACCAGCACATGGACTCGCTCAACATGCCGCCCGGCTACACCTATGGCACGGTGGGCCGCTCGCGCGAGCTCGGCCGCGCGGTCCAGAACTTCCTCATCGCCTTCCTGCTGTCAATCGTGTTCATGTACATGGTGCTCGCCTCCAACTACGAGAGCTTCATCGATCCGGTGACGATTCTGCTGTCTCTGCCGCTGTCTGCGCCGTTCGCGCTGCTCAGTCTCTTTGTCGCGCGCGAAAACTTCTCGATCGTCTACACGTCGCTGGGCATCCTGGTGCTGTTCGGCATCGTCAAGAAGAACTCGATTTTGCAAATCGATCACATCAAGGCCCTGCGGCGCGAGGGCATACCGCGCCTGGAGGCCATCATCCAGGGCTGCGAAGACCGGCTGCGGCCGATTCTGATGACCACGGCGGCGCTGGTGGCGGGCATGATCCCGCTGGCGCTCGGCACCGGCGCGGGCTCGGGCTCGCGCCGTACCGTGGCGATCGTTGTCATTGGCGGACAGTCGCTGGCCCTGCTGCTGACGCTGCTGGTGACGCCGGTGGCGTACTCGCTGTTTGACGATCTGGCCCACTCGCCGCTGTGGCGGCGGCTGTTCGCCCGCGTGCCCAAGCCCTCGCCCACCACTGCCGCCATGCTCGTGCTGGCGCTGCTGATTGCGCCCGCCATGCTTTCCGCGCAGCCTGCGCCGGGCTTGCCCGAAGAGCCGCTGCAAGCCGCGCGGCAGCAGGTGCTGCACGCGCCCCGCGTGGGTGTGTCCGATGTCTTGCGCGAGCTGACGCTGAAGCAGGCGCTGGAGCTGGCTCTGAAAAACAATCTCGAGATCGAGATCGAACGGTCTTATCTGGATACCTCGGCAGCGCTGATCCAGAGCGCCCGCGGCGCCTTCGATCCGCTCGTGCAGTACAACCCGTCGTTCGACACGCGCAACCTGCCAGTGGCCAACACGCTCGCCGCGCCCGGGGGCCGGCTCAGCGAAAGGTACCTGAACCACAATTTCTATGTCCGCGGGAAAACGCCGTTTTCCGGGCTATCGTGGCACATCGATTTCGAGAACCAGCGCCAGTCGACCAACAACCCCTTCACCGCGCTCACCCCGTTTCTCACGTCACGCCTCGGCGCAGGCTTCACACTGCCGCTGTTGCGCTTCCGCGAAGTCGATCCCGACCGCGCGCAACTGCGCATCCGGCTGAAGCAGCGCGATCAGCAGCGCGCCACGTTTGAGCTCAAAGTGATCGAGATCGTTACCCGCACGCAATCCGCCTACTGGGACCTGGCGGCGGCGATTGAAGACGCCACCGTGGCCGCCGACGGCGTGCGCCTGGCTCGGGAACAGCATGAGCGCAACCTGCGCTTCATCGAAGCCGGCACGCTGGCGCAAGTGGAAAGCGCGGCGTCGGAAGCGGAACTCCAGCGGCGCATTGACTCGTTTCAGACCACGCTCACCGTGCTCGCCGCCGCCGAAAACCAGCTCAAAACGATTCTCACCCCGAACCCTTCTGATCCGCTCTGGAACGAACGGCTGATCCCCGTGGACGCCCGCGCTCTGCCGCCCCCCGCCCTCACCGTCGAGGAGGCGCTCTCCACTGCGCTCCGCCAGCGGCTCGAACTCCGCACGCTCGAACTCAGCCTCGACCAAAACCGCACCCAGATCCAGTTGGCCAGCTCCGCCCTCAAGCCTCAGGTGATGCTGACAGCCAACTACTTCAACAGCGGTCTGGCAGGCGTGCTGGCGCCCAACACGGGCGGCGGTTTCGCCAGCTTTTTCGGGCCGCTGTTTGAGCGCGTGAACACGCTGTCCGGCATCAGCGGCCTTCCGCCGCTGCCGCCTGTGCAATCGGGCGGCACTGTGCCCGCCTCGCTGATCGGCGGCTACGGCTCGACTCTGTCGAATCTCACCACCGGCAACTTCCAGACCGTGGCGGCGGGCATCTCGTTTGAGTGGAACCCGCGCAACCGAGCAGCGCAGGGCCAACTGGAGCAGGCGGTGATTCAGGATCGGCGGCTGAAGCTCACGCGCACGCAGATCGAACAGGGCATCGCCGCCAGCGTGCGCACCGCGCTTCAGAATCTGGAAGCGGCCCGCCTGCGCATAGCCGCGGCGCGTTCGAGCGAGCGCGCCGCGCGCGAGAAGCTCGACAGCGAGATCCGGCTGTACCAGACGGGCGAGAGCACCAACTTCCTGGTTCTGGCACGCCAGAACGAACTGCTCGATTCGCGCCGCCGCGTGGTGGCGGCTGAGCTGCTTCTGAACCGCGCGGTGGCGCAATTGCAGCAGGCGCTCGGCTCGACGCTCGACGCCAATCAGATCCGCCTCGATTGACGCTGGCGGCAGCCTACAGAACCAGCGCGTTGAACAACAGCTTCAGCGTCAGCCAGGACTGCCCGCGGTACTGCGGGCGGAAGCCGAACAGCACCACGCGGCCCTTTCCCGCGGGAATGTCGAGCAGGGCGGGCTTGCCCGCAAGATATTTCTCGCCGAGAAGCCAACCGGAGGCGAGCACATTCTGCGGTGCGTAACGAAGGACGGCTGACGCGGACCCGTTCCCGCTTTCCCAGACCGGGCTGGCTTCGTTCCAGAGCGTGAAGTCGGCTGGCAGCCCCAGCGCCAGCGGCGAGGACTCAGCCAGCCGCACGTTCAACAACGAGCCGGGACAATAAAACTCGCGCGAAGGAACGCCGGAGACGGAATTGCGCACATCGATGCCGAGGCGGCGGACCGCATACTCGCCGGAGCGGTTGAGGAAGATCAGCCGCCCGCCGCCCTCAAGGAACTCCTTCAGCGCAGCCGGCCCTTCCTCGCCCAGCCCTCCGGTGAATTCCTCCGGCATCGACCCCCTGCTGTGCCCGTTCTCGATCACGCCGGCGCTCATGTCGGCGAACACGATCACATCGAAGCGCTCGCGCAGGCGTCCGGCGCGGATTTCAGCATTGCCCGCGGAGGAATAACGCCAGCCGAAGTGCTCCAGGATCCAGCGCGTCCAGCCTTCATCCATGGATGGAACGAACGGCTTGTACAGGGCCACGCGCGGCTCGCGCAATTCGACGAACTCATCCGAGGGCCGCGCGCCGATGGCGAAGCCGCCGTTGCGCGGGTGGCGGTACACGGACCGCTGCTCGCGCCAGGCGCGGGTCACCGCGCGCCAGGAATCGCTGTCGGAGGCTGCCAGTCCGTTTGCGGGGAAGCGGAAATCCCGCGTGCGCTCGAGCTTCGCGTCGAATGGCGCGCCAATCGTCTCCACATCCACCCCAAGCAGCAGCGGCAGCGTGTGGGCGGTCACGTCATATGGGCGCTTCGGGGGACCGCCGGGATATTGCCGCAAATCCGGATACTGCTGGCGCTCGAACAGCGCCTTCGCGAATGAGGAATAGGGCTGCTGCATGCGGATGACGTAAGAGCCGGCGGCAAACTCCCTCCCGTTGACGGCAAATGGCGCTGAGGCGCGCTCGACCTCCACCATGGCGAAGTCCATCGTCTCCAGCAGCCGGCGCGCCGCGCCGGGATCGGCCTGCGTGGCAGGGATGACGAACGCGTGCGGAGAGGTGCGCATGGCGGCGCGCCGCTGGATGTCATAGAAGCCGCGCAGAAACATCTCGCGGCGCACGGCGGCGGTGTCGAGCAGGCTTTCCATGGCGATGAGCTGATCGGTGACGATGTCGCCCAGCGTCCAGCGGCCGCCGGGCCAGGGCTCCAGATGATTCCAGGAGCTTGCGCGCGGCGAATAGCCGGTGCCCTGTGAGGGGATCTTGCCGGGGTCAACATCGACAGGCGTGGCGATGCGGACGCTGGCCGATTCGCTCAGGATCCGCAGCCCGCCGTGGTAGCTCTGGTAATGCCGCGCCGGCGTCCAGTAGTCGTACATGGCGTTCACCACCACGCCCTTGCGCCCGGCTGCGGTGAGATCGGCGGCCATGTTCATGCCGGTCATGTTGCAGAGCTGCGCGATGAGCGGGTCGATGTTCGGCTCGATGGGATCCAGCCATGGCGGCACAAACATGCGCGCCCCGAACATCCCCATCTGGTGGACGTCATACACGATTTGCGGCCGAAATACGTTGTGCAATTTCTCGACCACGGCCCGGTTTTCTGCCTGCGTAAAGAAATACCAGTCGCGGTTATTGTCGTGGCCGACATATTTCTGGTACAGCTCCGGCGGGCTGGTTCCCTCGAACGGCGTGCCGAGGGTGCGGCGGTACCAGGCGGTGACCAAGTCGAGCCCGTCGGGATTGATGGAGGGGGCGAGGACAAGGATGACGTTGTCCAGGATGCGCAGCGTCTTCGCGTCTTGCGCCGTGGCCAGGCGGTAAGCCAGCTCGACCGCGGTGTGGGTGGAGGCGATCTCCGTGGCGTGGACGCTGCACGTGATGAGGACGACGGTCTTCCCTTCCCCGGCCAGCCGCGCGGCTTCATCCGGCGGCGTGACGCGCGGATCGGCCAGGCGGCGCTGGATGTCCAGGTACTTGTCCAGGTTGCGGACCGTTTCCGGCGCGGAAATCACGGCGGCGATCATGGGCCGGCCTTCCGTCGATTTGCCGTATTCGAGGTAGTTTACGCGCGGAGATTTCTCTTCCAGCAGGCGGAAATAGGATACGACTTTGTGCCAGTCGAGCACCGCGCGGTCGGCGCCCATTTTGTGACCGAAGTGCTGCTCCGGAGCAGGCGGTTGGGCGGCCAGCAGCGGGCAGAGGAGAACAGCGAACAGGTAGCGGCGCGGCAGCATCATGGACGTGTCAGCTCCTTCCACAGGGCGTGATAGTAACGCATAAAGCGCTCCGGCTCGCGGCTCTCGGCCACCTCCATCAGGGTGTAGCGTTCATAGCCGGACTGGCGGAGCCGCGTAAAGAGTTCGCGCCACGGATAGCGCGGGTCGGCCAGTTCGTTGATGTGAACGTTGCGGATCCAGGGGCGGAGCAGATCGAAGGCGGCTCCTATGGAGCCGTTCTGCACTTCGCCGGGATTCGAGTTCCAGCACAGCCCGACCGCTTTATGGTTTGTGGCGCGCATGATGTCGGCACAGACAGGGGGCGCGGATGTCCCCGAGCCGTGCACTTCCACCCAGATCTCGACGCCTTTGCCGGCGGCGTAATCGCCCGCCTCGCGCAGCGCTTCCGCAATCCGGCCAATGGTGACCTGCGGCGGGACGTCTTTGGGCAACGCATTGGGGCGCACTTTGACGCCCCAGGCGCCGGTGTCGTGGGCCAGATCGACCCACATCTTGGTCTCCTCGATGTTCTTGCGCCGGATGTTGGCGTCAGGGCTGTGGTATTCGCAGGTGGAGCCGAAGCTCAGCAGGCGGACCTTCGATTTCTCGAACCGGGCGCGCACGCGGGCGCGCTCCTGCGGCTGGAGAGCGGGTTCGACGCCGTGGGCGTGTGTGGTGCGCAGTTCGACGGCTTCGAACCCCGCCTGCTCGAGCTTCGTGATCACGGTTTCCAGATCCCAGTCCTTCAGGACGTTGTAAGTAACGGCTCCAAGATGCATGGCGGTTCATTCCTCCTGCGTTTGCGCGGCAGCCGTGTCCGGCGCGGCGGGCTCTTCGGACGGCTCCTCCTGAGGAATCAGGTCGTAGCCTTCCCAACGGGCGACAGCGGCGGTAGCCAGGCAGTTGCCGAGGAGATTGACGGACGTGCGGCCCATGTCCATCAGGGTGTCGACTCCGAGGATGAGCGCGACGCCCTCCAGCGGCAGGTTGAAGGTGGACAGAGTCGCCGCCAGGATCACGAGCGAGGCGCGGGGCACGGCGGCGACCCCCTTTGAAGTGAGCATGAGCGTGGCGATCATGGTGAGCTGCTGCGTCAGCGTCATGTTTACGCCGGCAGCCTGCGCGACGAAAACGGAGGCCATGGCCAGGTAGAGGGTGCTCCCATCAAGGTTGAAGCTGTAGCCGGTGGGCAGCACGAAGCTGACGATGTGCCGGGGCACGCCGAAGCGCTCCATGTTGCGCATCGCCATGGGGAAGGCAGCCTCGCTGGAAGCCGTGGAAAAAGCCAGGATGTAGGGATCCTTGGCGGCGCGCAGGAATTTCAGCACCGGGATGCGGAACAGGAGCGCGGCGGGTCCCATGACGAGCACAATGTAGCCGAACAGCGCGATGTAGAGCGCGCCGATCAGTTTCCCCAGCCCCAGCAGCACGCCGATGCCCTTGTCGCCGACGACGCTGGCGATGGCGGCGCCGACGCCGATGGGCGCCAGATACATGACGTAGCGCGTGTATTCGAACATCACGTCCGACAGCGAGCGGCAGAAGCGGATGACCGGATCGGCGCGCTCCCCCATGGCGATGCAGGCCATGCCGAACAGGACGGTGAAGACGACCAGTTGCAGCACCTCGTTGCGCGCCATGGCGTCCATGATGCTAGTCGGCACGGCGTTGACGAGGACGCCGATGAAACTGGCCTTGGCTTCCGGCAACTCCGCCCGGCCCGCTCCGGTGAGCGAAACGCCTACGCCGGGCTTGAAATAGTTGACCGACAGCAGCGCCAGCGCGAGGGCGCCGATGGTGGTCACGTTGAAATAGATGAGCGCCTTCAGCCCGATGCGGCCCATGGCCTTGGCGCTTCCCGAACCGGCGATGCCGACGACGAGGGTGGCGAACAGCAGCGGAGCGATGATGGACTTGATCAGCCTGAGGAAAATCGTCCCCAGAAATGCGGTGTCTTTGCCGAATTCGGGGAAGAAATGGCCGATGGCGATGCCGGCGGCCATGGCGATGAAGATCCAGGAAGTCAGCGAGATTTTCTTCATCCTTCTTATCTTTCTCCCCATTTGAGTTTTTGCCGAAGCACATCAAAGAAGAGCATGCGCGGCGGGCGGACGAGTGAAAGCGAATGCGGCGAGGCGCGGCAGACGATGGCGTCGTCGCGCAGCAGCGGCTCGCCCACCTGGCCGTCGATGGTGAGGTAGGCGTCTCTGTCAGCGGCGGAGTTGACAACGCGGATGACGCTCGAATCCGGCACGATCACCGGGCGGTTGGTGAGCGTGTGCGGGCAGATGGGCGTCACGCAGAACGCCGAAACGCTGGGGAAAATGATCGGCCCGCCGGCGCTGAGCGAATAGGCTGTGGAGCCAGTGGGCGTAGCCACGATCAGCCCGTCGGCCTTGTAGCGGCACACCAGGTGGGCGTCGACGTAGGCGACCAGGTCGATCATGCGGGCGATGTGCGCCTTGGTGATGACGACGTCATTGAGAGCGACGTAGCGGGAGACGGCGGCGCCGGACCGCTGCACCTCGCAGGACAGCATCCGGCGGCGGGCGATGCGGCTCTCGCCGCGCAAGGTGCGCTCGAGTTCGGCGAAAAGCTCGCTGGTGGAAATGGTGGTGAGGAAACCGAGGCCGCCGAGATTGACGGCAAACAGCGGAATGTCGCGCCCGGCGATGGCCCGCGCCGCCGCCAGCAGCGTGCCATCGCCCCCCAGGACGATGATGAGCTGGCACGCGTCCGCGATCTGTTCGCGCGGAACGGGCACAGCGCGCCCCGGGACGTAGCCCGCGGCAACCTCGTCCAGGCGGCAGGTGGCGCCGCGCTGCTCGAGCCAGTCCAGCAGCGAGGCCAGCAGCCCGGCGGCATGGGGGACATCAGGCTTCGCGATGATGCCGACCGTGTGGATCGAATCCATACAGCAGGAACTCCTTGTTGCCCTCGGCGCCGGTGATGGGGCTTTCGATGACTTCGCTGGAGAAGCCCAGACTGGCGGCGGCCGAGCGGACGCGCTCGACGGCGGCCGCCTGCACGGCCGTGTCGCGGACGATGCCGCCCTTGCCCACCTGGCCGCGGCCGGCTTCAAATTGCGGCTTCACCAGAATGACGAACTCCCGCGGCGGCGCAAGCACGGAGGCGATGGGAGGCAGCACAAGTGTGGCGGAAATGAAGCTCACGTCGCAGACCGCAAACTGAACGTCTTCGCAGATGATATCGCGGCTGAGGAAGCGCGCGTTGACGCCTTCGTGGAGCACGACCCGGGGATCGGAGCGCAGCCGGTAGTGGAGCTGTCCCTTGCCGACATCGACGGCATGCACCCGCAGCGCGCCGCGGCTCAGCAGCACTTCAGTGAACCCGCCCGTCGAGCAGCCCACATCCAGGCAGACGCGCCCGGCGGGATCGATGCCCCAGCGGTCCAGCGCCGCCAGAAGCTTCAAGGCGCCGCGGCTGACCCAGGGGAAGGGTTCGACGATCTCGATCACCGCGTCTTCCTCGACGAGCGCGCCCGCTTTGTCCACCTTCTGGCCTGCGACGCGCACCGCGCCCGCCAGCAGCAGCGCGCGCGCCTTCTCACGGGAGGGAGCCAGGCCGCGTTCCAGCAACAGCAAGTCGATGCGTCGGCGCGGCACGAGGGGTCAGCTGGAGCGGTCCACGATGAGATCGGCGAGCTGCCGAAGCCGCAGGGCGCGGTCGCCAAACACCGACAGCGCCTCGTGCGCCAGCGTCCGCTGTTCCGCGGCCATGCGGCGCGAAGCCTCCAGCCCGTGCACGGCGGGAAAGGTGATCTTGTGCTGGGCGGCGTCCTTGCCGGCGGTCTTGCCGAGCTGCTCGGAAGTCTGCGTGACGTCGAGGATGTCGTCGACGATCTGGAAGGCAAGCCCGATATGTTCGCCGAAGCGGGAAAGAGCTTCGAGCTGTCCGGCAGTGGCGCCGGCGTGCATCGCGCCAAGGCGCAGCGAGCAGCGCAGCAGGGCGCCTGTCTTGGCGCGGTGAATGCGCTCCAGCAGCTCCGCCGACGGCGGCTGGCTCTCGCCCTCGATGTCATGCACCTGGCCGGCGATCATGCCGCCCACGGTTCCGGCTGCGCGCGCCAGTTCCCCAACCAGCGCCGCGGAGCCAGCGCGGGCGAGCACTTCGAACGCATAGGTGAGAAGAGCGTCGCCGGCGAGGATGGCCATCGCCTCGCCGAAAACCTTGTGCGACGTCGGGCGCCCGCGGCGCAGGTCGTCGTTGTCAAGCGCGGGCAGATCGTCGTGGATCAGCGAATAGGTGTGGATCAGCTCCAGCGAGCACGCCACCTCCTCGATCCCTTCCTCGTCCGCGCCCGCCACGGTGCGGCCCGCTTCCAGACAGAGGATGGGGCGGATGCGCTTGCCGCCGGCGAAGACGGAGTAGCGCATGGCGCGGTGGATCGTCTCCGGCGGCTCGGATTCCGCGGGCAGCAGGCGGTCCAGAGCGGCGTCGATACGGCTCGCCTGCGCGGCCAGGTATTCGGAGAGAGAGACAACAGAAGATGTCATTTTTGTTCCGGCCCGAAGGGCTGGGGGATCACCTTCTGGCCCCGTTTCAGGAGAGTCTCGATGCGCGTTTCGGCTTCTACGAGCTGGCGGCGGCAGGTTTCGGAAAGCTGTACGCCCTTCTCGAACAGCTCGAGAGCGCGCTCCAGCGGGATGCCCGGCTGTTCCAGCTCGGCGATGATCTGCTGAAGTTCGGCCAGCGACTTCTCGAACGGAACCTCGCGGGGCTTTTCTTCGCCTGCCTTGTGTTTGTCGTGCTCTGCGGCCATTGGCTCCATTTTACGATTCACGGGAGGCCGCGCCGTTGCGGGCAGCCAGCCATGCGACCGGTCTCACCAGCACGAACAGCACGGCGGCGGCGGCAAGCGTGATCACGGCAAGGGTCCGGAACAGCTCGTAGGGGGGCAGGTGCCCGTAGAACGAAGCGAGGCGCCCGGCCAGATAATTGCCCATCGACAGCGACAGGAACCACACGCCCATCATCAGCCCGGCCACCCGCGCGGGCGCCAGGCGCGTCATTGCGCTCAGACCGACGGGGCTGAGCAGCAGCTCGCCGAAGGTGTGCAGCAGATAAGTGCCCACCAGCCACAGCGGACTCACCAGCACGCCGGAAGCGGAGCGCCGGCTGGCCTCCATCATCAGCACAAAGCCGCCCGCCGCACAAACCATGGCCAGCGCAAACTTGGCCACCGAAGACGGCTGACGGTCGCCCAGCCGGATCCAGATCCAGGCGAATACGGCGGCGAAGCAGATAATGAAGGCGGCGTTCAGCGACTGATACCAGCTTGCGGGAAACGCGAAGCCCAGCAGCACGTTGTTGGTGTGATTCTTGGCAAACAGGTTCAGCGACGAGCCGGCCTGTTCAAATGCCGCCCAGAACAGCGCCGATCCGCAGAACAGCACGGCGATCACCGCCAGGCGGCGGCGCTCGGCCGGCGTCCATCCGCCGCCGAGAAACATCCACGCAAACAGGCCCAGCGTGGTGAGCGCGAGCACGGCGCCGGCGGAGTTCACCAGGAACTGAAGGCTGACCGTCACGGCGCCGGACAGGTGCAGCAGCAGCACCGCCGCAGCAACGAGGACGCAGCCGAGCACGGCGTGCCGGAAGCTGCGCCGCCACTGCCGGCCGGCTTCCGGAGTGGGCGGCTCGACCGGGCGCAGCCCGGCGTCGCCGAGGCGCTTGAGCCCGCGCCAGAACGTGAGCACGCCCGCCGCCATGCCGATGCCCGCGAGCGCAAAGCCGAGGCGGTAGTTGATGCGCTCGCCCGCCCAGCCGCAAGCCAGCGGCGCGATGGTGGCGCCGATGTTGATGCCCATGTAAAAAATCGAGAAGCCGGACTCGCGGCGCGGATCGCCCGGAGAATAGAGCTGCCCCACGATGGTCGAGATGTTCGGTTTCAGCAGCCCCGTGCCAACCACGACGACGCAGAGACCCGCGAAAAACGCCGCGTTGGACGGGATGGCGAGCGTGAGGTAGCCGGCAGCGATCAGCGTGCCGCCATAGAGCACGCTGCGTTGCTGTCCGAGGATGCGGTCTGCGATCCAGCCGCCGGGCAGGCTGGCCATGTACACGCTGGCGGTGTAGAGGCCGTAAATGGCGTAGGCGCGCGAAGGGTCGAGCCCGAGGCCGCCCGCAGCAGCGGCGGCGGTCATGAACAGCACGAGGATGGCGCGCATCCCGTAATAGCCGAAGCGCTCCCAGAGCTCGGTGAAGAACAGCGTGGAGAGCCCGGCAGGATGGCCGAAGAAGCGGGTGTCGCAGGCGTCCTGGGTCATGGTGTGCGGCGGCGGACAGGGCGGCGGCTCATTGGGCCAGCCAGCCTCCGTCGATGACGATGTCGGTGCCGGTGATGAAGCGGGCCTGGTCGGAACAGAGATAGACGGCCAGGCTGCCGATGTCGTCCGGGCGGCCCCACTCGCCGAGCGGCAGGCGCGCGAGAAAGGCGGCGTTGGCCTGCGGGTCGTTCATCAGCGCCGCGTTCATCTCTGTGGCGAAGGGGCCGGGACTGATGCCGTTGACGGTGATGTGATGCGGCGCCAGCTCCAGGGCGAGAGCGCGCGTCAGGCCGAGCAGGCCGGCTTTTGAAGACGAATAAGCCGCGCGGCCCGGCAGCGAGACGTGGCTCATGATCGAAGTCAGGTTCAGGATGCGGCCCCAGCCGTTCTGAATCATCTGGGGCACGAAGGCGCGCGAACAGAGGAAAGCGCTGGTGAGATTGGAATCGAGCACCCAGCGCCACTCCTCCAGCGTGAACTCGGTGACCGGCTTGCGGAGGTTGACGCCGGCGTTGTTGACGAGGATGTGCGCGGGGCCGAGGTTTTCGGCCACGCGAGCGGCCAGGCGCGCCACGTCCTCCTCCTGCGTGACATCGGTGGGAACGATGATCGCGCCGGGTCCGCAGAGTCGCGCGGTTTCATCCAGCTTTGCAATGTCGCGGCCCACGCAGGCCACGCGGGCGCCCGCGCCGGCCAGCGCCACGGCGATGGCGCGCCCAAGGCCGCGGGAGGCGCCGGTGACGACGGCGGCGCGGTTCAGCAGCGGTTGTGAATCAGTCATGTGAGAGGCTCAGGAAGCTTTTGGGGAGGGGCGCGAAAGCGCCAGAATGCGGTCCGCCACGGCCTGCGGGTCGTCCACGTCATGGAGCCGGATGGCGCCGGACTCCGCCGCGGACTCGATCTCGATATCGCCGATGCCCCACAGCCGCTGCCAGAGGGAGCGGTGCACGCTGACTTTCTGGATCCGATCCAGCGCCATGCTGGTGGCGTTCTGGCTGAGAAGACCTTCGATCAGACGCAGCGCGCCGCCTTCCACCGACAGGCGCGCGGACCACGAGCGCGCGTACAGGCGCAGCGGAAAGATGAAAAACACGAGCCCAAGCAGCAGCCATGCCCGCGGCGTCTCGGGCGCGGAGAAGTACACATAGCGGAGAATCGCGCCGACAGGGATCAGACACAGGACCAGCAACGCGTGGGCTTGCCGTTGCGAGGGGCGGAGATTCAGGTCGCTCACCGGGTGGCTCCGACTGCCTTATTGTATAGCAGCGCGGCAGGGCCGCCGGCGGCAGGCACTCAGGGCGTTTACTCTGCGGGAGTGAATCGGGTACTCTCTGGAGGAAGGGAGGAAATCCAAGATCGTGAGACTTCAGATGACGACAGTCCTGGCGCTGGCCCTGCTGCCGTGCGCCGCACTGGCAGACTTCAGCTATCAGGAAAAGACGCAGGTGACGGGAGGAACGCTGCTGAAGATGATGCGTTTTGTGCCCGGCGCCGGCAAGATCAAGGAGCCCGTGTACAGCCAGGTCTATTTGCAGCAGAACCGCCTGGCGCGGGTGTCGGACCGCGAGGTCGACATCATCGACCTGGGCAAGGAGATGATGCTGCACATCGATCTCGAAAAGAAGACCTACTCGGTCATCACCTTCGACGAGTACCCGAAAGCCGTTGCGGCAATGGCCGAGAAGATGGCCCAGCAGATGGGCAACAAGAACCAGCAGGTGGTCGCGGACATGCGCCTGTCGGTCCAGGACGGCGGGGAGAACAAGGTGATCCAGGGCCTGCCCGCGAAGCTGATGAAGCTCCACCTGGAGATGGACCTGAAGGACCAGAAGTCCGGCCAGACCATGACAACCACGATTGATATGGATGAGTGGCGGACCCCGAAGGTAGACGGCTATGAACAGGTGCAGGCCTTCTACATGGCCTTTGCCGGGAAGGTGGGCATGGGGCCCGAATCCATGCGCACCATGCAACTGGCCATGGGACAGGCGGGCACGGCCGAGGGCATGGCCCGGCTGGCCAAGGAAGCTTCGAAACTGGAGGGCGTGCCGCTGGTGCAGGTGACGCGCATGATGGGGCTCGGCATCGATATGCCGGACATCGAAATGCCGACGGGCGCGGAGATGGGCGGCGCAGCGGCGGAGTCCGCCGCGGGTGCGGCGCTGGGGCGGCTCGGAAGGATCGGCGGACTGGGAGGCTTCGGCCGCAAAAAGAAGCAGGAAGAGCCTCCGCCTCCGCCGAAAAAGGCCGATGGGGCGAAGAAAGAGCCGGGCTTGCTGCTCGAAGCGACAACCGAGAACTCCAACTTCTCCACGGCCGCCGTCGATTCTGGCAAATTCGCCGTGCCGGCCGGCTTCAAAGAAGTGGAACACGAAATGAAGAAAGTCTTGCGGGAAATGCAGAAGAAATAGCATTCCCCTGGCTCGATTCCGGGCGCCGGGCGCACTGCGCCGGGCGCCCGTTTTGCATCCCCGCGCGGGCGCCTTTTCCTGCGGGACAATGAAATCATGGTTGTCGAAGTGGAAGGAGTGCGGCTGCACCTGAGCCATCCGGTCGAGTACGCGGCGGAGTGGATCGGGCAGGAAGAGGTGATGCGGGAGCTGCTGGCGGCGTGGATGGTGCTCGGCGACGGCGATCTGCCGATGAACCCGCGCATCACGGGCAAGCCGGGCGTCGGCAAGACCACCCTGGCCTACGCTGCGGCGAAGCGGCTGGGGCGCGAAGCCTACATCATGCAGGGCACGGTGGACACGCGGCCCGAAGACCTGATCGTGCAACCCGTGGTGGAAGGCCCCGGGACCCTGAAGTACGTAGCGTCGCCCCTGGTGACGGCGATGCTGCGCGGCGGGGTGGCGATCCTCGACGAGGCCAACCGGATGCCGGAGAAAAGCTGGGCCAGCCTGGCGCCGCTTCTCGATTCGCGGCGATACGTGGAGAGCGTGGTGGCGGGCATCAAGATTCCGGCGCGTCCGGAGTTCCGGCTGGTATGCACGATGAACGAGGACGCCTCCACGTTCGACCTTCCGGAGTATATTTTCTCGCGCCTTCAGCCGCAAATTCATATCGATTTTCCGGATGAATCCGAGGAAAAAGAGATTTTGCGCCAGAATTTGCCGCAGGCCGAAGAGGAAGTGATTTCGCTGGTATCGGAATTCCTTCAGTCCGCGCATGAATCCGACGAGCCGTTCACGGTGCGGGACGGCATTCACGTGGGCCGCTACGCAATGCGGCTGCTGGAGTCGCGGCAGGCGCCCGACCTGGGGCACGCGATCCGCCGCGCCGTCCGCCAGGTGCTGGGCGAAGAGGCGCTGCGCCATGTTTTCTGAAGCCGAAAGACTGGGGCTGCGGCGGGGCCGGTGGACGTTCCTGCCCGTGGTTCCCCGGCGGCTGGAGTTCGCCGCGGTGGTGCGGCGCGCGCTGCTCGAAATGCGGCCCGCGCGGGTGGCCGTGGAATTGCCCCGGCATGGCCGGAAGGCGCTGCTGGAAGCGCTGGAAGGGCTGCCGCGGATCGGCGTGCTGATGGGACGGGCGAGAGAGGCGCCGAGGGACGAGTTTGACGGCGAGGCGCGCCCCGTGCTGGCCGTAATCGAGCCGGCGGACGCTCTGACGGAAGCCTGCCGCACCGCCCTGGAGCTGGGCGCCGAGCTGGCGCTGATCGGTTCGCACAAACCGCTGGTGGAGCGCTGGGAGATTTATCCGGACCCGGCCGCGTTAAGAGTCCTTTCCTACGGGCGCTATACGGAAATGTATCTGCGCGTGCCGCCCCCGCCGCCGCCTGGCGGCTCCGGCGGCTGGGAAGCGGCTGCGTGTCTGGAGCGGCTGGACCGCAAGACCGAGACGGCGGTGGTCCTGCGCCTGTCCTCATTTGCGGAGATGCTGCCGTTGCAGGGCCTGACGGTGGCGCCAGAGGCGGATGCACCCCGGGCAGAGCTGGGAATCGGACTGCCATCCCCAGCATCGTTGGGCGAGATCACCGAGGACTGCCCCTGGTTGCAGGAGCGCTACGAGGAATGGCGGAAGATGATCACGCCCGAACACGGCTTCAGCGTGCCGGACCGGCGCGCGTGGATGAACGAGCTGTGGAGCGAAGCCGAGGACAACTACCGCGCCATTTATGGCGGCCAACTGGCGCCGTGGCAGCGGAGGCAATCGGCAAGATATCTGGCAAGGCTGATGCGCGCGGGGGCCATGGTAGCGCCCTCGCTGTTCGATCTGGTGGCCGCCGCGCGCGGCGTCGTCGACGACAATTTTGCTTACGAAGTCTGGCGGCTGGGCACGAGTTACAGCCACCAGCAAACGGATGCAGGCGGGGAGGGGCTGGATCTGCGCGCCGGGGACGTCTTCCCAAACACGAGGCGGCTGCGCCTGCGGCAGCGCTACGAGCGCGAAAAGCGCCGCGCCGCCCCGCAGGCGTGGAAGCGGCGGCCCGGCCGCGCGCCTGACGCATGGGCCGCACAGCTCGGCGGAGACGCCATTTGCAGCTATCCGCCCGAGGACATCGTGATCGAGGACTACGGGCGCTTCCTGCGGCAGCGCGCGGTGACGATGCTGGGCGAAGAGCGCTCGCGCGTGGAGCCTTTCACCACCTCCCTGCTCGACGGCATCGACCTGCGCGAGACCATCCGCCGCTGGCACGAGGGACGGATCTATGTGCGCGAGACGGAACGGCTCACCGGCGAAGCGGGCGCGGTAGTGGTGATCTTCGACGAAGACCGCGAGAACCGCTACTCCTGGCTGACCACGTGGCTCGGCGAACACTCCAACGAAAGCGACATGGCGTTTTATTCCACGCCGCCGTTCGACAATCTGGTAGGGCCGGGCATCGGGCGCGCCGAGTACGGCGGCTTTCTCATGACCATGCCGCCCGGCCGGATGGCCGACGTCTGGACAGATCCCGATTACGACCTCGCCGAGACCAAGCCGGAGAGGCTGCTGTTGGCGGCGATCGATTACTCGCTGGAGCGGCACGTCGTGTATGTGGCCGCCAAGCCGCCGCGGCCCATGATGCGGCAGATTGCGGCGCGGCTCGACCGGAACATTCTCTACATCCCGCTGGGCGCGCTGTCGCCGGACAAGCTCAGGAAGATCCGCGTGCTGCACGTGCTGGACAGCCACGAGCGCAGGCGGATCGCCCCGCGCTACATCTGGTGAAACGCCCGCTCGGGCGCGGGCCGTCTTACGGTGGTGGACCCGGGCGGCGGGCCGCTGTCATCACGCTGATATACTGAAGGTTTGCTCGCTTTGAGACTCCCGATGAAGTGGATCTTTGCTCTTTGTGCGCTCGCGGGTGCGTGCCACGCGCAGGACTTTTACAGCTCCCAGGCCGCGCGGCTCGTGATCGGACAAAACCCGTTCACCGACGCCTACCCGGGCGCCAGCGACAAATTGCTAGGCTCGATCACTGGAGTCGCCTACGCGGCCGACACGCTGATCGTCGCCGATGGCAACAACATCGGCGGCACTCCGGTGAACCACCGCGTGCTCATTTACCGCAACGTCAGCAGCTTCATCCCCGACCGCAAGGCCGTTCTGCCGCTCAGCGACCCGCGCTGCCCGGCGTGCGTGGGCAGGGCCGATGTGGTGCTGGGCCAGCCCGACTTCACTACCACTGAACTGAAGCCCGCGGCGCAAAACACGCTGCGCAACCCGCTCGGCGTGGCTTACAACGGACGCGTGCTGGCAGTGGCCGACACGGACAACAATCGCGTGCTGATCTGGCGCTCGCTGCCTGCCGTCAACCAGCAGCCGGCGGATCTTGTCGTCGGGCAGAAAGACTTCACGTCCTCCGCGCCAGGCCTGAGCGAGACGGCGCTGCGCGGCCCCACCGGCGTGTTCGTCGATGACAACAATGGCCTGTGGGTCGCCGACACGGGCAACAACCGCGTGCTGTACTTTGGCGAGATCACCCAGAACGGACAGGCGGCAAAGCTCGTTCTCGGCCAGCCGAACCTGACCACGGACCAGCAGTTCCGCCGCTTCCCCGAGTACATTTCGAAAGCCGACTCGATGCTGGCGCCCTCGTCGGTGTGGGTGGGCGCGGGCAAGGTCATTGTCGCCGATCTGGGCCTGAGCCGCGTGCTGATCTGGAATTCGATCCCCACCAGCAGCGGCCAACCAGCCAGCGTCGTGGTAGGCCAGCCGGACTTCACCTTCCCGGAATTCAAGACCGGCGGAACGCCCACCAACACCGTGCTATGCGCACCCAACGGAACCGGTGAGGACGGCAAGCCCACGTATCCGCAGCGGTGCGCCGCGACGCTCGACATGCCGCGCGCGGTGCTCAGCGACGGGCGGCGCCTCTTCGTCGCCGACTCGGGCAACGACCGCGTGCTCATCTGGAATGAGATCCCAACGCAGAACGGCAAGCCCGCCGACATCGTGCTCGGCCAGCTCAACTTCGAGCTGAATCAGAGCTCGGACTCCGGCGAGCCCCGGCGCGTGGCGTCCACCGACTCCTTCAAGACGCCCACGGCACTCGCTTACGACGGTCTGAACCTGTACGTTTCCGATACTTATAACCGCCGCCTGCTCGTGTACACGCCTGGCGACTTCAACCTGCCGGTGACGGCGGTGCGCAATGCTCCCAGCCCGGCGACGTTCGCCCGCGGATCGATCGTGTTCAGCGGCACGGTGGAGAAGGACGTCGAGCTGACCATCAAGATCGGCAACGAGAACGTGAAGGACAGCGACGGCAAGGTGATCACAAAGAACTACAAGATCACGACCACCGTGGACGACAGCTTCGACACCATCATCGACCGCTTCGTGCAGGCTATCAACGACGCTCCCGATCCGTACGTCACCGCCGCGCCGAACAAGCTGTTTAACGCCCTGCTGCTGATCGCGCGCGAGGCGGACGTGGCGGGCAACTCGGTGACGCTGGAGACGGCCATTTCGCCGGATGGATCCAAGATCGTCATGACCACAAGCGGCTCGAAGCTCAGCGGCGGACAGGACCCGGCGCTGGTGGCGCCGTTCGCGCTGGTGGCCGTGCTCGGCGACAACGTGGCCGACCAGACAGCCAGCGTGGAGGATCTGACCAGCCCGCTGCCGTATGAGCTGGGCGGCGTGCAGTTCTTTGTCGACGGACTTCCCTGCCCCATCGTGGCAGTCTCGCCGGAGCGCGTGATCGCGCAGATCCCCGTCGAGGTCGCGGGCTCCAACAGCGCCAGCGGCGTGCTGCGCGTGCGACGCAACAACGGGGAAATCACGGTGTCCAGCGCCGTGGCGGTGCGGCTGATCGAACAGAACCCCTCGGTCTATACGCTCGACTCGCCATCGCCCTCGCCGGGCCTGACGTTCCACTTCTCCAGCCAGGCCACCGGCACAATTTCAGTGGACGGCGCGGCCAATCCCGGCGACACCCCCACCATCTACATCCGCGACCGCAAGTACACCTATCGCGTGCAGGCCACCGACACGCTGGCCACGATCCGCGACAACCTGATTGCGCTCATCAACGCCTTCGATCCCGAGGTGGAGGCGTTCGCCGCGGGTCCGTTCCAGCGCATCCGCCTGCGGGCGCGCATCGAAGGGCCGGCGGGCAATGGCATCCCGATCAAGGCCGAAGCGAACACGGACGCGCAGGTGATCATGACGGCGCTCAACAGCGAGCTCTGCTGCGCGAACTCCGCCGGCGCCCCAGTGACCGAGGACAACCCTGCCCAACCCGGTGAAACGATCGTCGTACTGGCCAGCGGCCTGGGGCTGGTGGGGCCGGAGGCGGCCAAGTCGGCCATGAAGACCGGCAAACCGTACGACGGGCCTGAAGTCAACGATCCGCTGGAATTCGTCTCGTCGCTGATTGGCGGGCGCACGGCGAACGTGCTGTTTGCCGGGCTCAAACAGGGCGCCGTTGGCGTCTACGAAGTGCATCTCGAACTGAACCCGGATCTGCCGACGAACCTCAAGACCGAGGGCTGGATCGCGCAGAGCTTCCAGATCTCCAACATCTTCACCATTCCGGTGGTGAGCCGCAAGCCGCGGCAGCCGCAGTGAGCCATGCCGGAATCCGGCGGATATTCCGAGCCATGAGGAGCGAAATCATGAGGCGTATTTCCGTTTTGATGCTGCTGATTTCTTGCGCGGCCGCCGTGGCTCTGGCGCAGGCGCCGCCCTCCTACACGATCACCAATGCGGCGGGCAACGGCGCGGCGGGCTTCGGCGGCGACAGCGGGAAAGCGGGGGAAGCGCAGATCAACTACCCGCTCGGCCTGGCCATCGACGGCTCCGGCAACATCTACATCGCGGATCATTTCAACCACCGCATCCGCCGCGTGGCCGCCGACGGGACCATCACGACCGTCGCCGGCTCGGACAGCATCGGCTCGACTGGAGACGACGGTCCGGCCACCAGCGCCAAGCTGAACTATCCCTCCGGCGTCGCCATCGACAGTTCCGGCGCGCTCTACATCACCGACACGATGAACCATGTGATCCGCAAGGTTGTGGTGGGCGGCAACATCACGCTGTTCGCCGGCCAGCGGGGCGTCTCCGGCTTCCTCGAGAAAGACTCCAAGGACGAATACCTTCAGGCCAAGGACGCCCAGCTCAACGCGCCCACCGGCATTGCCATCGACGGCTCGGGAAACATTTATTTCTGCGACACCCGCAACCACCGGATCCGCAAGATCGGAACCGACGGCAAGATCCAGACGATCGCTGGCAAGGGCGAGAAGGGCGAAACAGGCGACGGCGGCAAAGCGGTGGAGGCGAAGCTGAACTCCCCCACCGGCGTCGCCGTGGATGCGGCGGGCAACGTTTATATCGCCGACCAGATGAACCACCGCATCCGCAAAGTGGACAAGGACGGCGTCATCACCACGGTGGCGGGCACGGGGCTGCCAGGCTACTCCGGCAATGGCGGGCTGGCCACGCGCGCGCAGCTCTTCTACCCCTGCTGCATCGCGCTCGACAAGCAGGGCAACCTGTTCATCGCCGACCGCACCAACAACCGCGTTCGGCGCGTGGACGCGCAGACGGGAACGATCTCCCTTGCTGCGGGCACAGGCCGGTTCGGCGATGATTTCGACGGCCGCGCGGCCGAGCAGGCGCGCCTGCGCTTCCCCATGGGACTCGCCGCGGACCCCCAGGGTAGGGTCTATTTCAGCGACAACGCCAACAGCCGCGTCAAGCGGCTGACGCCTGTCAGCGAGAATCCCACGGAAGCCGCGGCGGAGCCTCCGGCCATCCGCGCCGACGGCGGCGTGGTCACCGACACGGCGTTCGGCGCCTCCGTGGCCATCGCGCCGGGCGCGTGGATCGAAATTTACGGCGCCCGCTTCTCTGTGGTGGAACGTGAGTGGCAGAGCGAGGATTTCACTGAAGGCCGCGCGCCCGTTTCGCTGGAAGGCGTCCAGGTCTGGATCAATGGACAACCGGCGCCGGTCGCCTACGTCAGCCCGAACATGATCCGGGCCCTCGCCCCTCTGGAACTGGACGGCTCTGCCGCTGCCATCGTAGTGGAAACGCCTGCCGGTCGCAGCCGCTCGTACACCGTCAAGATCGATCCGGCAGCCGCCGGCGTGCATGCGCCCGCCAAGCTGCGGCTGGCTGGGAAGCAGTTCGCGGCGGCGCTCATTGAAGGCGCGGACGCCTACGCGCTGCCGGAGGGCGCTCTGGAAGAGGCTGCGTCGCGCCCCGCGAAGGCGGGCGAGGTGCTGGTGCTATACGGGACAGGCTTCGGACCGGTAACGCCGCACGTGAGCACGGGTGAAACGCCCGCGGAGCAGGCGCAACTCGCCCAGCCGGTCGAGGTGAGCGTGGGCGGAATGCCCGCCGAAATCGTCTCAGCAGGGCTGGCACCGGGCAAGATCGGCCTGTACGAACTGCGCGTGGTGACGCCGCCGCTCATCGAAGGCGGCCCGATGCCGCTGGAGATTCGCCTGAACGGCAGACGGATTTCGCAGGAACTCTACGTCGCCGTGGAGCCGTAAGAGCCATCCATTCAAGGCAGGCTGATTTTCACGACGCCCGGGCATTGGGCGCGGACCGTCTTGCCGCCGGCCGTGATTTCATACTCACCCCGGAAGGCGCGGATGCCATATTCGCCTCCGGCGCCCGTCACTCCCTCGGCTTCCGTGCGCCAACGGCGGTGCACAAGCTCGCGCCAGACCTCGTAGTTCGGCTTCGCCGACCAGTCCTTGCGCAGCATCGCGCCGCGGGGGCGCCAGTGGCGGCCTTCCCAGAAACCCCACATGAGAAAAGCGTCCACGCGCGGGTGGCTGAAACAGACGGTAAGAAAATCGCGGGTGAATTCCGCCTGTAATTTCTCATCATCTGTCTCAAAATCGAATTCCGTGATCCGGATTGGCAGGTTGAATTCCGAGAAAAGATCGAGGATTTCCAGCAGCTTTTCCGGCGGCGTGGCCTCCCGGAAATGGCCCTGCATGCCGATGCCGCCGAGCGGAGCGCCCCGGTCGAGCAGAAAACGCAGCGTCTCGTAGAAATGGCGCTGGTGGGCCGTGTCCCGGCCTCCGGCGGAGAGGATGTTGAAGTCGTTCAGAAAAAGAACCGGCTTCGGATCGAACTCCTTTGCCGCTTTGTACCAGGCAACCATCTCTTCGCGGCCCAGGATGTCGATGAGATCGTGGTTCGTGTACGGTTCGTTCACCACGTCCCAGTCCTCCAGCAGGCCGCGGGTGGCGGAGACTTCATCCCGGATGTGATCGAGCACTTTCTTGCGGAGCGCCTGCGGGTCGCCCGCGAGCTCTTTCAGGTCCTTGGGCAGCCAGCGCCAGCCCGGCCAGACCAGCGTGTGCCCGCGCACGCGCGTGATGCCGTTCGCGTGCAGCCATTGCAGCGCCGCCAGCGGCGTCTCGCGGTCGCGCTCCCACTGCGGCCATTTCAGGTCGTTTTCGAGCACCGCCATGTTGAAGTTGTCGAGGATGGCGCGGCGGTATTTGTCCGAGTCCTCGCCTTCGCCGAGCAAAAAACGCCCGGCAATGGCCGTGCCCCATCCGAAAGCATGCTTCGTCATGCGGACCCGCACCGGCACGCCTTCGGCAGGCTTGCCGTCCGCGCGCAGCACCTGCACCGTGAGTTCAGCTTTGCGGATGCGCTCGATCCGCGCCTCGGCCGCCTCGCGCCACGGCTGCGCCAGCAGCGGCGCGGCCAGCAGGGCGGCTGCCGCCCAGATCGGGGAGAGCAACGACATGGACCGCATCACCGGCATCCTCTCACAGTCTGGGACGGACCGGCGGCCGCCGGTCAGGTCATGTGAAGCTTGCGGACGATCTCGCAATTCTCGGCAATCTCGTCCTTGAACTTCGGCCACATGCCCACGATGACGGCATCGCCGGGCTTGATGTTGGCGAACGCGAAGCGGAAAGCGGCCTCGATCTGCTCGCGGCTGCCGCCCGCGCGCCCCGCTGCCAGAATCTTGAACCCCAGGCAGGGCTTCGATGTCTGGCGGATCACCCGCGTCATCCGCTCCGGGTCTTTCTCGAGGAACGGCTCGCCCAGCGGGCGCTCGCCGTTCAGCAGCGCCCGCACCTGCTCCGGCGTTCGCGTCACATGGTAGAAGCAGGCCATGTAGTAATCGACGGGCCAGCCTTTCTCTTCGATCCACTCGATCACAGCCGGGTTGTGCGTGGACACGCCCGCCATCACGCCCGTGTCCCGCACGCGCTGGACAAACTCGCGCACGCGCTCCATGCGCCCTTCACGGAACGCCTCGTCGGTGCGGTTGCCGTGGTGCGCCATGCCGAGGAAACCGAGCTTCGCCGCATCGGGAATCATCGAGAAGTCCTTGTGCAGCTCGAAATCGCTCAGCAGGAACACCTTGATTTTCGAGCCGCGCTCGCGCACGCCTTTGAGCGTCTCGATTGTCTCCTTCTGATAGTGGAGCTGCCACGTGGTGATGCCGGCGCGTTCGGCGGCGAGAATGGTTTCCACGCGGCGCTCGGGCGTCATCCACTCCCGCATCGACTGGTCGAGGATGCGGTTGAAGTGCGAATAGCCCATCAGCGGGTTGGTTCCGATGATGAGGCGCGAGATCTCGTGCCGGCCGCCGAAATTCACTGTGGGCAGCGGAGCGGGCTGTGCAGAGAGCATTGGCGCGGCGGCGGCGCTTTGCAGGAAGGATCGCCGGGAGAAGGGCATCGTGGCTCCTGGAATCAGAGAGTGCTGTCCTGTTTATAAGCCATCCCGGCGGGTCCGTCAAGCGGCGCGGGTATCATGTTCGATATGGCACTGCACCCGCTGGCCGGCCGTCCGGCTCCTTCAGAGGCCCTGATTGATGTCGAAAAGCTCGTGGCCGCCTACCACGGGAAGACTCCCGACATGAGCGACCCGCACCAGCGGGTGAGCTTCGGCACCAGCGGCCACCGCGGCACTTCGCTGGCGGCCACGTTCACCGAGGCCCACATCCTTGCCATCGCGCAGGCCATCTGCGATTACCGGCGCGAGCGCGGCTACACGGGAACGCTGTTCATGGGCAAGGACACGCACGCGCTTTCCGCGCCCGCCGAGCGCACGGCCATCGAGGTCTTCGCCGCCAACGGCGTCGAGACCGCCATCGAACAGAGCGGCGGCTACACGCCCACTCCCGTCATTTCGCACGCGATTCTCGAGGCCAACCGCACAGGCGGCGCCGTCTGTGATGGCGTGGTGATCACGCCCAGCCACAATCCTCCTTCTGATGGCGGCTTCAAGTACAACCCGCCCGATGGCGGTCCGGCGGGCTCGGAGGTGACCTCGTGGATCGAGCGGCGCGCCAATGAATTGCTGCTGGAAGGCAACCGCGGCGTGAAGCGCATTTCTTACGATGAGGCTCTCCGCTCCGGGCGCGTGCGCGCCATCGATTTCGCACAAGGCTACATTGAGCAGCTCGGCGCGGTGATCGACATGGAGGCCATCCGCACGGCAGGGCTGCGGATCGGCGTGGATCCGCTGGGCGGCGCGGGTGTGCATTACTGGGCCCGGATCGCCGATCGCTACGGCCTGAATCTGACCGTGGTGAATCCTCGCGTGGATCCGGCGTTCTCCTTCATGACGCTCGATCACGACGGCAAGATCCGCATGGATTGCTCCAGCCCGTACGCGATGGCAGGGCTCGTGAGCCTGAAGGATCAGTTCGACATCGCCTTCGGCAACGACCCGGACACGGACCGCCACGGCATCGTCACGCCCAGCGGCGGACTGATGAATCCGAATCATTACCTCTGCGCGGCCATCCGCTACCTCTGCACGCACCGCTCCGGGTGGCCGGCGGCGGCGAAGATCGGCAAGACGCTGGTGTCAAGCGGCATCATCGACCGCGTGGCGGCGGCGGTGGGACGAGCCGTGTGCGAGGTGCCGGTGGGTTTCAAGTGGTTCGCGCCGGGGCTGTACGACGGCTCGCTGTGTTTCGGCGGCGAGGAGAGCGCCGGCGCGAGCTTCGTGCGCCGAGACGGCACGGTGTGGACCACAGACAAGGACGGCATCATCCTGGGACTGCTCGCCTGCGAGATCACCGCCGTGACGGGGCGCGACCCGGCGGCTCATTATCGAGAGATTGAGAGCGAGTTGGGCCGCTCTTTCTACACGCGGATCGACACGCCCGCCGAGCCGGAGCAGAAGGCGAAGCTCGCCCGCCTGGATGCGGGCTCGGTGACGGACTCCGAACTGGCCGGCGACCCGATCACGGCGAAGCTCACGGCAGCGCCCGGCAACGGCGCGCCCATCGGCGGGCTGAAGGTGGTGACCGAAGGCGGCTGGTTCGCCGCCAGGCCCTCGGGCACGGAGAACATCTACAAGCTGTACGCGGAAAGCTTCCGCAGCGAAGCGCACCTTCAGAGGATCGTCGAGGAGGCGCGGGCGCTCGTGCTGCGCGCGCTCGGCTGAGCCGTCAGTCCAGCGCGGCGATCTCGCCGGGCACGATCTTGCGCGTGCGCGGCAGATACCCGCGGTAGCTGAGATAGCCGACGCCCGCCAGGATTCCCACGAACACCGCCAGCTTCAGCACGTCCGTGGCGCGGTTCAACGGCAGCGTCTTCCAGAGAATCCAGAGCACGGGCTGCGCGATGCACATGGCCCACACGGTTCCGTAAAAGTAGCGGCGCTCGTCGCCCTCGCCCGCTGTGGAAGGCTTCACGCGCGGCAGCTTGCCCAGAGCTCCGAGAATCCAGATGGGCACGGCGATGGGGAAGTACCCGTACCAGTAGATCTGCTTCAGCATCCACTTGCCGGTGGCCACCGCCACGATCAGCCCGGCGAGATTCAGCACGCCGTAAGTGATGGCCGCGCCCCACGCGAACGTATAGCAGACGCGGCGGTAGAGCGGGTTGGGCTTGTCTTCGGTGAAACGGATGATATAGGGCGCTGGCTCGCAGCCGGGCAGCTTGCCACGCAGCCCGGCGATGCCGGTTCCTATCAGCACCGCCGCCAGCCACCACGTCATGCGGCCGCCGAAGCCCTCCTCGAACAGCCGGAAAACCATCGGTCCGGGGATCAGGAAAAACACGAAGATCCAGATGGGCCAGTGGTTGAAGCGGTAGTAAAGCTTGTTGCGCGTGCGGATCTTCCGCTGGCTGGCCAGTTCGATCTTGACGTCACCCATACAAACCTTCCAGTGTGCCACAGCCGGCCCGCGCGGCAGGCGGTAGAATGCCGCACATGCGAATCGATCTAGCCGGACAGAGGGCGCTGGTGACAGGAGGCGCGCGGGGCATCGGCGCGGCGGCGGCGGAAGCTCTGCGAGCCTGCGGAGCGGAGGTGATCGTGATCGACAAACTGCGCGATCCGCCGGTGGATGTGACCGACACGCAGGCTCTGGAAAAAGCCTTTGCGCGCGCGGGCGATCTGGACATCGTGGTGGCCAACGCGGGCACGGCCGTGTTCCACCGCCTGGATGAAACCAGCGACGCCGAATGGCGCCGCCTGATCGACATCAATCTGACGGGAATATTCCACACGGTGCGGCTGGCGGCCCGCGGAATGAAGCCGCGGCGGCGCGGCGCCATCGTGCTGACGGCGAGCACCAACTCGTTCGACGGAGAAGCGGACCTGATCGCCTACAACGCCACCAAGGCGGGGCTGCTGGGCATTCTGCGCACAGCGGCCAATGAACTCGGCCCGTGGGGCATCCGCGTCAACGCCGTCTGCCCGGGGCTGATCCGCACGGATCTCACCGCCGCCCACTTCGCGCAGCCGGAGCTGCTGCGGGACTATTTCCGCCACATCCCGCTAGGCCGCGGCGGCGCGCCCGAGGAGGTGGCGCAGGCGATTGCATTCCTTGCCTCGCCGCTGGCGTCCTACATCAGCGGCGCGACACTGCTGGTCGACGGCGGGCAGATGGCGGCCAAATTCAGCGTCTGGGACGAGCGCATGGGGCGCTTCGCCGGCGATCACTGGGAGCTCGCGGACTCGCCTTCCACCACCGCCTGAATCGTGCCCGGGGCGTTGCCCTCGAGCCGGTTGTTCACGAACAGGAACGCCATCTGCCGGCGTTGCCGCGCGCGATCGATCAGCGCCCGCAGCGCCGAGCGCGCGCCCTCGTTGACCTCCTGGATGCGGTCATAGGGCTCGAACCGCGCCACCGCCTGCTCGTAAGTCCGCCCGTGGCGCAGCAGGGCGCGCGCCACCAGGAAGTCCGCCGTATAGGCGGCTTCGATCTTCACCTGCTGCTCCAGCGGCGGCATGCGCGTCCAGGCGTTGAAGACGTGCGCCGCGCCGCGCCCCCGCAGCGATTCGAGGTACGGTTCATCGAGATACTCTTTGTTGCGGATCTCGACCGCATACCGCCAGCCGGCGGGCAGGGCGGCAAGGAAGCGGCGCAGATCGGCGGCGAACGGCTCGACGCTTTCGTAATGCCGCCTGCCCATCGTGCCAAACTCGAATATCAGCACGCCGATCTGCGCGGCGTACGGCTCGAGCGGCTCGAGAAACGCCCGCTGGAACAGGTCCGCGTCCAGAAAATGCTCGTTCGCCTTCCCCGCCCTGCCGCCGTACCGGGCATGGCCCGGCCATTCTTTGACCGTGATCTCTTCGGGAACTTTCAAGCCGAAAAGCAGCCGCGGCGCCAGGCTGAACAACCTGCGCCAGTAGTCCCTCGACGGGAATTGATAGAAGGAAAAATCGCCGCCCACGGCGGGAAACACTTCCGCATATTCGGACAGGCATTCGGTCTCGAATTTCTTTTGTGAGAACCGCCCGCGCGTCGAGTAGCGCTCGCGTGTATAGATCTGGCCGAGCCAGCCTTCGTATTTCCACGAGCTCGTGCCCAGATAGACCCCCTGCGCGGCCAGCTCGGCCAGGCGCGCCGCCAGGCGCTCGCGCGGCGAGGCGGGTTGAGCGAACAGCGGCAGAGACTCCATGCGGCACCTGCTTCTTCATTGTCTCCCCGCCACGGCAAAGAGGATTGACACAGGCGCAAAAAGTGTAAATAATTACATCATGAAGTTGACAGCCCGGCAGCAGGAGATCTACGACTACATCCTCGCCTACCGGCGCGAGAACGGGTGCTCGCCCTCGATCCCCGAGATCCAGCGCCAGTTCGGCATCCGCAGCCCGAACGGGGTGGCGGGACACCTCCATGCTCTGGAGGCCAAGGGGGTCATCCGGCTGTCGAGCCGCGGCTCGCGGTGCGTCGACGTGCCCGCGGATCCAGCGCTGGAAGCGCGTGTGACGCCTCTGCCCGTTTTCGGCGCGATCCCCGCGGGTCCGCCGCAGTCGGTCGCGCCTGCCATGGCGGAAGGCGATGCGTGGCTCGACGAAACGCTGCTCGGCTTCCGCCCGAAGCCCGGCTCCTTCCTGCTGAAAGTGCGCGGCGATTCGATGAAGGACGCCGGCATTCTGGACGGCGATCTGGTGCTGGTGGAGCCGAACCCGGCGCCGCGCGCAGGGCAGATCGTGGCGGCGCTGATCGACGGCGAATCGACGCTGAAGCGGCTGGTGAAGGTGCGCGGTGCGTGGTTTCTGAAGGCGGAAAACCCCGCCTATCCGGAGTTGCACCCGCGCGCGGACCTGGTGATCCAGGGCGTGGTGCGCACGGTGATCCGGCGGATGCCTTGAGCGGGCGCGCGCCGTGCCGGCTGCACGCCGCGGAACGGCGGGATTGGGGCGCACGAGGATGAGCCCGCGCTGCGCCGCCCGGCTCGCCCGGAGCGGCTGCAACAAAGAAAGTGCAAATTGTTTCGCCCGCGCTGCGGTTGCTCCAGGAGCTGCGCGGACTACGATGGACGCGGCGCGCCTGTTGCGGCGCGCCCGCCCTTCTGATAAACAGGAACGCGGACCAGGAGAATTGCCCCTCAAATGTTTTCGCTCGTTCTCACCTGTGCGGAGAGTGAAGTGGAGCAGCTTTCAGCCGAGCTGTGGGAGCGCGGCGCGGCGGGGATCGAAGAGATCAGTCTGCCGGGCAGCCGCTGCCAGCTTCGCGCCTATTTCGAGAGTCCGGAAGGATTGGCCGATGCATTCGCCGCGTTCGACAGGCGCGTGGAGCCGGTGCCCGATGTCGATTGGGAGTCAGTGTCGCGGCAGGCGTGGCCCGCCTTTCCGCTGGGGCGGCGGCTCTACGTGGCTGCGGAGTGGGACGAGAGTCCCACGCCCGCCGGACGGCTGCGGCTGACCGTGCATCCGGGACAGGCGCTCGGCACAGGCGCGCATCCGGCCACGCGGCTGTGCCTGGAGGCGCTGGACCAATATCTGGAACCCAGCGAGGCAGTGCTCGACGTGGGCACGGGATCCGGAATCCTGGCCGCTGCCGCGCTGCTGCTGGGCGCGCGGATGGCTGCGGGGTGCGACATCGACTTCGCCTCGCTCGGGATCGCCCGCCGGAATTTGCGCGCCGATGGGTTGGCGGCGGAGCTGTTCTGCGGCTCCGCGCGGGCGGCGCGCGCGGGAGTGTTCGATCTTGTGGTGGCCAACATCAATGCCGCCACGCACGAGTCTTTGGCGGAGGATTACGCCCGGCTCGCGCCGCGGCTGCTCGTTCTGAGCGGATTTCCGGAGCGGGACGCGCCTGCTGTCAAGACAACGATGCAGCGGCGCGGATACCGGGTGGAGGCGGTACGAACGGAAGAGGAATGGAGGTGCCTGATCCTGTGCAGAGACGATCGTTCCTGACGCTGTTCTCCTCCCTGCCCGCCTTCACGGCGCCGCCCGCGCCTCACCGCATCACATCAGTGGAACTGTTCCGCCTGCACGGGCGGCGCGCGGTGACGCCCGGTGCGGACGCGCAGTATCAGGTGCAGCCGCTGCACATCTATCCGGAATACCGTCCCAAGCCCTATCGGGACGATCCGCAGCCGCCGCGCGAAGCGTCCGTCTCGGCCATCTATCTCGCCATTCGCACGGACCAGGGCAGCGAGGGCTTATACGGCCCCATCGACCGCGAAGCGGCGATCCTGATTGAAACGCAGCTCAAGAATTTTGTTCTGGGCAAGGACGCCATGGCGGTGGAGACCGTGTGGGACCTGCTCTACCGCTCCAACCGCCATTACCGCAGCTCGCACCCCATGATGGCGATTTCGGCCATCGACAACTGCCTCTGGGACCTGCGCGGGCGCGTGCTCCATGCGCCGGTTTACCGCCTGCTGGGCGGGCCTACGCGGAGCTCGGTGGAAGCTTATGGCTCCGCGCTGGGCTATTCGGTGGAGCCGGACGCGGCCGGCAAGCGGGCGGCGGACTTGAAACAGCAGGGATTCCGCCACCAGAAGTGGTTCTTCGCCCACGGCCCCGGAGACGGTCCCGAAGGCGTGCGCCGCTGCGCCGATCTCGTCTTCGCCCTGCGGCTGGCGGTGGGACAGGACGTGGATTTGATGTTCGACGCCTTCATGGGTTGGACGCTGGACTTCGCCATCGCCTGGGCCAGGCGCGCCGAGCCGCATCATCCGCGCTGGATCGAGGAGGCGTTCCCGCCGGATCAGCTCGACTCCTTCATCGCGCTGCGCCGCGCCACCTCCATCCCCGTCGCTTCCGGCGAGCACCTGTACAACCGCTGGGAGGTCAAGCGCTACCTCGACGCACAGGCCATCAGCGTCGTGCAGGCCGATCCGGAGTGGTGCGGGGGCGTCAGCGAGCTGGTCAAGATCTGCCATCTGGCCGCCGCCGCGGGCGTGCAGGTGGTCCCCCACGGCCACTCGCTCCACGCGGCGCTGCACGTGGTGGCGGCGCAGCCGCCGGCGGTGTGTCCGCTGGTCGAATACCTGATCCTGAAGATGCGCAGCTACTATTTCTTCGAACAGCGCCAGCCCGCGCCCGCCGGCGGGCGGATCGAACTGCCGGACGCCCCAGGGTTCGGCATCGAGTTCGATCCGTCAAAGATCGAGAAGCGCGAGCCGTTCCGCCCGTAGCGCGGTTATTCGAACATCTCTTCCACACGCACGACGCGGGCTTCGCGCACTCCGGCGGCGATGGGCCTGCGGCAAACGGCTTCGTCTTCCCGCAGCAGCCAGTCCGGCCTGGCGGTGTTGTATTGCACGGCCGAAGGCGCGTTGTTCAGGATCGACTCTCTCAGGGCCTGCATGCCGGGACCGGCGAAGGCGAAAGCAAGCGCGCGAGGGCGCAGATGCCGCTCGACGGCGCGGCGGACATCGGCGGGCGCGAGCTGCGGGAGCCGTTCCCGCAGATACGCCGACTGGCGCCCCGTGCCGTAATACAAACCGTCGATCTCGTGCCCGAGCTGCGCGCTGCGGGCTTCCTCGAGCAGCACCCAGTGCCGCATCAGGAAGGACCGCGCGGCTTCGAACTCCTCTTCGGCGAGTCCCGCATCGGCCAGCTTTTCCAGCTCGTGCAGCGCCAGGCGCGCGGCGAAGTGCGCGTGCTCCGGCGCCACGGGACGCACCCACAGCTCGAAGATCTGCCGCCGGCGCGCGTGGTTCGGCTCGGGCTCGAGCGTGAACATGGGTCCGGGAAAATACTCGATGTAGGCGTAATCGCCGTAGTTCAGCCCCCGGTGCTGGCGCAGGCTCTGGAAGAGCCGCCCGCTGCTCATGCGGTGCTGGCCCAGCGCGCTGACGGCCACCAGCAGCGCGGGATAGTCCTCGTGCCCGCGAAGGACGTCCAGCGGGAAACCCACGGAGACGGCCACGCTTTGCGCGGGCTTTTCCACGAAGACAATCGTCGATTCAGGCAACCGCGGCGGGGCTGCAACAAAACCGGCGCTTCTTGTTCTTGGCGGAAGCGCGCCGAGCCGCCCCCGCAGCCGCGCGGCGGCGCTCTCCGCCCCCGCGCCGCCGCAGGCGAGGATCACGTTGTCAAGGCCGTATTCCGCGGTGTGGAAGCCGCGCACCGCGCCCATATCGAGACGGCGCAGCGAGGAAACCCTTCCCTGGCATGGATGTCCGTACGGGTGGCCGCCGAACACAAGCCCGTAGAGCGCCTCCCGCGCCAGCTCTTCGTCGTTTTCTCCGCGCAAACCCGCTTCCAGATAGTGGACGGCGTCGTCCCGGAGGCGTTGAAAATCCTCCTCGCGCCAGCCGGGATCACAGAGCATTTCGGCGAGCAGCTCCGCCATCTCCTCCGCGTGATCGGCGTGGCACTCCATCCGGAAGCAGGTCATCTCCTTGTCCACGGAGACATCCACGAAGGCGCCGCGCGGAAACAGAAAATCCAGAATCTGTTTGTAGCTGCGGCGGCGCGTTCCGCCGTGGGCGAGCATTTGCGCGGCGAGCCACGCCGCCCCCTCCTCTCCCGGCGGGTCCATGGCCGAACCCGTCAGAAACACGGCGCGGACCGAGAGCAGCGGCGAGCGGTCTTCGTGCGTCAGGATCTTCATGGCGCCTTCTCCTCGAGCGTCACCACAGTTCTGCCTTCGCGGCGGAACCAGCGGGCGGCGGCGGCCAGGTCCCGTGGCGAAACGCAGGCATAGGTCCCGAAGAGCCGGTTGACCGTCTCCGGCGTGCGGCGCAGGGCGAGAAAGGGCGCCAGATGCGAGGCTGCGGCGTCGCTGCGGTTCAGGCCGAGCTGGAAGCGATAAAACAAATGCGCCCGGACCTGTTCCAGCCGCTCCTCCGGAGGCGGTTCGGCGGCGAGCCGGTCCAGCTCGTCTTCCATGGCGCGGCGGACATCGGCCGTGCGCTGCGGCTGCTTGACGCGCGCCACCACGGTGAAGAGGTACGGGTCGAGGTGGTCCACCTGATTGGCCCATAGTTCGTCCGCCCACTGCTCTTCAATCACGAGGCGGCGGTAGAGTTCGGAGCCCTCGCTGAAGCTCAGCGCGGAGATCAGGTCCAGGGCGGCGCACTCGACGCTCGTGTCCTCGTAAGCAGGCGCGCGCTGCGCGACGGCCACATAGGGCAAGGCGTGCGTCTCCCATTCGATCCGCGCCTCGCGGGGCGCCGTCTGCGCCGGTTCCTGCGGGACTTCCAGCCTGTAGGCCCCGCGCGGCCACGGGCCCCAGTGTGGTTCGACAAGAGAGCGCACCCGCGGCGGTTCGATGTCGCCGGCGATGAGCAGCGTCGTGTTTTCCGGGCGGTAAAAGCGGTCGAAGAAGGCGAGGCTGTAATCGTACATCTCCGGCATGCGCTCGATGTCGCGCAGGAAGCCCATCGTCGTGTGCTTGTAGGGATGCACGTCGAAAGCCGTATCGCGCAGCTTTTCGTGCAGGCGGTTCAGAGGCTCGGCGCTGTCTTTCCAGTACTCGCCGAGCACGGCCAGAGCCTCGGTCCGGAAGTCCTCCTCGCTGTATTCGAGATGCAGGAAACGGTCGGCTTCCATGGCAAGCAGCGTGTCGAGGTCTTCCGCAGCGAGCGTCGTGTGGTAGACGGTGCGGTCGTCCTCCGTATAGGCGTTGGAGGAGGCGCCGAGCCGCTGGAGTTCCCGCTCGTAGCGCTCCGGCGGCCAGTCAGGAGTGCCGCGGAACATCATGTGCTCGAAAAAATGCGCGAAGCCGCTGCGGCCGGCCTCGACCTCGTTGCGCGAGCCCGCGTGCACGACGATGTAGACGCTGGCCGTGCCGCGCCACGGCAGCGGGACGGTGATCAGCCTCAGGCCGTTGGCGAGATCGTAGAGTTCGTAGTCGAAGGGGAAAGCGTTTCGTTGCGCCATGCGTCACCGCGAATCTCTTCGTACATTTCCGCCACGCCGATCAGCCGCTCGTCTTCGTAGGGCGCGCCGATGAGCTGCACCCCCACGGGCATTCCCTCGCCGTTGACACCCGCCGGGACCGCCATGGCAGGCAGCCCGAACAGGTTGGCGGGAGTGAGCGGGCGCGCGGCCTCCAGAATGGGCATTGGCGGTTGCCGGTGCGGGAATGCGGCGGTCCCGAATGCGGGCGCGACGAGCACCGCCTCCTCGCTGAGGTGTTCGAGCAGCCGGGCGCGCGCCGCATCGCGCTCCGCCAGCACCGCCAGCAGCCGCTCCGTGGTGACGGTTTCGCGCGCTTCCTGCATCAGCGCCGTGCCCGTCCAGGCGCACTCCTGCTCGCGCCCGGCGGTCATGGCGCGCAGGCTCTGGGTGAGGAGATCGACGAACAGCACCCGCCACAGCTCGTGCGCTCCTTCGAGGAGGCGGGCGTCAAAATCCATCTTTTCGAAGCCCGCCTGCCAGAGCCGCTCCGCCGCGCGGACGGCCGCCGCGGCGCACTCCGGCCGCACGCCTCCCGGCAGCCAGAGCGCGATCTTCGTGCGGCGGATCTCCGGGCTGCGCCAGGGGACGGGCGCGCTGAACGGATCACGAACATCCCAGCCGGCGAGCGTTTCAAACAAAATCCGCACATCGCGTGCAGTCCGGGCCATCGGGCCGCCCACCCCCATGAACCCCCCGGGATGGCCGATGACGGGCCAGTGGCCGCCCGCACCCACGCGGCCGGGCGTCGGTTTCAAACCACAGATGCCGCAGAAGTGGGCCGGCTCGCGGATGGAGCCGCCGCCGTCGCTGCCAACGCCCCCGGCGCTCATAAAAGACGCAATGGCCGCCGCTTCGCCGCCGCTAGAACCGCCGGGCGTGAACTCAGGATTCCACGGGTGGTTCGTGCGGCCGATGATGCGGTTGTCGGTCTCGTAGTAGTAGAGAAACTCGGGGCAGGAAGTCTTGCCAAGAATGACGGCGCCGGCGGCTTTCAGCCGCGCCGCGGCGGTGGAATCGCGCGCGGCCCGTTCCTCGCGCCGCAGCAGGCTGCCGCAATAGGTGACGCGCCCTTCGAGGTCGAAGCTGTCCTTGACCGTCACGGGAATGCCGGCCAGCGGGCCTTCGAGCCTCTGGCGGGCCCGCCGCCTCGCCTCTTCCGCAAGGATCTCGATAAAAGCATTCACGCGCGGATTTGTTTTTTCGATCTCCTCGAGATGCGCCTCGACGAGCTCCGCGGCGCTCGCTTCGCGCCGCTCGAGAGCCTCCCGCATCCGCCACAGCGGCAAACGGTTCCACATGCTTCCAGCCTAGCAACGGCGGGGCCCGCTGCTACAATGGCGCATGTGGCGGCGTTGACCTTCGAACAGGCCCGTGCGGTCATCCTCGAACGCGTGGCCGGGCGCGCGGCGCGGCCGGCGGTGGAAGCCGTGCCGCTGGATGCGGCGTGCGGGCGGGTGCTCGCGGAAACCGTGGCCGCCGACCGCGACTATCCTCCCGAGCCGCGCTCGATGCGCGACGGATTCGCGCTCCAGTCTTCGTCGACGCCCGGCGAACTGCGCGTGCTCGGCGAAGTGCGCGCGGGCGAGCCGTGCCGCTTCACGGTGGGCGCGGGCGAGGCGGTGGAGATCATGACGGGCGCATCGGTTCCGGAAGGCGCCGACGCGGTAGTCATGATCGAACATGTTTCGGTACAGGACGGCAGGCTCCGCGTGCCGCAGCCCGTGGAGCCGGGCGCCAACGTCAGCCCCCAAGGCTCCAGCCTCAGAGCTGGCGCGGTTGCCGTGGAGAGCGGCACGCGCCTCTCCCCTGCATCGATTGCTCTGCTGGCTGCCGTCGGGGCGGCGCAGGTGCCCGTGTTCGCGCCGCCGCGCGTGGCGGTGCTCCCCACGGGCGACGAGCTCGTCGAAATCGGCGAGCGCCCCGAGCCGTGGCAGATCCGAAATTCCAACTCTCATGCCCTGGCGGCCCAGGTGCGGCGGGCGGGCGGCGTTCCCGTAGTGCTGCCCCCCGTCCGGGACCGGCTGGAGGCGACGGTGGCGGCGCTCCAGGAGGCGCTGAAACAGGATCTGGTGCTTTTGTCGGGCGGCGTATCGGCGGGCAAGTACGATCTGGTGGAGCAGGCGCTGGAGCGGTTCGGGGCGTCGTTCTATTTCGACCGGGTGCTGATCCAGCCGGGGCAGCCGTGCGTGTTCGGACGCGCCGGGGAGACGTTTTTCTTCGGGCTGCCGGGAAACCCTGCCTCGACGTTTGTGTGCTTCGAGATCTTCGCCCGCGCCGCGCTGGACCTGCTGGGCGGCGTGGCGCAGCCGCAGTTGCCATTTGCTTATGCAGTGCTGGCCGAACCCTTCCGGCACAGGCCAGGGCTGACCCGCTTCCTGCCGGCGCGGCTCGAAGACGGCGCCCGGCTGCACCCGATCGCCTGGGGCGGCTCCGGCGACGTGCGCGCGCTCGCCGGCGCCAACTGCTTTCTGGTGGCCGACCCGGACAGGCCGCAGTACGAGGCCGGAGAGCTGATCCGTGTGCTGATGGCCGTATGAAGAAACTGTCCCATTACGATGAAGCGGGCCGCGCCCGCATGGTGGACGTCAGCGCCAAGGCGGCCACCACGCGCACGGCGCGCGCGGGGGCGCTGGTGCGCATGAAACCGGAGGTGATTCAGGCGCTGGGGCGCAATCCGAAGGGCGACCCGCTCGAGGTGGCGCGCATCGCCGGCATCCAGGCGGCCAAGCGCACCGCCGAGCTGATCCCGATGTGCCACCCGCTTCCTTTGACGCACGCCGACGTGGACGTGCGGGTGGAGGCGCGCGGGGTGCGGATCGAAAGCTCGGTGTCGACCACCGCGCAGACAGGCGTGGAAATGGAGGCGTTGACGGCGGCGGCAGTGGCGGCGCTCACTGTATACGACATGACCAAGGCGCTCGACAAGTCGATCACGATTGAACGGGTCCGGCTGCTCGAAAAGACCGGCGGCAAGTCGGGCCATTACCGTCGCGGCAAGTGATGATCCGCATCGCCGTGTTGACCATTTCCGATTCAGGCGCGGCAGGGCTCCGCGCCGACGCCTCCGGTCCGGCGGTGGCGGCGCTCTGCCAGGAGCAGGGCTGGGAGGTGACCCATCAGGAGATCCTGCCGGACGAGCCGGCGGCGGTCTCGCAGCGGCTCGCCGTACTGGCCGACAGCGGTCTTGTTGACGCCATCCTGACCACGGGAGGCACGGGCATCACGGCGCGCGATTCGACACCGGAAGCCACGCGCGCCGTGCTCGAAAAAGAACTTCCTGGCCTCGGCGAGCTGATGCGCGCGGAAGGGCTGCGGCACACGCGGCGGGCGGTGCTGAGCCGCGCCGCCGCCGGCACGCGCGGCCGCTGCCTGATCGTGAATCTGCCCGGCTCGCCCAAAGGTGCCGTCCAGTCGCTGGGTGCTATCTTGGATCTCGTGCCCCACATTGTCGAGCTGCTTCAGGGCCAGACGCAGCACCGGCAGGAGACGTAACTGACCCGATGATTCACGCATCTCACCGAGTGATGAGATTCCTGTGCGCCGCCGCGCTGGCGTGCCTTGCCTGGCCGGCCCTGGGGCAGTTGACGCTGCCCGGCACGCCGGCCCCTAAGCCGCAAACCCCGGCGAAAAAGCCGCCGCAGATGCCGGGCCAGCCGGCGCCGCAATTGCCGCCGGAACTGGCTGAAGGGCCGGTGATCCGCGCCACGGTGAACGTGGTTCTGGTGCCCACCACCGTGACCGACGAGAAGGGGCGCTTCGTGCAGGGACTGGAGCCGCAGGACTTTCTCCTGTACGACAACGACAAGCTCCAGACGATCAGCCGCGACATCGCCTCCCTGCCCCTGTCTCTGGTGGTCTGTATCCAGCGCAGCAGCAACGTCGATTCGGTCCTGCCCAAGATCCGCCGCATCGGCAACGTGCTGAACGATCTGCTGGTTGGACAGGACGGCGAAGCCGCCGTGCTCGCCTTCCATCACGAAATCGAGCTGTTGCAGGATTTCACGCGGGATCCGGACGAGATCAACGCGGCGGTGGCGAAGCTGAAGCCCGGCAGCCGCAGCTCGCGGCTGAACGATGCGGTGCAGACGGCGATCCGCATGCTGCGCTACAAGAAGGACCGCCGCAAGGTGATTCTGCTGATCGCCGAAACGCTGGACCGCGCCTCGGAAGCCAGCGTGAAGGAAGTGGCCACGGAGCTGCAACTGCACAACGTGGACGTCTACACGCTGAACATCAACCGTCTGGTGACGCGGCTTCAGGAAAAGCCCGATCTGCCCCGGCCGGATCCCTTCCCGCCCGGCGCGCGGCCGAGGCCCGGCGTGGCGCCCGGCGATCCGACGACGCAGGCGCAGATCTCCGGCGCACCGGGCTACGCGGCGGAATTCGTCCCCGTGGTCGAGGAGATTTTCCGCGCCGCCAAGGCGATTTTCGTGAAAAATCCCGCGGAAGTCTACACGAAATTCACCGGCGGCCGCGAGTTCGGCTTCACCACGCAGGACGGGCTGGAGCGCGCGGTGGCCGCGATCGGCTCGGAGATCCGCAGCCAGTACATCCTCAGCTACTCGCCCAACAACAAGATGGAGGGCGGCTTCCACCGCATCCGCGTGGAGGTCAACCGCCCGCGGCTCAAGGTGCGCACGCGGCCCGGCTACTGGATGGCCGCGGTTCCCGAATAAGGCCCGCTCACGCCGCCCGCCGGAACTCAAGCGCGGCGAAGCTGACCACGCTCTGCGGGTCGATGTTCCACTGCTCGTACAGGCGCAGTTTGCCGCGCGCCTGAGGCACAGCCTTCAGGAACGTGTAGAAGGGAGCGCTGCCGCACCACTTCAGATCGTCGTGGTTGGGACGGACCAATTCCCAGAAGCCCTCCGCGTCGCCGTGCTCCAGCCTCTCGATGCGGGCCCGGTCGCGCCCGGCCACCTCCTCCATCTCGCCGCGATTGGCTTCCGCCTCCACCGGATCGCCGTAGCGGCGCCCCATGTGGGCCATGTCCACCCCCAGCACCCAGCACAGCCGCGAGCCCTCCGCGGCGCCGATTTCTCCCAGCGCGTCGAAGAACTCGCGCACGCCGTCGTCTTCCTCGGGCGCCCCGCCGCGGTACAGGCTGCGGGCGAACGGCCCCACCAGCACGGGCAGGATCCGGATCTCGGGGCCGAAGATCGCCTGGAGGAACAACACCTGAAACTCGATGGAGTGCTCCACGGCGTGGCAATAGTCTTCCATCTTCGAGGCGCGCGGCGCCTTCGCCGCAAGCTTTTCGGCCAGAGCCCGCTCCGTGCGCGCCGTTCCGAATGGAGTGACAAAATCCTTGCGCGTCAGACCGAATTTTTCCGGCTCGCCATAGTGCGACGTCCCGAGCACGACAAAAGTGCGGTCCGCCAGCGCCGGACTCAATGCGCGGTAGGCTTCGCGGTAACACGTCCAGCCACCCTCGGGACTCACGTGCGGCGCGGCAATGCCGAGGATGTCCTCGCCGCCCGCGCCCAGTTCCAGCCCCTGCTGCTCCATCCACTCCCGCAGCATCCCGGGCTCTTCCGGATAGGCGGCGCCGGCATGGGCGGGACCGCGCACTTCGGCCGCGGCGAACTCCCTGTGCCGCGCTTCCTTCATCTCTTCGAACACAGGGCCTTCCAGGAAGCCCGCCCGCTCCAGCGCGTCCCTGAGATGGTTCATGATCTCGCCGCTGCGGAGGTCGTTCGTCATGCGGTAGATGGCCTCGCGCAGCTCGTCTTCGCTCTGTTCCCCGTCGAACATCGCCAGCAGCGGCACCAGCGGCGGCGGCACGATCAGCGTGACATCGGAATAGCCGAACGGATCGCGCATCATCAGCCCGGGGCGGTCTTCCAGCGGAGACGGCAGGAAGTCGAGGTCCATCCGCAGGCGAGGTAGTGGTTTCGACACCACTCCATCATAATGTGAAGTGCAGATCAAAACCCGCCGGCTCCGGCGGGTTCATTCCATCGACCGGGGGTGAAAGAGATGCAACCTTTGCAACCGCAGGAGATTTCGGGTGCGCTGCAGGCGCTGCCGGAATGGACATACGAAGGCGGCGAATTGCGCCGCCGCTACCAGTTTCCTTCTTTTACTTACGCCATGGCCTTTCTGGCTGGCGCGGCGACCGTGATCGAAAAGATGAACCACCATCCCGACTGGTCGAACGTCTACAACCGCGTCGATGTCCGCCTCTCCACGCATGATGCGGGAGGTGTCACCCAACTCGACCTGGATCTTGCCGCACAAATGGAATCCCTGGCACAGAGGTTGTTATGAAGAAATCCGTACTGGCAGTTTTGCTCGCTTTCGGGGTCTGCGCGCAGACGAATTTTCCCGGCTCGCCGCATCTGGATGCGGCCATCGAGGATGCCATCGCGAAAGACCAGATCCCCGGCGCGGTGTGCCTGGCGGCGAAGCTGGATAAAGACGGACGCATGGAAGTGCTCCACTTCAGGGCGTACGGCAACCGCGCGCTCGTGCCGGAGCGCGAGCCGATGACCGCCGACACGGTTTTCGATGCGGCATCGCTCACGAAAGTGGTGGCCACCACGGCTTCGCTGATGAAGCTCTTCGAACAGGGCAAGGTGCGGCTGAACGACCGCGTCACCGAGTATCTGCCGGAATTCCAGGGCGGCAAGAGCGACATCACCGTCCGGCAACTGCTCACGCATTTTTCCGGATTGCGCCCGGATCTGGATCTCGAGCCGGAGTGGGCGGGCTATGAAACGGGCATCGCCAAAGCGCTTGTGGACCAGCCGGTGGCCGAGCCGGGACAGCGGTTCATCTATTCCGACATCAACTTCATCCTGCTGGGCGAGATCGTGCGCGTGGTTTCCGGGCGCCGGCTGGATCAATTCGCCCGCGAGGAGGTGTTCCTGCCCCTCGGAATGAACGATACCCTGTTCAATCCGCCCGCGGATTGGCGGCCGAGAATAGCGCCGACGGAGATTGTGAAAGGCACGCTGCTGCGCGGCGCCGTGCATGATCCCACCACGCGCTACATGGGCGGCGTGGCGGGCCATGCCGGGATGTTCACCACCGCCGAGGACCTGGCGCGCTTCGCAACGATGATCCTGAACCTCGGGCGCCTGCCGGACGGACGCCAGTTCGTGAGCCCTCTCACCATCCGCAAGTTCGCCGAGCCGCAGACGCCGCCCATCCAGCCAACGCTCCGCGGACTGGGCTGGGACATCGATTCGCCTTACTCAGGCAACCGCGGCGAACTCTACCCGCTCGGCTCGTTCGGGCACACGGGATTCACGGGCACCTCGCTGTGGATCGACCCCGAGACGCGGAGCTTTGTCGTGCTGCTGGCCAACAGCGTCCACCCGAAGCTGCGCCCGGCGATCACTCCCCTGCGCTCGCGGGTGGCGACGATCGTCGCCGCGGCGCTGGGCGTCGACGCGCCCGGAGTGTCGCTGACGGGCTTCCATGAACTCCAGCCGCTGCGGGCGCTGGGGCGCAATGTGGAGGTGCAGACCGGACTGGACGTGCTGGAGACCGGCGGTTTTCAGATGCTGATGGGAAAGCGCGTCGGTCTGATCACCAACCACACCGGACTGACGCGCGACGGGCGCCGCAACATCGACGCCATGCTCGCAGCAGGCGTGCGCCTGACGGCCCTGTTTTCTCCCGAGCACGGCATCGCCGGCACGGAGGACCACGAAAACATCAACCACGGAAAAGACCCCGCTACCGGAATTCCCGTCTGGAGCCTTTACCGCGGCAAAGACCGGAAACCGTCGCCGGAAATGCTGCGGCAGGTGGACATCCTCGTCTTCGATATCCAGGACATCGGCGCCCGCTTTTACACCTATCTGTCAACGATGAAAAACGCCATGCAGGCTGCGGCGGAGGCCAAAGTGCCCTTCGTGGTGCTCGACCGGCCGAATCCCATCACGGGCGGCCATGTGGAAGGGCCGATGCTGGACAAAGAGGCGGTTTCTTTTGTCGGCTGCTCGGTCTTGCCGTTGCGCCACGGCATGACGCTGGGAGAACTGGCCCGGATGATCAACTCGGAGGAGAAAATCGGCGCGCAGCTTGAGGTGGTGGCCATGAAGAACTGGCGGCGGCGGGACTGGTTCGATTCCACCAGCCTGATCTGGGTGGACCCCTCTCCGAATATGCGTTCCCTGGCCGCCGCGCTGTTGTATCCCGGAGTGGCGATGCTCGAATACGCCCGGAATTATTCGGTGGGCCGCGGCACTCCGGCGCCGTTCGAGCAGATCGGCGCTGACTGGATCGACGGACGGCAACTGGCGGCGTATCTGAATCGCCGGATGGTGCCCGGCGTGCGCTTCCACCCCGTGCGGTTTACGCCCGCGGACTCAAACTTCAAGGGCAAAACCATCGAAGGCGTGCGGTTCGTGATTGTCGACCGGGAAGGGTTTTCCTCGTTGAGGCTGGGGCTGGAACTGGCTGCGGCGCTGAATAAGCTCTATCCGGGAAAGTTGGACTTCGAAGGCAATTACCGCCTGATAGGCAACCGGGAGGCGATGAATGCCATCCTGGCCGGAGCCGATCCCCGGACGCTGGAGCCGAGGATTCAGGAGAAGCTGAGGGATTTTCTCTCCGTAAGGGCCCGCTACCTTCTCTATCCGTAATGCTCAGGGCAAAGGAAGTGCAAAAAAAGGGGCTGCCGCCGTCGCCGGCAGGCGGCCCCTTTTCGTTTGTTTCTGCCGCGGTCTTTACTGCTGCGGCTGGGGGTTCTTGGGCGGACGGCCACGGCGCTTGCCCGTCGGCGAGGGCGCAGCCGCCTTCTTTGCAGCCTTCTTCTGCTGCAACGCCATCATCCAGGCTGGCGGACGGCCGCGGCGCTTGCCCTGGCCCCGTGCCAGCCTCTCCAGCGCCACGAGCACCTCTTCGATCTTCTCCCGCTCCTGGCGCAACTCGGCGATTACTTTCAAAATGTCCATGGGTTATCTGTAGCTCCCTGTTTGGGGCGGCCTTCGCATCTCGGCCCTCTGTTCCGGTTTCGGAACATAGATCCAAAAAACGGCCGCATCCCTTCCATATTCATACCGCAGATTCACACTGATTACAAGACCCTTGTTCCAAAAACGTAACAAGGGCGGCTTTGCTGGACGGTTTAGCGGGTTCCGGGGGGTGTTTGAACCCGGTCTTTCCACCGGAGATAGAAGGGCAGCCCGCATAAGATCAGCCCGAGTCCCAGCAGAGATTCCCGCGCCGAATGCAGCAGTGTCTGCACCGTGAGAAACGCCGCAACCAGAACAAACAAAAAGGGAATCACCGGGTAGCCGAGCGTCCGGTAGGGCCTCTCCGCGGCCGGCATTTTCCGGCGCAGCACGATCACGGCTGCCGTGGCCATTCCATACAGAATCCAGCTCGGAAAAATGACCAGGGTCACCAGTTGGTCATAGCGCCCGCTCAACACCAGAACCGCCGACCACGCGCTGAGAGCCAGAATGGAGAAGCCCGGCGTGGCGTGCTTTTCATGGACCGCGCCGAACGGGCGGAAAAAGCACCCGTCCCGGGCCAATGCGTACGGGACCCGCGAGCCGCTCAATATGGAGCCGTTCAGCGCGGCAAAAATCGAGATCATCGCCGCCACGCTCACCAGGTCCGCCCCCCAGCCGCCCAGAACCCGTTGCATCATCACCGCCGCAATGCGGTCCGAAGATGCCGCTTCCCCGGGGCTCAAAACCCGGAAATAGGCGTAATTGGTGAGCAGGTACACGGCCATCACCACGGCGGTGCCGAAAATGAGCGCCCGCGGCAGGTTCCGCTGCGGCGCCTTCACTTCGCTGGCCACCATGCTCACGTTGTTCCAGCCGTCATACGCCCAGAGCGCCGCCACCAGCGCGGCGAAGAATCCGGCCACCCCTCCGCGCGCCTGTGCGATCGGCGCCGAAACCTGGGCGGCGTCGCCGCCGAGTCCGGCGGCGATGATCCAGCCGATCAAAAGAAGCTTGCAGGCCGTGACCGCCACCTGAACCCCGCCGCCCACGCGGATGCCAAACCAGTTCAGCCAGCCAAGGGCCAGAATCACGCCCATCGCCAGCAATTGCCCGGAACTCACCTCGAGCGGGCCGCCGCCCGCCCCCAGAGGAACGGGAATGCGGAACACCGTGGCTTCCAGTTCCGGGCGGAAGTTCGCCAGATAGTAGAAAAACCCGGTGGCCAGCGTGGCGATGGAGCCGCTCTTGGCCACCCACATTTGCGTCCAGCCGTACAGAAAACCCCAGAAAGGGCCGTACGCGGCCCGCAGGTAATTGTATTCGCCGCCCGCTTCCGGCATCATCGTGGCCAGCTCGGCGTAAGTGAGCGCCCCCGCCATCGATAGCAGCCCGCCGAAAATCCAGACGGCGAACACCAGCTCCACGCTGCCTGTTTCCAGCAGCATTTTGCGGGGAACCAGGAAGATGCCGCTCCCGATCACCGTGCCCACGACGATCGACGCCGCGCCCCAGACCCCCAGCTCTCGCCGCAGTTGCGTCAACGCGCCTCCTCACGGTCCAGGACGGCGGACGCCGCCAGCGACACGCCTGCCGTGGTCAGCGTGCCAATCAGCACATACCACGTCCAGGCCACCGGCGTGGCGAAGCGCAGATACAGGTTCACACCCAATCCGGCCAGCATCCCGATCATGGCCGATCTCTCGCTCACCCGCTTCGTCAGCACGCCCAGCAGGAACACTCCCAGCAGCGCGCCATAGAGAATGGACGCAATGCCCAGCCCCGCTTCCAGCACGCTTTTCACCTGGCGCGAAAGCACCCCGATGGCGAACAGCACCACGCCCCAGCCCAGAGTCGCCATCCTCGCCAGCCGCAGATAATGCGCCTCGCTGTGATGGATGAACTTCAGCTTGTAAAAGTCCATCACCGTGGTCGACGCCAGCGAATTCAGGGCCGCGCTGAGGTTCGACATCGCCGCCGCCAGAATGGCCGCGATCACCAGCCCGCGGGCGCCTGCGGGGAGCGAATTCCAGATGAATTCCGGATAAATCCGGTCGGCCGGCTGCGGCGGCGCCGCGCCCGAGTCCAGATAGTGCTTCCACAGGATCAGGCCGATCACCAGGAACAGCGTGAACTGGAAAAAGATCACCGCCCAACTGCCGAACAGCGCCTTGCGCGCGTCCCTGATGTTGCGGGCGGCCAGCAGCCGCTGCACCATCAACTGCTCGGTCCCGTGGCTGGCGGTGGTCAGAAAACACCCGCCCAGCACGCCCGCCCAGAAGGAATACTGCCGCGAAAGAAATTCCATCGTCGGCTCGAAACGGAAGTCGAACAGTTGCAGCTTGCCCGCGGCGGCGGCGGCGGAAACCACCGCCGTCCATCCCCCGTCGATCTGGCCGAGCATTACGAACAGGCTCAGAATGGCCCCGCCCACGTACAGGAACATCTGCACGACGTCGGTCCAGATCACCGCCGTCATGCCGCCTTCAAACGTGTAGAACAGCGTCAGGCAGACAATCACCACGATGGAGGCGATCTCACCTGTGCCGAGAACAATGGCGACGACAATCGAGATGGCGAAGACCCGCACCCCCTCGGCCAGCGCCCGCAGCAGCAGAAACGTGCCCGCGGTCACGCGCCTCAGCCGCAGCCCGAAACGGCGCTGCATCAGCTCGTAGGCGGTGAACAGCTCGCCGCGGAAATAGTGGGGCATGAACAGCGCCGAGATCACGATACGCGCCAGCAGATATCCGAACACCACCTGGAGAAAACCGAAATTGCCCTGGAAGCTGAGCGCCGGCGTGCCGATGACCGTCAGCGTGGACGTTTCCGCCGAGACGATGGAGAATCCGATGGCCCACCACGGCGTCGTCTTGCCGCCCAGGAAGTAATCCTTCAGGCTCTTCTGCCGCTTCCGGAAATGCGCGCCGAACCAGGTGATCCCGATCAGGTAGAGCACAATCAGGCCAAGGTCGAAAAAGTGCATGGATTCCAGATTCTACCATCGGAGGCGGAGGCCGCTGCGCGCGGCAACCGGGTTTCCCCCAGCCTTCAGGCCGGCGCCGCCCAGGCGGCCGCTGCGTCCGCGGGAACTGGACTGCCGGCCGCCGCGTCAAAACGGGCAGAAGTGCTGATAGGATGGCAAATGCGCAGTTGACGGAAGCGCTTGCGGCCCGCGGACGGCTTCCGTTATACTCCGCAAGTGTTTGGTTGATGGAACCCTGAGGGGTTCCGCCCGCCCCTCCCGGTCGGCAGGCGGGCATGGATCTGGACATTCAGGAGGCTCGTGGTGCTGAAGACCATCAAGAAGACAATCGCAGGACTCGCCTTGCTCTGCCTCGGCGGCGCGTTGCTCTACGCCCAGGAAAAGCAGCCGCAGTGGAAGGACCGCGCCGAATACGACCTGTTCGAGCTCATCCGCAAAGAGCAGAATCCCCAGGCCAGGCTCCAGCTGCTCCAGCAGTGGGAGCAGAAGTATCCCGAGACGGACTTCAAGGATGGCCGGTATGAACTCATGGTGCAGACCTACCAGCAGCTCGGCAAGGCCAAGGAGATGATCGACACGGCCAAGGCCTGGGTGGCGGCCAATCCCAAAGCGATCACCGGCTGGTACTGGATCAATCTCCTGACAGTGAGCATGAACGACACCTCGCCGGCGGCTCTGGATCAGGGAGAGAAAGCGGCCAAGGCTCTGCTGGAGCAGATCGAGGACGCGCTCAGCCCCGCCAAGAAGCCTGCTCAGGCGACTGAAGAGCAGTGGAAACAGCAGAGGGCCACGATGGAGTACGTGGCTTACCGGACGCTCGGCTGGGTGTCGCTCGAGCGGCAGCAGTATCTGGATGCCGACAAATACTTCATCGAAGCGCTCAAGCGCAATCCCAACGACGCCCAGGTCTCAGCCTGGGCCGGCCGCGCCAACGTGCGCACCAAGCAGCTGGAGCGGCAGGGCATTGCGCTGTTCCACTTCGCCCGCGCCGCCGTTCATTCGGGTCCTGGCGGATTTCCTGAACAGGCCCGGCAGCAGCTCATGTCGAGCTTCGAGAAGAACTACATCAATTTCCACGGCAGCAAGGAAGGCATGGACGAGGTCCTGAAGCTGGCGCAGTCGACGGCCATTCCGCCGGAAGGCTTCAAGATCGAGTCGCAGGATGAGATCATGGCCAAACAGGAAGAGGAGCTGAAGAAGTCCAATCCTGTGCTCGCGCTCTGGGTCGGCATCAAGCGCGAATTAAGCGGCCCCAATGGTCCGTCTTACTTCGAGAATTCCCTGAAGAACGCCCACATCCCCGGTCCGGACGGCATCCCGGTGGGCGAGACGACGGTCAAGAAGCTGAAAGGAACGGTCGTCAGTGTCGATCCTCCCAAGCGCCCCAAGAAGCTGGTGCTCGGGCTCAGCTCGCCCAATATGAGCGAAGTCACGCTCGTGTTCGAGAACCCGCTGGCGGTGGCGCCGGAGCCTGGCACGGAGCTGGAGTTTGCTGGCGTTGTGACCGAGTATTCCCTCGAGCCTTTCAACGTGACTTTCGAGGTGGAACCCGCCGACGTCATCGGACTGCCCGCGCCGAAAAAGGCCGTCCCCGTGAAGAAGGCGCCCGCCGCCGTCAAGAAGAAGTAGCCCCCGATTCAGCACACAGCCTTCGAAAAAGAGCCGGCCCTTCCGGGCTGGCTCTTTTTCTTTCTCCACGGGCCGCGAAACTGCTCTCGCGGCCGCCTTTCCTGAGCCGCCGCCGCGGGCGCCCCAGCCTGCTCTCAACTCACCGGACGAGTCTCGCCGCCACGGCTCGTCTCGGTCCCGGCAAGCACCAGGCTGATCGTCAGGCGGTCCCAAAGGCTCATCCCTTCGCCGGCGCGCTCCAGCTCCGAGAAGTAGCAGACGAACTTGTGCGTCGTGGAAGGGAGCCGGCGCACCGGAACCGGCGCGGCGGCGAACAGCCATAGCACCGCGGCAGCGCTCAGCAGCGCTAGCCCCAACGTCCGTTCTGCTCCAGCAGGCCTCACACCTGCTATGACGTTTCAGGAGCCGGTTGGCTTTCCAGGACCGCTTTAAGTTCTGTAAAAAGCCGCCTCGCGCTTTCCGCCTCTTCGGGGGCGGCGGGCCAGCGCCCGTCCCGGGCGACGAACCAGTCGCCGTCATCGCGGCGCACCAGCGCGGCGAATCCGTGGCCCTCCACCAGCTTCCCCGGAGACCCCGCCCGCCCGAACGCCTCGCCGCGGCGCTCCACCACCACAACGAAACCGCCCCGCTCAAACAGGAAATGGCTGCCCACGCCCGCCGCCGGGATCAGCCCGATGCCCAGCTCCGCAATCCGCTCCAGTTGCCGCAGCGTCTCGGGACTCATCGCCGTTACATCTTGTATCGGCCGAAGTCCTCGTCGTTGAGCCCTTCCAGCCAGCGCTTCAATTCTTCGTTGCCGCTCTTCTCCGCCATGCTGGCCGCGCTCTTGCTGCTCTTCAGCACCTCCTCGTCGACATAGATCGGACAGTCGACGCGGAGCGCCAGCGCCAGCGCGTCGGAGGGCCGCGAATCGATCGAGATGATCTCCCCGCCGCGCTCCAGCCAGATGACGGCGTAGAAGGTGTCTTCCTTCAGTTCGCTGACAACCACCTTCTGCACGCCCGTCTCCAGCCCCAGCAGCACGTTCTTGATCAGATCGTGCGTCATCGGCCGCGGCGTGGCCACCTTTTCGATCTCCAGCGCGATGGCGTTGGCTTCGTATATGCCCACCCAGATGGGCAGCACCTGCGTGCCCGCCAGATCCTTCAGGATCACAATGGGCATGTTGGTCACCGGGTCCATCATCAGACCGCGGATCTTCATTTCGATTTCCATCTCGCGCCGCCTTCCTTACACCGCTATAACACACTCGCCCGCCAGCGAGTTCGGACCGGCGCGCGTGACCCGCACCGGCAGGTAGCGGCCGAACATCTCCTCTTTGGCCGGTGCGCTGCCGTCGGTCCGCGCCCGCGTGACGAAGTTCAGCACCCGGTTCTGGGTGGTGCGGCCGATCCACTGCCCCGTCGAACTGTTGAAGCCTTCCACCAGCACCTCCTGCACCGTGCCGATCTGCTGCGTGTTCCGCCGCAACTGGATGGTGCGCTGCTTCTCCTGAAGTTCAGCCAGCCGCCGCGACTTCTCCTCTTCCGGGATCTGGCCGCCCATCTTCTGCGCCGGCGTGTTCGGACGCACCGAGTATTTGAAGCTGAACACCTGGTCGTATTCCACTTCCTCCAGCAGCCGCAGCGTCTGGCGGAAATCGTCTTCCGTCTCTCCCGGAAAGCCCACGATGATGTCGGTCGAGAGAGCGATGTTGCGGGGCGAAGCCTTCAGCCACCCGATCCGCTCCATGTACTCCTCGCGCGTGTACTGCCGCTGCATCGCCGCCAGCACGCGCGTCGAACCGCTCTGCACCGGCAGATGGACCATGTTGCAGATGGTTTCGTTGCGGCCGATCACCTCCACGATGTCGCGGCCGAAATCGCGCGGGTGCGACGTGGTGAAGCGCACGCGGCGGATGCCGGGGGTCTGCGCCACCGCTTCCAGCAGCGGCGCGAACGTGCGCGAGGGATCCGACGGATCCCGGTAGCTGTTCACGTTCTGCCCGAGCAATTGGATCTCGGTGTAGCCCATGCCCGCCAGCGTGCGCGCCTCTTCGAGCACCGATTCCCAGCGCCGGCTCCGCTCGCGCCCGCGCGTGAACGGCACCACGCAGTAGGCGCAATCCTTGTCGCAGCCCTCGATGATCGTGATGTAGGCGCGGTAAGGGTTGTCGCGCCGCGTCACCGGCGTTTCGAACGTCTCTTCCGTCTCCAGGCTGAGCCCGGCGGCGCGTCCGCCGCCCTGTTCGATCTGCACCAGCAGCTCGCCCAGCCGCGGATAGCTCGCCGAGCCCACCACCAGACGCACGTGCGGCGCGCGCTCGAAGATCTTTTCGCCCTCCTGCTGCGCCACGCACCCGAGCACGCCGAAGATCTTGTCCTTCGCGCGGCGGTTCTCGTTCAGCCGCTGAAACACCTTCTGCTCCGCCTTGTCGCGGATGCTGCATGTGTTGTAAAGCACGAGATCGGCTTCCTCGGGCGAGTGCACCTGCACATAGCCCCTTTGCTCGAGCGTGCCGATGACCTTCTCGGAATCATGCACGTTCATCTGGCAGCCGAAAGTCTCGATATAGAAGCGCTTCATGGCCCAGCGGGAGGTGTCAATCCCATTCTAGCGTGACGGCGCCGCCAGTCCGCGCCGCCGGCCTTTCCGCCGCAAGCCGCGGATGCGGTGCGCGCCGTCAGCTCTTCATTCGATCCCGGGAGCGGAGGAATCGCCGGCGGGCCGCTTCCGCCGCCTTCGCCACCAGGCGGCAGCGATGAGACCCAGCCCGGCGGGGATCCACACGCTCGGCTCCGGCGCGGCAGAGATCTGGTATTGCGTCAACAACACCGTGCTGCCGGGGATGGTGAACGTGCCGGAGCGCGTCTGGAAATTATCGAACTCGAACCCCGTCGCCGTAGTGCCGGAATTATCCAGCACGACTCGATTGAACGTCAGCCCGCTGGCATAGAACATGGTGTAAGCGTAATACTCGCCTGTGTTCTGCCTGGGGTTCGTGTTTGGCTTGCCCAGATAGCTGTTTGTCTGGTAGACGGAATTGTTTTGGGCCGTAAGCGTGCTGGATGCGGTGAACAGGGAGATCATGTCCGCCCCGGAGATCCGCATCAGAAAGGTGTTGTTGTCATACAGGCTGACGCCGTTGTAAGCGTCGATCGCCGACCACCACATCCCGAAGAAGGTCGTCGGGTTGGTCAGGTTCAGCGTGATCGCCCCGGAAGTTCCAGTCTGTGCGCCGAAAGCGCCATACCGCCCCGAGTTGCCCGCCCCGCCGTACTGATCCGAGTTCTGAATGCGCAAAGCGCTCTGCGGGGACAGGTCGAAAGTGCCGATGTTTCGCACGCGGTCCGCCGTGTATGTCCCCTGCGCCCAATTGGAGGAAGAGCTGAAATTCTCATTCACAGCCGTCCCGCCCGTCGCCGGGCTGCTGACCACATTCGGCGCAGCGATATAGACGGAGATGCTGATGGCGCTGCAGGGTGCTGCACAGCCCAGCAGCAACAGCAGGACGCCCGGGGAAACTTTTGCTCCCCGGAGCCAGTATGAGCGAAGATTCATTTGCTTTTTATTCTACCTTCTTTCGCCTCCAAATGAAAATAGCAAACAAACGGCGAAAGCAGCGTGGCATAAGTGTTCCGCCCGCGGCCATGAGCCGCCGTTCGATGACATCAGACGGAACCGCGGCTGGAGGCGGCGCCAGCCGCCGCAAGGAGCGGCCTGCGGCGCGGACCAGCGCTGCCCGGACGTTGTCCATGAAAAACCGCAGGACTTTCCAAAGCCCGCTTCGACATTCGGCCTCACGCTGCAGGTATGGTATATTGAAAGCGTTAGCCTGCTGCTCCGCGCACCGCGGGCAGTCCCCCAGGACAAATTCATGGCCAAGCTGAAGCTCAAGACGCACCGAGGCGCCGCCAAGCGCTTCAAGAAGACCGCCACGGGCAAGATCAAGCGGAACCGCGCGTTCGCCCGCCACATCTTCACCTCGAAGAGTCCGGCGCGCAAGCGCCGCCTGCATCAGGCGACGCTCGTCGACCCCGCCGACGCCGCCCGCGTGCTGGAGATGTTGCCTTACTAAGCTGACACCGGGCGTGCGCGCCGGCGCCAAGGCATGTGCCCGAGCCGCCGCCCCGGAACCGGAGCCGCCAGCACGGCTTGACGGTTCCGCAAAACACAAGGAGAAACAAACGTGCCAAGAGTCAAACGATCCACCAACCGGCGCGATTCGCGCCGCAAAACACTCAAACTCGCCAAGGGTTATTTCCTCACCAAGAGCAAGCTCTACCGCGCGGCGCAGGAAGCCGTCGAGAAGGCATTGCGCTACGCGTACGTGGGGCGCCGGCGCAAGAAGCGCGACTTCCGCGCACTCTGGATCCTGCGCATCAACGCCGCCTGCCGCACCCACGGCATCTCCTACTCCCGGTTCATCGGCGCGCTCAAGAAATCCGGCATCGAGCTGAACCGCAAGATCCTCGCCGATCTCGCCGTCAATCAGCCCGCCGCCTTCGCCGCGCTGGTGGAAAAGGCCAAAACCGCCCAAGCTTGACACTGTCGGAGGATCCTCCCATGACCGGCTTCCCCGCTGAAGAAGAGCATGTTCTGGCTCGCTTGGAGGCGCGTCTGGATGCGGTCGCGCAGCGGCTCGCCGCGCTGACCCGGGAAAAAGCCGAGTTCGACCTCCGCTTGCAGGAAGCTGCCGCCGAGCGCAACCGGGCTATGGAAGACGCCCGCGCCGCCCAGGAAGAGGCCGCGCGGCTGCGGGCGGAAAACGAGCACCTGCGCGCGCGTCAGAAAGAGGCCATCGCCCGCGTCCGGGCTCTGCTCGAACAGGTGGAGCGGATGGAGCTGCCCGAGTCCTGAGGAAGGAGACAGGCGTGGAAGACTCCGGCGCGGACAAGAAAGTGGTGCGCGTCACCATCTTCCAGCAGCCTTACGCGCTGCGCACCTCTGGCGATCCGGCCGAAACCGAGGCCCTGGCCGAAGCCGTCGATACGCTCATGAACCGCATCGCCGCGCGCACCTCCGGCGCCGATCCCGCCCGCATCGCCGTGCTCGCCTGCCTTCATCTCGCCGATCAGTTGCGGCAGCTCGAGCGCGCGCAGGACCGCATCGCCGCCCGCCTTGCCCTGCTCGACCAGCGTCTGTCCGAGCTCGCCGGTCAGGACGAAGACGCCTCCTGAGTCCCGCCCGCAAGCCGGCTCCGGCCTCAGAACAGCCGCTCCTGCCGCTTCAGCGTCCCGAAACTGCCGATGTTGGCGATCACCAGCGCCAGCCGGAACTGGTTCTCTCCGCTCCGCGCGCCGAAATTGAAGCGCCTGTACTGCCCGCTGAAGGCGCAGCACTCCGTGTTGTAGGTGAGCTGTGTGTTGAAGAATTGCAGCACGCCGGTCGAATAATCGTAAACCCCGAAGGCGCCCGCGTTCCAGCCGCGCCGGTTTTCGTTGCCAAGCCCCAGCGTGCCGCGGATCTGGTTCGATGGCGGAGACAGGATCTGCCCCGACGGCGCGCTCCGGCAGAACGCCTCGCGCTCCACCGCCTCCACGGCAGTCAGCGGCACGCAGGAAACCCTGGTGTGGCCGAATGACAGGAAATAGCTGGGCGCACGCGTGTCCACCGTCAGGCTGGAATTCGTGATCCGCCCCCGCAGCGGATCGTAATCGGCGCGCCACTCGAAGCCGAGGGAATCGCGCGGCTGCGCCCGCAGCGCGCTCACCACTGGCGACGTGCGCCGCGGGCGGTCGAGAAACGCAAAGCCGCTCAGCTCCGCCGCGCTGACCACCACGTTGCGCTGCCCCGCTCTCACGGCGCCGCCGAAATCGGGATCGAAAAAGCGCTTCTGCCGCACCTCCCACACGAGCAGGTCCCGGACCACGTTGTCCCGCCCCTTGCGCCACAACCGCTGCGTCACCGCGTACTCGACTTCCGTGGTGTCGGAGATCAGTTCCAGCTCGTCGAAGCGGATCAGCCGGTCGAACCGGCTCGCCCCTGCCACCGTGCGGAAGGAGGCGCGCGGCTCGATGGAGTGCTTCACCCTGCCTCCGATCCAGCGCGGCGCGTCGAAGATCCGCACGAGCACGGGCAGAGCCAGATCCGCCCCTGCTTCGCGCGTGATGCGGTTGATGCCATCGCCGGTCACCGCCTTGCCCATCTCTTTTTCCAGCGCCGTCCGGAACGAGGAGCCATAGTAGGTGTCGCGCAGCGCAATGTAGGGCGCCAGATGGAACTCCTTCCACCGAAGCGCGGTCATCAGCCGCGGGGCGATGTCGGCGCGTTCGACAAATTGCCTCGTCTGGAACAGCGGCTGGCTGCGCCGCAACAGGCCGGCTGCCGCCGACCAGCTCACCCACACCGGCAGCGGTCCCCGCAACAGCTCGCGGTTCTGGCTGCTCCATTCCAACTGCGGCAGCTTGCGCAACAGAATCGTGTCGCCCGGCTCGGCGCTCTGAAAGTTCTCCTGGCGCGAGAAGACGGCGTTGAAGTGCTGGCCCGCCCAGTCCCGTGACACGTGAACCACCGAGTTCACTTCGCTGAACACGGCTTCGTTGAAGCTCTCGGTGAACGCCTGGCGGAAGGAGAAGTTGCTCAGGTAGTTCACCGCGCCGCGGGCGTAGAAACCCGCCGGCAACAGCGCCCGCCCCTGCGCAGCGACCAGATATCCGCCTTCCTTGACGCGGGCGCCGCCATCCAGCAGCCGCCCGCGGTCGCGGATGCCGTAGATGAAGGCGTTGAACTCGCTGTTCTGCGTCGGGCGCCCGCGGAAATCCACCGTGTGCGCCAGCCCGCGCTGCGTGAAGTACTGCGGGCGGTAGCTGACATCGTAGCTGCGGTTGATGGCCCAGAAATAGCCCACGCCATACATCAGCCCGCGGCGGTTGCTGTTGCCCACGCTGGGAGAAAGAAATCCGCTCTTGCGCGCCCCCTGGCGGAGATCCTTGTAGAACGCCGGAGCGTAGAGCACCGGCACGCCCCGCAGCTTGAACCAGCTGCGCTGCGCGATCGCCCGCTGCCCCGGAATCACATCAATCACCGGCGCCTGGAGCTTCCACCACGGATTGATACCCGTGCAGTTGGTGATGGTTGCGCGGTGCAAAATATAGCGCTGCTGGATCTTTTCAGCCCAATCCCCATCAAAGAAAAATGGATTTTCTGTTCGCAAAACACCTGGACGGTAGTCAATTTTTCCATATGCCGCCCCGCGCACCCTGTAAAATGAGCCGTCCCCGTCGTTCAGGTTATACTCCATCCTTTCAGCCCAAAGCTGTTCCCCACTCACAAAATTGATGTAATGCACGCGCCCGCGCGCTTCCGCCGCTCCGGTTTCCTGGTCGTAATCGATTTCCTCCGCCCGGAGGAGCATCTCGCTGGTCTCGATCTCGGCGTTGCCCCGCAGGCGGTAGCGGCTTCCCTCGCGCTCCTGCTGGAGAGCCCGCACTACCACGATGCCTTCCGGCGGCGGATCCCGCCGCTCGATCACTGTCGCCTTTTCATACGAAGGCAACGGCGCCTGCGCCGGCACGGGCGGCAAGAGACACGCCGCCACCCCGAGCAGCATGAAACAGCGTTTCCCTGCCCCCGCCGCCAGCGCCGCGTGAAAAAAGACGTGACAAATCCGCCCGATTATGTTACTTACATAGTGATACGCACGGCGCAGACGTGCCTCGGAACGCCGTCGTCGGAACAGAGAAGCGCTCAAGGCTCAAACCTAGCATGAGCTGAAAGAAGCCCGCAAGACGGGCCCGGAAGACTGGGGGAGCCGCGAGCCGCAGAGAGGACCAGACGCCCGCGTGGCGTCTCCGGCGTTTCGGAGGCATGGCATGACTTGCAGATATTGCGGCGCGGAAATTTCCGGATCCCACTCCCGTTGTGTGCGCTGCCAGAGGCGGCTGGATGGCGGTCCCGGGCGCAGGACAGGCGCGGCGGCGCAGTATGTCGCCACTGCGGCGGCGCCGGCGGTGCAGGAGGACGTCTCCGCCGCGGCGCGCGCCCGGTTCTACGTCAAGGAGGGCGGCGCGGCGGTCCGCACCACTGCGCCGGTGCAGCCTCCCCTGTTCCGGGATCCCACCAATGTCATCGGTCTCGATCAATACCTGTCCCCAGCCCCGCCCCGCCGCCGCGTTTCCTCGCGGAGAAGCCGCACCGCGCCGCCGGCCGCGCCGCCGCAGCAGATCGCTCTTGACTTCGACGCCCCGCCGCCGGGCGCGCACGAATTCGCCGCCGCGCAGCGCCGCATGCCGGTGGCTTCGCCTGCACGCCGCGCCTTTGCTTTTCTTGTCGATCTGTCCTTCGTGCTCGTGGGCTTCTCGCTGTTCCTCGCGCTCGTGCGCGGCATCGTCGGCTACTGGCCCGCCAGCGCCGCTTTCCATGCCGGACTCGGCGCCTGCCTCTGGCTGCTGGCCTCGATCTACCACTTCCTCCACGCCGCCGTCGGCCGCCGCACGCCCGGCCAGTTCGCCGCCGGCCTGATTCTCATCACCCGCGAGGGGCGGCAGGGCGAGCCCATCCACCGCGTCAAGCGCGTGCTCTCGAACACGGTGCCCGTCGTCAGCCTCATGGGCGCCCTCTGGGCCGCCATCACCGAAGAGCACCTCACCTTCGCCGACCTGATCACAGGCACCTATCACACCGTGGCGGATGCCAACTGACCGCCCGGCAGGCGGCTGAGAGATTCCCGCAACCGCGCCAGCGCGCTTCTGTGCCGCCAACGCAGGGCGCGCAGCGCCCGAGAGTGAGCGGTCCCCGCTCACGGATTCCCTCCGGCTTCAGCCGGGTCTGCCCACGTCGCGCGGCTGCGGCCGCTGCCTCGCGGCGCAGCGCGCGGCCGCAACGGGCGAAATGAACCCTAGATTCAGACCTGAAACTCTGATATAAACTGAACGGGAGAGTGCTGACGGCCTCATGCGCAAGAAGTCATACCGGCTGGACGAAAAAGGGCTCGATGCGTTGATTGCGCACCTCCGGGAGCAGGGCTACCAGGTGTACGGGCCGAAGGTCGAAGACGCGGCGCTGCACTGGAGGCCCATCACTGGCTGCGCGGACCTGCCGCGGGGCTGGACGCAGGAACTGGCGCCGGGGCGCGCGCGGCTCGAGCCGGACAACAGCGCCGCGCTGTTCCATCACTGGACATGCGCCGAGGGCCTCAAAGCCGTGCTACACCTGCCCCTGGTCCGGATCATGGCCGCGCGGCGCGACAACGGCTGGTTCCGCATCCTCGACAATCCGCCGCCCGCGGCCAGGTGCGCGTTTGTCGGCGTGCGCCCCTGCGATCTGGCCGCGCTGGCCGTTCTCGACCGCGTCCTGCTCGGCGACCGGTATGCGGACGACATCTACCGCGCCAGAAGGCAGGGCGCGTTCCTGATCGCCATCCATTGCCAGAGATCCGCTCCCACCTGCTTCTGCGCCTCGATGGGCAGCGGCCCGCGCGCGCGCTCGGGCTTTGACATCGCGCTGAGCGAGTTCGCCGAGGGCGACGCCCCTGAATACTTCGCCGAAGCCGGCTCGCCTGCGGGAATGGATCTGCTGGAAGCCTGCGGCGCCGCGCCGGCGCCGCCGGATTGGAGCCGGGCGGTGGAGGAGGGCTGCGCTCGCGCCGCGGCGGCGCAGACGCGCCGGCTCGACGCCCACGCCGCGCCGCAGCTGATCGACGCCCTGTTCGACAGCCCGCATTGGGACCATGTCGCCAAACGGTGCCTCGCCTGCGGCAACTGCACGTCGGTCTGTCCCACCTGTTTTTGCGTGAACTACGAAGACCGCACGTCGATCGACGGCCGCGAGGCGGAACGGTGGCGCCTGTGGGATTCCTGCTTCACCCAGAGCTTCACCTACATCCACGGGGGCAGCGTGCGCTCCAGCGTCAAGGCGCGCTACCGCCACTGGCTCAGCCACAAGCTGGGCCGCTGGCAGGCGCAGTTCGGCACGCCGGGCTGCACGGGCTGCGGCCGCTGCATCGTCTGGTGCCCCGTGGGTATCGATATCACCGAAGAATTCCGGCAGCTTCAGCTCAGCGCTGCGGCAGCCGCTTCATTCGCAACGAAGGATTGAACCATGGCTCCGTCTGAAATGAAGACCGTGCTGACGGCGCATCCCTTTCTCGAAGGGCTGCCCGAGAAATACGTCGACATGCTGTCGAAGCTCGCCTTCGAGGTGCACTTCGATCAGGACGAAGTGATCTTTCGCGAGGGCGATCCGTCGAGCCTCTTCTACCTGATCCTCGACGGCAAGATCGCCCTCGAGATGGGCGCGCCCGGCCGCCAGATCATCATCCAGACGCTCGAGGCGGGCGACGAACTGGGCTGGTCCTCGCTGCTCGAGAACACCAGCAAGCAGTTCCGCGCCCGCTGCCTGGAGCCGGTCCGCGCGCTCGCCTTCGACGGCGCCCGCGTGGTGAATCTCTGCGAAGAGGACCACGAGTTCGGCTTCCACATCATGCGCCGCGCGCTGGCGCTGGTGGCCGAGCGGCTGCGCGCCACGCGGCTCCAGACGCTCGACGTCTACTCCCCGAAAGGAGCGCGGCGCCCATGAGCACGGCAGCCTCGGCCGCCCCTCCGGCCACGCGCCCCGTGATGGAGCCCGTGCCGGTGCGCGTCACATCCGTCTCGAAAGAGACGCACGATACGTTCACTCTCACTGTGGCGCCTCCGCCGGGAGATCCCGTTTCCGCCTTCGAGCCAGGCCAGTTCTCCATGCTCTATGTCTACGGCGTGGGCGAACTGCCCATCTCGATCTCGGGCGATCCGGCGGTGCGCGAATCGCTCACCTACACGATCCGATCCGTCGGGCAGGTCACCTATCAGTTGGTCACCCGGCAGCCGGGCGATTTCATCGGCGTGCGCGGTCCCTTCGGCTCCAGTTGGCCTTTGAAGGAAGCCCGCGGCAAGAGCGTCCTGATCGTGGCCGGCGGCATCGGGCTGGCCCCGTTGCGCCCGGCCATTTACTCCATCCTGCGCCACCGCGGCGATTACAACCGGCTGGTCATTCTCTACGGCAGCCGCAGCCCGCGCGATCTTCTTTACAGGAAGGAATTCGCCGCCTGGGGCCTGCTGCCGGACACCCAGGCGCTCTCAACCGTCGACTACGGCGGCGTCACATGGCGCGGCCATGTCGGCGTCGTCACCACGCTGTTCCGGCTGGTGAGGATGCAGCCCAAAGAGACCGTCGCCATGATCTGCGGGCCGGAGATCATGATGCGCTATGCCGCGCGCGAACTGGAAGCCCGCGGTCTGCCGCCGGAGCAGATCCATCTCTCGATGGAGCGCAACATGAAATGCGGCGCCGGCTTCTGCGGCCACTGCCAGATGGGTCCGTACTTCGTCTGCAAGCACGGCCCGGTGTTCTCCTATCCCGAAATCAAGCCCTATCTGGATCTCTATGAGCTCTAACGGAACCAGGCCCCGCATCGCCGTTTTCAAGTTCGCCAGTTGCGACGGCTGCCAGCTCAGCCTGCTCGACGCCGAAGACGAGCTGCTCGCCGTGGCGGAGGCGGTCGAGATCGCCTACTTCCCCGAGGCCAGCCGCCGCATGGCCAAAGGCCCCTACGACATCGCGCTCGTCGAAGGCTCGATCACCACCCATCATGACGCCGAAGCCATCCAGCGCATCCGCCGCCAGGCCAAGACGCTGGTCACCATCGGCGCCTGCGCCACCGCCGGCGGCATCCAGGCGCTGCGCAACTGGCACGACACCGCCGAATGGGTCCGGCTCGTCTACGCCAAGCCGGACTTCATCTCCACCCTGAAGACGTCCACGCCCATTGCCGAGCACGTCCCCGTGGACCTGGAACTGCGCGGCTGCCCGATCAACAAGCATCAGTTGATCGAGCTGATCTCGGCCACCCTCGCCGGCCGCAAGCCCAACATCCCCACCTACAGCCTCTGCCTCGAGTGCAAGCGGCGCGGCAACACCTGCATCATGGTGGCCGGCGGCGTGCCGTGCCTTGGCCCCGCCACGCAGGCGGGCTGCGGCGCCATCTGCCCGTCCATGAACCGCGGCTGCTACGGCTGCTTCGGCCCGATGGAGAACTCGAACGCCCACAGCCTCGCCTCGCAGTTCCGCGTCCTCGGCTGCGCGCGCGACGAGGTGGAGCGCGCCTTCCGCAGTTACAACGGCTGGGCGTGGCCGTTCCGCAGAGTGTTTGAGGAGGTTCCCAGGTCATGACCCCCGCATCCGCCTCCAAATCGGGCGTCAACAAGATTGAAGTGCCCGTGCTGGCCCGCGTCGAGGGCGAAGGCGAACTCCACATCAAAGTGAAGGCCGGCAAGATCCTCGACCTCAAACTGCGCATCCCCGAGCCTCCCCGGCTCTTCGAGGGATTTCTGCGCGGGCGCCACTTCATGGAAGTGCCCGACATCACCGCCCGCATCTGCGGCATCTGCCCCATCGCCTACCAGATGAGTTCCACGCATGCGCTGGAGCGCGCCCTTGGGCTCCAGATCCATCCCTCCATCCGCGCTCTGCGCCGCCTCTTCTATTGCGGCGAGTGGATCGAGTCCCACGCGCTTCACATCTACTTCCTGCACCTGCCGGACTTCCTCGGCTGCCAGGACGCCTTCGAAGTCGCAGGCAAAGACCCCGAGGCCGTCAAAATGGCGCTGCGGCTCAAGAAGCTCGGCAACGAGCTGGTCCGCACCCTGGGCGGGCGTGAAATCCATCCCGTGAGCGCCTGCGTCGGCGGCTTCTACCGCGTCCCGGCGAAGGACCAACTCGAAGCGCTCCTTCCCGAGTTGCGCTGGGCGCTGGAAGCGTCCCTGAAAACCGTCTCGATCACCGCTTCGCTCGAGTTCCCGGACTTCGAGCAGGACTACGAGTTCGTCGCCCTCTCCCACCCGGACGAGTACGCGCTCAACGAAGGCCGCATCGTCTCCAACCGCGGCCTCGACATCGACGCCGCCGAGTTCGAAGAACACAGCGTCGAGCAGCACGTGAAGCACTCCAACGCCCTGCACTCGGTGATGCGCGAGCGCGGCTCCTATCATGTGGGGCCGCTGGCCCGCTTCAACCTGAACTACGCGCAGTTGACGCCCGGGGCTCGCCGCGCCGCCGAAGAGGCCGGACTCAAGCCGCCGGTGCTGAACCCGTTCCGCAGCATCATCGCCCGCGCTGTCGAACTCGTCTTCGCCTGCGAAGAGGCCATCCGGCTCATCGAAGCTTACCAGCCCCCGCCCGCCCCGCGCCTCGTGGCGCGTCCCCGCGAAGGCACGGGCATGGCCGCCACCGAGGCCCCCCGCGGCCTTCTCTACCACCGCTATTGCGTCGATGAGAACGGACTGGTCACCGCCGCGCGCATCGTCCCGCCCACGGCGCAAAACTTCCGACGCATGGAAGAAGACCTGTGGAGCTACGTGCCGCGCCTGCTGGATCTGAACAACGAAGAGATCGCCTGGCGCGCCGAACAGGCGGTTCGCAACTACGACCCCTGCATCTCCTGCGCCACCCACTTCCTGAAACTCCGCCGCCACTGAACCCGCTGTAGCCAAACGGAGCCGCAAGGGAGCGGGCGCAGCCCGCGGCCGAGCGGACACCC
>CAKZUE010000009.1 GCA_937920635.1 uncultured Bryobacteraceae bacterium
GCAGCATAGGTGGGAGGCTTTGAAGCCGGGCTCTCGGGCTCGGTGGAGCCGCCATTGAGATACCACCCTGATCGTTCTGTGATTCTAACCTAGCCCCGTCATCCGGGGCAGGGACCTGGGTAGGCGGGTAGTTTGACTGGGGCGGTCGCCTCCTAAACGGTAACGGAGGCGCCCAAAGCTTGGTTCAGGAGGTTTGGAAATCCTCCTTCGAGTGCAATGGCATAAACCAGGCTGACTGCGAGACCTACAAGTCAAGCAGGTGCGAAAGCAGGGCATAGTGATCCGGTGGTTCTGCATGGAAGGGCCATCGCTCAACGGATAAAAGGTACGCCGGGGATAACAGGCTGATCGGAGCCAAGAGTCCACATCGACGCTCCGGTTTGGCACCTCGATGTCGGCTCATCGCATCCTGGGGGTGAAGAAGCTCCCAAGGGTTAGGCTGTTCGCCTATTAAAGCGGTACGTGAGCTGGGTTCAGAACGTCGCGAGACAGTTCGGTCCCTATCTGTGGTGGGCGTAGGAGATTTGAGGGGGTCTGCCCTTAGTACGAGAGGACCGGGGTGGACGAAGCTCTTGTGTTCCAGTTGTCACGCCAGTGGCATAGCTGGGTAGCGAACTTCGGTCGGGATAAGCGCTGAACGCATATAAGTGCGAAACCCTCCCCAAGATGAGATCTCCCAACCGTAAGGTAACAAGGGCCCTGGAAGACGACCAGGTTGATAGGCCGGATGTGTAAGCGCAGCAATGCGTTGAGCTTACCGGTACTAATAGCCCGTTCGGCTTGACCATAAGATTTACCACGCACACAGATTCCGCTCTGTGGCTTCTGCGATTGCCCATCAATATTCAGTCCCCGCAAGCTCTTCAGGCTTTGGGTGACCATAGCGAGGGGGACACACCCGTTCCCATCCCGAACACGGAAGTTAAGCCCCTCAGCTCCGATGATACTGCACGCGCAAGTGTGTGGGAAAGTAGGACGTTGCCCGATTATGACAGAGGCCCCGGCCATCGGCCGGGGCCTTTGCCTTTGCTGCCCCGCCTGATTGGACGCCATACTCCCCCCGCTGGCCGCCGGCACCCCCGAAAAAACCGGGGACAGGCCCGCCTGGCACCAATTTTCGCCTCCACTGGTTACCCCGATCCTTCAGCTTCAGGGCCAGCCACCACTCCACCCCCGGTCTTCGTGCAAGCCACCTGAACCCTGCGGGACATCTTCCCGGACCAGAATCGGCGCGAGCCGCCCCGCTGGCTTATTGGTGCCAATCCAATACAGTCACCGATTCCAATACGATCACTTGCGGAATGGCATGCGATGATGCGCCACCCGGCCCGCATATGATTCAGTCTCTCACCCCTCGCTTGCGTGGCATTCGGCCGCCTCGCTCGAGCTGCTGAACACGGCTTCCGTCGCGGTTCTCAGCAGGCTTAGCCGAGGGAAAAAGGGGAATTGTGTTCCTGTCCCCTTTTCTTACCTTGCTGACCGCGCTGCCATCACCACGGCTGCCGCCGCCACAGCCGCCGTCTCGGCGCGCAGAATCATGGGACCCAGCGATACCGGCTCCCACCCCGCGGCGCGAGCTGCCTCTCTCTCACGATCATCCCATCCGCCTTCCGGTCCAGACAGAATCGCCACGCTGCCACCTCTGAGCCCGGCCCCGGCCAATACCGGGCGCGCGCCTGCGTCTTCGTCCAGCAACAGGCGCACATCGGCCTCCACCGCGAGCGCGTCTGACAGGCTCAGCACGGAGCCGATCTCCGGCGGGCGCACGCGGCGGGACTGCTGCCCCGCCTCCCGCGCGATTTTCTCCCAGCGGGCGCGGCGCTTTTCCGCTCCCGCCTCCAGTCCCTTCTCCGAACGCAGGCTCACGACCGGCGTGATGCGTTCCACGCCCAGCTCGGTCGCCTTTTCGATCATCCACTCGAAGTGATCGAACTTGAACAGCGCGGCGAGAAGATGCACGGGCGCAGGCACGCGCACCGCAGGCAGCTCTTCCACCAGCGCGAATTCCACCGTCTCATTGGAAAACCCCTCGATCCGCCCCAGCCACATACGCTCGCCGTCGGACAATTCGTACAGTTGCCCGCGCTCGGCGCGGAGCACGCGGCGCAGGTGCCCGGCTGCCTCGCCTCGCAGGAACGCCCGCCCCGGCTTCCATTCCTGTGCGTAGAACATCCGGCGAGCCATCTGTTTCCAGCATATCGCCGCGCGCCCGGCGCGCCTGCGAAAATGGAGTTTCGCCATGATCGCACACTTGCGCGGCATCCTGCTCGAGAAGCACCCCAACCAGGCCATCGTCGAAGCCCAGGGCGTGGGCTACGACGTCGCCGTGCCCATCTCCACCTTCACGGCGCTGCCGGCGCCTGGCGAGGAGGTGCGCCTGCGGATTCACACGGTGGTGCGCGAAGACGCGATCCAGCTTTACGGGTTCCTGACCGCCGAAGAAAAGACGCTCTTTGAAAAGCTCATCACAGTGAGCGGCGTGGGTCCGCGGCTGGCGCTCACGGTGCTGAGCGGCATTGCCGCCGGAGATCTGGCCGGGGTGATCCGTTCGGCCGATGTGCAGAAGCTGACCCGCGTGCCTGGCATCGGCAAGAAAACCGCCGAGCGGATCGTGCTGGAACTGCGCGACAAGATCGACGAAAGCCCGCGGCGGGCGGCCGGCCTGCCGGGCGCGCCGGCGGTGCTGCTTTCTCCCGAAGAATCCGACGTGGTCAGCGCGCTGGTCAATCTCGGCGCGCAGCGCGCCTCCGCCGAGACCGCCGCGCGGCGCGCCTCGCAGGAGCTCGCCGGCAAGGGCTTTGAAACCATCTTCCGCCGCGCCCTCGAGCTGTTGCGATAATCGGTAGTGCCGGACCGGATGCCAGATTCAAACAAATCCCGGCGTTTTGTTTCGCCCGAAGCGGCCCCCGAAGAGCTGCAATTCGAGGCCTCGCTGCGGCCGCGCGCGCTGGCCGACTTCACCGGGCAGGAGAAGGTGAAGGAGCTGCTTTCTGTGACGATCGAGGCCGCGCGCCTGCGCGGCGAGGCGATGGACCACGTTCTGCTGATCGGGCCGCCGGGACTGGGCAAGACGACGCTGGCCACCATCATCGCGGCCGAACTCGGCGTGCCCATCGACTTGAGCAGCGGCCCGCTGCTCCAGCGCAAGATCGACCTGACGGGTATTCTTACCAACTTGCGCGAGCGCCAGGTGTTTTTCATCGACGAAATCCACCGCCTCATGCCGGATGTCGAGGAGGTGCTCTACTCGGCGCTGGAGGATTTCCGGATCGACGTGGTGATCGGGCAGGGGCCGGGGGCGCGGACACACTCGCTGCCGCTGCACCGTTTCACCGGCGTGGGCGCGACCACGCGCCAGGGGCTGCTGAGCGCGCCGCTGCGCAGCCGCTTCGGCCTGATCCTGTATCTGAAGCACTACGACGCAGCCGAGATGACGCGCATCGTGCTGCGGGCGGCGCGCCTGCTCGAGACGCCCATCGACGGGGAAGCCGCGGAAGAGATCGCCCGCCGCAGCCGGGGCACGCCGCGCATCGCCAACCGGCTGCTGCGCCGCGTCCGCGATTACGCGCAGGTGCGCGCCTCCGGCCACATCACGCTGGCGGTGGCGCGCGACGCGCTCGACCTGCTCGAGGTCGACCGCTTCGGCCTGGACGAGGTGGACAAGAAGATCATGCTCACGATCCTCGAAAAATACGGCGGCGGCCCGGTCGGCCTCAACACCATCGCCGCTTCGACCGACGAAGAGCCGGACACGATCGAAGAAGTTTACGAGCCGTACCTGATGCAGCTCGGCTTCCTCGACCGCACGCCCCGGGGCCGTGTCGGCACGCCGCGCGCGTTCGAGTATTTCGGCGTGCCGCTGCGCCCCAACTACGGCCAGAACCGGCTCTTCTGAGCGCCCCCGTCAGAAGAGGCGCCGCGCCGCCTCGTTCGCATAGGACGCTTTGCCTTCACCGCACTCGAGAGTCAGCACGGCGGCTACCTCTCCACCGCTCCCGCTGCCGCCCGCCAGCGCGCTGGTGGCGGTGAGGAAGAACAGCGGGCCGAGAGCGAGGAACTCATCGCCCGCGTAGAGGCGGCGCAGCCTGCGGTGGAAGGTCTCCGCCATCTCGCGCGAGAAGCGCGCCATCTCGCTTACCGCCGCCTTCGGCGCCACGCGCGCGAGCCGGTCCACCTCGCGGGCGCACGCGGCCACATTCAGGACCGCTTCCACCAGGAAGGCATCCGCGGTCAGCAGGGAGACGAAATTGCGCTGCTGCCGCCGCACGCTGGCCAGGATGTAGCGCGTGTCGGCAGGCTCATAGTAGGCGGCAGTCTGTTTCCTGCCGGCGTCGATCAGAAACTTCCAGGTCTCCGCCAGGCGCTGGCGGAACTCCGCCGCGCCCGCCTGAAGCACGGCCTCGACCACTCTGGGGTCCATGAAGTCGTACGAGAGGTCCTTCTTTCTCGGTCCCGAACACGGCGGGCTGCACGACCAGGCCAGCAGCGGGTGCACGGCGCTGGGGCGCGAGTAGGCCTCGATCCGCGCCAGATACAGCGCGGGCAACCACTGCCGCGCCATGCGCTGCACGGCCGCCGCCAGGCGGCTCATCTCGGGCAGGTATTCGGGGGATCCGGGCGCTGGCGAATTCATCCACGCCTCCGCGCAGGAACCCGCCAGCCGCAGATGCAGCGAGGCGGCGCAGGGCTTGTCCGGCAGGGCCACGCCGTGCAGCCCGTAGGCCTCCAGCACACGCAAATAAGGGGTCTGAAGGACTGCCGGGTCCAGTTGCCTGCGGTCGGTGAAGCTCAGCGAGAAGTGATCCCGCCGCGGCTCGCCGTCGCGCGCCGAGATCGCGGCCGAAAAGACCAGGGCCGTCTGCGTCCGCAGGTCGGTCGAGACGATGTCCGACGCCTGGGCCGTATACCGGATCTGGAGCCGCCCGTCCTCGGTCGGACAAGCCTCCGCGGAAGCGAAGCTTTCCAGATCGCGCTGCTTGCGGCGGACGCGCAGCATCGGGGCGTGGACTTCGAGAAACACGCGCCGCTGGAAAGTCTCGGTGAGAAGCCCGCGTCTGAGCCGCCGCACGGCGCCGCCTGTCTCGAACAACGGGCTCAGGTCTCCCTGAGCCACCCGCCGCGCGGCGGCCAGCCCTTCCTCCGAGAAGCGGAAGGTTGCGTCGGCTATGGCCGCCTCGCCCTTCCCTGCGCTCAGGCCGGCTGCGATGCGCAGGCCCCACTGCCTGGCGACGGCCTCGGCCGCCGGGGCCGCCATCTTCCGTGCCGCTTCCGACAACCGGGCCAGCAGGGACTGGACAGACTGCGGAGCGGCGGCGCCGAGCAGCTCTTCCAGCCGCGCCCGCGCCCACTCGCCCGGCGCCTGTTCATCGAGTTCGCGCGCGGCGGCCTGGGGCAGGGCCTCGAGCAGCGGCTCGACGCCCTCTCTCCCGAGCAGGCTGAGCAACGCCTGCGCCGCCGCCAGAAGACCCGTGCCGCTCTCGCGCTGGCCAGGGCTGCCTGCCATGCTCGCGAGCAATTCGAGAACCGGCCCCGCGGCCTGCGGCGGCAGATGTCCGGCTGCTTTTTCGATCCATGCAGCGGCAGGCATCGCGGACTCAGCAGTCTCGCTCAAGGCTTCCCGCAGCCATCCGGCCACCGCGCCCCACGGGGCGCGCTCCCGCAGCAGTTCCCAGAATGTGGCCTCGGCGCCGCCGCCGAGGCCCTGCCAGAACTCGCGCAGCGCATCGAAGGCGCGCAGCGTGGAGCCCGCGCTCTTGACGAACTCTTCGACGCGCCGGCTGCCCAGATCTTTGATCAACCCGCGCACCCAGTTCAGGGGATGAACTCCGAGCAGCGCGGCGGCGACGCCACGGGGGTCTTGCAGGAGTCCGGACTGCGCCTGGATCGACCATCCACCCTGCACCTCCACGCCTGCGCCCGAGGATGATCGCCGGGTCACGGCCACCCGAAGGCCCGGCTCGCCGTTGGCGTCTTCCCGCACGATTCCGGTGAGCCACTCCGCGGCCCACTCGCCCTGCACCGAGGCGGCGCCCGCCGATTGCACGCGGATGCCGGTGGTTCCGCGCAGCAGCCCTTCGCCGACCTCCTTCAACCAGTGCAGGTCCATGCCGAAGGGAACTGGCGCGGCAAAGGCGAGGCGGCCCGACAGCGGGCGTACGAGCACGATGCCGGACGGAAGATCGTCCGGCGAATGGATGTCTTCCATGCGGCCGGGAATTCTGCCGCCGTCGCCGGAAAATCGTGCCGCCAACCAATTTTCATTGCCCTGAAACCATTCAACTGTTTCCAGGGATGACGGCAGGAAATCTTCGGGCAAAGAGTGGATCCAGGATTCGGTTTCAGCGGTATTCAGCAAGACGGAACAGAGGGATTCCAGTGCCAAGGTTCGCCTCCAAAGAAATGAGGCCCCGCCGAAGCGGGGCCTCGAAAGGAGAGCCAGCCGCGGAACGCGGGACGTCCCGCGTGAGGGCCCGTGCCACACCCGAAAAGTCCGCCCTCTCTCAATTTACACCCGTGGCGCCAAAAATCCGGCGGCCGGACGGCGCGAACTGGACTACGGCGGTGCGGCTAAAATGGCGGAATGAAATGAATTGGCGTGCGGCGCAATTTTTTTTCGCGCCCTTGTGACGGCTGCGCGCGCCGCTGCCGGAGCCAGGCATTTACCTCGCCGAGCGAGGCGAAGAAACCGGCGAAACGCGGATCGAGGCGGCCGGGCGCGCGGAGGCTGCGGCGGAAATCGCGCGGCGTGAACACGCCGCCCGAGTGGATGACGGCTACGCCCATCGGCCGGTATTCGTGGGTGCCTTGCGCCCACGCCAGTTCTTCGTCGAGCCAGAGCGCGAATCCCATCTCAGGCGAGTTCTCCCGGCAGGAGGGTCCGGGCGGATGGATGGCGGGTGAATCCGATGCGGGGGTAGTAGTCTACAGCCGCCGGGGCGGCCAACCGCACGATGCGGCAGGGCGCGGCGCGGAGGATGGCGCGCAGGAGTTCCCTGCCGATGCCCTGACGCTGGTATTCGCGGCGCACGCAGAGATCGCTGCAATAGGTGACGTAGGCGAAGTCGGTGAAGCAGCGCGCCGCCCCGGCGAGTGCTTCTCCATCCCACGCGGTGGCGATCAGCTTGGCATGTTCCAGCATCATCGCAATCGCTTCGGGGGTGTCCACCGGGCGGCGCTCGCCGAGTCCCGACGAGTTCAGCAGATCAATGTATTGCCCGGGGCTGATCCGCCGCTCGATTGTGGAGTCCATCTTGCTATACGATAGCTGGCAAGGATCCCATCATGACAAGGAAAGACTTCCTCCTCTCCGCGGCTCTCACGTCCGCTGTTGCCTCCGCGCAACCGGCTGAGCCGAAGGTGCAGCGCAAGAACCGGCTGAAGCAGGGCGTCTGCCCCGGCGTCTTCGGACGGAACATGCCGCTCGAAGACCGGGCGCGGCACGCCGCGCGGCTCGGGGCGCACTGCTTCGACCTCCAGGCGCCGCAGAACTGGCCGGTGCTGAAAAAGTACGGCCTGATTCCCACGGTGGTGCCGGGCGGCGGCAGGCTGACCGACGCCTGCAACGACAAGGCGCTGCACGAGAAAATTCTCGCCGAGTTCCGCGAAAACATCCCGCGCGCCCGCCAGGAAGGCGTGCCCAATGTGATCACGTTTTCCGGCAACCGGCGCGGCAAGAGCGACGAAGAAGGGCTCGAAAACTGCTACATCGTGCTCAAGGAGGCGGTGAAGGTGGCCGAGGACAACGAGGTCACTATCGTCATGGAGCTGCTCAACTCCAAGGTCGATCACAAGGACTATCAGTGCGACCACACGGCGTGGGGCGTGGAGTTGTGCAGGCGCGTGAATTCGCCGCGGTTCAAGCTGCTGTATGACATCTACCACATGCAGATCATGGAGGGCGACATCATCCGCACCATCCGCGCCAACATCCAGCACATCGGCCACATCCACACCGCCGGCAATCCGGGGCGCCATCAGTTCGACGACACGCAGGAGCTGAATTACAGGGCGATTGCGCAGGCGATTGTCGATACCGGCTACACGGGCTTCGTTTCTCATGAATATTCGCCGACGACGCCCGACCCGGTGAAGACGCTGGATGAAATGATGACGATCTGCGACGTCTGACCCCGTTCTCGTGAGCGTCCCTACCCGCCGCCAGTTGCTGCTGTCGCTTGCGGCGGCGGCGCAGCCGGTTGCGCCGCGGCGCCGCATCCTTCTCGAACTGCCCGGGCGCGCTCCGGTGGAACTGCGGGCGGGAGAAAGACACGACGCCGGGCTGCTGATGGTGGATCTCCGCTCCCCGCCTGTGGCGGACGTCTACGCGCGCGAGCCGGCGGTCTTCAATCTCGAGTGGCGGTATGAAGCGCCGCCGGGAGCGGCGTTGTATTCGTGGCGCGGGCAGGAAACGCAGCGCGTGGAGCTGACGCAGGACACCGGCGAGGACGAGCGGCGGCGTCTGCCAGCGCAGCTTTTCCCGTTCGCGGGCGCGCTGGCGGGGGGAACGTTCTACGGCGCCGTGGGCGAGTGTCCGGCATTTTGGGAGAACCGCTCGCAGCAGGTGGCGGACCCCGAGGCGGGCTTCTTCGCTCTGCGGACGGGGGACGGCTCGGCGCGCCGCGTGATCCGCAAAGTGTGGGGCGATCCGACGGATTTCTATTCGGGCGAGATCGACGGCTGGCAACACCTGGCGCGCGGAGAAACGCGGCGTTATGCGGTGTTCGAAATCGCCGAACCGGTCCGCACGCTATACGGCGTCCGCCTGGCGGCGCACAAGGCGCTGGCGCGCGCCAAGGGGTGGGATGGCTCGCCGGTGGAGGCGATCCTGCGCAATACCGCCTACCTGCACCTCCGCCGCAATCTGCTGCGCCCCGAGAGCCGGTTCATCTTCACCAGCGGCGTGACCTACGGCTGGAAGCAGTGGGCTTCCGACGCCGCGATGACGGGGCTGGGGCTGGGCGATCCCGAAATGCTCGGCGAAGCGATGCGGGGGCTGTTTTTCGACCGGCTGAACTACGAAGACAACGCGCAGTGGTACCTGATCGCTTCGGCGGTGGCGGCGCGCGCAGGCTACCGCCCGAATCTGGCCCTGTGCCGCCGGGCCTATGAGTTCATCCGGGAACATGAAGAGCGCGGGGCGTACCAGCCGCCGCGGCTCGACGTGCCGAATGCAGGGCTCGGCTGGCGGACTTACATGGATCTGTTTTACTACGAGGACGGCGATGTGCCGTCATCGAACCAGGGATTTCATTGCGGCGCCCTGCTGGCGGCGCGCGAGCTGGGGCTGGGTTGTACGGAGGATGATTTTCGGGCCGCGTGCGGCGCCTATGCCGGGCTGTTCAACCGCAGGGGGGGCTACTTCCCGACGAGCTTGCGGCGGCAGGAGGTCTTCGGCGGAGACGCGCTGTACGGCGCCGCCGTGACCTTTGCGGGGTTCGGCAGGAAGTGCCTGCCGGACGCGCTGGTGCTGCGCCACTGCCGGCACGCGATGCGGATCCGGTCGCCTTACGGGCTTCGGGTGGTGTCGAAGGCCAACGGGGATCTGCTGGAGAAAGACCAATACGGTCCCGGCAATCCGCACGGGCTGGAGCCGGAGAAGGCGGGCGCCTACGTGCAGGGCGGCTCGTGGTTCTTCTGCGACGCCGGCACCTGGCTGGCTGGGCTGGCGCACGGGCTGGAGCCGCGGCTGGTGGACCGGCTGCTGATGGAGCGGATCCGGGTGGAGCTGGAGGAGATGCCTGCGTTCAGCGAGTCGATCCACACGCGAACGGGGGCGCACCACGGCAACGTGCTCTATGGGGCGAATGCGCTGTATGTGTGGCTGCGGCGCGAGATCCGCGCGCGTCTGGGGATGCGGCCGCCGGACCCGCTGGAGGAAGGCGAAGGGCTGATGCGATTTCTGGCCGCCCGCGATGAGTCGATCTGATAGCAGGGGATCTTCGAGCGTGTTGCCCCGGGTCTCGATGTAATCCCTTCAGGGGCCGATGCCGTCCTGAGCTGAAAGGCCCGTAGGACGCCACCGATGGAATCGCTGCAACGCCGCCGCGCCCGGCGCGGCCGGCCGGAAACAGTACCATTCGGGCGCTGCATTGGGCTAATACCTGCTTGGCAGCGGAGCGCCGGTGCGGTAGATTTGAGGGAATAAGGAGGGCTGAGGATGCGGCTGCCCACGTTGATCGGGATTTCTGGCTGCCTGGCCGTTTTGGGCTGCGGACTGGCGGTGGCGCAGGAGGCGATGCCGGAAGAAGCGCCAGCCTCCGGCCAGAACTGCACCTGGATTGCCGCCCCGGACGAGGTGCAGCAACGCGGACTCCGGGCGAGGCGGGACGCCTACGAGCGGACGCTCCAGTTCACCAAGTCGCTGCCAAAGACGCGCGCCGCCCGCTCCGTTCCTGCTTCCGAACTTCCGGTGCGCAACTTCATCGACGAAGAGATCTTCGCGCGCCTTCAGGCCGAGGGCGTGCCGGCGGCGCCGCTCGCCTCCGATGAGGAGTTTCTGCGCCGCGTGTCGCTGGACCTGACGGGGCGCATCCCTTCGGCGCAGGAAGTCCGCGAGTTTGCCGCCGACACGGACCCGGCCAAGCGTGACAACCTGATCGAGAAGCTGCTTGCCAGCGAAGCTTTCCTCGACAAGTGGTCGTTGTGGCTGGGAGACGTGTTGCAGAACGCCGCCTCCGCCCAGAACCGCAGCCAGCAGATCAACGGCCGCAACGCTCTCTACAAGTGGATCCGAAATGCGCTGACGGAAGACAAGAGCTGGCGCGACATCGCCGCCGAGATGCTGACGGTGAACGGCAACAACTACGATGCCGGCACGGCCGGCGCGAACTTCATTCTCCGCGGCTTCGCCCCGATGGGCCCGGCGCAGGACACTTATGATCTGCTGCTGGTGAAGACGGCGTCGACCTTTCTCGGGATCGGGCACTACGACTGCCTGCTGTGCCACAACGGCAAGTATCATCTGGACAACGTCTCGGCCTGGGGCGTGAAGGTTACGCGCACGGAGGCGCAGCAGATGGCGGCGCATTTCGCCCGCGTGACCATGACGGCGCGGCGCACGGCTGAATCGGATTTCTACTACCAATCCTGGGACGTGGCGGAACGCCCGAGCGGGCTCTATGTCCTGAACACCAACTCGGGCAACCGCCCCAACCGCGCCCCGGCGATGGTCCATGGCATCATTGTGACGAGCCTGGCGCCCGTTTACCGTGATGGCACTCCGGCGTCGGGCAACTGGCGCGAGTCGTTCGTGCGCTCGATGATCGCCGATCCGATGTTCGCGCGCAATTACGCCAACCGTCTGTGGAAGGCGATGTTCGGGCTGGCGCTGGCCGAACCGGTGGACGGGCTGGATCCGGCGCGGCTGGATCCGCGCCAGCAGCCGCCGGAAGGATGGACCTACCAGGCTTCTCACCCGTGGCTGCTCGAAAAACTCGCCGAACACGCCCGCATGACGGACTTCCACCTCCGCGACCTGCTGCGCCTGATGGCGCAGAGCACGGCGTACCAGTTGAGCTCCCGATACGACGGCGAGTGGGACATGACCAAAGCGCCGCTGTTCGCCCGGCGCATCCCGCGGCGGCTGGACGCCGAGGAGGTGCACGACGCCATCGTGAAGGCAACGCAGTTGCCGCAGCCGTACACGGTGCAGGGTTTCGCCGAGCCGTTTCTCTGGGCGGCGCAGTTGCCGGATACAAGCGAGCCGCGCAGCAACGGCACGGCGCGCGCCTTCCTCGACGCCTTCAACCGGGGCAACCGCGACACCCTCCCGCGGCGACAGGACGGCTCCATCCTGATGTGGCTCAATTTGATGAACTCGACGTTCACCACGAACCGCGCCCGCGCCACGGGCAACAATGCTTCTCCATATCTGGCAGCGCTGGCGCGGAGCGGGTCGAATGAAGAAATCGTAGAAGACATCTTCTTGACCTTCCTGTCGCGACGGCCCACGGACTACGAGCGCAACGTGGCGCTGAAACGGCTGGAAAACGCGGCTGCGCCCGCGGCCCGCGCCACCGCGGTGGAAGACCTGGCGTGGGCGCTGATGAACAAGATCGACTTCCTGTTCAGCTACTGAGGGGAGGCCCTGCAATGAACGAGCGCGTGCCCTTTGTTCCGTTCTGGCGCCGGCCGGCGTTGGACCGGCGCGTGTTTTTCCGCCATCTGGGATCGGCGGTCGCCGGAAGCTTCTTCCTGCCCGGCCGCAGCCTGGAAACGGTGGCCCGCGGCGCCGCCGATGTGAAGGGCACGGCGCGCTACGCCGTGTTCGTCAACATGGCCGGCGCGCCCAGCCACGTCGACACCTTCGACCTGAAGGAAGGGCCGTGGACCCTGCCTGAAATGGAGCCCACCTCCTACGGCGGCATCCGCTGGCCGCGCGGGCTGCTGCCGAAGCTGGCTGAACACCTGGACTCCATCGCCCTGCTGCGCAGCGCGCGGACGCACGCGGTGGTGCACGGGCTGATGCAGACCTGGATCCAGATCGGCCGCAATCCGCTCTCCGGCCTCTCCAAAATCGCTCCGCACATCGGCAGCGTGGTGGCGCGGGAGCTCGGCGATCCCAAGGCGGTGCTGCCCCCGTTCCTCTCGCTGAATTCCGGCGGCGGGCCGAACCGCGGATACCTCGAGCCGTGGACGGAACCTTTCTACGTCACACCCGGCGGGCGCGGACTGCCGAATTCCACTTCTCCCATCGGCGCCGCCGGCTTCGACCGCCGCTACGGCCTGCTGCTGGAACTCGATGCCGAGACGCGGGCGCTGGAAGAGATCGGCCCCGTGGTGGGCGAATACGAGCAGTTCAACCTGACGGCGCGCACCCTGATGTACAACGATAACGTCACGCGCGTGTTCACCTTCTCCACGGAAGAGACCGCGCGCTACGGCAATACGGGCATCGGGCGCGCCTGCCTGGCCGCCCGGAATCTGATCCAGGCCGATCTGGGGGCGCGCTTCATCCAGATCACGGTCGGCGGTTGGGACAACCATTCGGGCATCTACACCGGAGCGCTGAATCCTGCCAACGCCAACGGCCTCGCGCGAACCTTCGATCAAGCGCTCGGCGAGATGATTTCAGACCTGAAGAGCACTGGACTCCTGAACCGCACGCTCATCGTCTGCATGGGCGAGTTCGGCCGCACCGTGGGCCCGCTGAACAGCCAGAATGGCCGCGACCACTTCCAGCAGCAGGCGGTGCTGTTCGCCGGCGGAGGCGTCAAGGGCGGCACGGTGATCGGAAAAACGAACGACACCGGCGCGTTCACGGTGGACCCGGGATGGTCGCGGCAGCGCGATGTCAGGCCCGAGGATATCGAGGCGACGATCTACTCGGCGCTCGGCATCGATTACAGCAAGGTCTACCGCGACGACCCGCTGGGCCGCGGCTTCGCCCTCGTTCCCACGAATCAGGAAGAAGAGTACGCCCCCGTGCACGAGCTGTGGGGCTGAGGCGCCCTTCAGGATTTGCCGGATCGAGCTTCACCGCCGACGCGCGGCCGGGTAGTATTGCATCAGCGAGCCGAAGAACGCGCCCAGCGCGGCGAATGCCAGCCACGCCACTGACTTCGCCTGATCGGCTGAGTAGAAACGGTACACGGGGCTGACGAAGAAGCCGTACACCAGCAGCGCGAAACAGGCGAAAGTGAACGCCACCAGCAGCGGCTTCCATTTGCCGAGCAGCGCCAGCACCGCCGCCAGCGCTCCCAACAGTCCGGCGCCCAGCAGCACATAGAGCACCGTCTCGCCTTTCACCCACGGCACCATGTCAAAGCGGTAGTTCGAAGCTCCGCTGATGAGCAGCACCAGCGAAATGCCGGCGATGAAGAGACCAAAGAGCAAGGAGAAAAGATAGCTGAAGAACCGTAGCAACATGGCGAACAACTTCACACTGCCTCCACAGGCCGCCGCGACGGCAAGCGATTATTCTATCAGCACGCGGGGCCCGGGTTGGCTCGAGCCGCCTGCGGCGTGGGATCGCGCGGAGCCTGAAGAAGCGCCCGGACGCGCTCTTCCAGCAGGTGCGTAAAAGCGCCGCGCTCGCGCAGCGTGAATCCCGCCGGCGCAACCGGCGCGCCGATGCGGACATCCACATCGCCCGGCAGGATGCAGGAGTCTTTGGCCGGCAACACGCGGTCCGTGCCGAGGATGGCCACCGGCACGGCTTCGGCGCCGGATTCGATGGCGAGCCACGCCGCGCCGTCCTTGAAGGGCTGGAGCGTTCCGTCCGGGCTGCGGCGGCCTTCAGCAAAAATCAGAACCGAAAGAGAATGTTCGCGGATCAGCCGGGCGGCTTCGTTCAGGCTCTCTATCGACGACCGCACCGACCGCCGGTCGACGGTGAGATGGCCGGCGCGGCGCAGATACCAGCCGATGAACGGAACGCGCAGCAGTTCGCGCTTGGCGAGGAACTTGAACGGGACTGGAAGCGCATGGAGCATCACCGGCGTGTCGGCCAGCGAGAGATGGTTGGACACGAACACATAATGGCCCTGGCTTGACAGTCCTTCGCCGCCAGAGACGCGGACGCGGGCCCCGAACAGGGCGAGCACGGCGCGCGCCCACAGGCGGTACAGCCCCGTCTGCCAGCGCCCGGCTGGAGCCAGCGGCGACGTGGCGACGGCGGCAGTGATGAGCACGGCGGTGACCACGCTGGCGGCGGGAATGGTCCAGAGCCACGAGCGGACGTACCCGGTCCACGGCCGCTTGCGGATGTCCATGGCGCAGTCCGCCGTGGCCCGGCTCAGGGTTTTGGAGCGGGCGGAGGCAGCTCGCGCGCCTCGCAGACGCTCTGGAAACCCTGGCGTCCGTGCGTGCCGTCGCAAAAGGGCTTGTTGGCGCTGAGCCCGCAACGGCAAAGCGAGATCACCCTGCGCCCGGCAAGCCCGTACTCCTTCCCCTGCGCGTCGTACACGGCGAACTCGCCGGGCTCGCCTTCGATGCGGATGGGGCCGTTGTTGAAAACCGTGACTTTCACCGGCATGGCAAAGGCGATGATAGCAAAGCCAGCTCTGTCGCCGGAAAAAGGGGACAGGAACACAATTCCCCTTTTTCCCGGAACCTGCTCTGCCGAAAGCCGCACCGGAAGCAGGCACGCCCGTGTTCTGTGCCGTCAGCGGAGCGGCCGCAGGCCGCGGAAGCGGGCGGTCCCGGCGGGGGGCGCCTCGCGCGAACCGCTAACTTCGGCCGCTTCGCGGCCTTCGTGCGCGGCACGGAAACCCGATGAAACCGGCCTGCGTGCGCGGGAGCTCGGCTTCATCACCGGCTCCTGTTCCTATACTTGAGACATGAGGCGGCCTCTTGCGGCGTGCCTGCTCTGCTGCCTGGCGGCGGCGCAGGAGCCATACGACCCGATGCAGCCTCTCAAGCCGGAGACGATCCTGCTGGCGCGGATTCGGAACGTCGTCAGCGAGAACCTGTCGCGCCTGCCGGACTTCACCTGCGTCCAGACGATCGAACGTTCGCAGAGACTGCCCGGAACCAAACGCTACCGCTTTGTGGACAACATCCGCCTGGAGGTCGCGCTGGTGGAGGGCAAGGAACTGTACGCCTGGCCCGGCTCGCCGAAGTTCGAAGAGCGCGAGCTCCGCGACATGGTGGGCGGCGGCGCCATCGGCACGGGCGACTTCGCGCTGCACGCCAAGAGCATCTACCTGAGCGGCTCGGCGCGCTTCACCTACCAGGGCACGGAAGAGCTCCGCGGGCGCAAGGTCCACGTGTTTCACTACAGGGTGCCCCTGGCAGCCAGCCGCTACCTGATGCGGATCGAGAAAACCGAGGGGCCGGTGGGCTATCAGGGGCACGTCTACAACGATGCCGAGACCCTGGAGATGGCGCGGATCGAGATTCACATCGACGAGGTGCCTCCCTACCTGCCGCTCAAAGAAGGGCACAAGGTGATCGACTACGCGCCGATGGAGATCGGCGGCATGCGGCACGTGCTGCCCACGTCCATGGAGATGACGCTCGTGGACCTGAACGGCGGGGAGAACCGCAACCGCGCCGTGTTCAGCGGCTGCAAACAGTACCTGGGCGAGAGCCGGCTGATCTTCGAGGAGCCGCCGCAGGATCAACCCGCCGAGCCGGCCGTGGAATGGACGCTGCCGGAAGGGCTGGACGTGCGGCTGAAGCTGGTGGAGGCGCTGGATCTGTCGAAGTCGGCGATGGGAGATCCGGTGGTGTTCGAGGCGTCCCGCGACGCCGTGCGCGGCGGGCAGGTTTGGCTGCCGCGCGGGGCGAAGGTCACCTTGCGGCTCGACCACATCGCCTGCCGCGACTTCCCGGTGAGCCATTGCTTTTTCGCGCTGGCGCCGGGACGGTTCGAGTTCCAGAACAAATCCGGCGAGTTCCGTGCGGAGCTCATCCAGCCTGACCTGTGGCGCTCGATGGAGATGGTGCTGCGCAATGTGCGCCCGCAGTTGCGCACGATTCCCGTCGAGATGGGGCAGGCGCCGAAGGACGCAGTTCTGCTGGTGGTCAGCGGGCAGCGCGGGAAGCTGCCGAGCGGGTTTCAGACCGTTTGGCGTACCCTGAAAACACGGGGAGAGTAACAACCGTGATTCAGTTTGGGCCGGAAATCGACCGCGGATTGATGGAGGAGACGCTCGCCTTCGCCGAGCGCCAGGTGAGCCGCCTGATCGAGAAGCATCCCGGGTTTTACCCTGTCTACACGAAGAACGGCAAGTGGAAGCACGAGGGACCCGCATGGACGCACTGGTGCGACGGCTTCCTGCCGGGGCTGATGTGGATCTTCCACCGGCGCGGTGCTGAAAACGGCGGCGGCGGGACTTTCTGGATGGAAAAGGCGGTGGAGTATTCCCGCCCGCTGGAGCCGCGCCAGTTCGACCGCGACGTGCACGACCTCGGCTTCATCTTCCTGTCGAGCTACTACCGCTGGTACCAGGCGAGCCGCGATCCGAAGCTGAACGATGTTCTGATCCAGGCGGGCAAAACGCTGTCGCAGCGGTTCGTCGAGAAGGGCCAGTATCTGCGCTCCTTCGTCAGCGAAGAATCGCTGTTCATCGACATCATGATGAACGTCGGGCTCATCTTCTACGCCTCGCGCGAAACGGGCGACCGGAAGCTGCGCGACATCGCCATCCGGCACGCGCTGACCACGCGCCGCTATCTGGTGCGCGGCGACGGCTCGACGGCGCATGAAGGCATCTTCGATGTCAAAACGGGCGAGTTCCTGCGGCACTCGACACAGCAGGGCTGGCGGGCGGACTCCTGCTGGTCGCGCGGACTGACATGGTCCCTGTACGGCTTCGGCAGTTGCTACGAATACACGCGCGACCCCAGGTTCCTGGACACCGCCGAGCGCTGCGCCGACTACTATCTCACGCACACCAACCCGGACGGCATTCCGCCGTGGGACTTCCAGGCGCCGGAGGACTCCCGCAGGATGGTGGACACATCGGCGGCGGCGATCGCCGCCAGCGGACTGCTGCGGCTGTGCCGCATGCTGCCCGATCCGGTGAAGGGCTTCTATTACTGGTCCAGCGCGCTGCATATCCTCAGAAGCCTGTGCGAGAAGCACACGGCGCGCGGCGACGACGCCTGGGAGGGGATTCTCAAGGGCGGCGTGTATCACGTCCACAAGAATCTCGGCGTGAACGAGAGCGTCATGTGGGGCGATTACTTCTTCTGCGAAGCGCTGGAGAACGCCCTGCGGCACACGCTCTCCAACCAGGCCAGGAAATCGAACGGCAAGATCTGAGGCGCCCCGTCAGCGCGGCTCCGGCACTCGCCCGCGCGTGGCCGCTACGGCGGCCATGGCCGCCACATAAAGCAGAGCCCCTGCCAGCAGCGTGAGGCGCAGTCCCAGCACGACTGCCAGGAACACGGCGAAGCAGGACCCGAGAACGCTCGCGGCCGCGTTGATCGACCACGCCCACTTCACCGCATCCGGCTGCCAGCGGTTCAGCCGCAGCAGCCCGGCGGGAAAAGCCATGCCCATGAAAAAGGCTGGAGGCGCCAGCAGCGCGGCCGCCGCCAGCATCTTCCACGGCAGCCCCCAGCCGGCGCCGGCATCGGAAAACGGCCCCGCTGCCAGGGCCGTCGCCGCAATCAGCACCGACGATGCCGCCAACGCGGCCATCAGCCTGCGGTCATCGCCCTGCACGATGCGCCGGCTGAAAAAACTCCCCAGGCCGCTCCATAGCAGCATGGCGAAGATCACTACCGTGAGCGCGTAGGTGGGGTGGCCCAGCAGCATCACCAGGCGTTGGATCAGGCCCACCTGCACCATCACGTATCCGGCGCCCAGGCAGACGAAATAGGGCAGAAAGAGCGGCACTCCCGGCGCCGGCCTGAGCCTTGAACGGAACACCAGCGGAGGCAGCGCCAGCGTGACCGCCGTTGCCGTCAGGCTGACCGCCAGCAGGGCGAACAGGTTCAACGCCGTTGACTCGCTCCTCGGATCGGCCGGCTGCCGGGACGCGCCGAGCATCTGATCCATCCGTGACGTGAAAAAGAAAAACGGCCTGTCGTCGGTGACGGGGCGGACATCATAGCGGTAGGTCCGGTAGAACCCCGAGGGATCCGGGCTGGCGAGCACTGCGGAAAACAGGGAATCCTGCGCCTGCCCCGGCATATAGAGAATTTCGAGGCCGCCGCGGATCGCCTCCAGCGCGGCGCGCTCCAGTTCGTCGACGGGCCAGGGCTCGCGGCTGACGATCACCGTGTCCAGCGCCCCCTGCGCGGGCAGCTCTTCCTGCTGGTCCCGCAGCACAATCACATGACGCCAGGGCTCGCGCACGCCCAGGCGCTCCAGCGCGGCCCTCGCCAGCGCCGCCAGCCGCAGCGATTCCCGCGGCGGGTCGAAGCCCCAGTGCGTGAAAGACAGCAGGCCGTTGGGATTCAGGCGCTCCAGATAATCGCGGAACGCCTCCACCGTGTAAATGCTGCTCTCGTTCAGCGCGTGCGTTCCCGCGGTGGCCGGCGTGCGGGTGTCCACCAGAGTGGCCACGATCAGGTCATACCGTTCGCTCGTCCGCCGCACGAAGCTCCGGCCGTCTTCGACCACCGCCCTCACTTCCGGCCGGCTGTAAAGGGAATGGCTCGCCTTAAGGAAACGCCCCCGCATGATCGCTTCGACGATGATCGGGTTGATTTCCACGGCGGTGATGCTGCGCGAGCCGCCCGCCAGCGCCAGCGCGGCATCCCAGCCGCCGCCCGCGCCCAGAATCAGGGTCCGGCCGCCGGGGCGCAGCCGGTAAGCGTAGCCGGATCCATGCAGCAGCAGCGGCTCCCTCTCCTTAGGGCTCAGCGCCAGCGGATCAAACACTGGAATCCGGCTGCTCGAAGCCGCATCCACCAGGATCAGCGGCCCTGCCGCGCCGTCCTCGACGACGCTGACCCGCGAGAAGCTGTTCCACTGCACGAAGCTCTCCCGCTTCAGATCCCTTCCCTTCGCCGCCGGCACGTCGATCAACCGCGCGCCCTGGTTCACGACAATCAGGCCCACCAGGGCCAGCGCCACGGCCGTGGCTGCAACGCGGCCTCCCCACGCGCCGGCCAGTCCGAACCAGACGCCCGCGGCCGCAGCCAGCAGCACGGCCGCCCCCAGAATCGCCCCGGGGCCGCCCATCACGTTCAAAAACGGGATCACCAGCAGGCAGCCCGCGGCGGCCCCCAACAGGTCGAAGAAGTAGATCCGCTCCACGCGGCTGATGGTCTCGGCGATCACGAGAGAGAGGATGATGCCTGTGCAGAAGAACGGCGCCGCCGCCGCGAAATATACCGCTCCCAGGGTCCAGAAGTGCGCAGGCCACGCGCCGGACTGCACCGCCACCGCCAGCGCGGCCGTCAAAGCGGCCACGTTGAGCAGCGAAAAACGGCCCAGCCTGCGGTACAGCTCCACGCCCCGGGCCGAGAACGCGTAAGAAAGCACGCCTCCCGCGCTCAGCCCGAACAGCGCGATCGACACGGCGAGAAACGCCGAGTGGTAGTGAAAGACCACCGAGAAGATCCGCGTCAGCGCGATTTCGGTGATCAATGCCGCCGCCGCCGTCAGCACGACGGCCGCGTAGAGAAAGGCCCAGGAGGTTCTCTTTCCGGCGAACGGCGTGGCGACGACCGACAAACCACTATGATATCCGCTCGCCCTGCTCCCTCCTGCCGGCCGCACCCCGGCCGCCGCGCATGAGCCCCCCGCGCACGGACCCTACCTCTGACCAGCGCGCCGAACCTCGACATGACGGCTCTCCCGTCTCATCCAGCCCGCCTGCCGCCGGCCCCCTTGAGCGCTTGCCGGGACCGCTGATCAGCGGGCGCCTGCCTCCTGGATGGCCTGTTGGAGGAAGTTCGCGCACCTGCACGGCCAGCCTCGCCTGAAGCACCGGCCCCCGGAGCAGCACCGCCCTGCCCGGGAAGGTGCGCCGGGATTGTCACCGGGCGCTTTGCGATATTGAGGTATTCTTACCAACGTGCTATTCTCTCATCCGCAGTGTCATGTGGCACCTCCTCTGGCGACGCTGGGATCCGGCCCGCTTCCATCCGGGGAGTCCGCTGCGGGCGGTGCCACGTAAAGGAGTCGCAGGAATGAAAACTATGAAAACCTCCCTGGCGATACTGATTGCAGTTTCCTTCATCCTGTCTGGCCAGGTTTCTTCCATCCACGGAAGCCTTCAGGTTTCCGTACTGGACGCCAGCAACTCGGTCATACCCTCGGCCCGTGTTGAGTTGATGATGCCCGCCAAGAACTGGACCCGCACCGTCATTGCGGGAAATGAGCCGGCTTACTTCCCCGCGCTTCCGCCGGGCGACTATGAGGTGACGGTCTCGGCTGAAGGGTTCGGCACAAAGCAGGCGCCTGTGCAGATCCGGCTGGGGCACGAAGCGGTGATCCGGTTTGTGCTGCAGCCTCAGTCGCGCCTCGAGGTCATTGAGGTGACTGCCGCTGCCGAAGCCGTCGATGCTTATACGATCCCCGTACAAACGCATGTCAATCATGGACAGATCCACGGGCTGCCCGTCAATCAGCGGAACTTCCTCGATTTCGCCCTGCTCGACGGCGGCCTTCAGCGCGACACGCTGCGCGTGCACGCCGCAGCCGTCACCTCCGGCTTCAATGTCCTCGGCCAGCGCCCGCGGAGCAACTCGCTGCAGATGGACGGAGCCGATCTGAACGACGAAAGCACGGGAGGCGTCCGTGGCAGCGTCCCCATGGAAGCCGTGGAGGAGTTCCAGGTTCTCGCCAGTGGCTACCAGGCCGAGTATGGCCGGGCCAGCGGTGGCGTCGTCAATGTTGTGACCAGGGGGGGCTCCAATGACCTCCACGGCACGCTCTTCGGATTCCTCCGCCATCGCAGCCTGGACGCCACCAACGCCTTCTCCGCCATCAAGGATCCGCCCTACACCCGCGCACAGTTCGGCGCCAGCCTCGGAGGACCGCTTCGGGCCGACCGCGCATGGTACTTCCTCTCGTTCGAACAATTGCGCCGGCAGGAGAGCGGATTCTCCCGCGTCGGCCTCAATCCGGCCGTGTTTGCTCTTTCCCCCCAACAACAGAACCTGGCGGCCAGTCAGCCGGACCACCCAGCCGTGCTGGCCGCGGCCCGTGGCGCGGCCATTGCCCGGACAGGGATTGATCCGGCCACAGGCGCCCCGCCCCCTTACCGCATCACTCCGTTGCAGAACCTCGGCGGAGTCTATCCGGTCAGCGAGCGCCTGGGGGCCTACATGGCGCGGTTCGACCACGAGATCAGCGCGGCCCATCGCCTCTCCGCCAGGCTCAACTACGCCCACGGCAAACTGAGCGCCTTTGAACCGCAGAACAACGACCAGATCTCCGGGCTGATCGCCTATGAGCGCACAGCGGCGCTGACGACGCTCGACCCGACTCTCGTCCTTGCTTTGAGCTCCACGCTGCGGCCCGCAGTGCTGAACGATTTCCGCTTCTCCGCGGCCCAGCGGAAATTCGACATGTCTCCCAACGGCCTCGCTGCGCCTGTCAACATCGCCGGCGTCGGGTTCCTGGGGCGCGAAAACATTCTTCCCCATTACCGCAAGGAACAGCATTTTCACGTCTTCGATACGATGACCCTGGCGGCCCGCGCGCACATCTTCAAAGTCGGCGGAGACCTGATGCTGTGCCCGACGACGATCTCGTATCACAGCCTGCTGAACGGGTTGTTTGTGTTCGGAAGCCAGCCTGCCCCGGGCGCTCCTGCCGGCTCGCCTCCGCTCACCCCGGCCCAGGCTTACGGTCTTGGGCTGGCGGGCAGCTTCGCCCAGAGGTTCGGAGACCCCACGGCTGAGTCCGGCAAGAACAGCTGGGGCCTCTTCCTCCAGGACAGTTGGCGGCTCCATCCCCGCCTGACTCTCGATATCGGCATGCGCTACGACATCGAATCCGCATCGCCGGTGAACGAGGATCCGCTGCGGATGGCCGGCGTCTACAGCCGTCTCTCCCTGCGCCGCTCGCCTCCAACTGACAAAAACAATCTGCAACCGCGGTTCGGATTCGCCTGGCAGCCTCTTGCCAGAGCCGGTCTCATCCTCCGCGGCTCTTACGGCATCTATTACGACCGGCTCCTGAACCTGGCCACCTGGGTCGGCGCCGCCAACGATGGCGTCCAGATGACCCGGCTCACTCTCATCGGCGGTGCCGCAGCCTCGGTCTTCCGCTCCCCGGCGCAGAAGCTTTCGGAATTCCCCGCCGATGCCTCCCCCACCGGAATCGTGGTCTTCTCACGGGACTGGCAGCTGGGCAGAACGCAGCAGGGCAATCTGATTCTGAGCCGGCAGATCCGGTCCCGGCTGACGATGGAGGCAGGCTATGTCTGGGTGCGGGGGACGCACCTGCCCCGCTCTCGGGACGTCAATCCCACCGACTCGGCGCGTGCTGCCGCCTTCCTGGCGGCGGGCAATCCGATGCCCGCTTTGTTGCGGCAGAACTTTTTCCGCCCGGAGGCTGAAGTCTCCGAAGCCATGGCGTTTGAGGGCAGCGCCTCCAGCGTCTACCATGGATTGCGCTTCACCCTGCGGGGCCGCCCGAGTCCGGGTCTCGATCTCAACGCCAGCTACACCTTCGGCAAGGCGATTGATGACGGAGACGAGATCTTCCCGCATAGCCGGGCCCAGGACATGCGCAACTTCCGCGCCGAGCGCGGCCTGGCGCTGTTCGACCAGCGCCAGCGCCTGGTGCTGGCGGCGGTCATCCAGCCCGGCGGCGCGGCCGGCCGCTTCTGGAAAGGCTGGTCGGCGGCGCCCTTCCTCGAACTGGGCAGCGGCCGGCCAGTGAATCTGCTGCTCGGCAGCGACAACAACCTCGACCAGGATCCCAACGCAGACCGGCCTGATGCCGTGCCTGCCGGCACGCCGGGCAGCTTCTCCACCCGCTTTGGCTCCTTTGCCGTCCCGCCCCTCGGCCGGACGGGCAACCTCGGGCGCAATGCCTTCGTCGGCCCAGGCTACGCCTCTTTGAACCTCCGCCTGCAGCGGGAGCTGGCTGTCACGGAGCGCCTCTTCCTGCAGATCCTCGCCGAATCCTTCAATCTGCTCAACCGCACCAATGTCCGCGCCGTCAATCCGAATTTCCAGCGCGCCGGCGAGCCTCTGGCCGCTTTCGATCCGCGCCAGATCCAGCTTGCTCTGCGTCTCCGCTTCTGAAACCATGAATACGGCGGAATGGGGACGGCCGCTGCCCGGGAAATCCTGCTTCAGATGGAAGCATGAAATGGAGAACCCGGCTCCGCCGCAGATCTGTGCCCTGCGCGGAGCCGCTTCCTCTGGCCGACAGCGCGGCGCGACGCCCGGGCGGCAGCGATCTCCATCGGCTCCCGCCTGGCGCCAGGTCCTGACCTCATTGTTCTCACGGCCCCACGGGCGGCATGGTCTGCCAACGCTCGGGTCCTTGCTCCCCAGGGCATGTCCCGGAACACGGGAGAGGACTCACATCCCACAATGGGAATCCACGGAAGAAAGAGGCACCCAATGAAACTCCTGAAACAACCTTTGAGCTGGATGATCGCTGTTGTCCTGTGCTCCACCCTCGCTGTCGGGCTGGTTCAGTCACAGGCGCCCCAGGAAGAAAAGAAGCAGAAAATCGTCATCCATCTGACTCACTTCTCCGACAATCTGCACGCCGTGAAAATGGCCGTGCACCTGGCCTCCAGGATCCAGGGCAAGGGCATGGCCGACGTCACGCTGCTGCTGGACCTGGAGGGTGTCCGGCTGGCAGACTCCCGCCAGCCCATCGATTTGACCTGGGGAAAGGGCGAACCCATCTCGGTGGAGCTCGACCAGTTCGTGAAAGCGGGCGGGAAAATGATGCTCTGCCCGCATTGCGCGGAGCACAACGGCATCACCCCCGCCCATCTCCGCCCGGGCGCCAGCATCGGCCCCATCGGCCAGTTGATTGTCTCGGCGGACAAGATCCTCGACTACTAGAGGTCGGCTTCGACAGCGGGTGAAAACCAGCTTCTGGCGGTCCCGCCGCAACTTTGCCGCTGCGCCGCGGCCGCTTCAAGGGTGAGCAGTCCAATTCTCAGACGATCGCCGCCGGCGGCGCGGGCTCGTCCGGGCTGCCCGCCTTGGCCAGCGGCCAGCGGATCAGCACCAGCGCCAGCAGCACCAGCATCGCCAGCCCTGCGGCCATCGGCGGCGTCTGGAAGAAGCTGAAGATGGACGACAGCGGCTTGTCCCCAATGGCGAACCCTGCTTTCACCATCCCCATCAGCGCCTCCCCGGCGATCAGCCCCGAGGCGATCAGAATTGCCGCGTTCTCGATCCGCGCCTTCTGCGGCTCGTTGAAATCCCGCTTGTCGCGCGCCCGCTCCATCAGCCAGCGGATCACGCCGCCCGTGAAGATGGCGAACGTCGTCTCCAGCGGCAGATACATCCCCACCGCGAACAACATCGGGCTGCGCACCTGCAACAGCACCAGCGCCAGCCCCATGCAGATGCCCGTCAGCACCAGCGGCCACGCCATCGAGCCGCCCACGATGCCCTGGCTCAGCATGGCCATCAGCCCAGCCTGCGGCGCCGACAGCTTGGGATCGCCAAAGCCGATGCCGCCCTCCCGGATGTTGCCCTCATGCAGGATCCACAGCGGGAAGAACAGCAGGAGTCCGCTGATCAGAATGCCGATCAGGTCGCCGATCTGCATCGATCGCGGCGTGCCGCCCAGAATGTGGCCCACCTTCAGATCCTGGAGCATCTCGCCCGCCACCGCCGATGAGACGCACACCACGGCGGCCACTCCCAACACCGCGGCCACGCCCGCCAGCCCCTTCACGCCGATGGCCACCATCAGCAGCGCGGCCACGATCAGCGTCGACAGCGTCAACCCCGAAATCGGGTTGTTCGATGAGCCGATGATGCCCACCAGATTGCCCGAGACAGCGGCAAAGAAGAACCCGAGCACGATCATCACCACCGCCGCCACCACCGCGCCGGCCAGCGACTGCGCGAAGTAGTTGTAGAGCACAATCATCGCTGCCAGCGTCGCGATCAGGCCCGGCAAAACCACCTTGAAGCTGAGGTCCTGTTGCGTGCGGTCCACCGCCTCGGCCTGCCCGCTGGCTTTCTTCAGATCCGCCACCGCCCGCTGAATCCCGGCGGCCAGTGACTTCCTCATCCGGAACATCGTCGTCGCCGCGCCCACCAGCATGCCGCCCACCGCGATCGGCCGCACAATGTTGCGCCACACCTGGCTCGAGATGCCGTCCCAGGCTTCTTCGCCCGCTCCCGCCGGAATGCTGCCCGCCAGCTCCGGACCCAGGAAGTACACCAGCAGCGGCACCAGCAGCCCCCACGCCGTCAAACCGCCGGCGAAGTTCAACGCCCCCAGCCGCGGCCCGATGATGAATCCGACGCCCAGATACGCGGGCGCCACCGCCGGCAGCGAGAACTTCGTCCACCCGCCCGCCGCCGCCTCGCCCGCCGCGCCCAGCTTCACCGCGCTCTTGCCAAGTTCACCCACCTTCAGCAGAAAATCGCGGCTGGCGGAAAACAGCCGGAACTCGCCCAGCAGATACACAAACGCGCCCACGCCCATTGCCTGAAACAGCGTCTTTGCCGCGTCGGCGCCGCGCTGCCCCGCCTTGTGGATCTCGGCCGCAGCCTTCGATTCCGGGAACGGCAGTTCCGGGTCCTCCACCATCACGCGGCGCAGCAGCGTGACGAAGAGAATTCCCAGCGTGCCTCCCACCAGCATCAGCGCGCTCGACTGCCAGTAGGCTTCAAACGTGTCGAACCGCTGCCACGCTCCGACGATCACAAACGCCGGGATGGTGAAGATCGCGCCCGCAGCCACGCTCTCGCCGATGCTGCCCACCGTGCGGGCCATGTTCTCTTCAAGAATCGATCCGCGGAACAGCCGCAGCACCGCCATGCTGATCACCGCCGCCGGGTAGGTGGCGGCGATCGTCTGGCCGGCTCGCAGCCCCAGATACGCATTGGCTGCGCCCAGAATGACAGTCATCACCAGGCCGAGCAACACCGCCCGGAGGGTGAACTCCGACATCTTCATGTCAACGGGGACGAACGGCTTGTAGGAATTCTGCTGGTTGGCCATAATCCTTGCTCCCGGCAATCGCCCTAGATCATACCCGTTTCGGGGCAGTTTCCGCTAGTGCGCGAAATGCCCCACGCCCCGCGCAACCTCCAGCCGTTGGTGAATGGACTGTCGTTGAAAATGAGGCGTTTCCTCGCCCGCCGCGTTTGGCATGACAGTTGCTTCCTCCCATGCCGGAGCCCAAATTCACATGGCATACGTCATCGTCGACACCTGCACCAAGGACAACCACTGCATCGAAGCTTGCCCGGTGAACTGCATTCACCCGACCCCGGACGAGCCCGGCTACGAAGAGACGCCCCAGCTCTTCATCCACCCCACCGAGTGCATCGACTGCGGCGCTTGCGTGCCCGTCTGCCCGACAAACTCGATCTACATCCTGGACGAGCTGCCTGCCGAGCTCGCCCATTTCGCCGAGAAGAACGCGGCGTATTACAACTGACCTTCGTTCGAACCGCTCCTCCACTGAAGCGCCGGGCGGCTTTCTCCTCCGCCGCCCGGCGCTGCTTCCTTCACTCCACCAGGCGGTCCCGCCACCACTGCACTGACACGCAGAGCCCTCTTGGCCTGTGGATTCTCTGGATCACCTGGCTGCCCTGTTCGACGTCCCACGTCTCGACCGTGATCCGTTCCCCAAGAAGGGCTTCTCCCGTGTAATCCGCCTGCAACCGCCGCAAATGCTCCCAATCCGCCCTCGTTTCGGCCCAGGCGATGTAAGCGGCGTTGTTGACGTGCTCGTTGATGTCCAGATCGTCTTCGAGCACCGTGCGGCAATCGACTTCAGCCGGCGTGGCGGGCGGTTCGGGAATCGCGGCGGGTTCGATCCGTGTCCGGCGGGCAGGGAAGTCCAGCTCGAGCAGAAAGCCGGGCAGCCGGACCGGCCGGCGGCGCTCCAGATCCACGATCAGCCACACCGAGGCCGCCTCGGCCAGCGTTTCTCCAGCCTCGGAGACGATCTCGAGCTCGCGCCAGGCGCGCGCGCCCGAAGTGCGGCGTGAAGGCCATGTGATCACTTCCAGGTGTTCGCCGGATTCGGGCCAGCGGCGGACGGCAAGCCCGAGCTGTACCAGCATCCACGCCTGCCCCTGGGCGCGCAGCGCCTCGATTCCCACTCCAAGCTCGGCCGCGTGGGGTCCCGCCGCCTGTTCCAACAGCCGCGCAACGGCTGAAGGGCCGCGCCCGCCCGCGCGGCACGCCATCCGGTAGACCAGATCCACGGCCGCTCAGCTCAGCCGCGCTTTCACCAGATCGCTGAGCCGCTTGCCGTCGATGCGCTTCCCTGCCAGGCGCGCGCGGGCGGCGGCGATCACCTGGCCCATCTGTTTCGGGCTCGTTGCGCCCGTTTCCCCGAGCGCCGCCGCCACCGCGGCGGCCATCTCTTCCTCGGTGGCGGAGGCCGGCATATAGCTCTCGATCAGTTTCATCTCGGCCTCTTCCTTCTCCGCCAGCTCCGGCCGCCCGCCCTGCCGGTACAGTTCGGCGGCGTCCTTCCGCTGCTTGATGAGAGAGTTCAGGATCTTCAACTCTGCTGCCTCGTCGAGCTCCTTCATCGAGTCGACTTTCTCTTTCATCAGGGCCGCCTTCATCATTCGCAGCGTGGCCAGCCGGGCCTCGTCGCGGGCTTTCATGGCCGCCGCCATGTCCTTCTGAAGCTGATCGAGAAGCGCCATCTCTGGTATCCTATTAACCTATTTCCCTCTGATTTTCCCACAGCCATGCATGTCAAGAAGCAACGACTCCTGACCCCAGGGCCGACGCCTCTGTTGCCTCGCGCCCTGCACGCCATGATGGCGTCCGACATTCATCACCGGACGCAGGACTTCATCCAGTTGTACCCGCGCGTGCTCGCCGACCTCAAAGAGGTCTACGGCACGCAGAACGACGTTCTCATCACCGTCAGCTCCGGCACCGGCGCGATGGAAGCCGCGGTCTCCAACTTCTTCAGCGAAGGCGACAAGGTGGTGGTTCTCTCAGCCGGCAAGTTCGGCGAGCGTTGGGCGGACCTGGCCAAAGCCTACCGCCTGAACGCCGTCGTGTTGACGGCCGAATACGGCCAGGTGGTCAGCCCGGAGCGCGTGGCTCAGGCGTTGAGCGAGAACCCTGACGCCAAAGGCGTCTTCTTCCAGGCTTCGGAAACTTCCACCGGCGCGGCGCACGACGTCCGCGCCATTGGCGAAATCGTCAAACAGACTCCCGCGCTCTGCATCGTCGATGCGATCACGGGGCTCGGCACCATGCCCCTCGACATCGATGGATGGGGGCTCGACCTCGTCATCGGCGGTTCGCAGAAGGCGTTCATGATTCCTCCTGGCCTTGCATTCATCAGCGTCAGTCCGAAAGCCTGGGCGCAGAGCGAAACGGCGCGGCTGCCGCGCATGTACTTCGACCTGAAGCGCGAGAAGAAAATGGCCGACAAAGGCGAAAGCGCCTGGACCCCTAACGTGAGCCACATCCTGGCGCTGGCCGAGGCGCTGGCCTACATCAAGCAGCTCGGCATGGCGCAGCTCGTGGAGAACGCGCAGTTGCTGGCCCGCGCCACGCGCGCCGCCGCCGTGGAAGTCGGCCTCGAGCTGTTCGCGTCCGGCTCGCCGTCATCGTCGGTAACAGCCATCAAAGCCCCGGCGGGCATGGACTCGGGCGAGATCGTCAAGGCGTTCCGCAACCAGTTCGGCTCCATCATCGCCAACGGGCAGGGCACGATGAAGGGCAAGATCTTCCGCATCGCCCATCTCGGCTATTTCGACTTCGCCGACCTGTTCGCCGTCGTAGCCGAACTCGAGTTGATCCTGCATCAGAAGGGATTGCCGGTCACCCTGGGCAAGGGCGTGGCTGCCGTGCAGCGGACGTATCTGGAGGCCCAGAGCGGGAAGCAGTCATGAAGATCCTGGTAGCCGAACCGATGTCGCCGGCGGCGCTTGAGCTGCTGCGCCGCCAGCCTGGCTTTGAAGTGATCGAGTCCAATCCCAAAGAATACGAGCAGCACCTCGGCGATTGCGAAGCCATGCTCGTGCGCAGCGCCGTCAAGGTGAAGGCCGACACGCTGGCCAAAGCGCCGAAACTGCGCGTGATCGGCCGCGCCGGCGTGGGCGTGGACAATGTGGACCTGGCCGCCGCCACCGCTGCCGGCGTGCTTGTGATGAACACCCCCGGCGGCAATGCCGTCAGCGTCGCCGAACACACGCTGGCGCTGATGCTGGCGCTGGCGCGCATGATCCCCGAGGCCAACGCCTCCACGCGCGCCGGCAAATGGGAGAAGAAGAAATTCCTCGGCAACGAGCTCCGCGGCAAGACGCTCGGCATCGTCGGTCTCGGCAACATCGGCCAGGAAGTGGTGCGCCGTGCGCGCGGCTTCGAGATGCGCGTCGTCGCCTCCGATCCCTATGTGAATCCGGCCACCGCCGCCGACCTGGGCGTGGAGCTGCTGCCCTTCGAGCAGCTCGCCGCGCAAGCGGACTACATCAGCCTGCATGTGGCGCTCACCCCGGAGACGCGCCACATGATCAACGCCCGGAGCATCGCCAGCATGAAGCCCGGCGTCCGCATCATCAACTGCGCCCGCGGCGAGCTGATCGACCAGGACGCGCTTCTGGAGGCTCTCGTCTCTGGCAAAGTGGCCGGCGCGGGCCTCGATGTTTTCGCTCCCGAACCGCTCCCGGAAGGCCATCCCCTGCTCTCGGCGCCGAACCTGATCGCCACCCCGCACATCGCCGGCTCCACCGAGGAAGCCCAGGAGATCGTCGGCATCCGCATCGTCGAACAACTCGTCGAATACCTGCTTCACGGCATCGCCATCAACGCCGTCAACATGCCCGCCGTCGCGCCCGAGCAGTACCGCGCCATCAGCCCCTACATGGAACTGGCGGAACGGCTGGGCCGCTTCGCCGCCTTCATCGCCCCCGACAACCCGCAGGCCGTGCGCATCACCTACCGCGGCCGCATCGCCGAGCTGAACACCAACCTGCTCCGCAACGCCGCCCTGGCCGGCGTGCTCAGCCGCAGCCTCGACGCGCGCGTGAATCTCGTCAACTCCATGCAGCTCGCCGCCCAGCGCAACCTCACCGTCACCGAAGCCCATCAGCCGCGCGGCGGCGCCACCGATTCCATTCAGGTCGAGATCATCGCCCCTTCTTCCGCCACTTCCATTACTGGCGGCGTCGTCATGGACAAGCCGCGCCTGCTGTCCATCGATGGAATCCCCGTGGAGATCACTCTCGCCGGACATCTCATCTACATGCGCAACATCGACGTGCCCGGCGTCATTGGCCATGTCGGCGGCATCCTCGGCCGCAACCAGATCAACATCGCGAACTTCTCGCTCGGCCGCCAGGAGGCGCCCCCGGCGCAGGGCAAGCCGCTCGAGGCCGTGGCCCTCGTCGAGGTCGATACGCCCGTCAGCCCTGCCATCCTCGCCGAGCTCCGCAGCCACCCCGCCGTGCGCCTCGCCGTCACCGTCGAACCCGGCGGATAGGCGCCGCAGGCCTGCACCCCCGATGTCATCAAAAACCAGGGACAGGCCCGCCCGGGCGGGCCTGTCCCCACTTTTTTACTACGATCAAGACATGGGCGAAGGTGGCCGGGCCCAACTGGCGCGCCACGTGGCGGCGAGGCTGCGCGAAGCGGGCCATGAGGCGTTCCTGGTGGGCGGCTGCGTGCGGGACCGGCTGCTCGGGCGGCCCGTGCACGACCGCGACCTCGCCACCGACGCCACCCCGCACGAACTCCGGAAGCTGTTTCCCGACGCACTGGAGGTGGGCGCGCATTTCGGCGTCGTGCTCGTGCGGCGCGACGGCGAGGAAGTGCAGGTGGCTACCTACCGCAGCGAGGCGAGCTACCGCGACGGGCGCCACCCGGACCAGGTGCGGTTTGAAAAGGACGTGCGCGCCGATTTGCGCCGCCGCGACTTCACCATCAACGCGCTGCTTGAAGATCCGTTCACAGGCGAGGTGATCGACCACGTCGGCGGCAAGGCGGATCTCGAAGCCCGCCTGATTCGCGCCATCGGCGAGCCGCGCGAGCGCTTCGCCGAAGACCACCTGCGCATGCTCCGGGCGGTCCGGTTCGCCGCCGAACTGGGCTTCCAGATCGAACGGAACACGATGGAGGCCATACGGGAACTGGCGCCCGCGATCCGGCGCATTTCGGCTGAGCGGATCCGCGACGAGCTGTCCCGCATCCTCACGGGCGCGAATCCGAAGCGGGGCTTCGAACTGCTCGACGAAGCTGGATTGCTCACGGAGATTCTGCCTGAGGTGGCGCGGATGAAGGGCGTCGAGCAGCCGCCGGACTATCATCCGGAAGGCGACGTATGGACGCACACGCTGCTGCTGTTGGGCGAGTTGCGGCAGGCGCCGCTCGATCTGGCGTGGGGCTGCCTGCTGCACGACGCGGGCAAGCCGCTGACGCAGACCTTCGAGGACCGCATCCGCTTCAGCGGGCACGAAAGGGTTGGGGCGGAGATCGCGCGGAGGATTCTCGAGCGGCTGCGGTATCCTCGGGAGCTGGTGGAGCGCGTGGAGTGGCTGGTGGCGCAGCATATGCGATTCAAAGACGCGGAGAAGATGTCGGAGGCCACATTCAAGCGCTTTGTGCGGCAGCCGGGGTTCGAGACGCTGCTGGAGCTGTACCGCATCGACCTGGCGGCCAGCAGCCGTCCGCTGGCGATCTATGAAGCGGTGCGGAAGCGCCTGGAAGCGTTGCCTCCGGAAGCTCTGCATCCGCCGCCGCTGCTCGGCGGGCGCGACCTGATCGCCATGGGCTACGCGCCGGGCAGGGAGTTCTCTCGCGCGCTGAAGGCGCTCGAAGAAGAACAACTGGCAGGGCGGATCTCGACGCGCGCGGAGGCGGAGCAGTTTGTCAGGCGAGTCTTGGGCTCACCAGCCACCTGAGCGTGCCTCGGGGCCGCGGCGAAGCGTTCTCGACGTCGATCCGCATGAGCGCGCCTTTCTTGAAGTCCACAACCAGCTCGGGCGCGCCAAGCAGAAACGCAGCGAGCTGGCTGCACAGCGGCTCGTGCGAGGAGCAGAGCACGGAAGCCTGGTTGGCGTACAGCCGGATCTCGTCCCAGGCTTCCTGCGGCGCTGAGCCGGGCGCCAGCGCGCGCGCCGGCACGATCATGGCTTCGGGCGCCAGCAACTCGCGGGCGATCTCGGCAGTCTGGCGGGCGCGCAGATGGGGGCTCGTCAGGATCAGCGCCGGGCGCACGCCGGCCTTGCGGAGCCGCCGCAACAAGGCCCGCAGTTTTTGTTTTCCCTCGCCCGTGAGGGCGCGCTCGGCGTCGGGCTGGCCCGGACGCGGATCGGCTGCAATGCCATGGCGCAGGAGCAGGATCTCCATGGTGCGGCCCTCTGTTGTATTCTGTCATACTCCCAGGCAATGGCCGCCTTCGGTGATGGCGAATTCTGGCAGGAAGGAGCGTTGCGGTGCGCCGTGGGCGCCGCCGGGGCGGCCGTGGTCTCGATCGCCGCGTCGCAGATCCTGCTGGGCGCGGCGCTGCTGTGCATGTTGATGGCGCGCCTGCGGTGGCGGCTGCCGCAGGGTTGGCCGCTGCTTCTCATGTTCTTCCTCTGGACGCTGGCGGCGCTGGCGCTGAGCGACGCGCCGGCGGCGGGCTGGCCGCAGGTGAAGAAGTTCTATGCGTGGCTGGCGGTGTTCGCGGTGCTCGCCACGGTGAGTGAACTGAAGCATGCGCGCTGGCTGGCGTGGGGGTGGCTGGCCGGCGGCGCGGCGTCGGCGCTGTGGGGCTGCGGGCAGTTTGCCGTGAAGTACGCGGCGGCGCAGAGGGCGGGGGCGGATTTTTACACTTCCTACATCGGCGCGCGGATCACGGGCTTCAACAGCCACTGGATGACGTTCAGCGGGCAGATGATGATCGCCCTGATGGCGGGTGCGGCGCTGGCGTTGTGGGCGCTGCCCCTTGGGCGGCAGCGCATGCCGGCGTGGGCGTGCGCGGCGGCGATGGCGGTGGCGCTGGTGCTGGCGATGACGCGCGGCGTGTGGATCGGCGCGTTCGCCGGCGGGCTCTATCTGCTGTGGCAATGGCGCCGGTGGGCGGCGGCGGCGCTGCCGGTGGCGGCGGCGGTGGCGGTGCTGGCGGGACCCGCCGAGCTGCGCCAGCGGGCGCTTTCCGTGGTGCAACCGCATGGGGTGACAGACTCGAACCTGCACCGCATCTACACCTGGCGCACGGGGATCGAAATGATCCGCAAGCACCCCTGGTTTGGAGTGGGGCCGGAGCGTGTGGGCGCGCATTTCCGCGAGCACATTCCCGCGGACCTGCCGCCGGAGCTGCCTCCGGGCTACTATGCGCACCTGCACAACATTTACCTGCACTGGGCGGCGGAACGCGGCGTGCCAGCGGCGCTGGCGGCGGTGCTGTTCTTCGTCTGGCAGATGGTGCTGGCCTGGCGGCGCGCGCGCGGAGGCTCTCCGGAGACGCGCTGGGTGCATCACGGCGCGGCGGCGGTGTTGCTGGCGGTGCTGGTGACGGGACTGTTCGAATACAATCTCGGAGACAGCGAGGTGCTGGCGATGACGCTGGGATGGACCGCGCTGTCAGACCGGCTCGGGCGGCTCGCGGCGGCGTGAGCCTGTCCTGGCTGCGCGCTTCGCCTGCCGGCGCGCATAGGTCACCAGCGCGCGGACCTCTTCCGGGGCGAGCTCGCGCCACTTGCCGATTTCCAGCCTGCCGATGCGGATGGGGCCGATGGCCGTGCGGACGAGCTTCAGCACCTGGCTGCCGGCGGCTTCGATCATGCGCCGCACCTGGCGGTTGCGGCCTTCCGTGATGGTGATTTCGAGAAACGTGCGGCCGCCGCTGTCGCGCAGGCGCACCACCTGGGCGGGGCGCGTGAGGCCGTCTTTCAGTTCAATGCCGCGGCGCAGCGCGGCAAGCTGCTCGTCGCTGAGCAGGGTGGATGTCTTGACCAGATACGTCTTGGGGACGTGGAACTCCGGGTTGGTGACAAGCTCGGCGAACTCGCTGTCGTTGGTCATCAGCAGCAGCCCGGAGGTGTCGAGATCCAGACGGCCGACGGGGAAGATCCACTCGCGGGTCTTGCCCAACAGGTCGTAGACAGTGGGCCTGCCCTGCGGGTCGCGCCAGGTGGTGAGGTAGCCCTTGGGCTTGTACAGCAGCAGGTAGCGCTTGCGCCCTTCGAACAGGGGCTTGTTGTCGACGGTGATGCGGTCGCGGCCGAGTTCGACCCAGGCTTCGGGGTCGGTCTGCTCGCGGCCGTTGACCCGGACGCGGCCGGAGCGGATCCAGCCGGCGGCCTCCGTGCGCGAGCAGAAGCCGAGCCGGGACAGCGCGCGGTCCAGCGTTTTGACGACCCGCTTCTGCGGGGCCTGCTTCGGGGCGGCGGCCTTGGCGCGGCGCTTCAAGATTCGGATTGTAGCGCGGCCTGCGGCCGCGAGGGGGCGCGCCCTTCCTCGGCGAGGCAGGCGGGGATGCCTTCGCGATAGGTGGGGTGCTGGAGCGCGAGGCCATGCAGGCGGAACACGGCGCGGCCATCGACGCGGCGGTTGGCGCGCAGGGTGCGGTGCAGCGACTCCGGCGGCGCCGAAGCGGGCATCGGACAGCCGAGCAGACAGCAGACGAAGGCGGCGATGTCGCGCTGGCGGGCGGGCTCGAGATCGGCCACGGGCCACGGGCCGCGGACTTCGCTGAACAGCGCCGCTTCGGCCAGCGCAGCCAGATCATCAACGTGAATGCGCGAGACCCACGCCGAGCCGCCGTCCGCCATGCGGAAGCGTCCGGCGGGGATCGAGACATGCACGCCGCGGCCCGGGCCGTAAATGGCCGCGGGGCGGAGAACGATCGAGGACCACGGGCCGTCGAGCACGGCCTGCTCGGCGGCATGGCGGAGGCGCGCCTCCGGCGTCTGCGGCGCGGCGGGGGTGTGTTCGTCAATCTCGATTTGCGCGCCGTAGACGGCGGTGGTCGAAAGATACGCCACGCGGCGCACGGAGGGGCCTAGAGCGGCGAGGATTTCTTGCGTGATCTCCCGGCCGTCGTCGAGCACGGGCAGCGAGTGCAACAGAAGGCAGCCCTGCTCCACGTGCGGGACCAGGGACTGGAGCCCCTCTGGCGAGCCGGCGTCGAGCGCGGCGCGCGTGACGAGGGGATGCGCAGGGGCGAGCTCGGGGCGGCGGCCGGCGGCGATCACGCGGATGCCGCGCGCGGCCAGGCGCGCGGCCACGCGGCCGCCCGTGTAGCCGCAGCCAAGGATCAGGACGGGCAGGTTCATCGGAGGGTGCGCAGGCGCGGCTCGGCGAGATGCGGGAAGGCGTTGAAACAGGCCAGCGCCGCGTCGCCGCCGCGCGTGTCGAGGATCGTGACGTTGGTGTTGACGGCGGCCCCGGCCAGGCGCATGATGTGCATCGGCGCGCGGCTGCCGAACAGCGACGCGACAGAGATGGCGACGGGCGTGGCGGAGGTGAACACCGCCGTGCGCCGGGCGGGAGATTGGACGGCGGCGGCCAGCGCCGAATGCACGCGGTCGAGAAACGCGGGCCAGGATTCGCCCTCGAACGGATAGCGCCCTTCGATCCAGGCGCGCACCACCATGGTGTCGGCGGGCGTCCACTGCCGGTGGATGCCATCTTCCCCGGAGCGCATGCGGGCCAGCAGCTCCTCGTATTGGGCGCGGAAGGCGGCGTCCTCGGCGGCGATGCGCGGGGCGATGCCCGCATACACCTGGTCGAGATCGAACTCGCTCCAGCGCGGGTCTTCTTCGATTTCCGGGGCGGCGGCGCCGGAAGCGGCCATGGCCCCCGCGACGATCGCAGCCGTCTCTTTCTGGCGGCGCAGCCCGCCTGTGATCAGGCGGTCGAAGGTGATGCCCTCTTTCAGGAACCATTGGGCGAGGCATCGCGCCTGCTCCTGGCCAAGAGGCGAGAGCCGGTCGTAGTCGTCGCGCAAGCCCGCCTGGCCATGGCGAATCAGGTGGAGAGTGGACACGGTGGGGAATGGGTCTCCGCAGCTTCCATTTCAGCAGACCGGCGGGGCGCGGCGCCACGGCCCTTTGCCGGCCGCATGGAACTGCGGGAACGGATCTGGCGGTTTTCGTTTGAAACGCGTTTTGATTGTTTTGTCTTCGCGTCTGAACACCGCCGCGGCCCGCGCCGGGGGGCGCTCCTTTGCGCGAGCCTTCAGCCCGCTCCAGTCGCGGCTCAGCAAGCGCTCGAGCGCCCTGCCGCCCCAGCCCGAACTGCGGATGCGGGCTGCTGCGGGTCTCGGGCCGTGGCATGGATCCTGATGGTCCCGTAAAATCACATCCGGAGCCGTGTCACCAAAATGTGACAATCAGGGATTGCATGGTAAGGATGCGCCATCATTAAGCAAATAAAGTACTTATAATGAATACCTTATGAAGATGGGCGCGAGGTTTCTGATTCGCTGGTGTTGCGTTTTGCAACAGGATATCTTGGTCTGATATTATAGAAAGCGGTGGCGCTCCCAATGATTCATCCCGATGGGCCGGCGCCGCATCATAAGGGCACGAAGGCACTCATGAACACTCGTCACATCGACGTCACCGAACTTGTCCTGCGGGACGGGCACCAGTCGCTGATGGCCACGCGCATGGCGCTGGAGGATATGCTGCCAGCCTGCGAGGACATCGACAAAGCGGGCTACTGGAGCGTGGAATGCTGGGGCGGGGCGACATTCGACTCCTGCATCCGGTTCCTGAACGAAGACCCGTGGGAGCGGCTGCGCGCCTTCCGTAAGGCGCTGCCGAACTCGCGCCTCCAGATGCTGCTGCGGGGGCAGAACCTGCTCGGCTACCGCCACTACGAAGACACGGTGGTGGACCGGTTCGTGGAGAAGGCGGCGGAGAACGGCATGGACGTGTTTCGCGTCTTCGACGCGTTGAACGACATCCGCAACCTGCGGCGGGCGATCCAGGCGGTAAAGCGCACCGGCAAGCACGCGCAGGGCACCATCTGCTACACGATCAGCCCGCTGCACACCATCACCGGATACGTGGAGCTGGCGGAGCAGCTGCTGGACCTGGGCTGTGATTCGCTTTGCATCAAAGACATGGCGGCGCTGTTGAAGCCGGCGCCCGCCTATCAGATCGTCCGGGCGATCAAAGAAGCCTGCGGCGAACAGGTGCGCGTGCATGTGCATGTGCATGCCACCACCGGCGTGACGATGGTCTCGCTGATGAAGGCGATCGAGGCGGGCGCCGACTGCGTGGACACGTCGATCAGCTCGCTCTCGCTCGGTCCCGGGCACAACCCGACCGAAAGCCTCGTCGAGATGCTGGAGGGCACGGCGTACTCGACGTCGCTCGACAAGAAGCGGCTGCTCAACATCAAGCGCCATTTTGACAAGATCCGCCCGCGGTATCAGGAGTTCCTGTCCAACATCACGGGCGTGGACACTGAGATCTTCGATTCGCAGATCCCCGGCGGCATGATCTCGAACATGGAGAGCCAGCTCCGCCAGCAGGGAGCGGCGCACCGCATCCACGAGGTGCTGGAAGAGGTGCCGCGGGTGCGCAAGGACGCGGGCTATCCGCCGCTGGTGACGCCCACCAGCCAGATCGTGGGCACGCAGGCGGTGTTCAACGTGATGATGGGCCGCTACAAGGTCCTCACGGGCGAGTTCGCCGACCTCATGCTCGGCTACTACGGGGCGACGATCGGCCAGCGCGACCCGGAGCTCATCCAGTTGGCCGCCAGACAGGCCAAGAAGCAGGCCATCACCTGCCGCCCGGCGGACCTGCTCAAGCCGGAATGGGAGGAGCTGCGCTCGGCGGCGATCGCCTGCAAGGGCTGCAACGGCTCGGACGAGGACGTGTTGACCTACGCCATGTTCCCGCAGGTGGCGCCCAAGTTTTTCTCCACGCGCGCGGAAGGCCCGAAGAATCTGGGCAAAGATCCGGCGGCGGCGCCCGCGGCGGCAGCCGCGCCCGCAGGCGATGGCAAGGGTCCGGTGCTGACGAAGGTGATCTACGACGTCACCATCGGCGAGAAGACACACAAAGTGACGGTGGCGCCCGCGTCCTGAGGCACAAGTTGCCTCACCCTGGAGCGCCGCGGGAGTCTGAGGTGTTCGCGGAACTGCAATTTCGAACCCACAGGTATCTTATATGTCGACCAAATCCATGGAACAGCGCATTGCGGAACTCCGCAAGAAGCGCCAGCACATCTACAACGGCGGCGGGGCGGACAAGCTGGACAAGCACCGAGCCGCGGGCAAGCTGACCGCCCGGGAACGGATCGAGGCCCTGGTGGATCCGGGCTCGTTCATGGAGACGGGCTGTTTTGCCGAGCACCGGGCCACGATGTTTGGCATGGCCGGCAAGGAAGCGCCCGCGGACGGCGTGGTGACGGGATCGGCGGCCATCGGCGGCCGGCTGGTCCATGTGGCCAGCCAGGACTTCACCGTGCTGGGCGGCTCGGCCGGCGAGCTGCACTCGCACAAGGTGGCCGACGCGATGCTGCAATCGCTGAAGACGGGCTCGCCGTTCATCTTCATCAACGACTCGGGCGGGGCGCGGGTGCAGGAGGGCATCGATTCGCTGTCGGGCTACGGCCGGGTGTTCTACACCAACGTCATGCTGAGCGGCGCGGTGCCGCAGATCTCGCTGATCTGCGGGCCGTGCGCGGGCGGGGCGGCCTATTCGCCGGCGCTGACGGACTTCATCATCCAGACGCGCAAGGCGCACATGTTCATCACCGGACCGAACGTGATCAAGCAGGTGACGGGCGAGAATGTCACCATGGACGATCTGGGCGGCCCCGACGCGCACATGGTCCGCTCCGGGGTGATCCACTTCATCGCCGAAGACGACCAGCAGGCGGTGCTCATCTGCCAGAAGCTGCTGTCGTTCCTGCCCTCGAACAATCTGGAAGACCCGCCAGAGCTGCCCGGCAACTACCACTGCGATCCAGACCCGGAGCTGAACGAAATCGTTCCGGTGGACGGCAAGAAGGGCTACGACGTGCGGGAGGTGATCTTCCGCATCGTGGACAACGCCGATTTTCTGGAAGTGCAGGCGGGCCATGCGCCCAACCTGGTGATCGGCTTCGCCCGCGTTTACGGCCGCACGGTGGGCGTAATCGCCAACCAGCCCAGCGTGCAGGCGGGCGTGCTCGACATCGACGCCAGCTCGAAAGGCGCGCGGTTTGTGCGTTTCTGCAACGCCTTCAATATCCCGCTGGTGACGCTGGTGGACGTGCCGGGGTTCCTGCCGGGCGTGGCGCAGGAGCACAATGGCATCATCCGTCACGGGGCGAAGATGCTGTTTGCTTACTCGGCGGCGACGGTGCCGAAGATCACGGTGGTGCTGCGCAAGGCCTACGGCGGCGCGTATCTGGCGATGTGCGCCAAGGACCTGGGAGCGGACCGCGTGTATGCGTGGCCCACGGCCGAGATCGCCGTGATGGGCGCGGAAGGCGCGGCCGAGATCGTGTTCAAAAAGGAGATCTCGGAGGCGGAGGACAAGGCGAAGAAGCGGCAGGAGATGATCGAGAAGTACCGCGACGTCTTCGCCAATCCGTATGTGGCCGCGGGACGGCGGCTGGTGGACGACATCATCGAACCGGCCGAAACGCGCAAGTACATCGCCCAGTCGCTCGAATATCTGCACACGAAACGCGAGCTGCGGCCGGGCAAAAAGCACGGGCTGATTCCGCTGTGACAGGAGGCAGGCCATGTCGCAGATTACCTTGCAGAGTCTGAGCCAGGAGGTGGCGGCGCTGCGCGAGCACCTGGCGGCGCTGGCCGAAAAACTGGCGCAACTGGAAACAGCGGCCGCCGCCGCGCCTTCTCATGCCGTGGAGGTTCCGGCCGAGGAGCCGCCCGCGGCGGAAGAGGAATTCTCCGAGGAGACGCTGGCGGCGGTCTCGGCGGCCATTGCGGCCTATCTCGGCAAGCGCCCGCGCATCCGCGCCATCCGGCTCGTGAGTTCGCCCACATGGGCGCAGCAGGGGCGCGTGTCGATCCAGGCGTCGCACCGGATTTCGCCGCAGCACCATGAGCACCGGGTTCGATAAAGGACAGGAGATTTTTCCGTGAAGCTGAAGATTACGATCGACAATAAAACTTACGAAGTGGACGTGGAAGCGTCCGAGCCGGAGCCGCCCCGGCCGCAATTGCCTCCCAGCTACATGATCCAGCCGGGCGCGGCGCGCGTGCCCGCCGCTCCCGCGCCCGCCGCTGCGCCCGCCGGCGGCGAGCCGGTGGATGAGGACAAGGTCTGCCGCAGCCCGATCAACGGGATCGTCGTCAAAGTGCTGGCGCAGCCCGGCCAGCAGATCCAGCCCGGCGACACGCTGCTGGTGCTCGAGGCGATGAAGATGGAGACCAACATCACCGCGCCGATGGCGGGCAAGGTGGCCAAGGTCAATGTGAATGCCGGCGATTCGGTGCAGTCGGGCGCGGTCCTGGTGGAATTCGAGTAGAAATGGCAGGAGCTTTTTTCTCATGATTGAGGAGTTGAAAGAAGCCGGATTTGAATTCGTCGATCATGTGGCCATCGCCGTGCCGCAGGGGCAGCTCGACGCCCAGGTGGAGAAATACAAGGCCCTGGGCTTCGCCGAGCTGCACCGGGAAGAGGTCCACGGCAGGCACATGGTGCGGGAGGTGCTGCTGCGCGTCGGCGGGGGGCCGAACCTGATCCAGTTGCTCGAGCCGCTGTCGCCGGAGTCGCCCGTGGCGAAGCAGATCGAGAAAAACGGCGGCCGCGGCGGCTTCGCGCATCTCGCCTTCCGGGTGAAGGACATTCACGCGGCGTACGCTTATCTGAAGGAGAAGGGCTTCAACCTGACGCAGGAGCCGGGGCCGGGCTCCCGCGGAACCATGATCTTTTTTGTTCACCCGAAGGACTTCTCTTACCTGATCGAAGTCGTGCAGGAGGCTGATGGCCATGCCTGAGTCCGGTTCATGCCATGATCAGGAGCTGCGGCTCCTCGAGGAATTCCCGCCCGTGCCCACGGAAGAGTGGGAGGCGGCCATCCGGGCGGATCTCAAGGGCGCCGATTACGAAAAGAAGCTGATCTGGAGGCCGCCGGAGGGCATTGCGGTACGGCCCTATTACCGGCGCGAGGACCTGCCGCAGAGCCGCTTTCGGCACTGCGTGGCGCGCGCGTGGGAGATCGCCGAGGGGCCGTTGCCCGCGGGCGTGGTGAACGGCTCGGCGCACCACGAGCAGGGCGCGACGGCGGTGCAGGAGCTGGCCTTCACGCTGGCCGAGGCGTCGGACCGCATGGCCGCCGGGGAGCCGGTGGAGGGGCTCGCCTTCGGCATCGGCTCGGTGTATTTCATGGAGATCGCCAAGCTGCGCGCGGCGCGGTTGCTGTACGCGCGCGTGGCGGAAGCCTACGGCAGGAGCGCCGAGACGCGCATCCACGCGGTGACGGCGCTGTCGAACAAGAGCATCTACGATCCGTGGACGAACCTGCTGCGCTCGACCACGGAGGCGTTGTCGGCGGTGCTCGGCGGCGCCGATTCGCTGCGCGTCCAGGCGGCCGGGTATCCGGCGCGGCTGGCGCGCAACGTGCAACTGATCCTCAAGGAAGAAGCGCACCTGGACAAGGTGGCCGATCCGGCGGGCGGAGCGTGGTTCATTGAGAACCTCGCCGCGAGCCTGGCGGCGGAGGCGTGGAAGCTGTTCCAGCAGGTGGAAGCGATGGGCGGCTACGCGAAGGCGCGCGCGTTCGTCGACTCGTCGATCACGGCGGCGCGGGAGGCCAGGGAGAAAGAGTTCGCCTCGCGGCGGCGCGTGATGGTGGGCGTGAACAACTACCCTGACCTCACGGAGAAGCGGCTCGAGCAGGCGGGGTCGCTCGAAGGCGCCGAATGGCGGCTGGCGCGGCCGGTGGAGAAGATCCGCCTGCGCACGGAACGCCACGCCCGGCGCACGGGCAAGACGCCGAAGGTGCTGCTGCTGAAGCGCGGCGACCTGAAGATGAAAATGGCGCGGGCGCAGTTCTGCCTGAATTTCTTCGGCTGCGGCGGGTTCGCTGTCGAGGAGGCGGACATGGACGGCAGCGCGCCTCCCGAAGGCGCGGATCTGATCGTGCTGTGCTCGTCGGACCCCGAGTATCTCGATTTCGCCCGCGAAGTCTGCCCGCGGGCCAGCGCGCCGGTGATCGTCGCCGGCAACCCCAAGGAGCAGATCGAGGCGCTGCGCGAGGCCGGCGTCGCCGGCTTTGTGCACATCTTCTCGAACCTGGTCGAGACCCTGGCCGAATGGCAGCAGAGGCTGGGCATCGACGGCAAGGAGGACTGACAGGCGATGCGGCCGGACTTTTCAGCAATGGACTGGATGCCGGAAAGCGCGGGCGCGATGGCGTGCCCCGCGGCGGCGGGCTGGATCACCAACGAGCAGATTCCGGTGAAAGGCTGCTACACGGCGGAGGATCTCGAGCGGCTCGAACATCTCGACTACGCCGCCGGACTGCCGCCGTTCCTGCGCGGGCCGTACTCGGCGATGTACGCGCTGCGGCCGTGGACCATCCGGCAGTACGCGGGCTTCTCGACGGCGGAGGAGTCCAACGCCTTCTACCGCCGCAATCTGGCCGCCGGACAGAAGGGCCTGTCGGTGGCCTTCGATCTGGCGACGCACCGCGGCTACGACTCCGACCACGAACGCGTGATGGGCGACGTGGGCAAGGCGGGCGTGGCCATCGACACGGTGGAGGACATGAAGATCCTCTTCGACCAGATCCCGCTCGACGAGATGTCGGTGTCGATGACCATGAACGGGGCGGTGCTGCCGGTGATGGCGTTCTACATCGTGGCGGCCGAAGAGCAGGGCGTGAAGCCGGAAAAGCTGAGCGGAACCATCCAGAACGACATTCTGAAAGAGTTCATGGTCCGCAATACATACATCTATCCGCCGCGGCCGTCGATGAAAATCATCGGCGATATTTTCCGGTACTGCGCGGAAAAGATGCCGAAATTCAACTGCATTTCGATCTCCGGCTACCACATGCAGGAGGCGGGCGCGACGGCGGACCTCGAGCTGGCCTACACGCTGGCCGACGGCCTCGAATACCTGCGCACGGGCATTCAGGCGGGCCTGTCGATCGACGACTTCGCGCCGCGGCTGTCGTTTTTCTGGGCGGTGGGCATGAACCACTTCATGGAGATCGCCAAGATGCGGGCGGCGCGCGTGCTGTGGGCGAAGATCGTGAAGCAGTTCCATCCGAAGAACCCGAAGTCGATGGCGCTGCGCACGCACTCGCAGACGTCGGGCTGGTCTCTGACGGCGCAGGACGTGTTCAACAACGTGATCCGCACCTGCATCGAGGCGATGGCGGCGGCGATGGGGCACACGCAGTCGCTGCACACCAACGCGCTGGACGAGGCGCTGGCGCTGCCGACCGATTTCAGCGCCCGCATCGCCCGCAACACACAGATCTACCTTCAGGAAGAGACGGGCATCTGCCGCGTCGTCGATCCCTGGGGCGGCAGCTATTACGTGGAGAGCCTGACGCACGAGCTGATGCACAAGGCGTGGGGGCTCATCCAGGAAGTGGAAGCCCTGGGCGGCATGGCCAAGGCGATCGAGACCGGGCTGCCGAAGATGCGCATTGAAGAAGCCGCGGCGCGGCGGCAGGCGCGGATCGACTCCGGCAAGGAGGTGATCGTCGGCGTCAACCGCTACCGCTACGATCAGGACGAGCCGGTGCAGGTGCTGGAAGTGGACAACCGCGCGGTGCGGGACAAGCAGATCCGCCGCATCCAGGAGGTGAAAGCGCGGCGCGACGAGGCGGCGGTGCAGCAGGCGCTGGCGGCTCTGACGCGGTGCGCGGAAACGGGCGAGGGCAACCTGCTCGACTTGAGCGTGCAGGCGGCGCGCGTGCGGGCGACGCTGGGAGAGATCTCGCAGGCGCTCGAAAAAGTCTACGGGCGCTACCAGGCGGTGAACCGGACGATCTCCGGCGTGTATTCAAACGAAGCGCTGTCGGATCCGGAGTTCCAGAAGGCGAAGAAGATGGTGGAGGACTTCGCCCGCGCCGAAGGGCGGCGCCCGCGCATCCTCATCGCCAAGATGGGACAGGACGGACACGACCGCGGCGCCAAGGTGGTGGCGACGGCGTTCGCCGACATCGGCTTCGACGTGGACGTCGGACCGCTGTTCGCCACGCCGAAGGAGGTGGCGCGCATGGCGGTGGAGAACGACGTGCACGCGGTGGGCGTTTCCTCGCTCGCCGGCGGGCACAAGACGCTGGTGCCGGAGCTGATCGCCGAGCTGAACAAGCTGGGGCGCGGCGACATCGTGGTGTTCGTGGGCGGCGTGATCCCGCCGCAGGACTACGAAGAGCTGCGGAAAGCCGGGGCCATTGATGTGTTCGGACCGGGGACGGTGATTCCGGTGTGCGCGCAGAAGGTGCTGGCGGCGCTGGCGGCGTAAGGCGCGCTGGGCCGGCGGTTTGCCACACTGATCTTTGGAACGGAACACGCAGGGCCGCCTCCAGCATGCAAGACAACGCCGCGAACCCTCGACCGGCAACGGCGCCTCGGCGGAGGCGGCTCCCGCCCGAGGCCTACATCGACGGGATTCTGGCGGGCGACCGGGTGATGCTGGCGCGGGCGATCACGGTGATCGAGTCCGACCTGCCCGCGGACATGGATCTGGCGCTGGAGATCCTGGAAGCGGTGTTGCCGCAGACGGGCGGTTCCCGCCGGGTGGGCATCACCGGGGTGCCCGGCGCGGGCAAGTCGACGCTGATCGACGCGCTGGGCATGCATCTGGTGGAGGATCGCGACGAGAAGACGGCGGTGCTCACGATCGATCCGTCCAGCCCGCTGTCGGGCGGATCGATTCTCGGCGACAAGACGCGGATGGAGCGGCTGTCGCAGCATCCGCGCGCGTTCATCCGGCCATCGCCGTCGCGCGGCCATCTGGGCGGCGTGGCGCGGCGGACGCGCGAGACCATGCTGGTGTGCGAAGCGGCGGGGTTCCGCAACATCATCGTGGAGACTGTGGGCGTGGGGCAATCCGAGACGGCGGTGCGCTCGATGACGGACTTTTTTCTGCTGGTGCTGGTGCCGGGCGCGGGGGACGAACTTCAGGGCATCAAGCGGGGCATCATGGAGATGGTGGACGCCATCGCCATCAACAAGGCGGACGGCGATAACCGCGCCCGCGCCGAACGGGCGCGGGCCGAGTACGCCTCCGCGCTGCACCTGTTTCCCCCCGCGCCGGGCGCATGGACGCCGCGCGTCCTGGCCTGCTCCGCGCTCACCGGGGAGAACATCCGCGAGCTGTGGGAGCTGGTTCTGGAACACCGCGCGCTGACAAAGGCGAACGGGTATTTCCAGGAGCGGCGGCGCGAGCAGGCTCTCGAATGGATGCAGGAGCTGGTGCGCGACGGACTGGCGGAGATGTTCGAGCGCGATCCGCGCGTGGCGGAGCGGCTGCCGCGGCTGCGCGAAGAGGTGCGCCGCGGCCACATCAGCAGCTTCACGGCAGCCCGGCAACTGCTGAGTCTGTTCTCATCATCGAAGGAGTAATCTTCCATGCCTGATTTTCCTTTTCCGACTCTCACCGCGGAAGAAGCCGCGGAAATGATTCCAAATGGCGCGACCATCGGTTTCAGCGGATTCACGCCGGCAGGCGCGGCGAAAGCGATTCCGCTGGCACTCGCCGAGAAGGCGCGGCGCGAGCATGCCGCGGGACGGCCTTTCAAGGTGGGGGTCTTGACGGGCGCGTCGACGGGGCCGAGCCTCGACGGCGCGCTGGCAGAAGCCGAAGCGATCAGCTTCCGCACCCCGTACATGTCGAACGCGACGCTGCGGAAGCAGATCAACTCCGGACAGGTGCGTTTCGTCGACATGCATCTGTCCCTGTTGCCGCAGTACGTCCGCTATGGCTATCTCGGGCCGATCCATTTCGCCGTGGTGGAAGCGGCCGACATCACGCCCGGCGGGGGCGTCGTGCTGACCACCTCCGTCGGCGTCTCAAACACGTACCTCCGGCTGGCGGAGAAGGTGCTGATCGAGCTGAATGCCAAGCATCCGCCGGCCCTGCTCGGGATGCACGATATTTTTGAACCGGCGGACCCGCCCACGCGGCAGGAGATTCCCATCTCCCACCCGGCGGACCGCATCGGCACGCCGATCTGCGTGGTGGATCCGAAGAAGATCGCGGGGGTGGTGCTGACCGATCTGGAGGACGAGAGTTCGCCGTTCGAGCCGCCCACGGAAGTCACCGAGAGGATCGGTCAGAACGTGGCCGACTTCCTTGTCGGCGAGATGCGCGCCGGACGGATTCCCAGTACTTTCCTGCCTCTGCAATCGGGCGTGGGCAACATCGCCAACGCAGTGCTGGGAGCGCTCGGGCGGCACCCCGAGGTGCCGGATTTCCTCATGTACACCGAGGTGTTGCAGGACTCGGTGATCCCGCTGCTGATGAGCCGGCGCTGCACGTTCGCCTCCACCTGTTCGCTGACCCTGTCGCCGCAGGCGATGCGGCAGGTGACGGCGAACCTGGATTTCTTCCGTCACAGGATCGTGATGCGGCCGCAGGAGATCACCAACCACCCGGAGGTTGTGCGCCGGCTGGGCATCATCAGCATGAACACCGCCATCGAAGTGGACCTGGGCGGAAATGTGAACTCGACGCACGTGATGGGCAAGACCATGATGAACGGCATCGGCGGCTCGGGCGATTTCACGCGCAACGCCTATCTGTCGATCTTCTCGTGCCCGTCGACGGCGAAGGGCGGCAAGATTTCCACGATCGTGCCGCTGTGCTCGCACATGGATCATTCCGAACACTCCGTGCAGGTGGTGGCCACCGAGTATGGCGTGGCCGATCTGCGCGGGCGCGATCCGCACGAGCGGGCGCGCCTGATCATCGACAAGTGCGCGCACCCCGAATACCGCGAGCAGTTGCGCGATTACCTGCGGATGGTGAAGGAAGGACACGAGCCGCTGTCGTTGTCGCTCGGCTTGGCGATGCACAGGGCGTTTCTGCGCCACGGCGACATGCGGAACATCAACTGGGACGAATTCCGATAGCGGGAAAGCGGGCGCACCCATCCAGCCCTTTCCGCGAGTCGCCTGCGCTGCGGCCCGATCCCGCGGCCTCCAGCCTCCCCGCCAGCCCCGGCGGAAGCCGGGATGAAGCAGTTTTCGCGCACCCGTGCCCCCAGCGGCGGCACGGGTCGCGGCTCAACCCTATTTGTTCCCGTAAGCCGAATACTTGTTCAGCAGGCTGATCAGCTCCTGCGCCGCAGGCGGAACGTTGCGCTTGCCGCGCAGCACGTCCCTCCGGTCCACGCCCGCCCCGTAGAGCGTTTCATCCACGCTCCTGTCATCTCGCATCGTTGTGCCCTGCAACGTCAGCCCGCCAAAGACGCCGCGCGAGCGCGACCACGACAGGATCTCCGCCCGCATCGTCGCGTCCGTCTGCGCGCTCGTCGAGCGCCCCACCGGGCCCGCCGCGCCCGTCGCATCCGCCCCCAGAGTGAACTTGCTCCGCAGCAGCCGCTCCATCCCGCTCTGGTTCATCACCAGCATCACGATGTCCACCTCCGCCCCCCCGATCTGCAAACCGAAGGTGCCTCCCTCGATCCGCACCCCTACAGGCCCCGTCCAGCCCTTCCCGTCCGGCATCCGGCAGGCCGCAAACCCCCGGCCGTATTTGCCGCCAAAGATGAATCCCGCCTTCTTCGCGCCCGGCACGATGATGGCGCACTGCGCCTTGGCGAACAGATCCTGCGGAATCGCCTTGTCATCGATTGCCATGATTTCATTCAGCACCGTCGCCGCGGCCTTCAGGCGTTCGTTCTCCGCCCTGCCCGCCCACGCGGCCATGCTCAGACACACAAAAAGCAAACTGATTTTGCGCATGGAATCTCCAGTCCTCTCAATGATACCGCCCCGCCGCGGCGGCACGCCCGGCAGGGCGGTACTGAAACGGCTGCCTCCGCGCCTAGAACGTATAGCGCAGGCCCATCACGATCCGGCGGTTGCCGCCGTTCGTGTTGCCCTCCAGCCCCCACGCCGTGCTGTTCACCCGCGATTCCGGAATCCCGTAGTTGCGCGTGTTCGAGCTGTTGTACAGCTCGCACCGGTACTGAAGCGTGTTGCTCTCGCTGATCCGGATGTTCTTCACGATCGCCAGGTCGAGGTTGTTGATCCCGTCGGCGCGCAGGATGTTCCGCCCCGCGTTGCCGATCGGGCTGGCCGCCGTCACCTGCGAAAACAGCGTCCGCCCGCCCGCCTGAAGGATCTCCCGCAGTGTCATCCGCGATACGTCGAGATCCGTCGCCACATTCGGCCGGATCGCATTGCCCACCAGCGCGTCGATGCCCGAGAGCCGGAACCCCGGGTCGGCCCCGTTCAGCGGACTGAACGGCGCCCCCGACTGGAACGTCAGGAAGCCCGAGACCTGCCAGCCTCCCGCAATCCGGCCCAACACGCCCTGCTGCTCCCGGAAGAACGGCAGCTCGTAAACGCCGTTCACCGAAAAACGGTGCGGCCGGTCATAGGTCGACCGCCCCCGGTCCGCGCGCCAGTTGTAGCTGTCCTGCGGCACCGCCACCTCGCCCGACACCGACGGGTTGAAAATCTCGCTCGCCAGATCGATGAACGCGCTCCAGGTGTAATGCGCTCCCATCGTGAAGTTGTTCGACAGCCGCTTCTCCAGGCTCCCCTGCATCGAGTGGTAGATCGAATTGGCCGCGTTGGCGCGCAGCCGCCGCACCCCCTGATCCGCAAACAGCCGCTGCCTGCCCTGCGAACCCGGAACGGTCGGGTTGCCGTCCAGCGTCTGGAACAGCGCCGTGCCCTTGGTCGCAATGTAGCCCACCGTCGCGATCCAGTCCCGCGCCACCTCCCGCTGCACCTGGAACGAAAACTGCTCCGCCAGCGGCGCCCGGAAGTCGCTCGCCACCAGCGTCCGCGGCACCTGAAGCGGGTTGGGCGGCGGCGGAATCACCCCCTGGAAGCCCAGCGAATAAATGTACTGGAAGCTGTTCGGCGTCCGCGCCGCCAGCGCGTTTACCTGCGTGAACGGGAACGCGCTGAAGATGTTCAGGTAGATGTTGTTGAAAATCAGATCGTAGGTGCGCGAGTAGCCCCCGCGCAGCACCGTCCGGTCCGTCAGCCGGTAGTTGAAGCCGAACCGCGGCGCCCAATTGTTCCTGTCCCGCGGCGGCACCGGCGAGAACAGGAACCGCGGATCGTTGTTGTTGGCTGCCACCACGCGCCTGTTGATGTCCGCCAGCCACTGCGCCGGGTTGCCCGGCGTCTCGTAGCGCAGCCCGTAGGTCAACGTCAGCCGCCGGTTCACCCGCCACTCGTCCTGCACATAGAAGAAATAGTCGTAGTAGCGGTAGGCCTGCCAGCGCGGCACCCCCGGCAGGAACGTGTTGATCGACGCCGTCTGCGCCACGTCGTCCACCAGGTCTTGCAGCGTGTTGTACGCCAGCCGTCCGCGGATCGTCGGATTGAAGTCCTGGATCTGGTCCTGGCGGCGGAAATCGAACCCCATCTTCACCGTGTGCGAGCCCTTCAGAATCGAAAAATTGTCCGCCAGCTGGTAGTTGTTCAACACCTGCGCCTGCGGCAGATTCACCGCCAGCCCGAACGCCGTGCGCGATGCGGCGGCGTTGAAGCCGGTCATGCCCAGCTCGGCGATCTCGATCGACGGGATCGACTCCGCCTTCGGATCCTCGGCGCTGGTCAGGCTGGCCACGCGCTGGAAGCTCAGCCGCAGCTCGTTGTAGACCCGCGGGCTGAACGTCGAGTTCACGCCCGCCGCGGCAGCCTGCCGCCGCGCCGGCGTTCTCGACAGCAGCCCCGGCGGCACAGCCTGCCCGCCCACGCTGACGCGGTCGTCAAACATGTAGCGCCCCATCAGCATGTGCTTGTCGTTGAGCTTGTGGTCGACCCGCCCCATTCCTTGCCAGAAATTGGCCAGATTCGCCGCCGCCCCGCTCAACGTGCCCAGCGGGACGCTGTAGGTTTGCCCGCCCAGCGTGAAGCTCGCCGTGCGCCCGGTCGGCGTTTGCGCCGCCGGCACGTTGTCCAGCAGCGCCTTCACCTGCGGCCGCGTCCCCGCCGCGTTGCGCAGGATCGTCTGCCCCTCCTGTGTCGGCGCCGCGCCGATCGATGTCCCGCTGGCGAAAAGCCGGTCCGTCCACCGCAGCAGCGACCCGAAGAAAAACGTCCGGTCTTTCACCACCGGCCCGCCCAGCGTCCCCGCAAACTGGTTCTCCACCCGCCACGGCGCCCGCGCGAAATTCCGCTTGTCCAGATTGCTCCGCGCGTTCAGCTTGTTGCCGTTGTAAAACCAGTACGCCGAGCCGTGAAACTCGTTCGTCCCGCTCTTGGTCACAATGTTGACCACCGAGCCCGCGGCCCGTCCGAACTCGGCCGCGAACTGGTTGGTCACGATCCTCATCTCGGCCACCGTGTCCGGATTGTTGATCTCCTGCACCAGCCCGCCGATGCTCGCGTTGTTCGAGTCTTGCCCGTCGATCATGAAGTTGTTCGAGCGCGTCCGCATGCCGTTCACCGAGAACGACACGCCCCCGGAGGTGAAGCCGCTGTTGCCCGAACTCAACTGGCTCACGCCCGGTATCTGCAACGCCAGGTTCAGGATGTTGCGGTTCGGCGCCATCGGCAGGTCGCCGATCCGCTTCACGTCGAAATTCGTCCCGACCTCGGCGTTCGTCGTGTTGATCATCGCGGCGTCCGATGTCACCGTGACGACCTCCGTCAGCCCGGCCACTTCCAGCCCGATCGTCATCTCCACGTCCTGCCCCACGCGCAGCGTGATCGGCCCTTGCACGTAGCGGCTGAAGCCGCTGCGCGACACCGACACCTCATACGCGCCCGGCGGCAGGTTCGGCACGCGGAACACGCCCTCGGCGTTGGTCGTCGTTTCGCGGCTCACGTTCGTCGACAGGTTGCGGACGCGCACCTCCGCGCCGCTCACCGCGGCGCCGGAAGGATCCCGTACCGTTCCCAGGATGTCGGCCAGCGTCGCTTGCCCCCGTGCGGCGGGCATCCAGACAAGCCATACGCAGGCCAGGAAAGGGATCGAAACCAGTTTTTTCATCGCAAACCCCTTTGCGCGGCCTTGCCACGCAGGAAATTTGGCCTTAGCATAGCACGGATCTCTCCAGTTTCATCCCCCAAAATGCGCCCCGCAGCCCCATCCCCGCCCCGTCTCGTCCCGCCTGCCGCCCCTCCCGCGCATCCGCGCCGTATAATCAAGGCAGGGCTTTCGAGATTCGATGAGGATCACCAACCTGCTGGCGCTTGCCGTCTTGGCTTGGGCCGCGCTTCCGTCTCCCGCCCTGGCGCAGGAGACCGGGGCTCCCATGCGGGCTCAGCAGCCAAAACCCCCCGTCCGCTCCGAGGAGGCTTTCAAAACCTCCGTCTCCGAAGTCGTCGTCCCCGTCACCGTCACCGACGACAAAGGCCGCTTCGTCTCCAACCTCGACGAAAAAGACTTCCTCCTGCTCGACGAAGGCGTTCCCCAGAAAATCACCTATTTCACCCGCGAGCGCAACCAGCCCGTCGTCATCGGCTACCTCATCGACCTCTCCAACCGCACCCGCCTCCACTGGGACAAGTTCCGCGAGGCCGTCATCGAGCTCGTCGACGCCACCATGGAGCCCGACGGCAAGCCCGACAAGCGCTTCTCCGGCTACCTCATCGGCTACTCCACCGACGCCGAACTCCTCGTCAACACCACCGATGATCCCGAAAAAATCATCGACCGCGTCCGCAAGCTCAAGCCCGGCGGCAGCTCCGCCCTCTTCGACGCCGTCTACATGGCCTGCACCAGCCGCACCCTCGTCGTCGGCGAGCCCATCGAGCCCCGCCGCGTCATCGTCATCGTCGGCGACGGCTCCGACACCAGCAGCAAAAAGTCTCTCGAAGAGGTCGTCGAGGTCGCCCAGCGCAACCTCGTCACCATCTACGGCGTCTCCACCGTCGCCTTCGGCTTCCACAGCGCCGGCGACGCCAATCTCAAACGCCTCTGCGAGTCCACCGGCGGCCGCGTCGTCTACCCCCTCGAAAACATCTACTCCGACGTCAGCGGCTACCTTTCCACCCCCTCCGACGAAGGCAATTACGCCCTCAAAGTCGGCACCGGCGGCTATGCCGCCGCCATCATGCGCGGCATCGTCAACGCCATCGCCGCCACCGCCGGCGAGATCACCACCCAGTACATCCTCCGCTACGTCCCTTCAGACCTCGACACCCGCAAGCCGTTCCGCCGCATCGAGGTGCGCGTCAACCTGCCCAACGTCAAGGTCCGCGCCCGCGAAGGCTACTATCCTTTCAACCCCTGACCCCTTCCTCCCGATAAGCACTCATATGACCGTCCGCACTCGCCGGGTCCAATACCGAGTCCTCCAGGCCCTCGGCGAGAATTGCGGCGTCATCGTCGCCGATCCGGAATCGGGCGAGTGCGCCTTCCGCTTCCGGGACGATTTCGCCGACTTCGCCGGCGAAGAAGCCGAAATCCTCGCCGCCCTCGCCGCCCAGTTGCCCGAGCTCCACCGCGAGATGGGCACAGAGGCCTTCCTCCGCTGGATCGACGAAACCCTATCCAATACCCTCCGCGTCTCCGAACCCCTCGACTCCCTCGCCATCGACCTCGACCGCACCGCCCAGGCCCTCTATCGCAAACACGTCTCCTCCCGCGTCCGCCCTTACGAAACCCACCTGCCCCTCATCCCCATCGAGCTCGCCGCCGGCGGCTTCGGCGCCGATAAGGCCAGGGGCGTCGAAGAGTGGGTCGAGGCCCGCGTCCCCGGACGCCGCCGCCTCTCCGGCGACCTCTTCCTCGTCCGCGTCTCCGGCCGCTCCATGGAGCCCGACATCCCCGACGGCTCGCTCTGCGTCTTCCGCTCTTACTACGGCGGCTCCCGCAAGAACGGCATCTTCATCGTCCAGCGCATGGCCACCCTCGACGAGGGCGGCGAATTCACCCTCAAACGCTACTCCAGCAGCAAAGAAGTCCGCGGCAACCAGTGGCGCCACACCCGCATCACCATGCGCCCCGAAAACCCCGATTACCAGGACTGGGACCTCCGCGAAGACGAGCAATACGTCACCATCGCCGAGTTCGTCTGCGTCCTCGAAGACCCCCTCCCCGAATAGCCCCTCATCCCCCTTCCGCCCCTGCGATATCATCGGCAGCATGAAGTCTGAAACCAGCCGCAGAGCCTTCCTGCAATCCGTCCCCGCCGCCGCTGCTGTTGCCGCCGCCGCGCCCTCCGGCGCCGCCGCTGCCGCCCCGGCGCCTCCCATCCGCCTCGGCATCGCCAGCTACTCCTTCCGCGAGTTCAGCCGCCGCCTCTGCATCCAGTACACAAAACAGCTTGGCATCTCACTGCTCACCATCAAGGAATTTCACGCCCTCTACCGCTCCACTCCCGAAGAGCTCGACCGCGCCCGCCGCGAATTCGAAGCCGCCGGCCTCACCCTCACCGGCGGCGGTACCGTCTATATGCAGAAGGATGATCCCGACGACGTCAAATTCTATTTCGAGTACGCCAAACGCCTCGGCCTGCCCATGATGAACGTCGGCCCCACCGCAAAAACCCTGCCCATTATCGAGAAATTCGCCAAAGAATACGACATCAAAATCGCCATCCATAACCACGGCCCGGAGGACAAGCACTTCCCCGCCCCCTCCGACGCCCTCAAGCTCATCCGGGACATGGACCCCCGCATGGGCGTCTGCATCGATGTCGGCCACACCACCCGCACCGGAAAAGATCTCCTCGAAGAGATCGAAATGGCCGGCCCCCGCCTGCTCGACATGCACATCAAGGATCTCCGCGACCTCATGCAGGCCCGCAGCCAGTGCGACGTCGGCGACGGCCAGATGCCCATCCCCCAGATCTTCCGCCTCCTGATGAAAATGAACTACTCCGGCGTCGTCCATCTCGAATACGAGATCAACGCCGACAACCCCCTGCCCGGCATGCACCGCAGCTTCGCCTATATGCGCGGCGTCATCGCCGGCATCCAGAGCTGAACCTCCGCCCTTTTGCCCGCGGGGCTGGCGCGCCTTCCCGCTCCGGCCCCACTCTCATTGCCCCGCCGCCGAAAACACCTGCGCCCGGAACGCCCACAGCTTCGCCTCCGGGTTCTTCCACGCCCCCGCCGGCAGCCCCGCCTTGTGCGCCAGCGCCTCCAGAAACCACTCCCGCGTCGCCTTCCGCTCCCGCCCCACCTGCGGCAGCAGCAGCCCGCGCCGCCCCCAGCACTCCACATACCCCCCGTGCTCGCCCGCCCGGAACTGCTCCGGTTTCACCAGCCGCTTGAACGGCGTCAGAATCGAAATCTCGATCTCCAGATCCTCGGGCGCCGTCACCCGCGTCGGAAACCGCGGATCGTGCAGCGCCGAAAGCGCCAGCTCCGGCACCGCCGCCCGGTAGCTGTCCTCGTCGCTGATCCGCCCGATGCAGCCGAACAGCTCGCCCTTTTGATGCAGGCTCACAAACACGCCGCCCCGCCGGTCCAGCTCTTCCAGCTCCGCCCCGCTCTCCACCGGACGCTCCACCCCGCGCTCCCGCACCTGTTTGAGCGTCGCCTCCACGCTCTTCAGCAGCTCCCGCTGCGCCGCTTTCCCCAGATAAAACGCACTCTCCCGGAAATACCCGAGCGCCGCGTAGCCCACCGACAGCGAATAGTCCCCGTTCAGATCCCCCGTCGTCATGTAGTCCAGCGCCGCCTGGAAGATCTCTTCCTCCCCGTTGAGCAGCTCTAGGATCTCCAGCAGCAGGCTCACCGGCGCCACCCCGCACGTCGTCGAGCCGTTCCGCCTCAGCTCCGCCAGGAAGAACGCCGGATCCAGGCTCGATGCCGCGTCGATCACCTCCCGGTCCAGCGCATGGAGGTTTTCCGCCGTCTCGCTGTCCAGTGGAAACGGCGTGAATCCGAACCGCCGCCCGTAGTGCGTCAGATCCGTGCTCGCCAGCAGCACGTCCCCGGCGCGCAGCCCTTCGGCTGCTCTCCGCGCCGCCTCCTTCCGCACCCGCTCCGCCGCCGACCCGATGTATAAAGGCGCCACCGGCACGCCCGGCAACAGCTTCTGCGCGAACGGCAACTGGATCTCCAGCGAGTGGTCGCACGCCGACTCGGGCGGCAGAGCCGGAAAATCGAAGCCCGACAGGTCCACTGCCGCCCGCCCCAGCGGCGTTTCATAGGCATGGATCCGCGGCATCACCACGTCCGCCGGTCCCCCCGCGTGCAGAAATCCCAGCATCACCACCCGCTGGGGCTTCGCCGCCGCCAGGTGCCGCCATGCCGCCGCCGCCACCCGCCCCGAGTATTCGAGCCCCGCGTGCGGCGCCACCGCCGCCAGCGCCCCAGGCAGCGCCGCCGCGCCATTCCGCTCCCGGCTTGTTTCAATCAATTCCTCCAGCAATTGTTCCAGCTCGCGCGCGCCTGCCGGATACCACGTCCCCGCGAACGGTGTCGCAAATGCCGCCGTCATCTCGCCTCCTCTCCCGCCCCCCGCTCCGCCGCGCCCCACACGCCCGCGATCGCCGCTCCGCACTTCGGGCACGCCCCTCCCGCTCTCAGCCGGTTTTCGAGCACCCGGAACCCGCGCCGCTCCACCAGCACCGCCCCGCACTGCCAGCACCGCGTGTTCTCCAGATCCCCCAGCCTCCCCGGCAGGTTCCCCGCATACACATACCGCAGCCCCGCTGCCCGTCCCGCCTGCACCGCCCGCAACAGGTCCTCGGGCGCCGTGGGCCTCGTATCCGTCATCTTGTAATCGGGATGAAATGCCGTCACATGCCAGGGAATATCTGCCGAAATCGACGCCAGAAATTCCGCTATTTCCCGTAATTCCTCTTCCGAATCGTTGAACCCAGGCACCACCAGCGTCACCACCTCCAGCCAGAACCCCATCTCATGGATCCGCCGGATCGAATCCAGCACCGGCGCCAGCCGCCCTCCCAGCTTCCGGTAGTTCGCGTCCCGGAACGACTTCAGGTCCACCTTGAACAGATCCAGCCACGGGCGCAGATATTCGAGCACCTCCGGCGTCGCGTTTCCGTTCGAAACGAAGCCCGTCTTCAGCCCGTGCCGCCGCGCCTCGCGGAACACCTCCACCGCCCACTCCGCCGTGATCAGCGGCTCGTTGTACGTGCTCACCACGCACTGCGAGCCGCTCAGCAGCGCCTGCGCCACGATCTCCCGCGCGCTCACCGGCTGGAAATACAGGTCCGCCCTCGCGTCCCGCAGCGCTTGCGAACTCAGCCAGTTCTGGCAGTAATCGCAGTGCAGGTCGCAGCCCAGCATCCCGAAGCTCAGCGCCCGCGCCCCCGGCAGCGCGTGGAAAAACGGCTTCTTCTCGATCGGATCCACGTGCAGCGCGTTCACATACCCGTGCGGCGCCATCAGCCGCCCGCCCTCGTTGAACCGCACCTTGCACACCCCCGGCAGCCCCGGAAAAATCGGGCACCGGTGCCCGCACGCCAGGCACCTCACCCGCCCGTCGCCCAGCGGCTCGGCGAGCGGCGACTCCCGCACATGGCGCGCCAGTTCCTCCGCGAGCGTCATCGCCTTCTGCCGCCCCTATTGTAGGGCCATTCGCAACCCGCGGGAAGCCTTCTGCCAAACCCCGCCGCTCACCCCCGCCCCATCACCACCGCGTCTTCCACCGGATCCCGGTAATAGGCGCGCCGCACGCCCCGCCTCTCAAATCCCAGCGCTTCGTAAAACCGGATCGCCTCTTCGTTCGATGCCCGCACCTCCAGCCACACCCTCCGCCTCTCCATCGCCTCCACCAGCGCCCGCCCCGCGCCCCGCCGGCGCGCCCCGGGCGCCACCGCCAGATTCAGCAGCTCCGCCTCCCCGCCCGGCAGCTCCTGCCACACCGCGAACCCCGCCACCTCTCCCTCCGCCTCCGCCACCCACACCACTCGTCCAAGCTCTTCCTTCGCCTCCCACTGCGCCGCCTCCGGGCACGCGCGCTGCACCGCCCGCAGCGCCTCCCCGTCGCCCTCCCTCATCCGCCGCACAACGATTCCCATAGCTCTGCCTGCCTCTTCGCCAGCGTGTCCCACGAATAGTGCCGCTCCGCGTGCCGCCGCGCCGCCTCCGCCATCCGCCGCCGCAGCCCGCCGTCCTCGAGCAGCTTCTCGATCCCTGCCGCGAACTCCTCCCCCGTCTCCGCCAGCCACACGCTCTCCCCGTGCTCGAGCCCCAGCCCCGCCACCCCCGATGGCGTCGACACGATCGCCCGCTGCGACGCCATCGCCTCCAGCGCCTTCAGGTTCGTCCCCGCCGACACCACCGTCGGGATCACCGTCAGCGTCGCCCGCTCATATAGCGGCTGCACGTCCGCCACATACCCGTGTACCGTAATCCGCTCGTCCAGCTCCCGCGGCGTCCAGTACAGCTCCGGCTGCGGTCCCGCCACCACCGTCAGCCGCACGTCCCGCCGCCCCAGTCTCGGCCAGACCTCTTCCATCAGAAACTCGAACGCCCGCACGTTCGGAAAATGCCGGAACGACCCCACAAACAGCAGCTCCGGCGCTCCCCCCTCCCTCTCCGGCGCCGCCCGGAACCGCTCCAGATCCACCCCGTTGGCAATCACCACCGCCTTCTCCCCGATCCCCAGCAGCGCCGCGTCCTTCTCGCTCATCACCACCACCCGCCGCGCCCTCGCCACCGCCCGCCGCTCGAACCACTCCCACCTCTTCCAGTCCCACCACGATCCAGGACTCCCCTTCCGCTCATGCACCTGCCGGAACAGGTCCCAGGTCACGTCGTGCTCCACCAGCACATCCGGCCTGTACCGCGCCATCTGCGTGTACTCGGCTTGCAGCAGCTCCACGCCCAGCGCCCCCATCCGCTCCCGCAGCCCCCGCTCGAGCTCCGGCGTGTAAAACTCGCACGCCTCCGGCGGCGCGAGGGTCGACCACCGCGGCTCCCGCCACCGCGGCTTGGCCGCCACGTGCACCGCCGCGCAGAACTCCCCCATCACCCGGAAGTCCTCCGCCGCCTGCCCGTCCTCAAATCCGAACAAAACAATGTCAAACTGTTCCGAACATTTCCGCAACAGGTTGTACAGCCGCACCGCTCCGCCGTGCGCCGGCGGCCACGGCAGGTACGGCGTCGCCACCGCCACCCGCCGCCTGCCCTCGCGGAATCCCCGCCCCCCCGCCTCCCGCCATTCCCGCGGCAGCTCGCTCCGGTCCCGCTTCCACGGCGCCAGCCACCGCGGGCGCAGAAAAATCCGGTCCCTCGCCACGCCCCGCAGAAACAGCAGCGACGCCACCGGCTCCCGCCAGTGGACGTGGTGCCGCTCCATCCTTCCGTTGAACGCCAGCACCCGGAACGGAAACGCCCACAGCGCCGCCGCCAGCGCCCTTGGGTCCTCCAGCCGAACCGCGCACAGCGCCACACGCCGCCCCCGCGCCGCCCGCCGCAGCGCCAGCCACGCCTCCCCCGCGCCCCCCTCCGGAAGCGCCACCTCCACCACCTCCGCCTCCGGCTCGAGCCGCCGCATCTCTTCCCCGAGCGGTCCATCCCCCGCCACCAGAATCACCGCGTCAGGCGCCTTCCCCAGCAGCCCGAACACCGCCCGCTTCAGCGCCTGCCTCACCGCGGTCCCTCTCCCTGACGCAACGCCAGGCGCAGCACGCCCCAGCTCGCCATCGGCATCACCGCCGCCGCCACGCACACCGGCGCAAACCCGTAGGCGTCCACCACGCGACCCGCCACCGACGAAAACACCCCTTGCAGCGCCCCGTATGCCGCCGTCAATCCCGAGACCGCGAACGCCGCCCGGTGCGCTCCAAACAGATCCAGCGGCATCGCATAGATGTTCACGCTCGACGCCACACAGGCGAAAAACGACAGGCAGATCAACGCCGTCGCCCACCCCGCCGCCGGCATCCACGGCACAAAAATCCCTCCCAATAACAGCAATGAAGCCAGAAAAATCGTCCTCATTCTCGCCGGAGTCACGTCTTCCATTCCCGCCGAAAGCCGCAGCGTCAGCCACCCCCCGGCCAGCCCGCCCAGCGTCGCAAATATCGGCGGAATCCAGGCAAAATGATAATTCGCATCCGCCTGCGTCAGCCCGTGTTCCCGCACCAGGAACACCGTCGTCCAGTTCGCCCACAGCGAATACACCGACATCAGCAGCACGTTGGAAGCCAGCAGCGCCCAGTACCGCCTGTCGCCCAGAATCGCCCGCACCCCTTCCCCCGCCCCTCCCTTCGCCCCGCCCCGCGCCGGCACGCGCCGCTCCACCTCGAGCCACAGCGGAATCCACGCAAGCCCCGCCGCCCCCAGCATCACGAACGCCGCCCGCCACCCGTATGCCCTGGCGATCGTCTGCGCCGCCACCGGCGCCAGGATCGCCCCCGCCGTCAGCCCGATCTGGAACACCGCGCTCCCCAGCGCCCTCTCCCGCGGCGGCAGATACAAAGCGCTCGCCTTCCCCGTCGCCGGCACGCCCCCCGCTTCCCCCAGCCCCAGCGCCATCCGGCACGCCATCAGCCCCGGCACGGAGTTCACCCACCCCGTGGCCATCCCGGCAAAAGACCACAACCCTACAGCCAGCGTGCTGCCCCACCGCAATCCCACACGGTCAATCACCCACCCCGCCAGCGGCGCCCCCACGGCATAAGTCACCGAAAACGCCAGAATCACGTCTCCATATCCCGCCGCCGTCATCCCGAATTCCGCCATCAATTGCGGCGCCAGTGCGGCCAAAATCTGCCTGTCCAGAAAATTCACGGCGTTGGCCAGCGCAAACACGCCGATCACCGCCCACCGCAGCCGCGACGTCATGGCAGAAACTCGACCGACAGCACTTCCGCCGCCCCGCCCGCCTTGGCCGTATATTCCACCTTCACCCGCCGCGGCGGCTTCTGCACGCCGCAGCTCAACTGCACCTGCTGCTGCCCGGCTCCCAACACCACCACCTTCCCCGCGTCCGCCACCGCCATCGTCACCGCCTTGCCCGCCGCGTCCCGCAACACGAGCCTCGCCCGCTGCCCCTGGCATTGCACGCTCTCCAGCGTCCCCGTGAAAGTCTGCGTCGGCGGCCCCTCCCACCATGGCTCGATCTTCTTCCCCTCCAGCCCGCCCTGGCTCGCCTTCTTCTCCGCCTCCCGGATCCTCTCAAGCGCCTCTCTCTTCAGCCGCTCCAGCTCGTCCTGCTCTTCCTTCCGCCGCCGCGCCCGCTCCGCCGCTTCGGCCTCGAACCGCGCCTGTTCGAACTCCTCCCGCGCCCGTGCGATCCGCTCGCGCTCCTCCTCGCTCCGCGCCACCCGCTCCGCCGCCCGCCAGCTCTTCTCCGCCTCCGCGTACTGCTTCGCCTCCGTCTGCGCCTTCGCCAGTTGCTGCCACAGCTCCGGGTCCCGCGGCTTCAGCTCCGCCGCCTTCTTCAGCAGATACGCGCGCCGCACCGGACCCGCCTCCCGCGCCGCCGCCCGCACATACGGCTCCGCCCATCGCGGGTTCTTCTGCGCCGCCTCCTCGTACAGCCCCATCTCCAGCAGCCCCCGCGCGCACCTGTCCCGCTGCGGGTCCATCAGCTTCCTCATCGCCTCGAATGCCTGCCGCGCCTCCTCCTTCGCCCCCTCCGCCAGCAGCACGAGCCCCAGCCCCTCGAACGCCAGCGGCCCCGGCCGCTCCTCAATCGCCCGCTGATACGCCGCCCGCACCTCCGCCCGCGGCGCGCCCTGCGCCATCATCAGGTCCGCCGGCAGCACCCGCAGCCGCGACGGCAGCATCGGAACCACCGGAAACGCCAGCCGCGGATTCAGCGGCCGCCCCGGCATCGTCAGCGTCCGGAACCGCCCCCCGGCCAGATACCTCTCCGCCTCCGCCTCGAACTCCTCCGCCTTCTTGCCAAAAGCGTTCCGGAACGCCGTGCCCCAGTCCGCCCCCGCCGCCAGGTTCGACAGCAGCACCCGCGTCCGCGTCGTCGTCGCCTCGTCGGTCAGCAGCGATTGCAGCAGCGCCCACTCCTTCGTCCGCTCCTCCGGACGCGGCGGCGCCCCCAGCGTCACCCGCCCCGCCTCCAGCGTCATCGTTGAAAACAGCGACGCCACCGTCTCTTCCAGCCGCCCCGGCATCCGCTCCTGCCAGTTGTCTTCGATGAACAGCAGCGCCAGCTCCCGGAAAAACTCCGGCCCCGGCGCCGCCCCCGCCGGCCACGTCGTCACCCATCCCTCCCGCCCGAACCCCAGCCGCGGCGCCGCCTCGCCCTTCTGCGCCCGCCGCGCCACCACCGTCACCGGCCACACCGTCCCCAATTCCTTCTTTCCCAGCGTCTCCCCGAACACGAACCGGAACTGCTCCAGGTGGTACAGCGCCTCCCGCGCCCGCTCCTCCCCGGCATCCGAGTAAACAACAAAAGGCCCGCTTTTTGTTTCGATCCACTCCGCCGCCCGCAGCCCCCCTGCCGCCGCCGCCATGCAGAAAAGGATCAGCCGGACTCGCATCGCCGCGCTCCCGCGATCAGCCGATCGGCCCCTGCGCCGCCGACAGGGCTGTCACGATCCTCTCTCTTTCCTTGTCCGCAATCTCCACCGCCGAGTCCAGCGCCACCCAGTAAGTCGCCGCCGCCACCACATACCCGCTCAGCAGCACCAGATAAAACGCCAGCTCCCGCTCGAACGCATACCGCGCCAGATACGCCAGCCCCACCGGCGCCAGCAGCATCGGATAAAACAGCACCATCAGCCCCTGGATCCTCCCCGCCGACGCCTGCCGCCAGCTCGACGACGGATCCATCGCCCGCGGCGATTTCACGCTCGCCAGGTTCCCGATCGCCAGCAGAAACAGCGTGATCATCAGCACGCACCCGAACGCCTCCGGGATCTTCGCCAGCGGAAACCGGATCCGCAGCACCGCCAGCGCCACCGTCACCATCACGATCTCCGCCAGCAGCGCCAGCACCGCCGTCACGTTCTTCGCCACAATCACCGTCCGCAGCCTCACCGGCATCACGAAATACGCCTGCACCGCCGTCCGGTCGAATCCCAGCATGTTCCAGAACAGCACCTCCCCCAGCAGCAGCGCCGCATACAGGCTCACCCACAGCAGCAGGTTCTCCCCCGAGCGCTCCGTCCCCCAGTAGCCCCGGAACGCCAGCGGCAGCCAGATGATGATGCCGAACGTGAAACCCATGAAGAACACCAGCCGGAACCGCGGCGACCGCCCCAGCGTCCGCAGCTCCTTCGTCACCAGCGCCCCCAGCGGATCCGGCATCAGCCGCCCCGGCAGTTCGAGTATCTTCTCGAGCACGCCCAGAGCCGCCAGTCCGCGCCTCCCTCTCTCTTTCGATTGCACCTCCGCGGCGTCCCAGCGCAGGCTCCGCCGGAACTGCGTGTATCCGAACCACGCCGCTGCCGCCAGCCACGCCCCCGCCCCCGCAAACGCCGCCCCCGTGAACGTCCCCGTGCTCAGCAGCGCCATCGTCGTCCACGGCAGCGGCAGATGCGGCGTCCAAGCCGTGTACTTCTGATACAGCCCCCGCAACTGCTCCGGCGGCGCCGCCACGATCAGCAGTTGCGGAAGCGCCGCAATCAGCACGATCCCCAGCACCACCAGCTCCCGCACGCCCCGCCTCGCCAGCAGCCGGCTCAGCAGATCCCGCACCCCCACCGACAGCATCAGGTTGAACAGCACAAACACCAGCAGGAACCCCGCCGTCCAACGCGGCGTCACCGGACTCCGCGCCAGTCCCGCAAATACGCCCGCCATCACGATCAGCACTTCCGTCCCCGTCGACACCCGCAGCAGCGCCTCTACCGCGAACAGCTTCCGGTAGGAAATCGGATACACCATCAGCCGCTTCAGATCCAGGCTCAGCCCCGACGTCGCCATCATCACCGGCATCAGTTGCCAGAAAGCCGTCGCCCCCAGCAGAATCGTCGACGTCACCGCCGCCAGGCTCTCCCGCGTCCGCACCTCCGGCAGCGCCACCGCCGCCAGCCACGCCAGAAAACACACCAGCCCGTACCACACCGCCATCGACAGCCAGTAAAACACCCGCGCCGCCCCGATCGAGCCCCCGGTCACCCGGTTGTACAGCACCCGGAACTGCGCCCCCACCACCGCCCGCACCTGATCGTCCACCGGAATCACCGCCCCTCCCTCACCTCAGCCAGTCGAGCGCTTCCGTCGTCCGCTCCGGTCCCCCCACCACCCGCACAAACAGGTCCTCCAGCGTCTCCTCCCCGGTGCGCAGCTCCTCCATCGCCCCCTCCACGATCAGCCGCCCCTGATGGATGATCGCCACACGGTCGCACAGCCTCTCCACCACTTCCAGAACATGGGACGTCAGGAAGATCGTCGCTCCCTGCCTCACCTGTTCCAGCAGAATGTCTTTCATCAGACGCGCCCCCACCGCGTCCACCCCCTCGAACGGCTCGTCCAGCAGAAACAGCTCCGGACGGTGGATCAGCGCCGCCGCCATCGCCACCCGCTTCCTCATCCCCTTCGAGTACTCCGCAATCAGCTTCCGCCCCGCCGTGTCCAGCTCGAACAGCTCCATCAGCTCCCCCGCCCGCCTCCGCGCCAGCTCCCGCCCCAGCCCGTACATCCGCCCCACGAACTCGACAAACTCCAGCCCCGTCAGATGATCGAACAGCAGGCTTTCGTCCGGCACCAGCCCGATGCGCGCCTTGATCGCCAGCGCCTCCTCCGGCATCGCCCGCCCCAGAATCCGGATCTCGCCCTCCGTCGGCGGCGCCAGCCCCATCAGCATCCGGATCGTCGTCGTCTTGCCCGCCCCGTTCGGCCCCAGAAAACCGAAAAAGCACCCGCGCCGCACCGTCAGCGTCAGTCCATCCACCGCCGCCTTCTCTCCGTACACCTTCCGCAGGCCGCGGATCTCTATGGCAGGGCTGGCTTCCGGCGTCATTGCTGCTACTCCATCCTACCCGTTTCCGCATCTTCGGACCTGCGCCCTGGCGCGTTTTTTTGCCTTAGACTCTCAACTTCTCCCGCCATACAGCCGATGATGTCGGATGTGAGTCAGAGTATTTTGCCCAAGGTTTCTCCCAGAGACCTGGCCCTCAAAAGTCTCGACCAGCTCCCCCCCTTCTCGCCCGTCCTCAACCACCTCATGGCCACGCTGGCCGACGAGGACGTCAGTTTCGCCCGCCTTGCCGACCTGATCGAGCGCGATACAGTCCTCAGCGGCAACGTCCTTCGCCTCGTCAACTCCGCCCTCTACGGCCGTTGCGGCAACGTCAGCAGCGTCCGCGCCGCCGTCTCCATCCTCGGCATCTACAAGCTCCGCAACTTCCTCCTCGGCTTCTCCGTCTCCCGTCTCTGGTCCCGTGTCAAGACTCCCGATTCCTGGTCCATGGCCCGCTTCAACGAGCACGCCATCGCCACCGCCCTCCTCGCCGACCGCCTGGTCCAGAAAACCCCAGCCGAGTACCCCGAAGGCGCCTTCGCCGCCGGTCTCCTGCACGACCTCGGCCGCCTCATGATCGCCACCGCCCTGCCCGAAGAGCACCTTCGCATCCACGCCATGCGCGTCTCCAGCGGCAGGCCTCTGGAACAGTGCGAGTACGCCGTCATCGACACCTCCCACGCCGAGCTCAGCGCTGCCGCCCTCGGCAAGTGGAACCTCCCCGCACCCATCCAGAAGGCCGTCCTCTACCACCATCAGCCCGGACTCGACCCGGCCCGCCATTCCACCCCACAGCCCACCCTCAGCCTCATCGTTTCGGTCGCCGACGCTCTGGCCGACGCCACCGGCCACAGCATTGCTGCAGAAGATGAGCGAGCTGTTCCTGCTCCGCAGGATTCCCTGTCCGTCCTCCGCCTCTCCCACGACACCGAGCACATCCTGGCCTCCTTTGAAGAGGACCTCCAACCCCTCAAAGCCTCTTTCTAAATCCCCTCGGCCTTGGCCGAGGGCCACCGCAGCCGCGCCAGCGGCTGCCACCAACAGCCCCCCTCGCGCCTGCGCGAGGGCTACCGCCTTCGCTCAGCGAACGCCACCAACGCCCCCCTCGCCCTTGGCCGAGGGCCACCCGCCCGCACGCCCCCCCTCTTACCCCTCCACCCGCGCCGCCTTCGGCGCTTCCACCACCTCCCCCGTGATGAGCCGCGCCCTCGGATTGAACGTCACATACTTCATCGCCCATTGTAGTAGTACCAGCAGGCGGTTCTGATACCCGATCAGGTACACAATGTGGATGAACAGCCACGCCAGCCACGCCCACACTCCCCCAAACCGCAGCCGACCGAACCACGCCACCGCCGCGTGCCTTCCAATTACCGCCAGGCTCCCCTTGTCCCGGTATTCGAACCGTCCCGCCTCTTCCCCCCGCAGCTTCCGCTGAATCGCCTGCGCCGCAAATACCCCCATCTGAATCGCCGCCGGCGCCACCCCCGGCGCCTGCCGCCCGTCTTCTCCCTCGACATGCGCCAGATCCCCCGCCACAAAGATCTCCGGATGCCCCGGCAGGCTCAGATCCCCGTCCACTCGAACCGCCCCCCTCCGATCCAGCTCCGCCCCTGCTTCCTCCCGCAGCATTTCCCCCACCCTCGACGCCCGCACC
>CAKZUE010000010.1 GCA_937920635.1 uncultured Bryobacteraceae bacterium
TTTCGACACCAAACGCCGGATCTTGCCTGAAAAGCCGCGCAGGCGATCAATTCCTCCCGCGAGACAACGAGAGACTCAGGGAAGAAAACGAAGGACATGTCCGCCTGGCGCCACTTTTCGATCATCCCCTGTTCCCAGCCGAGTTCCGCCCCCTCTCACGCCTGCGGCGCTTCAGCCGCCATGCGGATCATGCGATGGAGACAGCGGCCCATCCGGGCGCCCGGTCTGGATCTCAGACCTGCCGAGCCGTCGGACCGCGGAGTTGTCATGTCCCTGCGTGGAGCCAGCGGTGTCATGGGACGTCAGCGCCGCCGCATCCGGCTCTTCAGGCAAGTCCGCCGCGAGGCCAGCCAGTGGCAAATTGTCTCGCGGCCGCGCCCGGGGACGATCTGGATCCGGAATGCCAGCCCCGGCGCGCCTGCCCTTGCCGCCTTTGAGCCGCAAAGCATCGCGGATCGAGCTTCGTGCGCCGCTGGGCAGGGGTTTGCCTGTCTCAGAACAACTGGCGAGAGCGGGGCGAGGATGGCAGGGCTGCCCGCCGCTCGCCAAGGGAAACCTCCGGCCGGCGGGATTCTGCGCCGCCTGCCGTGATGCTGCTTTTTCCACCCGACCCGCGAGTGAGCCCACAGTCACGGCCGGTGCAGCGCCTGCGCGGGCCCAGGCTCCGGCTACTTCCGTTCCAGCGCGGAGTTGAGCGCGTCCAGCCGCGCCAGCAGCTGGCGTTCTGTCTCGCGCGACAGCGGCACGTGCACGTCGACGGTTTCTTCCTCCCCGCGCGCGCTCAGCATCATCACCCATGCCGCCAGCCCCGCCACCGTCACGCCCAGCCGCAATGTGCTCGCCGCGCGGGTCCACTGCGCCGCATCCTGATTCCGCAGCCAGACGGCGGCTGCCGAACTCAGCAGATAGACGCTGAAACCGACGCCGTGCGCCAGCAGGTTCCGGCGGATCGGTGCCGGGTGATACAGCACGAATAGCGCCAGCAGCAGCAGGAACACCAGCAGAGCGCTGTACACCGTGGTTTCCAGCAGATACAGCATGCGCAGCAACCGGTAGGGCTCTCCGGCGAAACTGAACTCGGGCCAATGCAATGTGAACGACAAAGTCAGGCTCGCGCACAGCGCCGCCAGCAGCGTGGCGCGGCTGAGCACGGAAAGGCCGCGGTAGGATCGCAGCATCGCAGCGCTCAACTCAAACACCGCCGCCGCGCGGCCGGCGATCAGCACCGGCTCCGTGAACATGACAGCAAACCCATACTGGTTCATGCTGCGCTGAAATACTTCCGGGCTGGTCAAATACTGCGTGACCCATAACGAGCGGATGAGTTGCATGAGCAGGAGCGCGAAGACGGCCGGGTAGGACGAGACGAGCCTCAGCCGCCAGAGCCGGAACACAAGCCCGGCGTGCAAGGCGATGGTGAGATACCAGAAGAGCTGTTCGGCGAACCCTGGCAAGCGGTGCCTTCCCGCAGTTGATCATAGCAAAGGCGCTGGAAGCACAAACACTTTGGCCCGGCAGGGGTCTCCGTCTCGCCCGCGGAAGCCCTGCCGGGCCTGGATTTGTCAACGCAGGAACAGCGGCATCTCGATGACCACGCCGCCGCCACCTGGCCTGGTCGGAGGAGGCGGGCATGGCAGGCAAGGCGGCATGGGATCGGAGGCCATGTTCACTGCCGAGATGGCCGGCAGCATCAACAGAAAAGCAAGCAGAATTCTCTTCATCGACGACTCTCCTTGGTGGTGTGGAACGCGGGTTCCGATCGTCAGACTAGCCTGAAAAGCGGCCTCAGGCGTTCGCCCCAGGCAAAGATTTCCGCAATCAGAACAGCCGGCCCTGGCGGGTCAAAACAACCACCCGGAGAGGGGCTTTCTTTTCCGGTGAAACGGTATACTATGGAACCTTAGGGACGCCGCTCCTTCCGCAGGAAGGGCCGTTTTCCCGCTACAGGACAGTCCGGTGTACAGGCGTATCCCCATGGAACCGCAGCCGCGCCCGGCCGAAGAGCTGTGGCGGCGGACGCTCGCCCACATCCCTTCCACGTTCGGCCGGCTCGTGTTTCTTGCGTCGCTGCTGAACGTGAACACAGGCCGCTACGAGCATCACGGATTGTCGATGATATTCGGCGCGGAGGAGGCGAATCGGGCGCTCAGGCAAAGCCACGAAGAGGCGTTCCTAACATGGCTTTCGCTTCAATTGGAACAGCAGAAAGCCGATCTTGAGCTCCATTTTTCAACCCTCCCGGCAGCGAAAAAGACGCTGGTGGAAAACTGGCGGCGCCTGATGCCCTATCGCACGGCAGTCCCCGCTTGGGCCAGCCAGGCGCAACGGGAGCTGTTCGAGTCGAACTTCGCCCTGCTGCTCAAACTCCTGTGGAGCGAACTCGAGTCCTTGCCGGAGCCGTGAGCCGGCTGGCCACTCCGACCACCTGGCCAAGCACTTCCACATCGTCGGGATAGGCGAAAACCAGCGGGGGCAGGGAAGTGGAGGGGTGGGGTATGGCGATCAGATGGCCTTCTCCCAGACTGCACCAGGCGCAGAGCCAGCCGTCGCGGTGCTCCAGGAAATAGATGGGCCGGTCCAGTTCGTTTGCCCAGCCGCCCGACACGATCTTGCGGCGGCTTTCGTCGATCAGCAGGAGGCTGCCTGGCCGCAGGATGGGAAACATGAAGTAGTCTTCGGTGCCCAGGCAGGCGTACAGGTAGTTGCGTGGCTCGATGCCGCTCAGCATCATCAGCGGCAGCACCCCCCAGCCCTGAATGAAGCGGCTCAGGAATGTGGTCTTGTTCAGGTCGAAGCCGGGGTCCAGCGTCAGCGGTACCTCGACGCTGCCCGCAGCGGACTTCCACCTGGACCGGCCGAAGCCCACCAGATGCGTGCGCTCGGTCGAGACGGCGACGCTGTCGGCGGGGAGTTCGGACGGATCCGCGCCGTACCAGGAGAGCGCCTCGGCCAGGTCCAGGCGGTAAATGGCGCAGAGGGAATAGAGTTTGTACAAACCCGGGATGGCGCCGCGGTTCTCAATATCGGACAGCCGGCTGATGGGGACGAGAAATTCGTTGTTGCGGTGGCGGTCGGCGATCTGCTGGCTGAACTCTTCGACGTCGCGGTAGCGCAGCCCGAGCCGCTCCCGGATCTGTTTGAATCTGAGTCCTGCTTCCATCATGGTATGATCGGGAGCGCCAGCGCCGCTGCACCTGAGCCACAATACGGGGTCTGGTGAGCGGAATCAGCGGCTACTTTGATTCTGTTCCGAATTCGGAACAGATGCAAGGCGGCTGCTCCGAATTCGGGAAAGCGCCCGCATGCTGGCAGCGCTGCCCTGCCGCGGGAACGACCATGGCGACTCGGAAAAATCCGATGACGGTGGCGATTCAGGGGGAGGCCGGGGCCTTCAGCCACGAAGCCGCCCTGAAACTGCTGGGCGAGAAAACCTCCGTGCTTTCCTGTCAGCGGTTTGAAGAGGTCTTTCGAGCCCTGGCAGGCGGAGCGGCGGAAGCCGCCGTGATCCCGATCGAGAACACCTTGCACGGATCGGTGCACGAGAACTACGACCATCTGCTGAACTTCGATTTCCGGATCGCCGCAGAGCTGAACCTGCGCATCGTGCATCACCTGATTGCGCTGCCCGGCGTGCGGCTCAAGGACGTCCGGCGGATCTACTCGCACCCGGTGGCGCTGAATCAGTGCCTGCGGTTTCTCGGCCAGCATCGGGAGTGGGAGCGCGTGCCTTTTTACGACACGGCGGGCAGTGTGAAGATGCTTGTGGAAGAACGGCTGAGGGACGCGGCGGCCATCGCATCGGAGGTGTCAGCCGGGATTTACGGCGGCCGCATCCTCAGGCGCTCGATTGAGGATGACCGGCAGAATTACACGCGGTTCTTCCTGTTGCGCCGTCCGGAGCAACCGCCGCTGGAACTGAACGAGGCGGGCAAGAAGGGATGGAAGACCTCGATTGTGTTCTCGACGCGGAACCAGCCGGGGTCTCTGTTCCGCGCCTTGAGCGCCTTTGCGCTGCGGGACCTGTCTTTGACCAAGATCGAGTCGCGCCCCTTGCGCGGCAAGCCCTGGGAGTACCTGTTCTATGTGGACTTCCTCGGCCACCTCGAGGACGAGCGCGTCAAGCGCGCGCTCGGGCATCTGGAAGAGTTGTGCGATCTGCTGCGAGTCTTCGGCTGTTACCGCGCCTAGGCGCTGAAGAGCGCTCTCTTATTGGTCCTCGTCCCTTCCGTCGGTCCAGTAAAAGCGCGAGATCACCGGCAGGTGATCGCTGACTTCTTCCTTGATCCGCTTCAGCAGCCGCACGGCCTGGGCCGATTTCCATCCGCCTGCGCGCGCCAGGGTTTCCTCCACCGGCTGCCACAGAACCACGCGCGCCGCCTCGCCCTCCACCTGCCGGAAAGACGACAGGGTCATCGCCGTCAGGTCGATCCGCGAGAGGAACTGGTCGCTGCGGTTGCGCAGCCAGAGGTAGGAGTAATCGCTTGGGTCGTTGATCCGGCGGAACACCACCTCCCCGCCCGGCGCCTGCTCCAGATCGTGGAACGGCTTCCAGCAGGCATCGTCGGGCGGGGCGTTCCAGTCGCCGAGGATCACCGCGTCGGAGTCCGTCTTTGAAGCCTCGTCCGTCAGCCACCCGGTGAGGACTTCGGCGGACTTCAGACGCTGCGGATGGCCTTCCGCCATGGCTTTCAGGTGCACGCCGAGGATCTGGAAGTCGAACGTCTTGGTCCCGCCGCCCGGCTCGATGGCGTCCTCGCGGACGGCGAAATAGGCGTAGAGCGGGGCGCGCGTGGCGAAGGCGTCTTTGCCGTCCGCCGTGCGGTGCGTCCCCCTCGGGAAGAGATCCTCCGGGGAGATTTTCGAGCGCACATAATCGCGGTCCCACATCATGGCGATGCGCTGCTCGCCCCCGGCAATGCTGTATTCCACGCGGTAGTCGCCCGCATTGGCGGTGGTGAGAGCTTCCGCAATCGGATCCATCGCTCCCGGCTGCGCCTCCGTCCTGCCGACGACTTCCTGGAACACGAACAGGTCGGCGTTGAGAGCTTCGAGAATCTCGAAGATCAGTTGAAAGCGGTTCTGGTCGCGCAGGCGGGACTTCGACGCGCCGAACCACTCCAGGTTCCACTGCACCACGTCCAGAAACCTGTCCGTGCCGCGGTAGCGCTCCGGCACGAGCCGCGCGCCGCTGAAAGCCTTCGACAGATGGTCATTGTCCGCGGTGCTGACCGGCGGTCGAGTTGCCATGAGGAATCCTCCTTCTTGTTCCCGCCCCGCCGCGGCGCCCTGCCGGCGCCGGAAACCAGCCTTCTGATATTCAAAGGGAATTTCGGCGAAAAGTCAAAGGAAATTATATGAATTTCTCCGCTTTCGGGAAAAAAGCGGGGAAGAAACAGGAAAGAAAACAGCCCGCGCCCCTTATTGGACGATTCCCAGCCGCTCCAGCGGCCAGTAAGCGAACACCGCCTTGCCGTATATGGCCCGCGCGGGCAGCGGACCCCAGTGCCGGCTGTCGTTGGAAGACGACCGGTGGTCTCCCATCACGAAATAGTGGTTCGCGGGCACCACCACCTCCGCCATGTTCGATTTGTCGCGGTAGTCTTCCGGCACATAGGGCTCGCTGATCGGGTAGCCGTTGACGAAGACGTATCCCGCGCGAACTTCCACCCGGTCGCCCGGCAGCCCGATGACGCGCTTGATGTAACTCTTCGACGGGTCGCCCGGAAACCAGAACACCACCGTGTCGCCGCGCTGGATGCTCTCCAGCCCCAGCCGGTACACGAACTTGTTGATGAACACCCGTTCCTGGTCTTCCAGCGTCGGCAGCATGGACGTGCCTTCCACCTTCACCGGCTGATAGAGAAACAGGATCACCACCAGCGCAATGAACACCGCCAGCACCAGATCCCGGATCCAGAAAAGGAGATGCTTCCACATGAGCGACTGCGCGCGCCCGTCCTGCCCCGATTGTTTCATGAGAGCCTGCGATGCCGCAAGATCTTTCCGCGGATCGCCTGCCGGGACAGGAGCGCGGGAATCAGGCGAACCCCTGAGCCGCTGCCCGTCACCGCTGTTGCGCCGCGCCTTTTTCCGCCGCGGCGCCTTGTTCCAGAGACACGCCCAGCAGCGCGGCGACCGCCGGCACCGGCAACGCTCCCGCCAGCAGAGCGCGGCGGTGAAAATCGCCGGGGCGGAACTGCGCGCCTGCCTGCTTTTCCGCCGCTTCCCGCAGCCGCTTCCACGCCCGGAAGCCCGCGAAATATGTGGGCAACTGGCATGAGCTCAGCTTGGCGCGGCGCAGCTTGGCCACCGCCTCCTCCTTCTCCTGGAAGGTCCGCTTTGTCATCAGCTCCATCGCCTCCTCGCCGCTCATGCCCATCGTGTGCAGGCGGATGTCGAGGATGGCGTTGGCGATGGCCCGCAGCAGTTGTTTCGAGTGCGTCAGCTCCAGTTCGGGATCCCGGTTGAGGTAACCCTCCCGCACCATCAGATCCGTGGCATACACGGCCCACCCCTCGATGTAAGCGCCGTCTCCGAACAGCGACCGCAGCAGCCGCCGCGGCGCGGGCTCCACCTGCGCGGCGTACTCGAACTGCAACCAGTGGCCGGGGACCGCCTCATGGATCGTCAGCAGGCGCAGCCCGTAATAGTTGTACTCGCGCAGCTTGGATTGCACCCGTTCCCGCGGCCAGTCCGCCGGGATCGGCGTCAGCCAGTAAAACGCGCCGAGCTCCGGCTGCAACGGCGGCGCGGGATTGAAGCCTCCCACGGCGTAAATGCCGCGCATGAACGCGGGCGTTTCGATGATCTTCAGGTTGTCGTTCGGCGGAAGCGCCACGATGCGGTCCGCGTTCGCGCGCAGGAATTCACGCGCCTCATCGAGCGTCCGCTGCGCGTCGCGGAAATACGTTTCCGGCTTCGACTGCTTCTGCGCAATTTTGTCGAGAACCTCTCCGACGATCAGATTCAGGTCTACCGGATCACGGTGCGTGGGGTAATACTTCGAGTGCAGCGGAAGCGCCACTTTGAACATGTGCCGGCGCAGGTCGGTCATCGCCTCTTCGGCTTCTTTGAGCAGCGCCTCCGGCGTGGCGAGTCCCCGGAAGGTGAGCTCGAATTTGCGCGCGTATTTTTCTCGCCCCAGCCGCCAACCTTCGGCGCCGGCGTCGGGCAGCGCTTTGAGATGCGCGTTGAAGGCGCGCATCGCTCCGGCTGCGCGGGCGGCGGCCGCCTGATACCGCGCCCTCAGCGTTTCTGGAACTTTGGCGGGGAATTCCTTTTCGATGAGTTCGAGATTGCCGTCGTTTTCTTCGAGGGCGGTCTGCGTCCAGACGGGATTGGACTGCGCCAGGCTGGCGCGCGCCGCCTCCAGAAATGCCGGCGCCGCCTCCAGCCGGGCGATGAGGTGCTTCCACCGCTCTTCCGCAGGCGCGTACTCCACCGAATACGGCGTGAACAGCGCCGTGCCCAGCAGCTCGACGTACAGGGTGGGATTGTTCTTCCAGTTCTGCTCGGTGTCGAGTTCGAACAGCGACGCCTCGCACAGGTTCCGCATCAGATCCAGATCCGCGCGCGCCTGCGCGTCCAGGCTTTGTTCGTCGATCCGCGAAAAACGGCTCAGCCAGTCCCGGAAGTGGCGGCGCCGCGCCTCCATGCCCGATGGCGAGACATCGTCCAGGCGTTCGTCCAGCGCCACCCCCTGGTGCGCGTGATAGCCGGCGGCGGTCGCCGACACCGGCGACAGCGCCAGCGTCGAGTGGACAAACTCCTCCGTCATGGCGCTGAAGCTCCGCGGCTCTATCTGCTTTTTTCCGCAGGCGCCGAGGGCGAGAAGAAGGAACAGAAGAACGGCTGTGTATCGCATGGTTCCAGCTTCAGTGTAGCCGGAGCGGCCTCTGCGGCTCCGGCTGGCTGTGAGGCATGTATATATGGAAGCAGAGAGGTGCATTTATGCAACACCCATCCGCTTCCGCTGGCGACGACCTGGGCAAGCTGTTCCGGCGGGAAAACATCCCCGCCTATCTGGCGGTGATGATCGCCTGGCTGTCTTGCTCAGCCGTGTCGGCGGCCGTTTTGAAAAGGATGCTCGCGCCGGCGTTGGCCTGGCCCGCAGCGCTTGTCTGGGCGGCGCTCACCGTCATGGCGGGCATGGCAGTCATGTTCGTCGCCAGCGCTATCAACGTCAGAAAAATGCGCGCCGGCTTCGAGCGGCTGGCGCGGGGCGAGCAGGACCCTGCGATTCCGCCCGTCTGGTGCCCCGTCCTGTCCATGGCGAGAGAGGCGGCCGTGCGCCTTCGCCGTTCGCTGCCCTCCCAGCCAGCGGAACCTCGCTAGAACTCGCCGCGGACGCCAGCAACGCGCGGTCAACGCAGCAGCCCTTTGACGACGACGTCCACCGCCTCATCCTCGGACATGCCGCGCGCCATCAGCGTTTCCACCTGCTTCTTGTCGACGCTTCCGATCGCCGCTTCGTGGGTGAGCTTGGCGCGCTCGTCTACCACGGTCAGCTTTGGAATGGCGACGGCGCGCGCCAACGGACCTTTGAGAATCTCGACGCAATCGACGTGTCCGCGCGCATGGGGCGCGTTGCCGACCGCTTCTCCGATCACCTCGCTCACGCACCGGTCCGCGGCCACCACGCGGCTCTTGGCCAGCCCGCGCGAGTTCTCGCCGTCCAGATACAGCGACTCGTTGATGGTGATGCGGTCGTCCGATTTGCCGTAGATCCGGGCGTCCAGTTCGCACACCGCATCCTTTTGCAGGTGCGCCTGATAATCCAGCCGCAGAACTCCCACCGCGCCCTGCACCAGCTTGAAAAGGCTCTTGTAAGAGGCGCCCTCTTCAAGCTCAATGTGAGCCGTAGGCAGGACTTCCACGCCTCCTGCGGGGCCGTGATAATGGGTTTCCGCGTATTCCATGGCCGCCCCTTTCGCCACATGAATGCGGGCGTCCATGACATGTTTCACTCGAACCGCGTTTGGGAACGAGCAATGGGCGAGAAAGCTCACCCGCGCGCCTTCTCCGATGAAAAATTCCGCCTGGATTTCCTGGAGGCCTTCTTTCGGAAGCACGCCGAAACACAGATGAACGGGACCGGGCGCCTGCGTGCCTGGCTCCACGGTGATTCTGGCCCGCGCGCCCGTGGACGTCTCTTCGCCCTCGATGCGGACCCCGGGGATGCTGTGAGCGCGCAGAACCCGGTGATGGCTCACAACCAGGCTGGCGGCGCGGTCGTCCAGCAGCACCGCTGCGTCGCCGCCGCTGCTCGCATAAGAATTCGAAAGAATGGCGAATTCTGCCGATGAACCGGGCAGAATTTTCAGCTCAGCAATGGCGTCAGGCATAATGGACCTCCTCGCGGATAGGAACGTTTACATGCTGGCATTCCTGGCAATGATTGCGGAAAAAGCGGGCGATTGCGGCAGGATCGCCGGTTTTCAAAATGGTGCCGCCGCAGAGCGACGACGACCGGTCGGCGATGGCGGCGACCTCTTCATGGTGGGTGATCAGCAGCACCGCGGACCCGTTGCGCGCGAAGGTCCGGATCACGTCGACAATGTTGCCGATGGAAAGCGCGTCGATGCCGGAGTCCGGTTCGTCGAGGATCACCAGCCGCGGCTGCATCGCCAGCACGGACGCCAGTTCCACCCTCCGCCGCTCTCCACCGCTCAGTGTCGCATCCACCGCCCGTTTCCAGTACTTCTCCGGACTCAAGCCCACCTTCGCCAGGCATTCCTCGGGGCTGAGAGGCTGGCTCTTCGCGTTTCGTTGAGAGAGCCGCAAGTACTCGCCGACGGTCAGCCCCTCGAAGCGGGCAGGCTCCTGCCAGGCCAGCGTGATGCCCCGCCGCGCCCGCTCGGAAATGGGAAGCCGGGTGATGTCCTCGCCGTCGAAGACGATCCGCCCGCCCGTCGGCTGATACCCGCTCAAGCCCATCAGCACCGCCGCCAGAGTGGACTTGCCCGTCCCGTTGGCGCCGAGAATGCTGTGAATTTCCGCCTCGTGGACGCGCAAATTCAGGTCATGAAGCACCGGCTTGCCGCCAAGAATCAATTGCAGATCGGTGACTTCGAGCATGGCTGGACTCCTTTCTGAAATCCGTGACCGTCCTGCCTGGATCGCGCCGGCTGCGCGCCGGCACTGGCGCCGCATCCGGCAAACTGTCGTGGCCATTTGCCTCATCCGGAAGCATGAGCCGTCTCCTACCCGTGGCCGCCGGCGAGCAGTCGCGCCGCGCCGAGAATCCCCACGCCTGCCAGCATCAGCACAAATTGCGCCAGCGACTCCGCCGCCCGCCTGCGCTTGTGCAGTTCCGGAACCAGATCCGCCAGCGCGATGTAGACGAAGCCGCCCGCGGCGAAGGCGATCAGGGCGAATTGCAGGTCCTGCACATAGCGCGAAAAGAAATAGCCGGCCAGACCGCCCGCGACTGCCGTCACGGCAGTCAGCAGATTGAGCCAGATGGCGCGGCGCCGCGTGAAGCCGCCGTAGATCAGCACGGCGAACTCGCCCAGCTCCTGAGGGACTTCGTGGAGAACCACCACCGCGGTCGTGACCAGGCCCAGGGCCGGATCCACCAGGAAGCTGGCGGCGATGATCAGGCCATCCACGAAATTGTGGATGCTGTCGCCGGCGAGGTTCAGGTAAGTGAAAGTATGCACATCGCACTGAGCGTTGTGGCAGTGCCGCCAGCATAGCGCCTTCTCGAGCGCGAAAAACAGAACGATGCCCGAGACAACCAGAGCGAAGGAAGACTCTCCCTGCCTCGCCGCCGCCTCGGGAATCAGGTGAAAGAACGCTCCCCCCATCAGGCTCCCGGAAGCGAAGGCGATCAGATACGCGGCGAGCCTCTTCAGAGACTCTTCCCGCAGCACCAGAAACAGGGCGCCGCTGAGCGAGACGAGGCTGACGGCCACGGTCGCGGCGACGACGCTGAACAGCACGGGCATGGGTCACCGCCTTTCTTCGCCGCCACCGGACACGCGCCCCGGCCGCGGCAAAGAAGCGCCCGGCTGCGCCGGCTCGCGCTTCTGCTTCACGAACACGCTCACGAAATCCTGGTCGTGCCGCTCCACAGATCCGCCGCCGGATCGCAGAATCCGGCTCAATTCCTCGAGCCGGCAAGGGTTCTCGTAATGGATTTCGCCCCGCTGGGCGTTCAGGGAGCGAATCGCCGCCAGCCCGCGCGGGTTCAGATCCGCCACCACGAGCCGCCCGCCCGGCTTGAGCACCCGTTCCATCTCCCGCACCGTGGCCGCGCAATCCGGCATATGGTGCATCGAATCGAAAGCGAAAACAGCATCAAAACTGCCTGAGCGAAACGGGAGTTGCGCCGCATCGGCAACGGCCAGCCGAGACCGCCCGGCCACGGCCGCCCCCGCCCCCTGGAGCGACTCCCGGGCTCGGAGGACAACCGGAAACTGGATGTCCACGGAGGTCACAATCGCGCCGCTGCGGGCGATCGCCGCCGCCATCAACCCGCCGCCGGTGCCGACATCCAGCACCCGCAGCCCCGCGAGGGAACCCGCCAGCCGCAGGCATTCCGCGCGGGCGGCGAGCGTGTCGAAGCCGCAATTCTGTTTCAGCCACTCCGTATCGTTCTGAATGGGGATGGCGGTTGACGGCTTGAATTCCGCAGCGGGCACGGCCCACCTCCTGGGCGGCTGTGAGAGGCCGCTGCTGCTCCCTGCCAGTGACGGCCGGGATCGCGTGCGACGCGCGGTTCCGCAGCAGCCCCCCGGCTGCCAATTGCCCTTCTTCCGTTCCCCGCGGCGGGACCGGCACTCGCCGCGCGCGGGAATTTTCCGGGGCTCAGAAGAGCCCCCGGATTGCGCCCCGCAAATGCCGGACGGATTTCCCGGCCGCGTGCGCTCGCCTGGCGATACCCGCCCCGCCTACTGTACGACGGGCAGTCCTTGCCCTTGCTGCTGTGCCCGTTCCTCGGCGATCAGGCGCCGCAGCGTGGCCTTGAACTCCTCCATCGGCGGGAAGGAGATCGCCTCCGACGGGCAGATTGCGGCGCAGGCGTCGCAGCCGACCACGCAATTGTACGGACGCGCCACCACGGGGACGCCCAGCGCCTCGTCCCAGTCGAACACGTTGTTCTTGCAGAACTGAATGCACTCCTGGTCGTGGATGCATCGGTCCGCGTCGATCGTGGGATACCAGGGAATCTTCTCGCGCGGAACTCTCAGATTCGACATGGCCGGCTCCTCACTGAGCGGTGCTTCCGGGCAGCTCCGAGCATTCGCACCCGGCCAGCAGTTCCTCGGGCGTCAATTCACGCCCGGCCTCCCGTTGCAGGAGTTCCTCCACCTTCGCTTTCACCCGCTCCAGCACGCCGTCGTTGTCCGTCATGCGGATGTCGACCGGAATAAAACGCTCCTGCGGGAACCCGGTCTGGCGCAGCACGCGGCGGAACAGCTTGTCCTGCGCCTGCGGCGCGCAGGCGGCGCTGATGACCCAGGTGTCGGCATCCGAATTTTTCAGAATGTCCGCCAACACCTGATTGCCGCCCTGCCCGCAGGTTTGCGGGTGCAACGCCACGTAGGTGACGTCCAGCTCGCTCTCCACCTGGAACGGCAGGGTGTTGAAGTTGGTCTGTTTGAAGGAATCGCACAGGCCTTTGCAGTTGCACATCAGGACTTTGATCTTCATGATTTCGCTCCTTGCGATGCGATAACAGGGTTGGATTCCCTCTGCCCCTCTTCACCGGCGCGCCGCCAGTCTTCCAGCCGCGCCCGGTCGCGCCGGTACACTTCCTCGGTTTCCAGCAGCCCTCCCAGGCAAGACTTCAGGCAGTCGAACACAGGGTTGCCCTTTGCCATCGAGTACTGCACCCTCATGCCGAGCCTCCGGTCCGTGGCCAGCCCCGCGCTGCGCAGATAGGCCAGGTGCCTCGACAGCAGCGGTTGCGGCAAGTCCAGCAGGAACTCCAGTTCGCAGACGCAGAGGGGTTCCTCGAGCAGAAGATTCAGGATCCGTAGCCGGTTCGGCTCGGCGATGGCTTTCAGGACTCGGTGCAATGGCTCCATGTCTTAAAAGGGATATTCGGATATCCGTATAACAATGTGCCATGCTCAGCTCAGTTTGTCAAGACCCCTATGTCCTTTTTTCCGCATCCGGCGCCTTCGCCTCGATCCCCGCCCATGGATGCCCGACGGCCAGTGCCGCTGTGTCGGATTCCCGGACACCGCATGCATGCCGCAACGCTACCACCGCAGACCCCTCCTGCGCGGCTCCGCGCACTCCGCCCTGCCGCGAGTCCCGTCTGGGTGCGGCGCCGGCGAAACAACCGCAAAAAGAGCCGTGACTGAAGGGCGCGAAGCGACCGGGGGGAGGGGTCCGCAGCCGCACCGGGGGACGCCGGCGGGGCCTTCAAGCAGCGCCGAAACGACTGTCTTGAAGTCCGCCCGCGGCACGGCCGATTTGCCGGGAGCGGTTCCATCCGCTTACAATGGGACTTGGCTCGGGGCGTGGCTCAGCCTGGTTAGAGCGCCTGGTTCGGGACCAGGAGGTCGGTGGTTCAAATCCACTCGCCCCGACCAATCCTCCCTACCTCCCTTCTGCACCGTTCTCCGGCTGCCCGCCGGGAGCAGCGACCTGCGCAATCCCTTCCCATGCTCCATCGCGCCCCGTCCGCCGCGGCGCGCCGCCGGAGGGATGAATCGCCGGGGGCTGCCGCTTCATCTATACGCCTTGGTGTCATGGCGCGGGCCGCTTCCCGGCGTATTCTGAGTACCAGCGGTCCTGCCACGCGGAGCCGCTTCCGGTGTCCGACCTGAAAACAGCAACGGGCCAGAATGTTTTCCTCTCCGGCGGCGCCCTTGCGGCGCCGCTGCGGCGCTGCGCATCTGTTTGGCTGATCCTGCTGGCGCTGCTGCTTCAGGCGCCCGGAGCAGCCGCTCTCACGCTTCGGCTGCCGGCAGGCGCCGTGTCCTGTTCCATGAGCTGCTGCCGGCGCAGCGGCGAATGCTGCTGCCGGAAGGCCCAGCCCCACCGGCCGGCCGACTCGCCGGCGTTGTCGGCCCGCGCGGGCTGCTCCGGCCACTGCCGCATGGCAGCCCTGACAGCGGGTCCCACATTCCAGCTTCCTCAGCCCCGCCGGCGCGTTGCTGCCGGCGTGTCGGCGGAACAGATCCATCCGATCCTCCGCCAGCCCGCCCTGGCACAGCCCATGCGCGGCGGCATCCCCTCCCGTTCGCCCCCCTTTTGCGTTTCGCCCCACTCGTAAGCGGACCCTCGCGCCTGCGCGGCTGATGTGTGCGCGCTTAACACGCACCGATTCGAGAAAAATTCGTACATCTGGAGGCGAAATTGGTTAGGAATCTTGTGCCATTTCCGGTCCTGGCGGTATGCCTTTCCTGGACTGCCACAGGCCAAATCCCGGCAATGGAAGATCTGGAGACGAAATCGGCAAGAGAAATCTTCCAGGACGGTCTGGAAGTGCGAGAGGTGCGCGAAAGCGCCGCCAGGGATATCGGGGAGGCTCTGTCGCGCCTCGATGGCGTCTGGAAACTCCGAAAAGGCGCCATTGCCAATGACGTTGTGCTGCGAGGATTTTCAGGCGGAAACCTGAACGTCCTGATCGACGGCGTCAGGATTCACGGCGCCTGCCCGAACCGCATGGATCCGGCGGCGTTCCATGTCGACTTCGCCGAGGTGGAGCGCGTCGAGCTGAGCAGGGGCGCGTATGACACCGCCAATCTCGGCAGTCTCGGCGGCAGCGTCAACATTCTGCGCAAGCGCCCCTCGCCAGGCTTCCGGCTGACGCCCTGGCTGCAGTGGGGCTCGTTCGGCGCCGTCAACCCCTCGCTGGTCGCCGCCGGAGGCTCGGAAAAGCTGGATTTCCTTGCCGGATACTCGTTCCGCCGCTCCGCGCCTTACCGCGACGGCAGCGGCAGGCGCATGACCGAGACCGGGGGCTACAGGCCTGAATTTCTCGACGATGAAGCCTACCGGATTCACACCGGCTGGTTCAATCTCCGCTTCTCGCCCGCGCAACGCCAGTCGGGAGAGCTGTCCTACACGCGGCAGGACGGCGCCAACACGCTCTACCCGTACCTCATGATGGATTCGCCCTTCGACATCGCCGACCGCCTCTCCGCCCGCTACGGCTGGCGCGATCTTCCGGGTTCGGTGCGAACCGTGCAACTGCACGCCTATTACACGCGCGTCAATCACTGGATGACCGACGAAAAGCGGCTCAGTTCGCTCAACGCCCGCGATGTCTTTTCCATGGCAACGTTCGCCCATTCGCGCACAAGCGGCGCCCGCGCCGACGTCACCTTCACCGGCGGGCTGACCGCGGGTTTTGAGGCCTTCGAACGGAACTGGAACGGGGTCAACTCGTTCCGCACACCGATAGTTGTCCGCGACCAGAACATGATCCCCAACGTGCGCTCCCGCTTCGCCGGCGCCTATCTGGACTGGAACCAGGTGTTCAGCGACAGGATGCGCTTGGGTGCCGGCGCGCGGCTCGACAGCGGTGCCACCGAGAGCTTGGGCGTGCTCAACTCGAACCTCTTCTCAGCCTACGGCGTCCCGCAAGCCCCCCACCGGCGCGACACCCTCCCGTCGGCCAACGCCCGCCTCGCTTTGAACCTCGCCTCGGGTGCGGAATGGTTTCTGGGCGCAGGCTCGTCCGTCCGTTTCCCTGACGCGCAGGAGCGCTACTTCCAGCTCCAGCGCATGGGCGCTGACTGGATCGGCAATCCGGCGCTGCCCGCCAGCCGCAACGGCGAAATCACGACCGGGCTCAACCTGCGGCACAGGGGCGCCTACGTCAAGCCCCTGTTGTTCTACAGCTCTTTGGATAATTTCGTCATCGTCGTCAACCGTCCGCGCGCCGCCGCCGCGCCGGGTGTCATGAATCCGGCGGCCCGCTCCTACGAAAACGTTAGCGCGCGGCTCTACGGCGGAGAGATCAGCTATGCCGTCCCCGCCGCTTCACGTTGGATCCTCTCCGGCGGCGCCTCCTACACGCGGGGCTCCAAAGACCCCATCCCCGCGCTGGGCATGTTGGACACCAATCTGCCTGAAATTCCGCCGTTGCGAGCTCGATCCTCGCTCCGCTACGGCACCCGCATCTGGTGGGCGGAAGCCGAGGGCATCGCCGCTGCCGCACAACGACGCGTCGATACAGGCCTTCGCGAAACGCCCGTGCCCGGCTACTTCCTCGCGAGTCTCCGCGCCGGCATCCACGCCGGACGCTACATTGCCGCTGCCGGCATCGAGAACCTCTTCGACCGGCGGTTCGTCGAGTACCTGTCCTTCCAGCGGGATCCGTTCCGTACCGGCGCGCGGCTGCCCGAGCCGGGGCGCACCCTGTATCTGAACGTGAGTTACACGTTCTAGCGGGCGCGCTCCCAGGAGGCGGCGCGTGGGCAATCGGCTCTCGATTTGGCCGCACTCTGTGGGCTTCAGCGGCAGAGGGAACCTCTCCGGCTCCCACTAGGCTTCCGTAAAATGATGTAATCGCATGACTTTTGTAACTTCTTGCAACAGTGCAGAATAGCTGCTACGATATCGGATAGTCATGCCCGATTTGAGGAGCCTCCGCATCCGGACGGCCCGTCTGCTGAAGGCGATGTCGCATCCGATGCGCATCTGGATCCTGGAGGAACTCGCACAGTCCGGCGAGCGGTGCGTGTGCGAACTGGCACGGCTCTGCGGCGCGGACGACTCTACGATTTCACGCCACTTGACTCAATTGCGCGTTGCTGGACTGGTCGCCGACGAGCGCCGTGGTCCGCAGGTGTTCTACCGGCTCTCGGGACCCCATGCGCCTCGCCTGCTGGAAGCCGCCCGGGCGGCTTCTGCGCGCGAGACGGTGCCGTCCGTGGAGGAGTGGTTAGGAGTCTGCTGAAAAGGAGAAAGGGACGAAAATGGCTGCTACGCCGCTGCAATTCAAGATCTTGGGACCTGGATGCATCAATTGCAAAAGACTGGCGGAGAATACCGAAGCCGCCGCCCGCGAAATGGAGCTGGCTTACGAGCTGGAAAAAATCACCGACATCAAGCAGATGATGAGCTTCGGCATCCGCCGCACGCCGGCTCTGGTGGTCAACGGCAAGGTGGTGGTGGAAGGACGCGTCCCGCCGCCGCAGGAGCTGATGTCGGTGCTCGCGCAACAGATGGCCTGAGCCGGGAGGAGCTTTCATGGCGTGGAAAAGCCTGATCAAGTATCCGCTGCTCGCCTTCGTCGCCATCAGCGTGGTGTTCAACCTCTGGCAATTGGTGCAAAGCGGCTCGCCGGCGGCGGAAGCCGCCGCTGCCGCTCCTGCCGCCGCGGTGGCAGCCGCGGAAACAGCCCTCCCTCAGACCCGTCCCGGCGAGAACAAGATCCTCGTCTACTACTTCTACACCTCGGTTCGTTGTCCCACCTGCCGGCAGATTGAAGTCCAGACCGAAGAGGTGGTCAAAACCGCGTTCGCCGAGGCGCTGGGCAAAGGCTTGATCGAGTGGCTTCCTACCAACGTGCAATTGCCGCAGAACCGGCACTTCGTCCGCGACTACGAGCTGTTCACCAAGTCCGTGGTGATCGTGCGCCTCAAGGACGGCCAGCAGGCGGAATGGAAAAACCTGGAAAGAGTCTGGGAGCTGGTCTCTGACCGGAGGATGTTCTCCCGGTATCTTCAGGAAGAAATCCGCGGCTATTTGAGGAAGCTATGACGGAGGGAATTCTGCTGGGCTACGGCGCCGCGCTCTGGCTCGGCGTGCTGACCTCCGTCAGCCCCTGCCCGCTGGCGACCAACATCGCGGCCATCTCCTGGCTCACCAAAGGCGTCCACTCGCCCAGGCTGGTTTTCGCCGCCGGGGCGCTCTACACCATCGGCCGGGCGGTTGCCTACGTCGCTCTGGCCTGGCTCCTCATCGCAAGCCTTTTTTCCGTGCCGCAATTGTCTCAGATTTTGCAGACGCACATCAATAAATGGCTCGGTCCGCTGCTGATTCTGGTGGGAATGTTTTTGCTCGGATTGCTCGAATTCCGTTTCTCCATGCAGCTCTCCGGCGGCCGGCTCGAGCAGAAGCTCTCTGACAGCGGCGTCTGGGGGGCCGGGCTGCTGGGCATGCTGTTCGCGCTGTCGTTCTGCCCTGTTTCGGCGGCCCTTTATTTCGGCAGCCTGTTGCCCCTGGCCGTGCAGCACCAGTCCACGCTGGGGCTTCCGGCGCTGTTCGGCATCGGGACAGGGCTGCCGGTGCTGGCGTTCGCCTGGCTGCTGGCGGCGGGGGCGCGTTCGATGAGCGCCGCGTTCGACCGCCTGTCGGCGCTGGAGCGCTATGCAAGGCCGGCCACGGGTGTGGTGTTCGTGCTCATCGGGATTTACCTGTCGCTCGTCCACATCTACGGCGTTCAGGTGTGACCCCCGGCGAGAGGAGGCAAGCGGTGCTCGACAAAATTCTGATCGCCTCGGATCTTTCGGCCGCCTCCGATTCCCTCATCCGCTGCGTGGCGGGACTCAGGCGGCTGGGCGCGCGGGAGGCGCTGCTGGTCCATGCGCTCTGCATGCGTCACTACCGGGATATGCGCGGCGTGGTGGAGCCGATGATCGAGCCGCGTCTGCGCGCCCAGGCGGAGATGCTGGAGCGGGCGGGCATTGCGGCAGCTACAGAAGTGCTGCCCGGGCAGGCCTGCGAGGAGATCCTGCGGGCGGCGGCGGACTCCGGAGCCCAGGCCATCGTCATGGCCACCCGCAGCGGCTCCCTGGCCCATGATCTGCTTGTCGGCAACACCGTGCTCCGCGTGTTGGGCCGGACCGGCAAACCTGTGCTGGTGATGCAGGCCAGAGAGCACGATCCGCACTGGTCCTGCTGCCGCGAGACCGGCGCCTGGTTCGGCGACAACGTGCTCCACCCGACGGATTTTTCCGATACCGCGGAGCTGGCCTTTGACTTCGTCCGCCGCCTGTCCTCTGCTGGCGCCTCGCGCGTGACGCTGCTGCACGTGCAGCGCCCCGCGCACAAGCCCGGGACGCTGCCGCGGGAAGAGCAGAACCGCATCGACGCCGCCCGTCTCTCCCGGCTCGCCGAGGAGCTGCGCAGATGCGGCTGCGCGCAGGTGGAAGCACTGCTCCGGGAGGGCGATCCCGGCGAGGAAATCCTGCGCGCGGCCGGCGGGCTGGGCGCCACCATGATCGTGATGGGCACGCAGGGCCATGGCCTGATGCATGAAGTGTTCCTGGGCAGCGTCAGCCACCACGTCCTGCGGCATGCGCCTGTGCCGCTGCTGCTGTTGCCCGCGGCTCATCACGAAACAGCCGCCGGGGAAATGGAATCCGCATCCGCGCCGGAAAGGAGGAACTCATGACGGGGCCGTCATTGGCTGAGAGAGACTACGCGTTTCTCGGCTCCGGCATCATCGCCGGGGTGTTCGCGGAGCGCATGGCGCGGGCGGCCGTTCCGCCGGCGAGAATCTGCGTCTCCGACATTGCGCCGGAAAAAGCGCAGGCTCTCGAGCGCCGGCTTGGCGTGCGCGCCGCGCGAGACAACTCTGAAGCCGCTGCCGCCGGCGATGTCGTTTTCCTGTGCGTGCCCCCCAACGTGGTGAAAGCAGTCGTCGAAGAGATCCGCGGCGTGCTGCGGCCGGGCGTGCTGCTGGTCTCGCTGGCCGCGGCGGTCCGCACGGAGTGGATCGAGCAGAGCGCAGGCGGAGGCGTGAAGGTGCTCCGCATGATCCCCAACACGCCCTCGTTGATCGGCGCCGGCATGAATCCGCACTGCCTGGGCCGGCACATCACGGATGCGGATCTGCCCTTTATCGATGCGCTGCTCGACTTGTTCGGTGCAACCGTGCGCGTTCCCGAGGACCAGATGGATGCCATCACCGCCTTGACAGCCGTCGGCCCCACGTATGTCTTCCCCGTCATGCAGTCGCTGCGGGACGCCGCAGCCGGCGCCGGACTCGACAGCGATACGGCGCAGCGCGCCGCGGCGCAGACCGTGCTGGGGGCGGCGCGGCTGGTGCTGGAAACCGGGCGTGCGCCCGAGGATCTGAAGGGGATGATCGGCACGCGGACGCTGGCCGAGGACGCTGCCCGCGAACTCTTTCTCCAGGCTTACCAGGAGGCTCTGCGCAAATTGCAGGCCGCCTCCTCCCGGCTCGCCGCCGCCTGGCAGGCGCCGGGTCCTCGGAATTAAACGGATCGCGCCTGCGGCGTCAGTTTCCGCCGCCGCAACAGGATGGCCCGCCGCAGCCGCCGGCGCCGAAACTCGGACCGCCGGGCGCCCCGCCCAGAATGGCGGCCAGGGAGATGACGCGCTCGCTCTCTTCCGAGCCGCATTCAGGGCACACCGTCTTCAGGCCTTTAGCGTATTCCGACATGCTGGCGCGAATCTCGTACTCTTTGCCGCATTTCCGGCAGCGGTACTCATAAACAGGCATCCGTTTCTCCTTAATTTCAGCGTAACGCGGGAACCAGCAGAACCGGCAGCGGCGCCAGGCGCGCCACCTGGTTCGCCACGCTGCCCAGGAAAATCTCGGCCAGGAAGCCGCGTCCCTGCGCGCCCATCACGATCAGGGAAAAGTCCCCGCCGCGGGCCCGGTTCAGGATTTCCTCGATGGGGTGGCCGTAGGGGATCTCCGTGGCCACCTGCTTGGCGCCGCACTGCTCCAGCCGCAGCTTCATGCCCGCTAGCCGCTCCGCGTCGATCTCGTTGAACTCTTCGAGGCGGTGCTTCAGATGACGTTCGATCCGGCTCTTGTCCTGCACATGGAGCAGCGTCACGTCCGAATTCGCCTCGCGCACGATGTGCTCGAGGAACACAAAGGCGTGCTCCGCGTTGTCGGAGAAATCCGTCGGAAACAGAATGCTGCGGAACATCCCCTGACAGGCGGCGCGGCAGCGCAGCCCTCCGTCCTCCTCCATCAACTGGATGCGGATCAGCAGCATCGGCAACTGAAGCCGGTGCAGAAGCTCGCTGGCGGTGGAGCCCAACAGCTTGTCGCGCGCCAGCGACGCCCCGTGGGAGCCTGCCACCAACAGCTTCGCTTCGCTTTCCCGCGCGATACGGTGCAACTCCTCGGCAGGGAAGCCCAGCGGCGTTTCGATCGTCACTTCGAAACCCGCCTCGCGCAACAGCGCCGCCTGCTGTTCGAGCCGCGGCTGGATCTCCCGCTTGAGCGGCTCGTACAGCCCGCCCACGTCCCTGACGTGAAACACATGGACGAGGGTGGCGCGCCGGCTGCCCACATGAGCCAGCCCCTTTACGCAATCCATGATCCGGTCGCTGGCTTCCGAAGCGTCAGTGGCCACAAGGATGTGCGACAACATGGTGGAGCCCTCCTACCGAGCTGCCTTCGCGGGCGTAAACCAGTGCCGTGTGCGCACGCAGACGGCGCAGACCGACAGCATCACCGGAACTTCGATGAGCACGCCGACCACCGTGGCCAGCGCCGCCCCCGAACCCGGTCCGAACAATGCAATGGCGGTGGCGACGGCGAGCTCGAAGAAATTGCTCGCGCCGATCAGCGCGCCCGGCGCCGCCACTTCATAATTCACCTTCAACACCCGCATCAAACCATAAGTCAGCGAAGAGTTGAAGTACACCTGGATCAGAATGGGCACGGCGATCAGCACCACGTGCAGGAATTTGCCCGTGATGTTGTCCGCCTGGAAGCCGAAGATCAGCACCAGCGTCGCCAGCAGCGCCGTCATGCTGACCGGCGCGAAGCGCGGCAGCAGCTCCTGCTCGAACCACACCGCTCCGCGCCGCCCGATCAGCCAGCGCCGCAACAGCACGCCGACGGTGAGCGGGATGACGATGAACACCACAACCGAATAGACCAGCACCTGGAACGGCACCTCGAGATTCGACGCGCCGCTCACCAGAAATCGAACGATCGGCGCGAACAGCACCAGCATGATCAGGTCGTTTACCGACACCTGCACCAGCGTGTATGCAGGGTCTCCGTCGCTCAGATAGCTCCACACGAACACCATCGCCGTGCACGGCGCCGCCGCCAGGATGATGCTGCCGGCGATGTACTGGTCCGCGTCCGCCGTCGAAATCCACGGCGCAAACACCACGCGGAAGAAAAACCACGCGAACAGCGCCATCGAGAAGGGCTTCACCAGCCAGTTGACGATCAGCGTGACGATCAGGCCGCGCGGCCGCCGCCCCACGTCACGGATGGCGGCGAAGTCCACCTTCATCATCATCGGGATGATCATCAGCCAGATCAGCACCGCGATCGGCACGTTGATCTGGCTGCCCGCGCCGAACTCCAGCTCGCGCAGCGCTGCCACCGCGTCCGGCGCCAGCTTGCCCAGCAGCACTCCCGCCACCATGCAGATGGCCACCCACAGGCTCAGATAGCGCTCAAAAGCGCCCAGGCGTTTGGTGACGGCCGCCTCTTGCTGTTCCATCGTTCAGAAAGCCTCTCCTTCTCTGGATGAATGTTCGGTTCCCCGGACGCCACAGCCTGCGGCTGCGGCCGGGAGCCGCCGCCAACCTTCGAGTTTACTAGAAATACAGCAGGATCGGCAAAGGACGCGGACCGCAGCGGCCGGCCGGCGGCGCGGCGCGCTGTCACGATTTCTTCATGCGCGCATCCGCATGAATGACATGTTGACCAGCCCGCTGCCGGAATTCTTCAAGGCCCTTTCCGAGCCGACGCGGCTGCGGATCCTGCGCCTCCTGATCGATCAGCCGCATTGCGTCTGCGAAATGGAAGAAGCGCTCGGCCTGCCGCAACCGCTGCTCTCGCGTCATCTGGCCTTCCTGCGCCATGCCGGGCTTGTCGAGGGACGCCGCGAAGGCGTGCGCGTGCAATACCGGCTGCGCGAGAATGACGCCACCCTGCGGACATTTCTTCCTGCGCTCCGCCGTGCGTTTGCGGCGGAGGAACAATCCATGCCGGCCCCATCCAACTCAGACGCGCTTCTTGAGGCAAGCCTTGGGAGATTTCGATGAATCCAGAAAACCCCGAATTGCCGCAACCGCAAGAGACCCAGCGCGCGCCGGCGCGCTCCCTTTTCAGGAGCACGGTCCGCATCCTGCTGCCTTCCATCGCCATCGTCGTCCTGATGCTGTGGGTGCTTGGCGTCTTCCGCCGCGGGCGGATCGAGCCGGCCAGTCTGCCCGCGCCGGTGCAGGCTGCCGCCAATATCGCCACCGCGCCAGTGGAAACGCTCACGCTGCCAGCGCAACAGGAAGTGACCGGCACGGTGCGCGCCGAGCAGGTGGTGACTCTGTCATCGCGGGTCACGGCCGTGATCGTCGAGACCCGCGCCGCCGCCGGACGCCGCGTCTCCGCCGGCGAGGTGCTGGTGATGCTCGATGACCGTGATCTGAAAAAGCGGCTCGAGCAGGCGCAGGAGGCCGTGCGCGGCGCGGAAGCAACGCTCGCGCAGGCGCAGGCCGACTTCGAACGCGACCGGCGTCTCTTCGAGCAGCAGGTGATCCCCGCCTACGACTTCGAGCACACCCGCACCAACGTGCGACTGGCCGAGGCCGCCCTGGCGCGGCTCAGGCACGCGGTGGAAGAGGCCGAGGTGAGCCTCTCCTACGCCGTGATCCGCAGCCCGGCCGCAGGCGTCATCCTCGACCGGCTGGCCGAACCCGGCGACCTCGCCGCCCCGGGCCGCCCGCTGCTCACCCTTTACGACGAGCGGCGTCTCTGGCTGGAAGCCAGCGTGCCCGAGCAGTTGCTGGCCGGCTTCCGCGTCGGCCAGTCCCGCACGGTCCACATCGATGCCGTCGGGCGCAACGTCACGGGCCGCGTGGCGGAAATCGTGCCTTCGGCCGATCCGGCGGCGCGCGCGGTGGCCGTGCGCGTCAGGCTCGATCAGACGGCGGGCATCGTGCCGGGCATGTTTGGCCGCCTCGCGGTCTCGCTGGCGCCGGAAACCGTCATCGCCGTTCCCGCCGCCGCGGTGATCCGCGCCGGACAACTCGCCATGGTGGATGTCGTCGATCAGGGCCGCCTGATGCGCCGCTCCGTGCAGTTGGGGCGCTTGATCGGAAACCGTTATGAGGTGCTCAGCGGGCTTGCCGAAGGCGAGCAGGTGGCCTTGCAGCCCGCGCCCGCAGCAGGCGGAGTCGCGCGATGAGCGAGCCCCACGATTCCTTCACCATCCGCATTGTCCGGAAGTTCCTCGAATCGAATCTTTCGGTCGTCCTGATTCTGCTGTCGCTGGCTGCGGGCATTCTCGCCCTTGTTGTGACGCCGCGCGAGGAGGAGCCGCAGATCGTCGTCGCCGCGGCCAACGTGATGATCTCCTTCCCAGGCCGCACGGCGGAAGAAGTGGAGCAGCTCGCCGTCACGCCCGTCGAGCGGATGCTCTATCAGATCCCCGGAGTGCAATACGTCTATTCGCGCTCCATGTCCGGCCAAGGCATCGTGACCGTGCGCTTCTTCTCCGGGCAGCCGCTGGAGCCGAGTTACGTCAAACTCATCCGCAAGCTCAACGAGAACATGGACCGCGTGGTCCCCGGCGCTGCGTGGGTCGTCAAGCCCGTGGATGTCGACGACGTGCCGGTGGTCACCTTCACGCTCACCAGCGCCGGGCGCGATGACTATGAGCTGCGCCGCATCGCCGACGAGCTGGCCGTGCGGCTCCAGTCGGTGAAAAACGCAGGCGTGGCTTACGTCGTCGGCGGGCGTCCGCGCGAGCTGCTCGTGCGCCCTTCGGCCGCGCGCATGGCCGCTCATGGCGTTGCACCGCTTGACCTCCAGCGGGCCATTCAGGCGGCGAACTCGAGCCTCGCGGCAGGCTCGTTCGACCGCAGTGATACGGCCGTGCGCGTGCGTGCCGGTGATTTTCTCGCCGCCGCGCGCGATCTGCGCAATCTGGTGGTCGCCGTCTGGAACGGCAGGCCCGTCTACCTGGGGGATGTGGCTGAAGTCACCGACGGTCCCGGCGAAACGCTCGATTATGTCCGCTTCCATCGCGGTCCCGCCTGGAACCGCCACCCGCAGGATTTCCCGGCGGGCACTTCGCTGACGACTGGCGTTACCGGGACATTCCCTCCCGCCGGCTTGCCTGCCGTCACCATCGCCGTGGCCAAGCAGCGCGGTTCGAACAACGTCTGGGTGGCGAACGATCTGATCGCCCGCATGCAGGAGCTGCGCAAAGAACTTGTGCCGGCGGACGTGGAAGTGGCTGTGACGCGCAACTACGGCTTCACTGCCAACGGCAAGGTGGAGGAGCTCGAAGAAGGGTTGCTCGTGGCCATCGCCGTGGTCATGGCGCTGCTCATCATCGGTCTCGGCTTCCGCCAGGCCGTTGTGGTAGCCGTGGCCGTGCCGTGCGTCTTCGGGCTCACGCTGATCCTGAATTACTTCTTCGGCTTCTCGATCAACCGCATCACCCTGTTCGCGCTCACCATCGCGCTCGGCCTGCTGGTGGACGATCCCATCGTCGATGTGGAAAACATCCACCGCCACTTCCAACTGCACGGCAAATCCACCCGCGAGATCGTGCTGGAGGCGGTGAATGAAGTCCGCCCTCCCCTGATCGCCGCCACCTTCGCCGTGATCTTCTCGTTCCTGCCCCTGCTGCTGGTCACCGACATGATGGGCCAGTATCTGCGGCCCATGGCGGTCAACGTGCCGGTCACGATGCTGATGTCGCTGGTGGTCTCTTTCACGATCACTCCCTGGCTCGCGTATCACCTGCTGAAGAACCATTCCGGCGGCGGGCGCGCCGCGGCCGGGGACCGCTTTGCGTCTCTCCCGCGCCGGTTCTTCGAGCGCACGCTGATGCCGATGATCCGCCGCCCGGCGCTCGGGCGGCTCTTCCTGCTGCTGGTTTTCGTGCTCTTCATCGGCAGCGTGCTGCTTGTGTTGACACGGCGGGTCCGCGTCAAGCAGCTCCCCTATGACAACAAGGATGAGCTGCTGCTCGTTCTCGATCTGCCGCGCGGCACGACGCTCGAGCGCACCGATGCCGTGGCGCGCGAGTTCGAACAGTTCCTGCACACCGTGCCCGAGGTGACCGATTTCGAGGCGTATGTCGGCACGGCTTCGCCCGTGGATTTCAACGGCATGATGCGGCAATATTTTCAGCGCCGCGCGCCCCACCGCGCCGACATCCGCGTCAACTTCATCCACAAAACCGAACGCGTCCATCCCAGCCATTCTCTCGCCCTGCGCCTGCGCGCCCCGCTCGAGCAGATCGCGCGCCGCCACGGCGTGAAGCTCAAGATCGTCGAATTGCCCGCCGGCCCGCCGGCCATGTCGACGCTCGTGGCCGCCGTGTATGCCGGACCGGCCAACTCGTACGACGATCAGATCCAGGCGGCTGCGCTTCTGAAACGCCGCCTGCGCATGGAACCAGGCGTCGTCGACATCGACGACACCGTGGATGAGGACCAGATCCGCTACACGTTTGAAGTCGACCGCGAGAAGGCGGCTCTGCAAGGAGTCTCCACGGACGAAGTGGCGCGCACCGTCGCTCTTGCCAGCGGCGGGCAGACGGCGGGAATCCTGGAAGCCCCGCAGGAGCGCGCGCCCGTGCGCATCACGCTCTGGCTGCCGCGCGCCGTCCGCTCCAGCCGCACGGACCTCTCGCAGATCTACGTGCGCGGCGCCGGCTCGAAACTGGTCCCTCTCTCCGAGCTCGGCCGTTGGAAGCAGGAGGCCGAAGACCGCACCATCTATCACCGCCAACTCGAGCGCGTCGTGTATGTGACGGCCGAGATGGCCGGGCGCCCGCCCGTGGAAACGATCCTCGACCTGCGCGCCGACGAGGTCCGCAACCGCCCCGCGCCGTTCGTCGACGAAGCGGCAAGGCCGCGCCCGCTCGCCTCCCGCACCATGTTCCGCAAGGGCGGCGGCGTCGCCTGGCAGCTCCCGCAGGGCGTCACCGTGCGCTGGTGGGACGAGGGCGAGATGTACATCACCATGAACCTGTTCCGCGACCTCGCCTTCGCGCTGCTGGGCGCTCTCGCCGCCATCTACGTCATCCTGATGAACCAGACCGGCTCTTACAAGCTGCCGCTGGTCATCATGCTGGCCATTCCACTCATGGTGATCGGCGTGCTCCCGGGCATCTGGCTGCTGAACCAGTTCGGCGAGCGGCAGGTGGGCGGCTATCTGAATCCGGTGTTCTTCTCCGGCCCCGCCTTCATGGGCATGATTGCGCTGGCCGGCATCGTCACGCGCAACTCGATCATCATCGTCGACTTCATCCATCTCGCCCTGATGCGCGGACTTTCGTTGTCCGACGCGATCCTCGAAAGCGTCTCCGTGCGCCTGCGCCCCATCCTTCTTACCTCTGGCGCGGCGGTGCTGGGCGCGCTGCCCATCACCATCGACACGGTGTTCGGCGGAATGGCCTGGTCGCTGATCTTCGGCCTCGTCGTTTCCACTGCGTTCTCCATCTTCGTCGTGCCGCTGGTTTATTTCCTGCTGTATAACGGCAAGCCGGATCTTGGCCTGCCGGACTCGATCCGGCGGAAACTCGCCGGCCATCTGCCCGCGGCCGGAGCCGTCTGAAACGGAGCATCCCCATGTCACACTGCTTTTGCCTGAGCCGAGCTCTATTGTGGGTCACAGTCCTTTCCGCGAGCCTCGCCGCGCAGGAGCCCGTGACGCTGGCAGGGGCCGTCCGCCATGCGCTTGAGCACTCGCCGAAGCTCGCCGCGGCCCGCGTGGAAACGGCGCGCCGCCATGCAGTGGCGGCTTCGGCCCGCTCGCCCCTGCTGCCGCAGGCGGATCTGTCCGGCGCGGCGTCGGTGTCGCGCTTCGACCGCGGATACCCGGCCGGCGCGCCGCCAGCGCTGCTCCGGTTCGATCAGACACTGTTCACCGGCGCCGCCGATCTGCGCTGGCTCGTGTGGGACTTCCGCAAGACAGAGCTGGAACTGGACGCTGCAAGGGAGCGCATCCAGGCTTCGCGCGTGCTTGAGGACCGCCGCAGGCAGGAGATCGTGTTCGACACGGCCAGGAGCTTTCTGGAGGCGATGGCGTATCAGGACCTCATCGCAGCAGCCGAAGCCCGCATCCGCAGCATGCAGTCGCTGCTGGACCGCACGGAAAAGCTTGTTGAAGGGGGGCGCGCCGTTCCCACAGACGCGCTGAAAGTCCGCACGCGGCTGGCGCAGATCGAGAGCGAACGGGCGGCGCTCGAAGCCGGGCGTCAGGCGGCTCTCAGTGCGCTGGCCGCCGAAATGGGCTTCACCGGGCCGGATCTCCCGCGGCTCGCCGACTCGGCCGCGCCCGCCGCGGATTCGCCTCTTCAATCCGAGGTGACGGAGTTGCTGCGCGTGGCGGAACAGGAGAGGCCCGAGTTGCGCGCACTCGATTTGGAAACACGATCCGCTGAGCGTGTCGCGCAGGCGGCGCGCAAGGCTCTGCTGCCCCGCGTCGATCTGCGCGCCTCTGCCTCGGGCACGGCGTCGGCCTCGCCGCTCGGCTTCGGGCAGATGCTGGCCAAAGTGCTGCCCGCTTTCGCTGGGACTCCGGCCTCGGCGGGCAACGGCATCGCCGACTGGAGCCTGGGCGCGCAGATCACGTTTCCTCTCTTCGACGGCGGCCGCCGACGCGCCCAGATCCGGGAAGCGCAGTCACGGCTCGAACTGTCCCGCCTCGAGCGCCAGCAGGCGCAGCTCCGCGTGCAGCGCGAAGTCCGCACCGCGGCCGCCAATCTGCAAAGCGCCCGCGCCCGCGTCGAGGCCCTCCGGAATTCCGTGGCCGAAAGTGAAAGAATTCTCCGTGATGAACGCCTGAAATTCGAAGCCGGCCGCAGCGTCATCAATTTTGTCCTGGACGCCGAAAGCGCCCTGCTTATGAACCAGAGCCTGCTGGCGCAGGCGCGCCGCTCCGTCCTCATCGCCGAACTGGCCCTTGAACTGAGCACCGGCCGCCTGGACGCCGGCAAAATCCCTGGCCAATAAATCGCCGCGCCGCAGGCTTGTCCTGCTGCTGTTTGTGCAGAATAGCAACGGACGGCGCCGGGAGGCCACGCCGCGGGTGCGCGTTTTGTGGACCGGCGGGGCAACGCCCGCGGCCCCCATAATTTCCCACCGCCATGAATGATGGGTTCGCTTCCGGCGGAAAACAGGGTAAGATTCGTTTTAGATTCGCAGGAACTGCTGGGCTGGATTCACGCACCAATGTGCCACGGAACACTCATTGCCATGACCGTGCGCTGCACGCTGAAGAGAACACAGAACCGAAACGGCTGTGGCGCCCGCGCGCGCGGGCAAGCCGGGGCGGCGCGCCCCCAGGCACTCCTTCCCGGAATGCTCATTCTCGCGCTGTGCGCCACTGGGCCGGCGGTCCGAATCGAAGCGCAGAACAGCCCGCCGGGCGCCGTCGTCGAGGGTGTCGTCGTATCCTCCATGACGGGCGAGCCCGTAGTGCGTGCTGTCGTGCAACTCATGTCCTGGAAGGATCCGGATCGGGCCGACCCTTCCCAGCCCTTCTCGCCTGAGCCGGTGACTCTCGCCACGCGGACAGACGCGGCCGGGAAGTTCCGGTTGGAGGGGGTGCCGGCGGGCCAGTGGAGCATCATGGTCTCCAGGAACGGCATGCTGTCGGCAAAGCCCGGACCCGGCCTTTCGCCCCGCGACTTCACCATCCGGGCGGGCGACGAGTTGCGCGGCTTGCGCTACGCCCTGATGCCGCAGGCGGTGATTTCCGGCACGGTTCTGGATGAAGATGGCGATCCGGTCCAGGGCGCGTACGTGATGGCCGCCCGCCCGCCGGCGCGCAGCGGCGCGTCTCTGCGCCATCCGGTTCCTGCCGTGAAGACGGACGACCGCGGAGAATACCGGCTGCCCGGCCTGCCGCCAGGCGCTTATCTGGTCTATGCACAGCGCCTCGGCGGCCGCGTTTTCTCGCCGGACGGAAAACAGTGGATTGTGCCTCCCGCATTTCATCCAAACGGCATAATGCTGGAGCGCGCCGTTCCGGTGCGCGTGCAGGCGGGGCAGGAGCTCAGGGGCATCGACATCGCCATGCGCCGCCTGCCGGCGCATCACATCTCCGGCCGGGTTCTCCTGGAAGACGGCCAGCCGGTAAACAATGCCTCCGTGTCCGTCAAGGACGCTGTCGGCGGCCTGATCGCAGGAGGCGCGTCCGTCGCCACAACCTCGTCAGGCCAGTTCCGGACACCGCCGCTTCCCGCAGGACGATACAAATTGGAGGCCAGGCTGGCGGATCCGGGTCAGATGAGCGCGCGCCGCCTGGCGTGGGTGGACGTCGAGTTGGGAGATGAGGACCTGCGCGATGTGGAGTTGCGGTTCACGCCCCCCATCACGCTGCGCGGCAGGGTCCGGTTCGACGGTCCGGGCAGTGAACAGCTCACATCCAAAATTGAGGAATTGCGCGCGCTGATGGCTATGGCCGGAGACTCCTCCTGGCTGGAGTATTCTGAGGCGGCCATCGGCCCGGACGGGAGCTTCAGCATCAGGATCCCTGCCCCGGGCCGCTACGAGCTCAACGTCAGCGGAGCGCTGATGGCGCAGCAGGCGTATGTGGCTTCGATCCGCACTGCGTCCGGCGCCGACGTCAGCGAAGGGCTCAACATCACCGCCGAAGCGCCGGAACCCATCGTCATCACGCTCCGCGCCGACGGCGCCCGCGTCATCGCCCAGCGTCCGGCGGCCCAAGATCCGGCGGAAGAGTGCAACCCCTACCTGGCAATTCTGGCACGTAATCACGCGGACCGGCCCGGCGAAGTGCTCCGCCGCCGGATCGTAACCGTTAACTCCTCCGGGCGCACGGAATTCCGGAATCTCCCGCCGGGCGAGTATTTCGCCTTTGGCCTGTGCGGCGAGCCCAGTGAGCAGATCTATTCCGGCGAGTGGCTGGAATCGATTTCCAGCAAAGCGGCGGCCATCCGGCTCGAAAGAGGGGAAACCAAAACCGTCATCCTGCCGGATGTGCCGCCGCCGGACGTCCCATGATCCGCCGCCGCGGCAAGACACGCGCGCGCCGCCGGTCCTGGCATGAAACGGCGCGCGCCATTCGCGCGTCTCGGCGTCAGGAGGGCTGACCTCTACGAAATCTGAAGGTACGATGATCGAGAGCAGTTTCTGGGACAGGAGCAGGAGATTTGCACCCATGCGTTTCCGACATCCGGCCGAATTCCTTTGCATCGCCGCCTTCATTTCGTTGGCGGCGTTGCGCGCCCAGGACTTGCCGGCGGAGCCCAAAGGCGTTTCCGTCTCCGGTACGGTCATCAACTCCCAGACCCGCGAGCCGGTGCGCCGCGCCGAAGTGACGCTGATGCCCGCGCCGGACGCGGCGGTGCAGGGCGCCCCGGGTGCTGGAGGCGCCCGACTCACCCTTGCCCCCGCTACAGGCCCCCAGCCAGCCGGCGCTGCAAAGCCCGCGCCGCGCACCGTGGTCACCGGTCCCGATGGCACGTTCCTGTTCGAGAACGTCGCCGAGGGAACCTACCGCATTTACGTCCGGCGCGAGGGCATGGTGGCCGGCCGGCCCGGTCCCGGATTGTCTCCCCAACTGATCCGCGTCTCCGCCGGCACACCGGTCACTGGCCTGCGCTATTCGCTCACGCCGCAGGCCGTCATCTCCGGCCGTGTTCTGGATGACGAAGGCGAACCCGTGCAGGGCGTTCAGGTCATGGCCCTGCGCCGCGCGCCTCCGGAAGCGCGGTCTGAGTATGCGCCCCTCGGAGGCGGTGTTCAAACCGATGACCGGGGCGAATACAGGCTGCGCAACCTGCCGCCCGGGAAGTATCTCGTGATGGCCACGCCCATGGGGCAAGGGACCATGCAACCGGTGGAGCGCCAGCGCACGGCCCTGGTGGCCGCCTTTCACCCCGACGCTGCTTCGCCGCAGCAGGCCGTCGGGGTCAGCGCCGGCGCCGGGGTCGAGACAGCCAACGTCGACATCCGTTTGCGCCGCGCTCCCGTGCGGCGCGTCTCGGGCAAAGTGTTTCTGGAAGACGGCAAGCCGGCCGAGCGGTTCATGGTGACCACGCTCGACCGCCACGCTCCCATGCAGTTGCTGATGTTCAGCCGCATGGCCATGGGCTCCGAACCCGGCTCCTTCGTGCTCGAAGCCGTGCCCCAGGGCAGCTACACCCTGACGGCGCGGCTCATGGATTCTCAGAACCCTATGGCGCAGCGCGTTGCGATGGCGCAGGTGGAAGTCGGCGACAAGGATATCGAGGGCGTCGAAATCCGCTTCCTCCCGCCCTTCACCCTTCGCGGACAGATCCGCGTGGAAGGGCCGGGCGCTGAAGGGCAGAAGCCCCAATTCGGCACTTTTCAGATCACCGCCACGCCTGTGAGCCCCGGGATGTCTTTCGGCCAGGCGGCCGTGAAAGAGGATGGCTCGTTCGAGATGACATTGCACGCTCCGGACCGCTACCGGCTGATGCTCTACCAGGGCGCATCCCCGCAGCTTTACCTGGCGTCGATCCGCACCTCAGGCGGCGGCGATGCCACCCGGGAGATCGACCTCACCAGCGGCGCGCCTGAGTCTGTCATCGTGACCCTGCGCGCCGACGCCGCGCGCATCATCGCGAAAAGGCCGCAGGCGGAAAAGCCGGACGAGTTGTGCCAGCCTTACTACGCAGCGGTTTTCCCCGTGTCTGAGCAGGAACGCCTCCTTCGCCGGCCCACCGCGCAACCGGTCGATGACAGCGGCCAGGCGGTGCTGTTTCCTGTCGCGCCGGGCGAATACTATGTCTTTGGCCTGTGCGCAGCGGATCTCATGTTCATGTCGAATCCCGACCTGATCGAGTCGATGTCTCAGCAGGCCGAAAAAATTCGCGTGCAGCCCGGCGAGCAGAAGACGATCACTTTGAAAGACGTGCCGCTGCCGGAAGCGTAATGGCGGCGCGCGGCGAATTCCGCGAGGATCAGCAGCCCCGTTTCCGCGCACAATAGAGGAATGACGCGCAGGCTGTTCCTCACCTGTCTTCTGCTGGCCGCATCGCTGGCGGCGCAGCGGCTCGCCATCACCGGCGCCCAGGTCATTGACGGCAGCGGCGCCCCGCCGCGCCCCATCGCCGTCCTCATCGACGGAGACCGCATCGCCGCCGCCGGCGAGAACCTCGCCATCCCCGCGGGCACGTCCGTGATCAAAGCCGATGGCCACACGCTGCTGCCAGGACTGTTCGAACTGCACACGCACCTGCTGGCCACCGGTGGCGCAAAGGACGTCGACTGGGCCAAGGCGCTCAAGCTCTATCTCGCGCATGGCGTCACCACGGTGGTGGATCTGAGCACGTATCCTGAGCAATTCGAGCCCATGCGCCGCCTGCTCGCCGCCGGGCTGGAAGCCCCGCGCGTGCACATGGCGGCGCGCTTCACCACGCCGCTCGGCCACGGCATGGAGGGCGGGCGCGGCGACTTCCACACGCAGCTCGCCCTCACGCCGCGCGAAGCCCGCAACGGCGTGCGCCGCATCGCTCCCTATCAGCCGGACCTGATCAAAGTCTTCACCGACGGCTGGCGCTACGGCGCCGCCCCTGACATGACCTCCATGGAAGAAGACACCCTGCGTGCGCTGGTGGAAGAGGCGCACAAGCTCGGCCTCAAAGTCGTCACTCACACCGTCACCGTGCGCCGCGCCCGCGAAGCCGCCCGCGCGGGCGTTGACATCATCAACCACGGCATCGGCGACGGCGTGCTCGACGAAGAAACCGTCAAACAGATCCGCGCCTCCGGCGCCGGCTATGTGCAGACGCTTGCCGTGTACGAGCCGCGCGGCGCCAGGGAGATCCCTGCGCGCCAGCGGCGCTGGGCGCACCTGATGGCCAACTGCGCCCTGGCCCGCTCCTCGGGCCTGCTTGCCGGCGTGGGCACCGATGCCGGCATGCCCGGCACGCCGCACGGCGAATCCACCCTGCATGAGCTCGAGCTCATGGTCAATTGCGGATTCACGCCGCTCGAGGCGATCGCCGCCGCTACCAGCGTCAGCGCGCGCCTGCTCGGCACGGAAGACCGCGGCCGCATTGAGGCTGGCAAGCTCGCCGACCTCGTGCTCGTCGAAGGCAACCCCGCGGAACGCATCAGCGATATCCGCCGCGTCCGGCGCGTCTGGCTCGGGGGCAGGGAAGTGAACCGCGAACCGTTGCTCGCCGCCATCGCAAAGCCCGGCCCCTCGCCGCTTCCGCTGAACGGCGGCGCGGCGCCGGAACTGCTCGATGACTTCGAATCGGAAAACGGCCGCTCCCGGCTCGACACGCTCTGGGTGAACCGCACCGATGCGGGGCTCGACTTCACCCGCATGAGCTATCAGCGCACGCCCCGCGCCTCCGGCGGCCATTGCCTCACCGTGCTGGCCGAGATGAGCGACAAGGACCGCCCTTTGGCCGCCATGGTGCTGCCGCTCTCCAAAGGCGCCGTGCTGCCCGTCGACTTGAGCGCCTGGCAGGGCGTCGAGTTCGAGGCGCGCGGCGGCGGCGCCTACCAACTGCTTGTGCGCTGGCGCGGCGGCGAAGCCCAGGCACCGTTCGACGCCCCGGCTGCCTGGCAGCGTGTTCGCATCCCTTTCACCGCCTTCGGAAAGCCGGACCTGAAAGAAACAATTTCACTGGAATTTGTCATCTCCCGCCCCGCCGGCCAGAAAGCGTTTCTCGAACTCGACAACGTGAGGCTCTACCAGTGAAACGGCGCGAAGACCTCCTCCGTCTGCTGCGCGCGCACACCCCCTGGGACGGCCGCGAAGCCGCCATGCTCGCCCGCATCATCGCCTTCGTCGAAGCCCGCGATCACTGCTTCGAGCGCAGCCTTCTGGAAGGCCACGTCACCGGCTCGGCGTGGGTCGTCAACCCGGAGCGGACCCACGCGCTGCTTGTGCACCACCGCCGCCTCGACCGCTGGCTTCAGCCCGGCGGCCATTGCGATGGCGACCCCGATGTGCTCGCAACCGCACTCCGCGAAGTGCTCGAGGAGACCGGCATTGCGGCGCAACCCGTCACCCCGGCGGTGTTCGACGTTGACGCCCACGACATCCCCGCGCGAGGCGCCGAGCCCGCTCACGTCCATTACGACATCCGCTTCCTCGCCGAAGCGCCGCTGTCGCAACAGCCGGTGGTCAGCCCGGAGTCGCGCGATGTCCGCTGGGTGCCGCTCGACGGGATTTCACAACTGGGCGCCGATGAGTCCGTGCTGCGGCTGGTGGCGAAGACGGTGTCCGCTCCCCATCGCCGTTGACAGCGGCGGACCGGAGACATAGGATGAAAGCGTAAAGTTCGAAAGCGGTGGAGTCCGCTTCCCGCCGTTGCCAACAACGGCCAATGACTCCTGCAGTGGGTGGGCTGCAGAGTTGTTGGCCAGCCCGGCAGCCCCCCTCGACAACTCGAAGCAAGGAACAACTGGATGGAACAGGTCTGGTTCGTCGCGGCGCTCTGGCTGCTGCTGGCGCTCATCGCGGTGCTTGCCGCGCATTGGACGGGCATTTCCACGGCCCTGTCCGAGATCGTCGTCGGCACCGTGGCGCAGCTCATCATCGGCATGCTGCTCGGCCGTGAGGCATTGGGCGCAAAGGCGGGCTGGATCACATTTCTGGCGGGCACCGGCGCTGTCGTGCTCACATTCCTGGCCGGCGCCGAGCTGGATCCCGACGTGTTCCGCATGAAATGGAAAGAAGCGCTCGGCGTCGGGCTGGCCGGCTTTGTGGCTCCTTTTCTGGGCGCCGCGCTCATCGCCCGCTTCGCCCTGGGCTGGGGCTGGATGCCGTCGTGGCTGGCTGGCGTGGCGCTTTCGACCACATCGGTCGCCGTCGTCTACGCCGTCATGCTCGAACTCGGCTTCAACCGCACCGAATATGGCAAGGCGATCCTGGCAGCCTGCTTCGTCAACGATCTCGGCACGGTGCTGGCGCTCGGCTTCATCTTCGCCCCATTCACCTGGAAGACGCTTGTATTCGCCGCCCTCTGCGCCGCCGTCCTGTTCGCATTGCCTTTCCTGACGCGCTGGTTCTTCGACCGTTACGGCGGGCGCGTCTCGGAGATGGAGACCAAGTATCTGCTCTTCCTGCTGTTCGGAATGGGCGGCGTGGCGGCGTGGGCCGGCAGCGAAGCCGTGCTGCCCGCCTACCTGATTGGCATGATGCTGGCAGGCACCGTCGGCCGGGATCATTTCCTGGTGCGGCGGCTGCGCACGCTCACGTTCGGACTTCTGACGCCTTTCTACTTCATCCGCGCCGGCAGCTTCGTCTCGGTCCCGGCGTTGATGGGCGCGCCGCTGGTGTTCTTCGCCCTCTTCGGAGCCAAGATGATCTCCAAGCTGGCGGGTCTGCTGCCGGTCATCCGGGCCTTCGGTTACGCGCGCAAGGAAGGGACGTATTATTCCCTCATGATGTCCACCGGCCTGACCTTCGGCACCATCTCGGCGCTGTTCGGCCTGAATCACGGAGTCATCGATCAGAACCAATACTCGCACCTCGTGGCGGCTGTGATCGGCAGCGCTGTCATTCCCACGGCCATCGCCAACGCGCGGTTCCTCCCCGTGCACCTGCTGCCGGAGGAAGAGCGGCGGCTGCGCGAATCCACTTACGGGGAACCGGAAGGAGAGCTGGATGACTGATGCAAGTTTGTCTTCCTGCAAGGAGGCGCCATGCTGAAACGCGGACCGGCGAAAAAAGTGACCATCTACATCAACGAAGACGCGCAGCACCACGCCACGGCGCTGCACGACGCCATCATGACCTATCTGCTCAACCACGGCGTTTCAGGCGCGACGTCGACGCGCGCCTACGCCGGCTTCGGCTCCAGCCATATGCTGCACACGCCGAAGATCGAGGTGCTCTCGCAGCACCTGCCCCTGCGCATCGAGTTCATTGAAACGCCCGAGAAAGTCGAGGAGGTCCTGCCGACCCTGCACGAAATGGTCAGCGACGGCCTCATCGAAGTCCAGGACACCTTCGTCGTCAAGGCGGTCCGGAAGAGCCCGAAACCCCAGCCGAAACTGCCCCACCAGAAGAAACAGGGGCCGGCCAAACTGTTGCGCGTGTTCCTCGGCGAGGCCGACCGCTGGCACGGCGAGCCGCTCTACGACGCCATCGTGAAAAAGCTGCGGATGCTCGAAATCGCCGGCGCCACCGTTTACCGCGGCATCCTCGGCTACGGCGCCAAAGGCCATGAACACAGGCGCAGCTTTTTCCACCCCACCCGCGACCTGCCGGTGATGATCTCCGTCATCGACGAGCCGCGCAAAATTGAGGAAGCCGCGCAGGCGATCGAAGAAATGCTTGACGACGGCCTCATCGTCATTTCCGATGTCGAGATGGTGCGCCTGCTGCGCAGCGCGGCGATGGAGGAAGGCCATGCTGGCGACGCAACCCGCTAAGCTTCTCCGCATCCACATTTCGGCGAGCGACCGCTATCAGGGAAAGCCGCTTTATGAGGCCATCGTCGCCCGCTGCCGAGAGCTCGGAATTGCGGGCGCCACCGTGTTCCGCGGCCTCGAAGGCTACGGGGAAACCGCCACGCTGCACAAACATTACCTGGCGCGCGCCGAGGAGCCGGTGCTGGTCGCCATCGTCGATACCGCGGACGCCATCGAGCGGCTGCTGCCGCAGGTCGAACCCATGATCGATACGGGCCTCATCGCCATCTCGGCGGTCGAGGTGATCCGCGTGCAGAAGCGCCCTGATGCCGGAGCACCGCGGCAGCGTTGAGACCGGAACCGCCGCGTCCGGCGCGCTCCCGCTGATCGGGAGGCGGCGGGAATTGCAGGCGCTGGGCGCGTTGTTCGCACACGGCAGCCGCGTGCTCGTGCTCGGCCCCCGCGGCATCGGCAAGACGCGCCTGATTCAGGAATCCGCGGCCGCCGGCGGCATTTCTTTGCTCAGTCTAGGCGCGCGCGGCTCTCTGCATGAGTTTCTGCAAGAGCTGCTGCCCCTGGCGGGCCTTGAAACAATTCCTTCCGATTCTGTTCGGACTCTTTCCAGCCAGGCGCTCCAGTCCCGCGTGCTCGCCGCCCTGCAAGCGCGCCCCCGCTGGCTCTGGATCGACGATCCCGCGCCCGCCGGAGCGCGCCTGTACCGCTTCCTCCAGCGCGTGCTCTGGATCCAGGGCTGCGGCCTCGCCGTGTGCGCGCAGAACCGGGAGCAGCTCGGCTATCTCGGGCGTCTGTTATGGGACCCGCGCGAAGAGGTGCGCTTGCGCCCGCTTGCCCGCCGCGATGCGGCCAGGCTCGTGGGGGAAGCCATGAAGGCATCGGGCCTGGAAAGCCGCGGCTGCTCCGAAGAATTCCGCCGGCAGGTTCTGGACGCCGCCGCCGGAAACCCCGGACGCATTGTGACGTTGTGCCGTCTCGCGGCCCAGCCGCAATACTGGCATGGCGGCCGCCTGATGTTCGCGCCGCTCTGGATCGACACGCTCACGCAACTGGCTTGACCGCATCCTCTCCGGCATGCGGAGGCTCTGGCGTTTCCGACGGCCCCTGGCGGTCGAGCTCCCTCAGCCAGCGCTCGAGACGCTGCCTTTGCTCCGCCTCCATTCCGCCCGCCGAGAGAGTGCGCGCGATCTCGGCGCGGAACACGCCCGCCTCCGCGTCGTACCGCTGCTGGAGCCATTCGATCTGTCTTAGCAGCCACGATTCCAGGCTGCGGGCATATGTATTCAGGGTCTGCCACGCCGCACCGCCCGCCTGTCTCTCCAGCGACGCCGCCGCCAACCACCGCCCGGCCCAGGGCAGCGCGGCGGCCGCCGGCAGGCGCACCTCTTCGGGCAGCGAATCCAGAGACGGGACGGGCAGGCCGCGCACCTGATCGCAGGAGAATTCTTCGGCCGGCGGCTCGGCGCCCGGCCGCATCACGCGGCGCGACACATCCAGCGCTGCCGACAGACGGGCGCAGAGCTGCTGAAGCCGCTGGAGGAGTTCCTGGGCTGCACGGCTGCAAACCTGCGCAGCCGCGGTCCGCAACGCCGCAGCGCAGGCGGCGCCGTCGCGCTCGAGGCGCCCGCTCAGGATCTGTTCCAGGGCCTGCCCCAACACGGCCTTGCCCTCTTCCCGCAGCCTGTCCAGCGCCGATATCCCCTCGCGCTTGGCCAGCTCCAGTTCGGCCGACGCGCGCCGTAGCGTGTCCTCAATCCGCTCGAGCTCGGCGCGCGGAATCCCGCCGCCCGTTCCCTCCAGGCGCCTGCGCAGAGCCGCCGCTACGGATGCGCGCAGCAGGTGCGCCTTGCGATACAACGACTCGGCGGCCAGCTCTTTGTGCTGCTCAAGAACAGGGGCCAGTTCTTTCCGCCGCCATCCCTCCAGCAAGGCGGCATGCGCCGCGGCCGTGCTGACAGCGGCGACCGGCAACTCCGCACCCAGTTCGCGCCGCAGCGCCTCCGCCGTGTACCGCATCGCCCGCTCGAGATCCGTTCCGCTGGCCAGATCGGCTTTGCTCAGCAACACCATGGCCCGCGTCCCCGACCTTGTCAGCAGGTCCACGGTGGCCAGGTCTTCCTCGTTCAAAGGAGTCACTGCCGCCACCAGCACCAGTCCCAGGTCGCATTGAGGCAGATACGAGATCGTCTCCGCCGCCCCCGCCGTTGCCAGTGAACCCAGCCCCGGCGTGTCCACAAACACCACCCCGTCCTGAAGAATCGGGCTCGGCAGCCTCACCGCCAGCCGGAACACTCCGCGCCGGTTGGCTGGATTCATCTCTTCTGTTGCGAAGAGCGGCAACTGGTCCACCGGAAATTGCTCCACGCGCCCGCCCGCGAAATGCACCGTCAGCCCCGGCGCCTCGCCATACAGGATGCGCACCGGCACGGCCGTCACCGGAGTGACGCCCACCGGCAGCACCTCCGTCTCCAGCAGGCGGTTCAGCAGTGAAGACTTGCCGGAGCTCACCCGCCCGAAAACCGCCAGTTCAAAAGCGGGCCTTTCGAGCTTCTCCACCAGCCGCATGAGCGAAGGCCGGAATTCGTGGAGATCAGCTTCCCGGATGACCTGGTCCAGGGTTCGCAGCATCCCGCCTATCTCTCCGCCTGCCGGTGCGTGCGCCAGCCGCTCTTCCAGGTCTGCGCCCGCGCCGCTGCGCAGTTCGGCCTCCAGCATCGTTACCAGCGACTCAAGTTCATTGGTGACGCCTCGCAGCGCGGCTTCGCCGTCCGCATCCAGCTCCCCGTAACCCCGCAAGTGCTCCGGCGCCATCTCGTGGATGGCCACGCGCACAAAGGCCAGCGTCACCAGAATCGAATGCAGCGCGCTGAGATGCGGGCGTCCGGCGGACCCCGCAACCGCCGCCTCCAGAAACCTTCCAAGCTGGCGGCGGAACTGCGCGATCGACGAGCGCAGCAACCGCGCCTGCTGCGGCGTCACATCGGGATGGTATCGCCGAAACAGGCGTCCTTCCGCTGCGCCGGCCAGGATGTTTTCGATATCGGCGAGGAGTTTGTCAGCATACTCGGCGTTGGCCAGGATGCGCCGTTGCTGAGAATCATTCAAGAATGTTGGAGCCGCCATGCCTTTTCGTTCCCGAACCGCAATTCCTGGCCTGGCGCCGGATTGCGCCTTGCGGGCCGTCTTCCGGCGGGATAGGAGTCATCTGCCCGGCCAGCGGGCCATTTGCGGCGAACTCCAACGCCTTCCATTTCATTCTGGCTGAAGGCGCCGGCATGAACAAGGCCCGGCCGCACGGTTAATAGATTCGTGTTATTGACGGAACCGCCGTCGTTATGACGGAATGGTCAAGATGAAGCTCAGGGGGCTGTTGATCGGTTCGGCGCTTTGCGCCTTCCTCGCCTTCGTGATCGCCGGTTTCGGCCAACCCGGCGCCGAACAGCGCGAGGAGCGCTTGCAGCGCCTCCGCACTCTCGGCAAAGCCTACTACGAAAACCCCACCACCCAGAACGAAGCCGTCGAACAATTCCGCCTCGTCGTCGAGATGAACCCCGACTCTCTCATCGACCGGCTCAACTACGGTCTCGCCCTCCTTCGCGCCGGCAAGGTCGCCGACGGCGTCCACATCCTGGAGGAAGTCCAGAAGAAAGACCCCTCGATCCCCCACACCTGGTTCAACCTCGGCATTGAATACAAGCGCATGGGCGAGCCGCTCAAGGCCATCGCTCAGCTCGAGCAGATGGCGCGGCTCGTCCCCGATGAGCCCATCACGCACTACAACCTCGGTGTGCTGTACAAGGCCGAAGGCCGCATCGAGGAGGCCAACGCGAAGTTCGAGCTTGCGGCGAAGCTGGATCCGAATTTCGCCGCTCCGCATTTTCAGCTCTTTAATTATTACCGCCAGCGTGGAGAGCAGGAGAAAGCCAAAGAGAAACTGGCAAAATTCCAGGACTTGAAGCGCCGCCATGAAGATGCGGGCACGGGAAATGAAGACGTCGAGTGGAGCCTCTATTCCGAGATTTATGAGGCCGTGCAACCCGCTCCGCCTGAGGCTCCGCCGGCTGAGGTGCGCTTCTCCTCTACGGCTCTCCCCGGCAGGGCGGGAGCGAATCCGCGCTTCGTTGTGCTCGACTACAACGGCAGCGGCCAGGCCGACCTGCTGCTGGCCTCCTCCGCCGGCCTGCAATTGTTCCTCCGGGGCTCGCAGCCCCTCGAACAGCCCGCCTTCGCGGCGCTGAAGGACGTGATTGGCGCCTTCGCCGGCGATTTCGACAATGACGGCCGCCCCGATCTCTGCGTCCTCACTGTCTCCGGGCCGGTGGTCCTGCACAACACGCCAAAAGGCTATGAAGTGGCGAAATTCACGCTGCCGCAGGGCCGGTTCGAATTCGCCGTCTGGGTGGATTACGACCACGATTACGATCAGGACCTGCTGTTATTGGGTGAAAAAATAGTCCTGCTGCGGAACGAATTGCCCCAGGGTTTCTCCGACCGCACCCGTGATATCCCCTTCGTCTCCGGCAAGGCCATCGAGGCCGCCGTCACGCGGATGATCCCGGACACCAAGTCCCACGACCTGATCGTCAGTTATGAGGGGCGCGGCGCCATGCTCTATCGCGACCGCCTCGGCGGCTTCTTTGACGCCGTGGAACTGTCTGCCATCCCCGCTGGCGCCCGCGGTCTGGCGGTTGCGGATCTCGATAACGACTCCGCCTTTGATCTCGTCTGGCGGGGCGGAGCCGCGCTGAACCGCCACGGCAGGCTTGAGCCAGTCTCGTGGGATGAGACGGATGCCTCCGTTCTGCTCGATGCCGAGAATCGGGGCGTCGCCGACGTAGTCGCTTCCGGACGCGTCCTTCGAAACGCGGGCAAAGGCCGCTGGGAAAGCCCTCGCCCTGCCGCCGGCCTCCCGGAAAAGGCTCAAGCCTATGCCGCCGCCGATTTCGACGGCGACGGCCTCGCTGACATCGCCGCAGTGGACGCCGAGGGCCGCGTCCTCCTGCTCCACAACGAAACGAAAACGCCTCACCGCTGGGTGCGCGTCCACATCACCGGCGTCAAGAATCTGAAGCTCGGCTACAACTCGGAAGTGGAGATCAAGGCTGGGCCGTTCTACCAGAAGCAGCTCTACCGCGGTGTGCCGCTGCTGTTCGGCCTCCGCGACATCTCGGACATCGACACCGTTCGCATCACCTGGCCCAACGGCCTGATTCAGAACGAGGTGAAGCAGAAGGCCGGCGCAACCCTGAAATTCCAGGAAGCCCAGCGCCTCTCCGGCTCCTGCCCCATGATCTGGACGTGGAACGGGCAGGGCTTTGAATACATCACCGACGTGCTGGGCGTCGCCCCGCTCGGCGCCTCTGCCGGCGACGGCCAGTATTTTCCTGTCGACCACGACGAGTATGTCTGGATCGAGGGCGGGCGCCTTCAGCCCCGCAATGGCAGGCTCGAGGTCCGCATCACCGAAGAGCTTGCCGAAGTCAGCTACCTCGATCAGATCGAGCTGATCGCCGTGGACCACCCCGCCGAAATCGAGATCTTTACCAACGACAAGTGGAAGTCGCCTCCGTATCCCGAATTCCGCCTCTTCGGCGGCGCGCGCCGCATCTACCCGGCGCACGCGCTGCTCGACGGCCGCGGCGACGTCACCGAACGTCTTCTGCGCCGCGACCGCCGCTACGTCGACAGCTTCTCCCGCGACTTCCGGGGCGTTGCCCGGAAGCACTCCATCGAGCTCGACTTCGGCCAGGCGGCGCCGTCCAACCGCGCCGTGCTCGTCCTCAACGGCTGGGTCGATTGGGCCGACGGCTCCACCTTCCTTCAGCAGGCGCAGTCGACTCCGGAAGGGCTCATGCCGCCGCGGCTGGAAGCGAAGAATGAGCGCGGCGAATGGGTCACCATCCTTGAAGACATGGGCATGCCCGCGGGCAAGCCCAAGACCATTGCCGTCGATCTCACCGGCAAGTTTCCTTCGGCGTCGCGGCAGCTCCGCATCGTCACCAATCTCGCGCTGTACTGGGACGAGGCTTTCCTGCTCGAAGACTCCGCCGAGCCGCCCGCCCGCCTCAGCACGGCGCGCCCTCTGGCGGCGGATCTGCACTTCCGCGGCTTCTCGAAAAACGTTGTCCATCCATTGCGCCTCCAGCCCGAGCAGTTCTTCTACGAGCCAGTCTCCCTGCGCGCTCCGTGGAACCCCACGCCGGGCCGTTACACGCGCTTCGGCGACGTTATGGAGCTGATCACCCACATCGACGACCGCATGGTGATC
>CAKZUE010000011.1 GCA_937920635.1 uncultured Bryobacteraceae bacterium
GCGCGCCTTCCGCATCATGCAGATGTCGCGGCGGCTGGACGACCGCGAAGTGATGCTGAAGCGGCAGAACCGGATCTTCTTCCAGATCAGCGGCGCCGGTCATGAAGCCATCCAGACGGCGGCGGGGCTGGCGCTGCGGCCCGGCTACGACTGGTTCCACCTCTACTATCGCGACCGCGCGCTGGCCCTGGCGCTGGGAGTCACCGCGGAAGACATGCTGCTGGAGAGCGTGGGCGCGGCGGCGGGTCCGGCGTCGGGCGGAAGGCAGATGCCGTCGCACTGGTCTTCGCCGGCGCTGCACATTTTCACCGGATCCTCGCCCACGGGGACCCAGTACCTGCAGGCCGTCGGCTGCGCCGAGGCTTCGCGCTACCTCCGGCCGGAGTCGGACGAGGTGACGCTCGTCTGCGGCGGCGAGGGCTCGACGAGCGAGGGCGAATTCTGGGAGGCGCTGAATGCCGCCTGCCTGCTCCGGCTGCCGGTCATTTTCCTCATTGAAGACAACGGCTGGGCCATCTCCGTCCCGGTGGAGAAACAGACGCCGGGCGCGAGCATTTCCAGGCTGGTGTCGGGTTTTCCCGATCTCAGGATCATCGAGTGCGACGGCGCCGATTTCCTCGCTTCTTTCCGCGCGATGAAAGAAGCGGAAGCGTACGCGCGGTCCGGCCGGGGGCCCGCGCTCGTCCATGCGCATTGCATCCGGCCCTACTCGCACTCGCTCAGCGACGACGAACGGCTCTACAAGACCGAGGCCGAGCGCGCCGCTGAAGCGGCGCGCGATCCCATCATTCAGTTCCCGCGCTGGCTCATCGCCGAAAACCTGCTGGAAGAGGTCTCCTACAAGCGGATCTGCCATGAAGTGGACCTCGAAATCGCGCAGATCACCGAGCGCGTGCTGAAGGCCGATCCGCCCGCCCCTTCTACGGCCCTTCGATATCTGTATTCGCCCGACTTCGATCCTTGCTCGCCCGCGCTGGAAGCGGAACCCGCCTTCGATGGCGAGCCGCGCACCATGGTCGATGAGATCAACCTGACGCTGGCCGAGGAGATGGAGCGCAACCCGAACATCGTCGTCTTCGGCGAGGACGTGGCCGACTGCAGCCGCGAGGAGAATCTGCGCGAGGTGAAGGGCAAGGGCGGTGTCTTCAAAGCGACGCACGGGCTGCAGACGCGGTTTGGCTCAAAGCGCGTCTTCAACGCGCCGATCGCGGAGGCGGCCATCGTAGGCCGCGCCATCGGCATGGCCAGCCGGGGCATGAAGCCGGTGGTCGAGATCCAGTTCTTCGACTACATCTGGCCGGCAATGATGCAGATCCGCGACGAGCTGGCCAACATCCGCTGGCGCTCCAACAACGGATGGAAAGCGCCGGCCGTGATCCGCGTGGCGATCGGCGGATATCTGAACGGCGGGGCGATCTATCACAGCCAGTGCGGGGAAGTGACTTTCACGCACATCCCCGGCCTGCGCGTCGTTTTCCCCTCCAACGCGCTGGATGCCTGCGGGCTGCTCCGCACGGCGATCCGCTGCGACGACCCGGTGCTGTTTCTGGAACATAAGCGGCTCTACCGCGAGCCGTACAACCGCAGCCCGCATCCAGGACCGGATTTCACCATTCCGTTCGGCAGGGCGCGCGTGGTGAAGCCCGGCGATGATCTGACGATCATCACCTACGGAATGACGGTGCAGAAGTCGCTGGTGGCGGCGTCGTGGATCGAACAGAAACGGCCGGATGTGTCGATTGAGATCCTCGACCTGCGCACGCTGGCACCCTATGACTGGGAGGCGATCTCGCGAAGCGTGAGGAAAACGAGCCGGGTGCTGATCGTGCACGAGGACATGCTCAGCTTCGGCTATGGCGCCGAGATTGCGGCGCGCATCGCCGGCGAGCTCTTCGAACACCTCGATGCGCCCGTGGCGCGCGTGGCGGCTCTCGACACGTGGGTCGGCTACCACCCGGAGCTGGAAGACGCGATTCTGCCGCAGACGCAGGACATCCAGCGCGAGGCCGAGCGGCTGCTGTCCTACTGATCCCAGACGATGCCGCGGGTGCGGAGTTCGCGCTCGAGCGCTTCCGCGCCTTCGAAAACGACGGCGTCGATACCTGCCTGCCGGGCGCCTTCCACGTACTCGGAGATGTCGTCGGTGAAGAAACACTCCTGCGGAGCGCACTGCGCTGCTTCGATGGCGGCGGCGTAAATCCGGGGCTCGGGCTTCATGGCGCCGACTTCATAGGAGAGCACATACGCATCGAAATGGCGCAGGATCGGGTACCGGACGCGGATCATTTCGAAATGGATCGGGTTCGTGTTCGAAAGCAGAACCAGCCGGTAGCGCGCGTGGAGGGACTCGAGGAAGCGGTCGGCGATGAGAGTCTCGGGCAGAAACACGCTGAACCAGATCTCGCAGAATTCGTCGTAGGGGACGTCCGTTTCCAGCAGCCGGGCCACGCGGCGGTGGAATTCGCGTCCGTCGAGGGCGCCAGACTCGAAGGCGCGGACGAGCCCGTCGGACTTGAGCCGCTCGCGGATCTCCTCGGGCGCGAGGCCGCACCGCTGCGACATCCGGTCGTAGCCGCGGCGGAAATCAAAAGGGACGATGACGCGGCCAAGGTCGAAGATCAGCGTGCGGATCACTTTCCCATTGTAGCGGCCGTCTCCGCGCGGACCGGCTGGCGCGAAGCAAGGCGGAACAGGACGGGCAGTCCGCCCGAATACGCAATGCCGGGCCGGTTGAGATACTCGGCAAGCCCGGCGGTATAGTCTTCATCGAGTTCGGCTGCCAGCCGGAGGCTGATCTCCGGCGGAGCAACGGCTGCCGCCAGAAGGCACCAGGCGCGGGCAAGACCCCAGCAGGAAAGCACGATCGGCTTCTGTCTGGCGAATCCCGACACATAGCGGATGGCGGCGAGAATGTCCTGGGCGCGTTCAGCGAAATTGCTGCGGTGGAAGGTGGCTCTTTCAAGACGGAAAGGCTGCGGCGGAAGTCCTGCCTTGTAGACCTCGATAAGGAGACGGGCGCGGGCGGGAGCTTCGCCGGGTGCTGCCTGCCTGCAGCTCTCGCAGGAGAGACCCTCGGGGCTGACGCCGATTTCGAACTCGGCGGTGTCTTCAGCCGGCGGATTCAGCCATTGCGCCCGGACGGGCGTGCCCGTGTCCGTGCGGAGGAGAACGAGTTCGGCGGAAGAGTCCGGCATGGTCACTTCCACTGGCAGGGAGACATTGAAGAGTGCGGCGATGCGCTCGCGGAGGAGTTCTTCCGTCATGGAGGCGGTTCTTGCAATCGCCATGGCTCTCCATTCGGCGAAGATGGCGGAACGGGAGGCCAGCGGTCTGTCGCGAAAGGCGTCGCCGATGAGCAGCTCCTCGCGGGAAGGCAGGGGAACGTCATCGCTTTCCCGCGGCGGAGCTGAATAAAGATAGCGCCGCATGAAAACACGATGGAAGAAGGCGTAGACCGCCTCGCGGCTCTCCCGGTTGGAGTTGTGGCCGGCGTTGATCATCGCTGCGGAGGCGCGCCGCTCCTGTCTGTACAGGGCGTAGATGGAGCGGATGGCCGGCAGTTCCACTTTCAGCGTGTTGCGTGTCCAGTCCCCGGTCGCGGCAACCAGGAGAAGATGGCGGGGGGCGATGAGAGAGGTCAGCTCCACATTATTTGTGCCGATGCGGAGCCCGGGCGCCATTTCGCAGACGTCGTCGCCCTGGAAAGTGGCCGAAACCATGCCGCCGGGCGCAGCCGCGCGGATGCGCTCGTCGATCGCAGCCAGCAGATAGGTCTGCGTGCCGCCGCCGGAAGTGCCGGTCATGCCGATCTGGAAACGGTTCACTTCCGGCAGGGATTCCACGAAATCCAGCGCGCGGATCGCATTCCATAACTGCAGGCTGAAAGGCGTGAAGAGCCAGGACAATTCTTCCGGCGAATCTCCGAAATTGTGGGGCAGTTGCCGGGTGTCTTCATAGCCAACCATGTCCCAGGCGAGCGCAATG
>CAKZUE010000012.1 GCA_937920635.1 uncultured Bryobacteraceae bacterium
GTGGCTCCCCGGCATGGATTCGAACCACGATTCACGGCTCCAAAGGCCGCTGTCCTACCATTAGACGACCGGGGAGTAGAGATCCGGAGCAGGAAAGACGCTCCACTTTTAGTCTACTACGGGCTTTTGCTGGCAATCCGCGCGGGCGCTGATGGAAGCCGGGAGCGGGCATCTGCAGTCCGTTGAGGAAACCGTCGAGAAGGACCGACGGCGGTGGCGGCAGGGAGCATGGCTCATGGCCGGGAGCTGGGCGCCGTCGGGGCCATAGAGGGAACTCCCTCTGTTTTCGGTCGATGACCAGCCGGACGTGGCCTGGGATCCAGGAAAAGTCCGCACTGCTTCGTCCGCAGGCCTTCGGCCCGCTACAGCCTCGGTTCGGCTGCGCCACAGACGGCGCGGCGGGTTTCAACTGCGGGCGAAGTACAGGTGCACGGCTCTTTCCAGTTCCGCCTTGGTCACCTGCACAGGGCGGTTTTCGTACTGGCAGATGGACGTGATGATGTTGAGGATGTCGAGCGGGTAGCAGGCGCGCAGTTGCGTGCGCCCTTCCGACAGGCAGAGCTTGCGCAGGTATTCGGCGCTGTCGTAATCGGCCGGCACATTACGGGTGCTCATCACGCGCTGGAAAATCATATCGAAGACCTGCGCCTGCACGGGCTCGATCTCGATCTTGTTCTGGATGCGGCGGAGGAAGGCCTCGTCGGCGAGGTCGGACGGATCGAGGTTGGTGGAGAAGACCACCATCAGCTCGAAGGGAATCTGGAACTTCACGCCGTAGCGGAGCGTGAGGTAGTCGACGCGGCGGTCCAGGGGCACGATCCAGCGGTTCAGCAGGTCGCGCGGGCTCATGAGCTGGCGGCCGAAGTCGTCGATAATGAAGATCCCGTTGTTGGCCTTCATCTGGAGCGGCGCGGCGTAGATGCCGGAGCTTTCGTCCAGGCGCAATTCCAGCATCGACGGGATCAGCTCGCCGCCGACGACGATGCAGGGACGGCGGCAGAGCACCCAGCGCGGATCGATGTCGGGATCTTCGAGTTCCACCTTATGATGGACGACCGGATCATAGAGGCTGATGATCTGGTTGTCGACCTCGACGGCGTAAGGGATGAAGACGGCGTCCTGATAGACGCGGAGCATGCGCTCGGCGATTGAGGTCTTGCCGTTGCCGGAGGGTCCGTACAGGAAGATGGAATTCTGCGAAATCAGGGCCGGTCCGATCTGGTCGAGCAGGCGGTCCGGAACGACGAGGTCGCTGAAGGCGGCCCGCAGCGAGCGCCGGTCGATCTGCACCCTGGCCGTCTGCCGCTTGGTGGCGGCAGCGTAGTCGCGCAGCGAGACCGGGCAGGCGCCGGCATACTGCGAGATCTGGAACCGGTCCGCGGCCATCTGCTTGCCCGCCTGGGTCAGGACAAACTGATAGTCGTTGCCGATCATGCCCTTGACTTCGACGATCTGCTGCTGGCGGAGCTGGCGGAAGACCTGATCGACAATGGCCACCGACACGCGCAGGGCCTTGCTGAGGCTTTCCAGCGTGCTGAAGCCCTCGATCATCGTGCGCCGCAGGAAAAGGTCAATCACCAGAGACTGGGGGATTCCCAGTTCGTCAAAGCTTTGCGGGATGACGGGGGCGAAGCTGGAACGCGGTGCGGCGAGGGTCGACATCACTGAATACATCGGCCATCACGGCCGGAAAGTTTAGCCGCGGGCTTGCACGCCGCCGCCATCCCGGGCGTCACTCACTCAGGGACAAGTGCGGCGAAACCTGTTCATTCTGGCAGTCCCGTTTGCGGTCTGGCCCTTCCTGCCGGCGCTGGCGGCCGACAGCGCCGCCGCGCTGTTCCGGCAGGCGCGGCGCGCCGAGCGGAGAGGCGACATGGCCGAGGCCTATCTGAAAGCCTCCCAGGCGGTGGCGCTCGCGCCCGAGGCAGCCGAATACTGGAACTACTCGCAGGCGCTGCGCACGCGCGCGCTGGCCCAGCTCCCTTCTCCAGATGCCGCCCGAAAGGACGCCGACAGCGGCGCGGATACGCCCGTGGCCCCCGAGTTCCTCATCACGCCGGAGGAGCTGTACGAGGCCCGGCGGCTGCTGCCTCCGCCTTCTTTGCACGGGCGGGAGGAACCGCAAAGTTTCCGGCTGCGGGACAGCGCGAAGCGCCTGTTCGAAACCGTGGCTCGCGCCTATGACATCGAGGTGATCTTCGACTCCGATTACCAGGACGGGCCGCCCATCCGGTTCCAGCTCGACGGCGCTGACTGGCGGGAGGCGCTGCACGCGTTGGAAGCTGTGACGGGCTCGTTCCTGGTTCCGCTGGGAGAGCGGCTGGCGCTGGTGGCCAAGGACACACCGCAGAAGCGGGCGGAACTGGAGCCGGTAATGAACCTGCTGGTTCCGCTGCCGGAGTCCCTGAAGGCGCAGGACCTTCAGGAAGTGGCGCGGGCCGTGCAATCGTCCCTGGATCTCACAAAGGTCGGGTTCGACATGAACCGCCGCCTGGTCCTGTTCCGGGACCGCGTTTCCAAGCTCCGCCCGGCGGTGGCGCTGTTCGAGCAGTTGCTGCCGCACCGCGCGCAGGTGACGGTCGAGGTGGAACTGCTGGCGGTGAGCGAGAGCTCCGAGCTCAACCTCGGGCTGGCGGCGCGCTCCGCGTACCCGCTGGCCTTCGCCGGCAACCCGACGCCGTTTTCCGCCAAACCGCAAACAGACGCGGCGCGGATGGCGGTCTTCGGCGGCGGCAGGACGCAGATGGCGGTCACGGTGGTCGATGGCGAACTGTTCTCCGCCCTGACGCGCGGCCAGAGCCGCAGCCTCGTGCAGAGCCGGTTGCGCACATTGGATGGCGAGCAGGCAACGCTGCACATCGGCGACCGCTATCCGGTGATCACCGCGGGCTTCCTCGGGCAGACAGAGGGCGGCGGCGACGTCTACCGCCCTCCTCCGACGGTGAACTTCGAAGAGCTGGGAGTCGTGCTGAAGGTGACCCCGCGGGTGCATAACGCGCGCGAGATCACACTGGAACTGGAGGCGGAGTTCAAGTCGCTGGCCGGAACGGCGCTGAACGGGATTCCCGTGATCTCCAACCGGCGGTTCGCATCCAGGCTGCGCACAGGCTTCCATGAGACCACGATTGTGGCGGGCGCCGAGAGCGAGTCCATCAGCCAGAGCTGGAGCGGATTGCCGCTGCTCGGGCTGGTTCCCGGTCTGAGGAGCGAAACGCGGTCGCTCGAGCGGTCACGGCTCCTGCTGGCGGTGCGGCCGCGGCTGGAAGCTTTGCCGCCCGTGGAGATGCCTGGGTTCCCGATCCGTACCGGAAGCGAGACGCGCCCCTTGACGCCGCTGGACTGAATGCACGCCCGTGGTGAGAAGATGGAAATTCGCACGTCCCTTCCGGCCCCTGGCGGGACGGCGAGCAGGAGCCATGGTTCATGTCCAAGATGCTTGAGGAGATCCGGCAGCAGCCGGCGGCGCTCGACAAGACGCTCCGGTCGGGCTTGCGGCAGGCGGAGGCGCTGCGCAGGCGGTTCGAGAAGAGCCCGCCCCGGCTGGTGGTGCTGGCGGCGCGGGGCACGTCCGACAACGCCGCGCAGTTCGGCCGCTATCTGATCGAGATCACCACCGGAATCCCCGTGGCCTTGGCAGCGCCATCGGTGTCCACGCTCTACCATGCGCCGTTGCATCTGGAGGGCGCGCTGCTGGTGGGCATCTCGCAGTCGGGCGAGTCGACTGACACGAACATGGTGCTCGAAGAAGGGCGCAAGCAAGGGGCCATGACCCTCGGCATCACCAATGAAGCCCGCAGCTCCATGGCGCGGCTCTCCGATCAGGTGTTGCTCGTCCGCGCCGGCAAAGAGCTCAGCGTCGCCGCCACCAAGACATACACGGGCCAGTTGATGGCTTTCTATCTGCTGGCGCGGGCGCTGGGCGCGCCCATCCATGGAAGCGACCTGGCGCGGCTGCCCGCCGCAGCCGAAGCGGCTTTGAAGCTCGAACCGGACGTGGCTGCGCGCGCCGAGCGCTACCGGTTCATGGATCACGCAGTGGTGGTAGGGCGAGGGCTGAACTACGCCAACGCCTTCGAGTGGGCGCTGAAGCTGATGGAAACCTGCTACGTCGTCGCGGAGCGCTTCTCCCAGGCGGATATTCTCCACGGACCCATCGCCATGGTGGGCAGCGCGTTTCCGGCTTTCCTGTTCACTCCGCCGGGAGTGACGTGGCCAGTGATGCGCGATCTCGCCGAGCGGCTCAGGCAGCTCCGCACGGAGATGCTGGCGGTGTCGGACCGGTCCAACACGGAGGCGCCGCGCGAAGCGCTGGTCATCCCTGTGCGTCTCGGCGCGGGCGCCCGAAGATCCGCGAAAGGGTTGCCGGAGGACGTGTTCACGCCGATCCCTTACATCATCCCGGCGCAGATCTTCGCCGCTTCTTTGGCCCGCGTGAAGGGGCTCGACCCCGACCAGCCGCGGGGGCTTTCCAAGGTGACGCGGACGGTCTGAGCATTTCCCGGATTTCGGTTCCGATTTCGATACCCGAAGCGATCCGCATTGAAATAAACGGATCCTAATGCCGCAAGCCCTGTTAAGCTCACGAGTTACTGAGCCCCCCGCTTGACTTCTTCAGCCGTCTGTGATGTACTCCACCCCATACCGGTGCAATCCGGCCAAACGGTTTCAGGAGGTTCCATGAGTACAGCGACAAGGCTGACGACGATCGCATCCATGTTGATTCTGCTGTTGCCCACGCTGGCGTTCGGGCAACTGGCCACCGGCTCCATCGCCGGGCTGGTGACCGACCCGAACGGCGCCGTCGTGCCAGCGGCGAAAGTCTTGGCAACCGACGCGGTGAGGCAAACCAAATACGAAGCCATCACGTCAGAAGCGGGCGTCTACATCTTTCCGACGCTTCCTGTCGGCGCCTACACCATTTCAGTGGAAGTGCCGGGCTTCAAGCGCCTCTCACGCACGGGAGTGGAGGTGCGCGTGGCGCAGCGCCTGGATCTGAACCTGCAACTGGAACTCGGCGACGTCCAACAGACAGTGGAGGTCACCGCAGAAACCCCCGTATTGGAAGCAACGACCAGTGAACGCGGGCAGAACTTCTCGCCCCAGTTCATGGACAATCTGCCGCTGTTTACGGGCGGCATCCGCAACCCCCGCACCTTTGTTCAGTACATGCCCGGCTACACGGCCGGCGCGGGCGAGATGTCGATTTCCGGTTCCGGCGGGCGCGCCCAGGAGGTGATGGTCGACGGCGGCTCGCTGACGATCCCCGAGTCCGGCGGCACCGTGTTCAACTTCCCGTCGGCGGAGATCTTCGGCGAGTTCAAGCTCATCACGGGCACCTTCTCGGCGGAATATGGCCGTTTCGGCGGCGGCGTGGAGATGTACGTCAGCAAGAGCGGCGGCAACTGGGTGCATGGCACGGCTTTCCACAACATGCGCCGCGACATCTGGAACGCCAACAGCTGGCAGTTCAACTCGATTGGCCGCGCCCGGCCCAAGGAGCGCTTCAATGAAACCGGCGGCGCCATTGGCGGTCCGGTCTACATTCCCAAGGTCTACAACGGCCAGAACAGGACCTTCTGGTTCTTCACCTATACGAAGGACATCCGTCCGGCTTCGCTCAGCTTTCCGGTGCTGACCGTGCCTACGGCGCGCATGAAGCAGGGCGACTTCAGCGAGGCGGGCGTGCCCACCATCTACGACCCGCTCACCGTCAGCGGCGGCGTCCGTTCGCCGTTCCCGAACCAGCTCGTTCCGCAGGCGCGCTTCAGCAACGTGTCTAAAAACCTTCTGCCCCTGATTCCCGACCCGAACGCGGCGCGGCTGGCGCAGAACTACAATTTCGTCACCACGAGCGTATTCGACCGCACCATCTGGAGCCTGAAGTTTGATCACAACTTCTCGCCCACGCAGCGGGCGAGCTTCTTCCTCACCCGCGAGGATCAGATCCAGAACGACACCACCAACTTCCCCGGGCCGATCGGCAACGGACTTCAGAATGGCCAAAAGCCGTGGAACGTACGCTTCAACTACGTGATGAGCCTGAAGCCGAACCTGCTGGCGGTGACCAACATCTCCGCTTCGGCCACCCGCCAGTACTGGCGCAACCCGAACCAGCGGGGCTGGGGCTCCAAGCTCGGAATTCCCGGGCTGACGGGCGACTGGGACGCCATGCCGCGCATCCAGTTCTCCGGCGCCGCCGGGCTCTCGCCTTACGGCGTGCAGGACGGCAAGGTGGACAACGGCGGCCAGGACAACGACACGTTCATGGTCACGCAGGGCTACACCTGGCTGCGCGGCAAGCACGAGATGAAGTTCGGCTGGGACGCGCGCTGGCTGGGCACTCTCGGCCGCGACTACGCCGGCGCTAATGGCCGCTACATCTTCAACCGCCGCCAGACGGCGATGTCGCTGGCCACCACGGGCTCTACTGGCCACGAGTTCGCCAGCCTGCTGCTGGGTGCCGTGGACCAGGCCGACCGCGTGGTGCCGCCGGTGTTGTTCGACCCGGTGAAGTACCGTTATGTGGCCGGCTACTTCCAGGACAACTGGCGCGTGACCACCCGGCTGACGCTGAACATCGGCATGCGCTATGAGGTGCCGATCGGATGGCACATCCCGAACGGTTACTCGACCTTTGACCCGCGAGTGGCCAATCCCGGCGCCGCCGGCCGTCCGGGCGCCTACATCTTCGCCGGCCAGGGCGCAGGACGCACTGGCACGCCGCGCACGTATCCCACCGACTGGACCAATGTCGGCCCACGCGCGGGCTTCGCCTACAAACTCTTCGACAAGACCGTCATCCGCGGCGGCTACGGCATCTACTACCAGACGCTCGGCAACGGCGGTTGCGGCTGCCGCCTCGGCTTCTTCGCGCAGAACGCGCTGGAAAGCGACGGTTTCAACCCGGTGCTGAACTGGGACGGCGGCATCCCGATCCGGCCCGGCTACAAGCCTCCGCCGAACCTCGATCCGACGATCGCCAACTTCCTCAACGCCGACTACATGGGGCCGACCTTCGGCAAGGCGCCGCGGATCCAGACCTGGAGCTTCAACATCCAGCACGAGTTCAAGAACTGGCTGTTCGACATCGCCTATCAGGGCAACCGCGGACGCTTCCTGAACTCGACGGTAGACCTGAACCAGCTCCCCACCAGTTACCTCCAATTGGGATCGGTTCTCGGCCGGCCAATCAACAGCCCCGAGGCTGCGGCGGCAGGCATCACGGAGCCCTATCCGGGCTTCATCGCCAGCTTCCAGGCGGCCAATGCCGGACGCATTCCTTCGGTGGCGCAGTCGCTGCGGCCCTATCCGCAGTACCTGTCGGTTTACAGCCGCAATGCCGGCGTGGGCCGCACCTGGTACGACTCGCTCCAGCTCAAGGTGGAACGCCGTTACGGCGACTTCCAGTTCATGGGCACCTACGTCTGGTCCAAGGCCCTCAGCGTGGCGCATTTCCGTCAGATCTTCTCGCAGTTCGGCATGGCCACGCCGCAGGACTACTACAACATCGACGACTCGAAGAGCCATCTGCCCTTCGACCAGCCGCACGTCGCCACGATGCTGATGACTTACAATCTGCCATTCGGCAAGGGCAAGAGGTGGCTGGGCAACACGAACCCGCTGGTGAACGCGCTGGTGTCGAACTGGATCATCAGCTCCGCTCACCGCTGGTATACCGGCAACCTGATCCAGATCGTCACGCCGGGCAACCCGCTCGGTTCCGGCGTGATCTTCGCCGGACAGACGAAGGCGGTGGCCACCGGCGACCAGGTGCGCACGGGCGCCAACCGGAAAGACCTGGATCCGAACAATCCCAACGTTCGCTGGCTGAATGCAGCCGCCTGGAAGCCGGCGTCGCCCTTCACTCTGGGCACGGCGGCGTTCTTCCACAACGAATTCCGACAGCCGCCCGTCTTCTCCGACAACATCGGCATCGTCAAGAAGACGACGCTGTGGCAGAACGACAAGAACCCGGTGACGCTCACCTACCGCGCCGACGCGTTCAATGCGTTCAACCGCACCAACTTCGGCGGCATCGTGGGCGCCATCGGCAACGCCAACTTCGGCCGGCCCACCGGACCGCAGCTCGGCCCGCGGCTCATCACCATGGGCCTGCGGCTCGACTTCTGATCCGGCTGCCGGTCATCTGCTTCCACAAAGGCCCGGGGTTCGATCCCCGGGCCTTTTCTTTGTGGCGCGGGCGGATGTGATATACCAAGAGATTCGCAGGTCTGTTTTATGGCCCTCCACCTCGTTGACTACCTCGTTCTGCTGGTCTATTTCGGCTTCGTGCTCGGCATCGGGTGGTTTCTCCGCAAGCACGTGCGCACGAGCAGCGAGTTCCTGACAAGCGCGCACTCGCTGCCGCTGTGGATCACGTCGCTCGCGTTTCTCGCCGCCAACATGGGCGCGCTGGAGATGATCGGCATGTGCGGCTCGGGCGCCAAGTACGGGATGCTCACGTCGCACTTCTACTGGGTGGGCGCCATTCCCGCCATGCTGTTTGTCGGCGTCTTCATGATGCCGTTCTATTACGGCAGCAAGGCGCGCAGCGTGCCAGAGTATCTCAAGCTGCGTTTCGACGAGAAGACGCGCGGCTTCAACGCCATCACCTTCGCCGTGATGACGATCTTCAGCTCAGGCATCTCGATGTACGCCCTGGGCATCCTGTTGCAGGCGATCTTCGGCTGGAGCTTCACGTTTTCCGTACTGATGTCGGCGGGCATCGTGCTCGCCTACACCTATCTGGGCGGGCTGTCGAGCGCCATCTACAACGAGGTTCTCCAGTTCTTCCTGATCGTCGCCGGCTTCGCGCCGCTGGCCATCCTCAGCGTGCAGAAGGCGGGCGGCTGGGAAGGCATCACCGCCCGGCTCAGCCCGCAGATGACGCAGACGTGGCGGCACCTGTCGAGCCCCGCCGACAACCCCATGGGCGTGGAGGTGTTCGGGCTGATCATGGGGCTGGGCTTCGTGCTCAGCTTCGGCTACTGGTGCACCAACTATCTCGTCGTGCAGCGCGCCATGGCGGCGCGCTCGATGACCGACGCGCGCAACACGCCGATCGTCGGCGCGTTTCCCAAGATGTTCATCCCCTTTGTCGTCATCGTGCCCGGCGTGGCCGCGGCGGCGCTGGCGCAGCTCGGGGTGGGCTACTCGATTCCGCTCAAAAACGGCGGGCCGGACTACGACAAGGTGCTGTTCAGCCTGATGGAGCAGTTCTACCCGAGCGGCATGCTGGGCGTGGGGCTCACGGCGCTGGTGGCCAGCTTCATGAGCGGCATGGCGGGCAACGTCACCGCGTTCAATACGGTGTGGACCTACGACATCTACCAGAGCTACATACGCAAGAACGCGCCCGATTCGCACTACCTGTGGATGGGCCGCATGGCCACCATCTTCGGCACCGGGCTGTCGATCGGCGCGGCGTACCTGGCCACGCAGTTCAACAACATGATGGACTTCCTCCAGTTGATCTTCGGCTTTGTCAACGCGCCGCTGTTTGCCACGTTCCTGCTGGGAATGTTCTGGAAGCGCGCCACCGGCAACGGCGCCTTCACCGGATTGCTGACGGGCACCGCCGCCGCGGCGCTCACCTACAGCCTGACGCTCGCCGAGGGCAAGGGCGGCTGGCTGGGCGTTCTGCATGAGTTTCCCTCGTCGATGGCGCAAAACTTCTGGGTGGCGATCAACGCCTGGACCGTGTGCTTCGTGGTGACCATCGTGGTCAGCCTGTTCGGCAAGCCGCGCCCGGACGAGGAACTGGTGGGGCTGGTCTACGGCGTGACCAAGCACGAGGCGGAGCCCGCCGTGTGGTACAAGCGGCCGGCCATGATCGCGCTGGTTGCCGCCGGGCTCTGCCTGCTGCTGAATTTCCTGTTCTTCTAAGGAGCCTGCGATGCTGGATCTTCGAAAACCCGCCGGCTACTTCTTCCTTCTGCTCGGACTGATCCTGAGCGTGACGGGCCTCGCGTTCGATTTCCGGGCGCCGTTGCTCGATCGCAACCTGAACCTCGAGTTCGGGATCTTCTCTCTGGTGTTTGGAGGCGTCTTCCTTTGGCTCGCCCGCCGCGCGTAAAGAAGTGGTTCGCGCCCGGGCGCGTGAACCTGATCGGGGAACACACCGATTACAACCTGGGATTTGTCATGCCCGTGGCGCTGGACATGGGCTGCACGGTGCGCACCTCGCCGGCGCGGCGCAAGGTTCTGCACTTCATCTCGAAACAGTTTCCTGGAGAAATGATTTTCACGCTGGACGCCATTCCCTCTATGCGCAAGACCGGCGCCTGGGTGGATTACCCGCTCGGCGTGGCGCAGCAACTGGTCCGGCTGGGCGTCGAGCTCGCGCCCATGAAGCTCGAGATCGACGCCACGGTGCCGACGGGCGGCGGTCTGAGCTCCTCTGCCGCCCTGGAGGTCTCGTCGGCGCTGGCGCTGCTCGACGGCCGCGAACTGCCCAGGATCGAGATCGCGCGCCTCTGCCAGCGCGCGGAGCGCGAATTCGTGGGCATGCCGTGCGGCATCATGGACCAGTATGCGTCGGTGTTCGGCGAAGAACACAAGGCGATCCTGCTCGATTGCCGCTCGGTGACGCACGAGTGCGTGCCCATCCCGGACGGCGTGGAGATCGTCGTGGCCAACACGATGGTGAAGCACGAGCTGGGCTCGTCAGCCTACCGGCAACGGGTGGCGGAGTGCCAGGAGGCGCTGTCGCACTTCCCCGGGCGCGAGTCGCTGCGCGATGTGACGCTGGCCGATCTGGAGCGCGCCTCGCGCGAGATTCCGGAGATCCCACTGGCGCGCGCCCGGCACGTGATCCTCGAAAACCAGCGCGTGCTCGACTTCCTCGCCGCCGCGCAGCGCAATGATCTGGCAGCGATGGGGCGCCTCATGGTGGAAAGCCACCGCTCGCTGCAACACGACTACGAAGTGAGCTGCGAGGAGCTCGACTTCCTCGTTGACACCGCGCTCACCCTCGATGGCGTCTACGGCTCGCGCATGACCGGCGGCGGCTTCGGCGGCTGCACGGTGAGCCTCGTGGATCACGG
>CAKZUE010000013.1 GCA_937920635.1 uncultured Bryobacteraceae bacterium
TGAATCAGGCGGCGATCCTCGTCCAGCACGCGGCCGTCCTGGAACGCGGATAGCGTCAACTTCACCTGTTGGCAGTCCATCATCACGATCCAGACCTCAGTCAGATGCCGTCTGCGGCGACCAGGCAAGGCCCCGCGCGGGCTCCAACTTATCCATCAGCGCCCTGCGCAGCGCCTCGCGCCCCCGCAGGATTCTGGATTTCACCGTACCGATCGATACATCGAGTATGTCGGCAATCTCCTCGTAACTCAGTTCTTCGAGATCCCTCAGGACGACCGCCGAGCGGAACACCGGGTTCAGCTCCTCCAGCGCCTGCTCGATCGCCGTCCTCATCTCCCCGTTCAGCGTCCAATCGTAGGGCGTCCTGCCCCGGTCGCTGAACAGATCCAGGCGGTTCGAACTCTCTTCCTCGCCGCCCAGCAGGACCTCCGCCTTGCGGTGCCGGCTGAACCACCGGCGCCGGTTGTGGGCCTCATTGACGGCGATCCGGTAAATCCAGGTCTTCATGGAACTCTGGCCCCGGAAGCCCGCCACTCCCCGGAAGACCTTCAGAAACACGTCCTGGACGACATCGGCCGCTTCATTGGGGTCTTCGATCAGGCGATGCACAAGCTGATAGACCGGCGTCTGAAACCGGTCGAGCAAGGCAGTGTAAGCCGCGTCCTCGCCGGCGCGCAGCGCTTCCAGCAGCCGCTCTTCGGTTCCAAAGCCCGGCCATTCGGCAACCGCTGTTTCTTCAGGCAGACCGAATTGGCGTTCAGCCGGCGGCATCGCTGCCTCCTGACGGCTCATCTGGCGCCGACTTGGGCGCCTCTATGCATACAGACACTGGCAGAGCCACTTTGGTTCCTGCTACTCTCTACTCTCAGTTTCCACCCGCGCGGTCTTTTATTCAATCACAAAACTCAGCCGCTCCTCGGCCACCTGCCGGCCCGCATCGATCAGCAAGGCGCGCACCTCGTATTGCCCGGCCGGCCAGCCTGAGGCGGGGATCTGGGCGATGTAGGGCATCCGCCCGTCTTTGCCAGGTTCCGGCAACGGCGCTTCGCCTTTGCCCAGCACCTGTCCGTCGCGGCTGAACTCCATGATCAGAGAAGGCTTGGCCCCTCCCGGCGCCGCCTGGATGACGCAGTAAATCGAGATCTGCGCGCTGGGACCGGCGGCAATCCGGGCGTCCAGATCCGGCACCACCCGCCCCTTGTCAAACCGGAAGGGATTCGACCCGTCGTCGGGCCCGTCGGCCGGCTCGATCCGGCGGATCAGCGCCAGGGAAGAAAGCGAAGCGCCTTCCGCTGGCGCCGACACAAGGGCCGCGCGTTTCGCCCCCATGCGGCCGGACGTCCAGTCCATCACCGCCGACTCGAGCGTGTAGCGGCCCGGCGCCAGTTCGAACGGCTCGGAGAAGGTGAAGTTGCCGGCGCGGTAATTGTCCAGCTTGTCGAGCTCGCGCACCAGCGGAAAGTCGCGCTGGAACTTGCGGACGATCTGGCCCTGCGCGTCGCGGACCAGTCCGAGCACGGAAAAGTGCATGGCGAACGTCTTGCGCTGTTCGTCCCTCTTCGCTTCCAGATTCTTGAGCGGCACCTCCACTGCCGCAACCGTCTTGACGAGCGATCCCTGCCTGCCGAAGCGGAACGCGGCCGAGCGGTATTCGACGTCGCGCGGCAGCTTCTGGAGCGCCAGCGCCTTGAGAATGGGCACTTCCCACGGGAAGAGCACATCGCGGAACTCCGGCGGCAGGGCGAAATAGCCGACACGGGACTGCGCCGCCACGCCCTCGCGCTTGACGCGCACGGTCAACTGGCGGTACTTGCCGTCGAAGTCCCGGTTCTGCGGCTTGTAGGTCGCCTCGTAGTAGGCATAGATGTCCTCGACGATGCGCTCCATGGGGCGGCGGAAATCGTTGGTATCGGCGATCAGGAAACCGCCGGTGGAAGAGGCCAGGCTCTGGAGCCACGCCTGCGGATTGTTCCGCGTGGCGGCCACCTGGCGGTCGGTGCGCTTCATTCCCTCGGAAGTCTCCGCCGTCCGGGTAGCGGTATTTTCGAGCCCCGAGGGGAGCTGGTTCACCGACTTGAGAGTGTCGATGCTGGGCGAGCTCTGCGACCAGGTGGTGAGCCCCTTGGCGTCCACCGTGTAAAAGCTGAAGTTGGTGCGGTTGGCCTCGCCGAGCAGCGTCTGATACATCTGGTCCTGGGCTTCATCGACGACCAGCCACTCGGTGAAATAGATGGCGGTTTTCCTGCCGGCCAGACCCTGCTGTCCTTTCACCAGCGCGAGCAGCGAGGTGAGCGACAGCGAGCCCTGCTGCTCGCGCGCGGTCTGCTCGAGGAAAACTTCCATGTTGCGCAGGGCGCGCTGCATCGCCTGCTCGGCGTAGTTGGCGCCGTCGGGCGCCTGGCCCGCGGCGGGCTGCTGTTCGGCGCGGGCGGCATCAGCGGCGCGGATCTGCTCCGACGCCTGCCGCCCCTCGTCGCGCTCCTGCCGCAGATTGGTGGCGACGCCGCTGGTGGCCCGCTCGATGGCCTTTTTCAAAAGCCCCTTGTCGCGGGTGAAGGGCTGGAGCACGCGCAACGCCGGATCGACGCGGAAGACGGCGAAGTAGACGTTGGGGTCGGCTTCTTTGGACACAAGATGGTTGGCGGCGTCGCGGCTGAGGCGCATGGCTTCCGGGCCGAGGCGCTCGAAGACGAGGCTCACCAGGCGCAGTTGCCGCAGAGGATCCAGAGTGACGCGCTGCTGGTTCTCCAGAACGGCCTGCGGGCCCTCGATCAGACGCAGGGAGCGGATCTGCTGCGGCGCGCCGTCTTCGAGAATCTCGATCTCGTCCGGCTTGAGGTCCTTCACGAGCCGGCCGCGGCGGTCGCGGACAATGAGGTCGACGACCACTTCATCGACGTCGACGACGATGGCGGGCGGAGGCGGAGCTTGCGGCTGCGCCTGAGCGGCGGCGGGGCTCCACGGAGCCAGCAAAGCCATGACGGCAAGAACTGCGATGGACTGCCGGGAACTCGGGGAGATGTTCATGCGGACTCTCCTGAATCTTGCAGGGATCTTGAAGGCGGGCAGCCGCGGACGGACGGCGGCGGAGCGCAGCGCGAAGGCTCGTGCGGGAACAATAGCGGGCGGCCAGCTTTCAAAAGGCCACTCTACCGCTCCGCGGACCCGCCCGCAATCCCGCCGGAGAAACGCGGGTCAGAGGATCACGTTGAACAGGTAGCCCACCGCAATAATGCCCGCAGTCATCACGCCGATGAAAACGGCCAGCAATTGCGGCCGCAGCACGTTGCGCAAAATGATCATCTCGGGCGCCGACAGCGCCGTGACGGCCATCGTAAAGGCCAGAACCGTGCCGAGCGGCATGCCCTTGCCCACCAGCGCCTCGGTGATCGGGAGCACGCCCGCGACGTTGGCGTAGAGCGGCACCCCCAGCAGCACCGCCACCGGCACGGCGAACGGGTTGCCCGGTCCCGCCCAGCGCACGACCAGGTCGCCGGGCACGTAGCCGTGGATGAACGCGCCCGCGGCGATGCCTCCTACGACGTAAGGCCAGACCTTGCCCACGATCTCGCGCATCGAGCGCCACCCTTCTTTGAGCCGCGCCCGCAGCGGCATCGTCTCCACGTCGGCGGCGCCCAGGGGCACCTCCCACACAAACGGCTCCACCCATTTCTCCAGCTTCAACAGTCCGATCACGATGCCGCCCACGATCGCCAGCGCCACGCCGAAGCCGATATAGGTGAGCGCAATGCGCCACCCGAACAGCCCCCAGAGCAGCGCCACCGCCACTTCATTCACCATCGGCGCTGCAATCAGGTAAGAGAACGTCACCCCGAGCGGCACGCCGCCCTTCAGGAAGCCGATAAACAGCGGCACCGCCGAGCAACTGCAAAACGGCGTGAAGATGCCGATGCCGGCGCCCGCCACGTTGCCGAAAAAGCGCCGCCTGCCGCCGAGAATCCTCCGCACCGCCTCCGGCTGGAACCACGTCTGGAGCGTGCCAACAATGAAGCTCACCATCACGAGCAGCGTCAGCACCTTGGGCACGTCGTAAAGAAAGAACTCGAGGCTCGATCCGAGCCTCGTAGCGGGATCCAGTCCGAACACGCGCTCCACGCACCAGCGCGCGAACCATTCGTATGGAGTGAATATGCTGGGCATGAGAGAGGCTCTCAGGACTGCTGGAGCAGCGGCTTGATCTCCTCCGGCGAAGCCACCTTGCCCACCAGCTTCAGCTTGCCGTTGATGGCAAGCGCGGGCGTCACCAGCGCGCCCATCCGCGCAATTTCTTTGAAGTCGGTGATCTTCTCAATTTCGAAAGCGATGCCCAGCTCACGCGCCGCCGTCTCGGCGCTCTCCTTCAACTGGTTGCATTTGGCACAGCCCGAGCCCAGAATCTGAATCTTCACCGCCTGACCTCCTTCTCCGCAGCCTGAATCACTTCATCGGCACACTTCAACAGGCGCAGCGCGCAGCGGCTCTTCAGCCGGTAGAAGACCTGGAGACCGCGCTTTTCGGCTTCGAGCAAACCCGCCCGCCTGAGTTGCCCCAGATGCCGGCTCACCGTGGAAAAATCGCCGCCCGTCCGGTCATGCAAATCGCAGACGCAGCACTCGCCATGGCTCAACTCTTCCAGCAGCATCAGCCGGGCCGGGTTGGCGAGAACTTTCAGAATCGCAGCGCGTTTTTCCAGCCGGCGCCTTGCCTGCTGGTTCATACAAGACCAGCGTAGCAACTATTTGCACAAATCGTCAAATAGCCGGCCTCACGCGGCCAGGCTGCGGCGCAGGATTTCTTCCACCACCGGAGGCGCGACGGCGCCGCGCTCGCCGAGCTTCTCCATGCCGCGCTGTTGCAACCTTTGCGCCACCTCGCGCGGGGTTTCGGCGCGCACGCCTTCGTAGCGCGAAAGGCGCGTCGGCACGCCGAGCGATTCGAAGAACTCTTCCGTCTTCCGGATGGCGGCTTCGATCCGCTCCTGTTGCGAGCCCTCGCGGATGCCCCAGACGCGCTCGCCGTACTGGAGGAGCTTGTCCGCCTTGTCGGCGGCGAGCACGCGGTACAGGTGCGGCGCCACTACGGCGAGCGTGCGGGCGTGGTCGATGCCGTAGAGCGCCGTGAGTTCGTGTCCGATCATGTGCGTGGCCCAGTCCTGAGGAACGCCGCAACCGATCAGCCCGTTCAGCGCCATCGTCGCCGTCCAGACAAACGTGGCGCGGGCGTCATAATCTTTTGGATTTGCCAGGGTTTTCGGCCCGATTTCGATGAGCGTTTGCAGGATGGATTCGGCAAAACGGTCGTTTAATTCCGCGTGCGCCGGGAACGTCAGATACTGCTCCATCGTGTGCATGTAGGCGTCCACGATTCCGTTGGCCACCTGCCGCGGAGGCAGCGAGAACGTGGTTTCCGGATCGAGCACGGAGAATTTCGGGTAGACGTGCGGCGAGGAGAACGCCAGCTTTTCGCCGGTCTCGGAACGGCTGATCACCGCGTATGGATTGGCCTCGGAGCCGGTGGCGGGAAGCGTGAGCACACTGCCCAGAGGCACGGCAGACTGCACTGCGGCGCCTTTCTGCGCGATGTCCCAAGGCTCGCCTTCAAACGGGATGGCAGCGGCGATGAACTTGGTCCCGTCGAGAACGGAGCCGCCGCCCACAGCCAGCAGGAATTCCGCTTTCTCCGCGCGGGCGAGCTTCACGGCTTCCATCAGCGTGCGGTATTCGGGGTTGGGCTGGATGCCGCCAAACTCGATGAAGGGGCACTCTGCCAGCGCGCTTTTCACCTGATCGTAGACGCCATTGGCGCGGATCGATCCGCCGCCGTAAGTCACCAGCACTTTTGTGCCCGCCGGGATCTCGCGCGCAATGGCTGCGATCTGCCCTTTTCCGAACAGGATTTTCGTCGGGTTCGAATACTCGAAGTTGAACATGACAGCTCTCCTGCAACTGGATTCCCAAGCCGCGGCCGCCCGCGGACCTCATCAGCGCCTGCAACGTCCTTCTTCCAGCTTCGGCCGGCGGCGCCGCCGCTCAGGGCTCGAGCTGGTAGTTGGGCGCCTCTTTCATGATGATGACGTCGTGCACGTGGCTCTCTTTCAGTCCGGCGATGGTCACGCGCAGGAACTGCGCCCGCTCCTGAAGTTCGGGGATGGTCGCGCAGCCGCAGTAGCCCATGCCGGAGCGCAGACCGCCGACGAGCTGGAAGACCATCTCCGCGAGCGGACCTTTGGAGGGCACGCGCCCCTCGATGCCTTCCGGCACGAGCTTGATGCCGCCTTCCTGGGAATAGCGGTCGCTCGATCCCTGGCTCATGGCGCCGAGCGAGCCCATGCCGCGATAGGCCTTGAAGGTGCGCCCCTGATACAGGATCAACTCACCGGGGCTTTCGTCGGTGCCGGCGAACAGGCTGCCGATCATGACTGAGTCGGCGCCGGCGGCGATGGCTTTGGTGATGTCGCCCGAAAACTTGATGCCGCCGTCGGCGATCAACGGGACGCCGGTGCCGCGGCAGGCGCGGGCGCATTCCGTGATGGCCGTGATCTGGGGCACGCCCGCGCCGGTGACCACGCGGGTGGTGCAGATGCTGCCCGGTCCGATGCCCACCTTGACGCCATCCACGCCAAGAGCGATCAGGTCGCGCGCGCCTTCATAGGTGGCCACGTTGCCGGCCACGAGGTCCACCTCCGGCAGCGCACGCTTGACCGCCACCACCGCCTGCAAAACGCGCTCGCTGTGGCCGTGCGCGGTGTCGATCACCAGCACGTCCACCTTCTTCTTCACCAGTTCCTGCGCGCGCTCGAGAAAGTCTCCCGTAGCGCCGATGGCGGCGCCCACGCGGAGGCGGCCCTGCGCGTCCTTGGCCGCGTTTGGATACTTGCGCTTTTTCTGAATGTCCTTGACCGTGATCAGGCCCTTGAGGGCGAAGTTCTCATCGACCACGAGCAGCTTTTCCACGCGGTGCTTGTGGAGCTCTTCCACCGCCTGCTCGAGCGTCGTGCCGACGGGCACGGTGTAGAGCGGCTCCTTGGTCATGACGTTGCGGATCGGCTGATCGAAGTTGGTTTCGAAGCGCAGATCCCTGTTGGTGAGGATGCCGACCAGCCTGCCTTCCTTGACCACGGGCAGTCCGCTGACGCGGTAGCGGCTCATGATCTCGAGCGCCTCGAAGATCTTCTGGTCGGGGTCGACGGTCACAGGATCCACGATCATGCCGCTTTCCGAGCGCTTCACGCGGTCCACTTCCTCCGCCTGCCGCTCGATGGACATGTTCTTGTGGATGATGCCGAGCCCGCCCTGGCGGGCCAGTTCTATGGCGAGATGACTTTCCGTCACCGTATCCATGGCCGCGCTGAGGATGGGAATGTTGAGCGGAATGTTGCGCGTGGCCAGAGTCCGGGTGTCCACCTCCGACGGCAGCACCCCGCTGCGCGCCGGCTTCAACAACACGTCGTCAAAGGTCAAGCCTTCTGCGAGATGATCGGGGAGCATCGTATTTTCTTATCGTACCAGACGCTCTGAAAGCGGCCTTCCGGCGCGCTCCAGCACTGGCAGAACCAGCCGGGATGGCCGCTCCGGTCCGTGGTAGACGGCCTGCCGCGCCGTCCGCATCTGCGTTTCCGCCGCCTGCCGGCGCCCCGTATTCAGGTTCCGGTCGAACTTCGGAAAATTGCTGCTCGACACTTCCAGCCGGATGGCCTCGCCCGCCTCGAACTGGTATGCCGCCGGGCCAAGCGCGATCTCCACTTCCACCACCGTGCCGGGGCGGTAGGCGACGGGCCTTTCGACACCCTCGCGGTATCTGAGCCGCGTGAGCCCGTCCGTGAGGATCCGCGCCGCGCCGTCCGGGCTCACCGCCACCAGCTTGGCCGTAAAATCCGTATCCGCGGCGCTGGAGGAGACGTAGAGCACGGCGCGCACGTCCCCGGCCACTTCCAGCGGCTCGCGCAGCGGCGCGGTGGTGTAGACGAGCACGTCCCGGCGGCCTTCCACCGGCCGCTGATCCAGCGGCCCCCAGGGCGTCAACTGATAATTGCAGCAGGTGGCGCCGCCCAGCGTCGGCACGGCGTTGCGCGGGTTGTATTCGAAGCGGTCAGCGAATTCCTCGGCTGCGGGCTTCTCGCTGAGGCGCCCGTCGCCGGCCAGCGAATTGGCGGCTCCGCTCGACGCAAGATGCAGTTCCAGCGGCCTGCTTTCGGCGGGCGGCCAGGTCCCGCTCTCCCGCCATTCATTCGCGCCCATCAGAAAATACAGCACGCTGCTTGGCGCGGGAGGTGTCAATCGGCGCAGCCACGCGTCAAACCAGTCCGCCTCGAGACGGCGCAACGGCAACACGGCCGAGGGGCCGAAGTCCGCCTCCGGCATCCGCGGATTCTGGTTGTGGCCCCAGGGGCCGATGATGAGCCGCGCCGGCCGCCCCTGCGAGCGCAGGGCGCGCCACATGGCGATGTCGGAGGGCAGGAACGGATCGTACCAGCCGCCCTCGATCAACGCCGCGGCGCGCACGCTGCCCGCGCGGCGCAGCGTGCTCAGCGCCTGCCAGTAGCCGTCGTAGGAGGGGTGCGCCATCGCCTGCTGGTAGAAATCCAGCGTGCGGCCCGTCAGGAAGCGGTCCGCATTCCGCAGCGGCAGAAACGTCACCATCTTCTGGAAGTCCACAACCGGCCGGTCCGGCGGCTTGAAGTTCTCGGCGATCCAGCGGAGCCGGTGGGCCAGCCGGAAGGCGCCGCCGCGGCTGTAATAGCGGTCGAAATACTCGTCGCCGCCGCTCACGGCAGGCGCGATCGCCTTCAGCGCCGGGTGGCCGCTCAGCGCGGCGCGCCACTGCGCGATGCCCACATAGGAGCCGCCGAACATGGCCACTTTCCCGTCCGACCACGCCTGCTGCGTGATCCAGGACAGAGTGTCCGCGCCGTCCTGCTCTTCCTGCACAAACTGCCGGAACTCGCCCTCGCTCTCGTAGCGGCCGCGCACGTCCTGCGTGACCACGGCGTAACCGCGGTCGAGAAACGCCCGAATGGAAGGCGTCACCTGCGAACTCTTCCGATACGGCGTGCGCTGCAGCACCGCCGGGAAACGGCCCTGCAACGCCGGCCGGAAAACGTTGGTGCACAGCCGCACGCCGTCCCTCATCGGAATCCGCACATGGAGCTGCACCACCGGCTGCGCCAGCGCCGCGCCGGCCAGCGCCACCAGCAGAAGGACGCCCCGCCGCGGCATCGCTTACTCCTGCCGCTTCCGCCGGCCGAACAGCGCCGTGCCCACGCGCACCATCGTCGCGCCCTCTTCGATTGCCACTTCCAGGTCGTGCGACATGCCCATCGAAAGCCCGCGCACCCCGTGCCGCTCAGCCAGTTCGCGCAGCCGCCGGAAGTACGGGCGCGAGCGCTCGGCGTCTTCCGACCACGGCGGCATCGTCATCAGCCCCGTCAGCCGCAGGTTCGCGCAGGCGCGGATCGTCTCGATCAACTCCAGCAATTCCCCGGGCGCGCAGCCGGCCTTGGCCTCTTCCGGCGAGAGCTTCACTTCGATCATCACTTCGAGCGGGCGCGCCAGCGCGTCCAGCCGCCGCGCCAGCTTTGCCGAGTCCACCGTCTGGATCACGTCGAACAGCTCGCCCGCCCGGCGGCTCTTGTTCGATTGCAGATGTCCGATCAGGTGGAACCGCGCGCCGTCAAGCGCCCGCACCCGCGGCGCCTTCTGCTCGAATTCCTGCACGTAGTTCTCGCCGAACTCGCGCAGCCCCAGCTCATAGGCCTCCAGGATCGCTTCGGCAGGGAACGTCTTCGTCACCGCCAGCAGCGTCACTTCTTCGCGGCGGCGCCCGCAGCGCGCGCACGCCGCCAGGATGCGCTGCTCGACTTCCGCGAGATTTTCGGAAAGACCCGCTCCCACTGCCTGCCATTATAATGGGGGCGGTGGCAAGCCTCCGCAAGGCAAGCCGCGCGGGCTCGGCCGCGAGCCTGCGGGCGGAGGTCGAGCGTTTTCTCGCCTCGTGCCGCGATCCCGTCCTGCTGGAACCCGGCGAAGCTCCGTTTGCGCTTGGCGGCGGCGCCGGCTGGGCCTGCGCGGAACGCGGCTCATTCCTGTTGCTGGAAGCGTGGGACGAGACGCGGACACTGGCGCGCCGCGTCACGGCGGTAGACGCGAGCCGGCGGGGGCGGCTCCTGCTGACGGTGGAGCGGTTCGGCGGACGCGAGGGCACGGTCACGCTGGCCGACCGCGCCGACCCGCAGGCGGCGCCGGCTTTGTTGCGCGGCCAGCGCACGGAGCTGCTGGAACTGCTGCGGCGCTGGCTGGCGCGGCAGTATCCCGGGTGGCGGCTGCGCGAGATCAGCGCGGGCATGGATCTGGAACGCTCGCTCTCCGGCGCATGCCCGCGCGCGCTGCTCGCGCTCGGGCGCCGCCGCTGCGCCGCCGTCGCCGCGGATCGGGAACATGCGGCTGAAGCGCTGACGCAGGCGCTGCTCTGGGCGGCCCATCTGAGGATGCGCGATGGCGAGGATGTGCAGTCGGTCGCGCTGTTCGTACCCGAAGCCAGCGAAGGCGCCATCGCGCTGCGCCTGCGGTGGCTGAAGGTGCAGGCCGCCCTGTTCGTGTGGGACTCGAGCGGCGTGGAGTCACCCGCCGATGCATCGAACTGTGGGAACCTGATCCGCGAGTTGCCGCATTGGGCGGAGCCGCCCGCGGCCGATGCGGGCGAGGCGGCAGGGTGGGTGCACGAGCTGAAGCTGGAGGAGGGCGTGGAGGCGGTGGCCGCCGCGCCCGGCGAGTGGAGCCTGCGAGTCCACGGGCTCGAGTTCGCCCGCTACCGCGGCGGCACGCTCTTCTACGGGGTGTTTGAGCGGCGGCGCGCCACGCGCGTGGGTCCGGTGCGGGAGCTGGCGCGCGAGCTGGCGCGCGTCCGCTGCGCAGACAGCCCCGAACCGCGGCATGAGTGGCGGCTGGCGATGCCCGAGGCATGGCTCGAGTCCATGCTCCGGCAACGGCTGGATCTGATCGACCCATTGTTATTGCCGCAACCCGTCTACAGCCAGGCAGGCGCGGTGGAGGGCACCCGGCGCGGCATCATCGATCTGCTCGCCCTGCGCAGGGACGGGCGGCTGACGGTGATCGAAATCAAAGCCGCGGCCGACATGGAGCTTCCGCTTCAGGCGCTCGGCTACTGGAGCCAGGTGGCGCATCATGCCGCCCGGGGCGATTTCCAGCGCTGCGGGTATTTCCGCGGGCGTTTTGTCGATCCCCGCCCGCCGCGGCTGGTGCTGGCCGCGCCGGCGCTGGAGTTCCATCCCACGACGGAGACGCTGCTCGGGTTCCTCCACCCGGATGTTGAGGTGGAACGCGTGGGCCTTGGCGTAGAATGGCATCAAAGGCCGCGCGTCGTGCTGCGCGTACAGGGCGGCATGCGGCCTGAATGGGACGGGCCGGACTGAGGCGTGCGCGCGATGAATTTTCTCACTCAGCTACGAAGCTCGCTGCGGAAGGTGGATCCCTCGGAGATCCGCGCCCTCGCCGCCAGGCGCCTCCGAATCCTGCTCGTTGCCAGCTCGCCGGCCTCTTACGCCGCAGTGGAGGACTTTCTGACGCCCGCGGGCATCAGCCGGAGCAAGCGCATGGAAGCGGCCGAAACCATCATCCGCGCCTGCGATCCCGATGCCGAAGGCAAGTTCCATTTCATCTTTGCCGAACGCGGCATGCCCGCGCCGGAAGGGTGGGACGAGGGCGTGGATCTGTTCCGCTTCGACGTGAAGCGGCTCCCGCAGTTTGTGGAGCGGTTCGTCGCCGCGCGCCCTGAGGAGGCGCTGGCGCTGGCGCGGCTGCTCGAGCCGGTGCGCCGCGAGTATGCGCGGCAGACCATCCATCAGGTGGCGCGCGAGAATGCGCTGTTCAGCATCCTGACGTCGCTGCCCAACATTGTGCCGGGGATCACCCAGATTCCCTGGCTGATCGGCGAGTTCGCCTCCGACACGGCGGTGCTTACGGCCAATCAGATCCGCATGGCTTTCCTGCTGGCCGCCGCCAGCGACCGCGAAACAGGCTTCCGCGAACAGCGGCGCGAAATCGGATCCATCATCGCCGGCGCGTGGGGCTGGCGCGCCGGCGCTCGCCAGCTGGTAAGCAAGATTCCCTTCGGCGGAGGCATCATCCCGAAGGCGGCGGTGGCGTACGCCGGAACGTTCGTCGTCGGCCTTGCTCTGGACCGCCTGTACCGGCTGGGCTACGGATTGAGCCGCGAGGAGCGCGCGAAGGCTTACGAAGAAGCGTATTCGCGAGGCCGCCAGGTGGCCTCCAACCTGGTGCGGATGGTCAAGGCGGGCTGAGGCGGGCAACCCACATCGAGGAGGATTCCTGCACCCATGACGGATTCAAGGCCCGTCGCCATCGTCACCGGCGCTTCACGCGGCATCGGCCGGGGCATCGCGCTGGAACTGGCGAGGACGCACCGCGTCATCGGCACCTACCGCGGACGCCGCGACGCCGCTGAGAGCCTCCAGGCCGAATGCGGCGCCGACATCGTGCAGTGCGACATCAGCTCTGCCGCCGACCGGCTGGCGCTGATCGAACATGCCCGCTCGCGCTACGGCCGGCTGGATCTGCTGGTCAACAACGCGGGCATCGCGCCCCGCGAGCGGCTGGACCTGCTCGAAGCCACCGAAGAGATTTTCGATGAAGTGCTCGCTACCAACCTCAAGGGCCCCTATTTCCTCACGCAACTGGCGGCGCGGTGGATGGCGGAACAGGGCGCGGGCCGCATCGTGTTCGTGACGTCGATCTCCGCCTACACGGCATCGTTGAACCGGGGCGAATACTGCATCTCGAAGGCCGGCCTCAGCATGGCCGTCCAGCTCTGGGCGGCGCGGCTGGCGCGCCACGGCGTGCTGGTGTTCGAAATCCGCCCCGGCATCATCGAGACGGACATGATCGAGAAGGTCCGGCAGGCATATGAAGAAAAGGCGCGGTCCGGCCTGCTGCCGCAGGGGCGGCTGGGCACGCCCGCCGACGTGGCGCGCCAGGTGCGGGCCATCGCCGAAGGATTGCTGGATTACGGCACGGGCACGGTGCTCAACGCCGATGGCGGGTTCCACCTGCGCACGTTGTGATATAACTGGCATTTCAATTAGGCGCGGGTTCGCGGCCTGCGCCGGGGAGATCCTTCCATCATGAAGAACAAGTTTTACGGTCCCTGGATCGTCTTCGCCGCCTTTATCACTTTCGGCCTCTCCACGGGGCTGCCGTACTACAACATTTCGTTTTTCTACGACTACTTCAACCGCGATTTTGGCTGGTCGCGGGAGCAGATCACGCTGGGCTTTCCTCTGGCCGTGGCGCTCACCATCTGGACGGGCCCGCTGCTGATCCACCGTTTCAGCCCGCGCAAGCTGATCCTGGTGGGCACGCTGCTGACGTTCTGCGCGCTGGCCGGGTTCGGCCTGATGCCGGGCATGCTGGGCGTGTACTACCTGCTGTGGGTCGTGTACACGATCGGCTACTTTCTGTCCGGGCCGCCGCCTCATCAGTTCATCGTGTCGAACTGGTACAGGCGCAACCGCGGCAAGGCGATGGCCGTGGTCTACGTCGGCGTGGGCGTGATCGGCTCGCTCGGCAGCTTCCTGGCCAAGCCGCTCACCGAGTGGTTCGGCTATCACATGGCGCTGGTCGTGCTGGGGCTGATGCTGTTCCTGGCATGGCCTCTGGTGATCTTCGTCATGAAGGACCACCCGCGCGAGATCGGCCAGAATCCGGACGGCGATCCCGAGCCGCCCGCCGAACAGGCGGTTCAGCCGCAGAGCTTCCGGTGGCTGCTGACGAAGCCCGCCTTCTGGCTGCTGCTGGTGGGCAGCGTCTGCTCCATCGGCAGCATCGGCGCGGTGAACTTCCACATGAAGTTCGTCTTCCTCGACCAGGGCTTCCAGCCGGGACCGGACGCCGACGGCGCGTGGCGGACCGCGTCGATCCTGATCCTGTGGTCTTCCATCGCGGGCAGGCTGGGCATGGGCTACCTGGCGGACCGGTTTACCAAGAAGTGGGTGATGTTCATCACCTACTTCATCGTGGCAGCGACCATTCCGCTGCTGTTGCATGTGCACCCGGGCCAGGAGATCTGGCTGTACATCTTCGCCCTGATGTTCGGCTTCGGCATGGGCGCCGATTACATGCTGATCCCGCTGATGGCCGCCGAAGCGTTCGGGGTCAACACGCTGCCCAAGGCGATGTCGGTGATCCTGCCGGCTGACACCATCGGCCAGACCTGGTTCCCGTACCTGGTCTCCCACCTGCGCACCCTCATGGGCAGCTACGACAGGGCGTTGATGGTGGTGCTGGCCATCGCCATGACGGGCGCGCTGGCCATTGCGCTGCTGCCGAACACGAAGTCGCTGGGCGAGAAGAATCAGGCACGGTAGAACCGCAGATGCGTCACTTCACCTACAAGTCTCTGGACGAACTCGAGGCGGCGGCGCTTGCGCTGGGCGCGCGGCACGTGCGCTTCATCCACGACAGGGCGCGGGTGCAGGAATTGCTTCAGCGAAAGGTGCGCGTGGGCGCCGCCACCGCCGGCAATTCCATGGCGATCCATCCCATGGAAGGCTGCGACGGCACGCTCGAGGGCAAGCCGGACGAACTCACCTGGCGGCGCTACGAGCGCTTCGCCCGCGGAGGCGCCAAGCTGATCTGGTTCGAAGCCACCGCCGTGCGCGAGGACGGGCGCGCCAACACGCGCCAGTTGCTGCTGAACCGGAACAACCTGGACGAGTACGCCCGGCTCGTGGAGATGATGCGCCGCGCGCACCGCGAGGAGTGGGGCGCGGCGGACGACCTGCTGATCCCCGTGCAGCTCACCCACTCCGGGCGCTACTCGCACCCCGTGCGCGTCATCGCCTACCACAACCCGCTGATCGATGAGAAGACGGGCACGCCGCCCGATTACCCGGTGATCAGCGATGACGAGCTCGAGCGGCTGGAAGACGTCTATGCAGACGCCGCCGGACTGGCGCTGGAGGCGGGCTTCACCGCCGTCGATATCAAGGCCACGCACGGCTATCTGCTCAGCGAGCTGCTCGGCGCGAAGACACGCGAAGGCCGCTACGGCGGCCCGCTCGAGAATCGAACAAGATTCTTCAAAAATGTTTTCGGCAAGATCCGCGCCCGCTACGGCCGCCGGCTGATGCTGTGCATGCGCCTGGGCTGCTTCGACGGGGTGCCGTATGTCACCGATCCCGGCACCGGCCTCGGCAGGCCGCTGCCGTACCCCGTTCCCTATCCGTGGGGCTGGGGCGTGGATCCGATGAACCCGCTCGAGCCGGATCTGACGGAAGTGAAGCAGGCCATCCGGTGGTTCATCGAATGGGGCGTCGAACTGCTCAACGTCTCCCTGGGCAGCCCCTACTACAATCCGCACATCGGCCGCCCGTTCGAGAAACCCGATGAAGGCAACTACGAAGAGCCGGAGCACCCGCTGGTGGGCGTGGACCGCCACTTCCGCGTGGCGGGCGAACTCCAGCAGGCCTTCCCGGAGCTGCCCATGGTGGGCACCGGCTATAGCTGGCTCCAGAAGTACTTCATTCACGCCGGCGCGGCCAATATCGAGGACGGCAGGATCCGTTTCGTGGGCATCGGACGCGGAGCGCTGACCTACCCGGACTTCGCCCGCGACGTGATCGAGAAGGGCGGGCTGGACGAATCGCGCGTGTGCAAGACGCTCACTTACTGCACCTACCTGATGCGGCAGAAGCACAATGAGCTGGGGCAGTTCCCCACCGGTTGCCCGCCGTTCGACAAGACTGTTTACGGGCCCATCATGAAGCAGGCGCGCGAAACGAAGCGCCGCATGCAGGGCGGCTGACTGCCGCGGCTCATTCCCGCAGCGCGGCTGCGGGATCCAGGCGCGAAGCGCGCAGAGCGGGCACCAGCGCGGCGCACAGGCTGACCACGGCCAGCAGCACCGCCACGCCCGCATAAACAGCCGGGTCGAACGCATCCACGCCGTAGATCATCCGCCGCAGCGTCTGTCCCGTCAGCGGAGCGGAAGCAAGCCCGGCCACAATGCCGACGCCGGCCAGCACCAGTCCCGAGCGCAGCGTCATTGTCCGGATCATGCCGGGCGTGGCGCCCAACGCCATCCGGATGCCGATATCCCGCCGCTGCTGCGCCACCGCCAGCGCCAGCACGCCGTAAAGCCCCACCCCCGACAACAGCACGGCCAGCCCGGCAAACACCCCGAACAGGAGCAGCGCGGCGGTGTGCTGTCCCGTGGCCCGCTCGATGAGCACCCGCAGTTCGTTCACCTGATCGGCGGACACGTCCGGCGCCACCTCGCTCATCATCTTCGCGATGCCGGGCGCCAGATTCATCGGCGGAACCGCGGTCTTCAGGGCGAAAAACGGGAATGCCCAGGGCTGCTGGGTGAACGACTCGTAGATCATCGCCCGGCGCGTGTTGTCGGGCTGGTCGAAGGCGATGTCCTGCACCACGCCCACGACAGTCGCGGCGCGCTTCGCGCCCATGAGCACGAACTCGATCTCCCGGCCGATGGGATCCTCGCCGGGGAAGAACTGGCGCCGGAGGGTCTCCGAGATGATGATCACGCGGGGCGCCTCCCTCGTGTCGCTGTCCTGAAAATCCCTTCCGGCCATCAGCCGCGCGCCGATGGCGGCGAAATACCGCGGAGACACGGTGTTGTAATAGGCCTGCTGAAACTCGCCGGCCGTCGCGTGGCCGGGAGCGCGGAACATGCAGCCCCAGTTGACGCCCGCCAGCGGCGGATAGGCGGTCACCGAGGCTTCCACCACCCCGGGCAGATCCCTCATCCTTCCGAGCACCGTCCTGTAGAATTCGCTGCGCGCCGCATCGTCGGGATAAGCGGCTTCTGGCAGCATCGTGCGCACCAGGAGAACATTGTCCGGACGGAAGCCCATGTCAGTCTGTGTCAGCCGGTAATAGGTGCGCCACAGCAAGCCGGAGCCGACCAGAAGAGTCGCGCAGATCGCCACCTCGGCGCCGATGAGCAGGCTTCGCAGAAGGCTTCTCCCGCGGCCTGCCGATGCGCCCCGTGATTCCTCGTTCAGGGCCGTGGCCAGGTTGAGCCGCAACACGCTCCAGGCGGGGGCGGTGCCGAACACGAGACCCGCGGCGACGGAGACGGCCAGCGCGAACAGCAATACATTCAGATTGATCTCCGCACCACGGATTCCGGGCAGCCGCAGCCGGTCCCAGTTTCTGAGGACGTCGATCGCCCAGCCGGCCGCGCCCAGTCCGGCGGCGCCCCCAAGCAGGGACAGCAGGACGCTCTCGGTAAGCATCTGCCGGAAAATCCGGACTTGCGAAGCGCCCAGCGCGGAGCGGATCGCGAGTTCGCGCAGGCGCGAAGAGGCCCGCGCCAGCAGCAGTCCCGCCAGATTCGCGCAGCTCAGCAGAAGCGCCAGTCCGGCGGCCAGCGCCAGCACGATGAGCGGCTGGTGAGCGGAACCCCTCAGGAACTGGTCAGCGGACACCAGGAAACCTTCCTTGTTCCCACTGCTGCGCGGCTCCTGCTCGGCCAGCCTCCGGTAGAGGGCCCGGATCTCCTCGTCCGCCTGCTCTTTTGTCGCGCCCTTCTTCAGACGCACAGCCACTACCATGGAGCGCCGGTCGAAGGCGTCGACCATCTCCTGGGTGATGGGCAGGGGCACCACGGCTTCCGGCCCACGCGTGGCCGTAGACCGTTGTGAGGGCAGCCCCGGCAGAATGCCGGCAACGACATGCACCTCCTTCTCCATTTCCACGGTCTTGCCAAGAATTCCCAGGTCTCCGCCCAACCGCTGCCGCCAGAGCGCCTCGGCGAAATAGACCGCCTGGTTCTTGCCCGAGACGTATTCATCCGGGAAAAACTCCCGTCCGGCGAGCAATTTCACCCCCAGCGCCCGGAAATAGCCAGGACTTACATAGGCTCCGCTGACCAGCATGGACCGCCCGCCCCATTTCAGATTGAACGGCTGGCCGAGGATGGCGCCGACGGCCTCCGCGCTGCTGATGCCTTTTTCGAGCGCCAGATACTCGAACATGTTCGGCAACACAGCGGCCCCGCCTTCCAGGTTCTTCACCTGGACGTAAAACAGCCTCTCCGGCTCCGGATAGGGCAGCGGGCGCAGCAGCGCGCTGTCGATCACGCTGAATATCGCCGTGTTGGCGCCGATGCCGATGGCGAGCAGAAGAATGGCCACGGCGGCGAAGAGCGGCTCTTTACGCAATTGCCGGAAGCCGTACCGCAGATCTTGCAGGAGACCGGAAAACATATCCACCCCGTTAGGTCAACCTGATGGCATTCTCCCCATGTCCCGCCCTGCCCGGCCAGTTCCGCGGGCCGATCCGCGGGATTCGCAGACGCAAGGAGCCTGGGCGGGCATGTCCACTCTCACAGCGCGGCAGCCTGGCTTGCCGGCACCACCCGTCCATCGAAAAGGTGGATCGTCCGTTGCGCGCGCCGGGCGAACCGCGGATCGTGCGTCACCATGCAGATGGTGGAGCCTCCCGCGTGGAGTTCGCTGAGCAGATCCATCACCGAGTCGCTGTTGGCCGAATCCAGGTTTCCCGTCGGCTCGTCGGCCAGCAGGATCGACGGCTTGCCCGCCAGCGCTCGGGCGACGGCCACGCGCTGCTGCTGGCCGCCGGAAAGCTGCGAGGGGTAGTGCTTCAGCCGGTGCGCCATGCCGACCCGCTCCAGCGCCTCGAGCACCAGCTTCTTCCGCTCCCCGGCGCTCACCCCCCGGTAGGTGAGAGGCAGTTCCACATTTTCGTAGACAGTCAGATCACCGATCAGGTTGAATGCCTGAAAAATAAAGCCGATTTCGCGGTTGCGGATCCGCGCCCGCTCCGCCACTCCCAGGGTGTGAACCGGCGTCCCCTTGAGCCAATATTGTCCGGAAGTGGGCGCTTCGAGCAATCCCAGGATTGACAACAGAGTGGACTTGCCGCACCCCGAAGGCCCGGCGACCGAGACGAACTCGCCCTGCTGGATCTCCAGATGGATCTGATCCAGCGCATGCGTCTCGACCTCGTCGGTCAGAAATACCTTGGAAATCCCCAGAAGACGGATCAACGCTCCATTTTCCATTTGCGGCGCCTCCGGCATGAATTCGTCTGACGCATGGATTGCCTGCTATATTATCACCGTTTGTCACCGAATCGTCAGCCGGTCGGCGCCCTCGTAGGCGGATAAATCGGAGAGAATCACGCGGTCGCCCGCCTGAAGGCCTTCGAGAATTTCGATGGTTTGCGCTGAAGTCCGCCCCGTCCGCACCTGGACGCGCACCGCCTCCTGCCCGCCAGGCGCCAGCCGGAACAGCAGGATGGCCGCATTGGGCTGGGCGAATGCGGGGCGCTGAATCTGGAGCGCCTCCGCGAGCCGCTCGATTTCGATCACCGCCTCCACGTTCAGGTCGGGCCGCGCGCCGGGCGGCAACGGACCTTCCAGACGGAGATCGACGAGCACGTTGCCGGCAACTGCCGCCGGGTCGATGCGCGCCACGCGGGCCGGCACTTTGCCGTTGTGGGTGTCGACGACAGCCGCCTGGCCTTCCGTTACATCCTTGGCCTGCACCTCGGGAATGCGGATCTGCGCCTTCAAACGTTCCGGCTGCGCCACCTTGGCCAGCGTCGCGCCAGCAGCAACCCGCTGGCCAACCTCGACGGGCATCTGCTGGAGGACGCCCGACGTGCCCGCCTTCACCTTCAGGCTCTCCACCTGCCGGCGCTTCAGATCGTATGCGGCGCGAAGCTTTTCGATCAGCACGCGCTGCGCCGCCAGTTGCGCCTCCGCGCTGGAGGAGCTGATTTCCAGCCGCTTCTTCTCGATGTCCAGTCTCTTCCGCGCCTCGTCAGCCACCGCGCGCGAAAGTTTCACATTCAGATCGGCGGCCAGCCCCTCTTTGCCCAGCGCCGCGTCGTTGTCCGCCTTCAATTGCGCCTGGACAAATTCGCTCTCCACCCGCGCCACGGCGGCGCGCAAATCCAGTTGCGCCGATTCCAGCTTCACGCGCAGGTCGCGGAGGTTCGCCTCGGCCGCCCGCAACTGCCAGCGCAGATCCTCCGCGGCCAGCTCGAGCTCGGGATTGGAGAGCACCACCAGCACGGTGTCCGGCTTGACGGCCGCCCCGGGGCGGAGCAGGATCTTTTCCACGCGCCCTTCCTGCGGCGCGGGAATCCACACCACTTCCTCGGGAGTCAGCGTGCCCAGGCCCCGCACCTGCCGCACCAGCGGCGCGATTCTCACCGTGTCGATCCAGAGGCTGCTGCGGTCCACCGCTGGCGCAGCCGGTTTGGCCCTCCCCAGCCGCCACATGCCGGCGGCGAAGAGAAACGCCAGGGGAACGAGCACCGCCGCGATGCGGAGGATCCGTCTCCGCGCCACTCCCTGTCGTGGAACATCCATGCCCATGCTGTCAGGGCGCGCGCCTGCCTGCGCCCGCTTCATCAAATGTAGCCGATTTCCGCCCCGTCCGCCCCTGCGCCCGGCGCCGCCTCGTCAATAATGCCAGGTGGATGCCGCTACCGCGTATTGCGCAAACGATTTCCGGTCGGAAAGCAGCGCCGAGATTTCCTTGGCCGAAAGCGGGAGTCCCACGTAGAATCCCTGCACCAGATCGCACCGCGCCGCGTGGACGAGTTCGAACTCCTCTTCCGTCTCCACGCCTTCCGCCACCACCTGAAGCCCCCGGTGATGCGCCAGCACGGTGATCGTGTGCACAACGGGAAGCGTGCCGCCGGGCTGTGCGATCTGCCGGACGAAAGACCGGTCCACCTTGATCTTGTCCAGCGGCAGCCGGTGCAGATACGCCAGCGGCGAATATCCCACGCCGAAGTCGTCGATCGCAATGCGCACGCCCAGCTTGCGGAGCTCGGCCATCCGGCGCGCCGACTGCTCGATATCGGCCAGGATGCAGCTTTCGGTGACCTCGAGCTCGAGGCGCTCTCCATGGATGCCGGACTCCTCCAGGATCCGCTTCACAGTGGCCACGAAATCCGGCGAAGCGAACTGCTGCGGCGAGACGTTCACCGCGACGCAGATCGCCTCCCGGCCCGTGGAAGACCACTGCGCCACCTGCCGGCAGGCTTCCCGCAACACCCACTCGCCGATCGGCGTAATGATGCCTGTTTCTTCCGCCAGCCGGATGAACGTCTCCGTGTCCACATGGCCCAGCTCGGCGGAGTTCCAGACGAGAAGAGCTTCAACGGCCTTTACCTGCCCGTCGCGGTCCACCTCCGGCTGGAACCGGAGCGACAGCTCCTGCCGCTCGATCGCGCGGTGCAGCGCGCTCTCCAGCCGGAACGCCTCCTCATGCGGAGACGAATCCACCGCCCGGCTCCATTCCACCGAATTGCCGCTGCGCTTCTTGGCATCCAGCATGGCGCCCGATGCCCGGCGGAGCAGCGACGCCCCATCCGATCCGCTGGCAGGATACATCGCCAGGCCCACGCTCACCGTCATGTAGAACTCGTGCCCATGCACCACCAGGGGCCTGCCGAGCCATTCAATCAGCTTTTCCGCCGCATCCGCGGCGCTACGGCGCGTCCTGCATTCCAACAGCAGGGCGAATTCGTCCCCGCCCAGATGGCACGCGGGGGCCACGGCATATGGAAAAGACGCAATGCGCCGGGACAACTCCTGCATCGCCAGATCGCCGCCCCGGTAGCCGAGCAGGTGATTAATGCGCCGGAAGCGGTTCAGCCCTGCCACGCAGACAACGAATTTCCTCCCGGGGCTGGCAGCCACGCGCTGATCAATGATGGCCTCGAACTTTCCGCCATCCACCTGCCTGGGCTCGGGCCGGATGGCCGCAAAGCGGCTCTTTGGCCCCCGGTGGGGAGTAGATGGGTTTGTCATACGACTGCCATGGAGCGCTAAATTGTATTGTCTCTTACGCGAAGCTTTTCTCTCCCGGAAAATCTGTAATCCTCGGGCTAGAACCGCTAGTCTTCAGGATTTTTCCGAGGGCGGCGCCCCCTGCGCGAGGGCGGCTGCCAGCCGCAGGAGCGTATTCTCCGCGCCCGCTCTGCCAGTCAGGCAGAACCCGGGCAGGCCATGTTCGCTTACCCCGCCGCACGCCAGGACCGGCGCTCCGGCGAGCAAAGCGGCCGCAAACCACTCTTTCGCAACACTCTCCCCGCTTTCTTCCGGCTCGCCTGCCACCCATCGCCCCACGGAAAAGACCACTGCATCCACCTCCGCCAATACCGCGTTGTACCAGTCCTGCAAGGCACGCCTCAGGCGCATGGCGCGGAGGTATTCGAACGCGGTCAACCCGCGCGCCTGCTCCAGGTACTGCCGGGACTGCCCCGTTTGGGCCAGTTCCGCCTCCAGCGCTTCTCCTGCTTCCGCGGCGATGACCACTTCCAGAATTTCCAGCGGCATCCCCGGCGGCTTCTGCGCCGCCGTGACGCCCGCAACCGAGCGCTCGAGCCGTGCGCGCAGTCCGGCTTCTGCGCCCGCATCCGCGGCGCGAAGCCCGCGGGCGGGCCTCGCGTATTCCGGAGCGAACCGGAAAGTCCTGCCGGGCGAGTGAGCGCAGCGGCTGTCGGCGCCGCTCATGGCCGCCAGCACATGGCCGCAGTCATCCGGCGTGCGGGCGATCACCGAGACGGCGCCCAGGGTCCACGACAACGGCGCGGTCCCGAATCCGCTCACGGTTCCGAACGTGGGTCTGAGCGCCCAGCAGCCGCGCCGGAGCGCCCCCCGCAGCACGTTGCCGTTGAAATCCAGGCTGATGGCGAATGGCAGAAGACCGCGCGAGACTACCGCGGCGCAGGCGTCCTCACTGGCGCCGAGGCCATCGGCCACCCCGCCGAAAGCCGGCGAGGCGAGCAACGCAAGCGGCGCCGCCCGCGCGCTCCGCAAACGGCTGACCGCGGCGGCGTCCTCCACGTCCTGTGCCTGTGTCTCGGGATCCCAGACGGGCGCGCGCCGGGCGGTCTGCAACAGTTCGCTCACGCCGAACGGCGCGCCTTGCAGGATCCCGCGCGTCCTGCCCCGCTTCAACTCGCGCTCCACGGCGCGCGCCGCATCCATCGCCTCTTTCAGGAAAATGAGCCGCACCGCTCCGCCCGGCCCCGCTTCGGCCTCGAGCGCCCGCGCCGCCTCCTGGACGAGGCCGCGCGCTTTGACCGAGCCCGACCGCAGCAGGCCGTTCAAATCGAGCAGGCTCGTAAACGCCCGGGCCATGCGCCCTCACGGAATAAAACGAAACGCAGGCGATATGTTTTTGCCGGGCCGCGCGCCGGACACCTTCGCCGCGGCGGCTTTCACCCGCTCCGGCGGCCGCGCTTCGGCCTGCGCGGGCTGCCCGGTCTTGCCCGCGGCGGCGGCGAATGGCAGCGCCAGCGCCGCCCCCAGCCTTCGCCGGGTGAGCCGGACGGGCGTCTTCATAGCGAGCCTCCGTGTTTGCCGCCATGCAGGCGCAGATGCTCTTCCTGTTCCCGCAGCGCTTCCAGCGCCGCGCGTTCCATCGCCGCCCGCGGCGCCGTGCCCCCTGTGAAGATCTCGAATTGCCGCGCCGCCTGTTCCAGAAACATCTCGAGCCCCGCGATCACCTTGCGCCCCTCGGCCGCCGCACGCTTCAGCAGTTGCGTCTCCTGGGGAGTGTACACGAGGTCGAAGACCAGCGACGCGGGGATCACGTCGGGGAACAGGCAGTTTTCCGTGTGCGGCCACATGCCCACCGGCGTGGCGTGAACCAGCACGTCGAAGAAGCGGGCCTTGGCCTGCTCCATGGTGAGCGCCTCGGCGTCCACCAGCTTGGCCAGCGCGCGGACGCGGTCGATGTTGCGTCCCGTGACCGCCAGCTTCGCGCCCGCATCCTTCAGCGTGAAAGCCGCCGACCGCGCCGTGCCGCCGTTGCCGGCGATCAGCACGCTGGCCTTGGCCAGCTTGATGCGCTTCCGCAAAGGGATCAGGATGCCGTCGGCGTCTGTGTTGGTGCCCCGCCAGCGTCCCGCCTTGCGATACACGGTGTTGACGGCGCCGATGCGCCTGGTGAGCGGATCGATGGCGTCCAGGTACCGCAGAATGCGGTGCTTGTGCGGGATGGTGACGCTGAAGCCCGCCAGCGGGAGCTTCTCGGCCAGCGTAAAGAAATCCTTCAGCTGAAGCGGCGACACCAGGAACGGCAGGTACAGGCCCTCCAGGCGCCGGGCCTGCAAAGCCCGGTTGTGCACCGCCGGCGAGATGCTGTGTCTCACCGGATCCGCGATCACCCCATAGAACCTGGGCGACTTCCATTCCCGGTCCACGCGGTACAGGTTCCTCAGCACGCGCGCCGTCACCTGCCCGGCGGCCGTCCCTTCCGTCATGGAAGGAGCCGCATAGGTGTAGACCCCGCCGAACACCGTGCACAGCACCCGCGTAGGAAAGCCCATCTCGGTCATCGCCAGCAGAATCAGCGGAGTCTTCGGATAGCTCCGCGCCAGCGACAGCACGCGCAGATTGTCGGACGGCTTCCGCGCCGTCGTCACGATCTTGTAGGCTGACGCGGGGACCCGCAGCATCCGTTTCATCAGCGGATCCAGGGCCGGCGTGCCCTCATAGTTGTGGTAGCTGATGATGATGTGCGCCTTGCCCTCCAGCAACTCCAGCGGCGCCAGGGGCGCTTCGGCGCTCTCGATCTCCACATCCACCGCCCGCGCGCCGGCCTCCACCGCCGCGCCCAGAATCCGGAACTGCTCCTCGATGCTGCCGTTGAAACGGCCGTGGTTCTGGTGCCGGCGGCAGGTGGCCAGCAGCATCGCGTCCGGGAAGAGCTCCAGAAACTTCCGGATCACGGGCAGTCCGTCCTCCGGCCTCGGCAGATAGTCGAGCCGGAATTCGAGGAACCGCTCCCCGTTGTCCGCCTCGCGCCTGGCATGTTCCAGAAGGCGCGCCGCGTCGGGCAGGCCAAGCGCAATGCAGATCTTCGGCAGTGGCGCGCGTAAGCTCATGTCCTCCTCAACGATCCAGCAGTTGTGGAAGTGGCTATCATCTCACACACACGACGCCGCCTACCCGGCGCCCTGCCCGCTCTCGTGCTGCGCCTCGAGGCGCGCCCTCCACTCTCCGGCCAGTCCGGCGGCGTTTCCGCAGCAGAGCCAGGCAGCGCCGCGGCCCCAGAATTCCAGCGCCTGGCCGAGATCCAGATCCGCCGCCATCAGACCCAGTCCGAGCTCGTCCCGCGCAATGCGGCGGAACCCATCCAGGGCGCTTCCGGCATGCTCCACGGGCAGCAGCCCGGTGGAAATGCTCAGCACCGCCGCGTCGCACCGCTTGCAGATCTTGGTGACGATGACGCGCAAATCGTCGGCCAGCAGATCCGACTCCACGATGGCCATCAGGCTCGCCCCCGCCTCGGCGCAGGAGCGGCCGATCTGCATCAGTTCGGTCTCCACCTGCTGAAACTCCCGCGAGATCAGTTGCGCGGCGTTCAGCACGAACCCCACTTCACGGACGCCGCGCCGCAGCAGGTCGCGCGCCTCGTACAGCTTGGCCGCTGTCGTGGAAGCGCCATACGGATAACCAGCGACGGCTGCAACGGCGGTGCTGGATCCCTCCAGCGCCCGCAGGGCGCGGTCGGCGTCCGACGGGAAGACCGTCACCGAACCCAGTCCCGCGGCCGCGGCCGAGCGGCAGCCGTCCAGCAGGGCGGAGTCCGTCAGGCCGGGCCGCAAGAGCCACAGCGACAACGCGCGGGCCAGTTCTTCCGGCGCCGGCGATTCCCGCAGGTTCGATGCTTCTCCCATGGCCACACTCTCCACGCTGCCCATCTCGGAACAGATGCCTCCGCCCGGCTTCAGCGCTTTCGCGCGGGAGCGGTGGTCAGCTTCTGCAACTCGGCGCGGGCGCGCCGCGCCGCGTCGCTGTTGGGCGCCGTCTTGATCAGCGCCCGCAACTCCTGCTCCGCCTCCGCACGGTTCCCCAACTCGGCCAGCGCCCGCGCCTTCATCAGCCGCGCGTCGTTGGTCTTCGTGTTTTTCGGATACGCTTCCAGCACTTTGTCGAAGGCCGCCACCGCCTCTTCAAACCGCTTCTGGTTGTAGTGGATCTCGCCGATGTAATATTGCGCGTTGGGCGCCATTTCGGTGTCGCCGAACCAGGCGAGATAATTCGTGAACTGCTGCAACGCGAGATCAAAGTTGCCGCCCATCTTGTCGCGCAGCGCATCGTCGTAAAGGCTCTTGGCTGACACCCCCGGAGGCGGGCCGGAGGCCGGCGCTGCCGGAGGCGCGGGCGGCGCCTGCATCATCCGGATGGTGTTTTCGAGGTCGGCCACGCGCTGGTCCACCTTCGCCAGGCGCGTGTTGATTTCCACGAGCGTTTCGCGGATGTAGCCGAAGTCCTGGCTCAGCGTGTCCACCTTGCCCGTCACGCCCGACAGCGGCTTGACCATCGACTCTTCCAGCCGCTTCTTCAGTCCGCTGTCCAACACCGCCAGCGAGCGGTTGGCGGCGGCGATCTGCTCCTGCATCGCCTTCAGCGTTTCTTCCATCTGCGCCAGGCGCTCGGTCTGCGTCTTGTTCATGAGCCGGACCTCTTCCTGCAACAGAGCCAGGTCCCGGCCCAGTTCCACCAGTTGATCCCGCCGCTGAGAAGGCGCCGCAGCAGGCCACGCCAGAGCGATCAGACAGGCTATCGCGAAAGTCCGCATCTGCTTTCCTCCCCGCCGGAAACGCAGCGGGAACGGCCTTGGCCGGCCGTTCCCGCTCTCCGGCGATTATTCAACGCCGACGAAGTGCGCGCGGCGGTTCTGCTGCCAGCAGGACTCGTTCGACTCGGTGCAGAAAGGCCGCTCCTTGCCGTACGAGATCGTCTTCAGGCGGTCCGCAGGCACGCCAAGCTGCACGAGAAATTCCTTGGTGGAGTTGGCGCGGCGGTCGCCGAGGCCGAGGTTGTATTCGGCCGATCCGCGCTCGTCGCAATGGCCTTCAATGAGGATTGCGGCCGAGGGGAAGTCGTTGAGGATCGCCTTCAGCGCCTCGACGTTGCGTTGCAGCGTGGCGCGGGCGTCTTCGCGGATCTCGCTCTTGTCGTAATCAAAGAAGACGTCTTGCACTTCCCGCGCCATGCGCTCCGACAGGCTTGCCCGGGGCTTGGCGGGAGGCGGCGGAGGAGGAGGAGGCGCCGTCACCGTCACCGTGACCGCGGCCACGGCATCGCCTCCCGCGCTGCGCGCCGTCATCCGGTAGGTCGTCGTGTCGCCGGGCGAAACCACCCTCTGGCCGCTCGGCGGAACCGTGCCGATGCCCTGATCGATCACCACTTCGCTCGAGTTTTCCACGTTCCAGCGCAGCGTCGAACTCTGCCCGCGCGTGATGGTGGAGGGCTCGGCGACAAAAGAACGGATCACTGCCGCCGCAGGCTTGGGTTCCTCCTTCGGAGGCGGAGGCGGCGGCGGTGGCGGAGGCGCGGGCTGCTTCTTCTTGCAGCCTGCGGCAAACAGCAGCAGGAAAACACTCAGGATGCTGATGGCGATGAGCCGTGGTTTCAAAAGGCGCTTCATGATGGGCGAAATGCCTCCCTTCTTTTTCTTTCTGTGCTGGATCTGTTCAGAATCTTCGGTTCGAGCTTCTTCCCTCTAGCCGGCCAATCACTTCGACCATACTGGCATCCAGTTGTTGCCTTCCGTCGTCAACTGCCGGACGCCCGTCCCATCAGCCAGCATGGTGAAGATCTGGTAGGAGCCGGTGCGGTTGGAACAGAACGCCAGATGGCGCCCGTCGGGCGCCCAGGATGGGTTCTCGTTCCTCCCTTGGCCGTGTGTGAGCTGCACCGTCTCCTTCGAGGCCACATCCATCAGGAACAGGTTCCAGTTGCCGGGCGCGTAGCCTCGGGTCCAGGCGAACGCGATATGCCTTCCCTCCGGATGCCAGGCGGGGTTGCTCGCCTCGCCTTCTCCGTTGGTCAGCCGCTCGACGTCCGCGCCGTCCATATTCATTCTATATATCTGTTGAAGCCCGCCCCGCCCGCTGACGAAGGCGATGTCGGCGCCGGTCTTCGGGTTCACCTTGGGCTCGGCCTCGATCGCCCGCGTGGCAGTCAGCCGCCGGGGATTGCTGCCGTCCAGGTCGGAGATGTAGATCTGCATGTACCCGCTCACCGAGGAAGCATACAGGACATGGCGCCCGTCCGGCGTGAATGAAGCCTGCGCGTTGGTGGGCGCCGCGGAATTGCGGAACGGGATGAACCGGCCCGTTTCGGTCGAGTACATCATGATCTGCGGCTGCCCCTTGGCATAGGTGGTGAACGCCAGCCGCCGCCCGTCGGGCGAGATCGAGGGCATCGTGCTGATGGAGTTGAAATGCGTAATGCGCCTCTGGTTGCTGCCGTCAAAGTCCATCACCCAGATTTCTTTCGTCCCCTTGCCCTGCCGGTCGCTGACGAAGTAAATCTTCGAGCCTACCAGCGAAGGCACGCCGAACTGCGCCAGGATGTCAGCGGCGTATTCGTGCGCGATCTTCCGCGCGCCCGCCTCGTTCAGCTCTCCCACATAGAGCTTGGTGAACACGCGCGCCGAGGACGGCTGCTCCATGCGCGTGTTGAAGAAATTGCCGGACGCCACCAGCCGCCCGCTCTGCTCGCCCAGATACCCGAAGCCGAGGTAGTCGGCATTGACCGGCGCGCCTCCCCAGTCGGAAAGGCACAGCCCGCCGCACTGCGCCTGCGGCGAGGCCGGCGCGCGCAGGTCGCGCTCCTGTTGCGGCGCGTTCAGCGGATAGAAGCTCTTCGGCGCCATGGTGAACACGCCGGAGCGCTGCACGTCCTCGAACACCGTGGCGTTGAAGACCTCCGCCAGCGGCGCCGACGCGCCCGCGCCGCGGAAGTCCGGCAGGGCGATCACCTTCCTCGCGCCGCCTGTCAGGCGGATGACGATATCGCTCTGCACCTGCGTGTACGCCGCCGCGGCTGCGGCGAGCACGGCAGTAGTGAGGAGAATCCATTGTCGCTTCATCGTTTCAGCTCAAACCAGAACTCAACTCGCGCGGGGTCGCCTTCGCAACCCGGCGGGATCGGCTCAAAAGGACTTGCATCCAAGATAGCGCGCTGCGCCGAGTAATCGAGCGCCACGTTGCCGCTCGACTGCGCCAGACGCACGTTGCGGACCTGGCCGTTGCGCTGCAATTCGAAAACGACCACCGCCGGCGGCAGCGCGCGGATGCGCGCATCCACCTGTTCGGTTCTCCAGCGTTGCGCCACGCGGTCGCGCAGCACGGTCACATAGCCGCCGCACCGGGCGCCGAACGGCGCTCCGCTGCCGATGCCCACGCCTCCCACGCCCGGCGTGGTGGCATACATCGGACTCGCCGCCGCCTGTCCGCCGCGGCTGAACACCTGATTGTCGGTGAACTCCCTGGCGTCGCGCCGCGCAGTTTCAGTGCGCTGCGCGCGGTCCGTGCGCGGCGACTTGCGGCTTTTCAGCGCGATGGCGTCCGGCTCGGGCTGCTTCGCCGCTTTCTTCGTTTCCTGCTTCGGCGGCGTGGGAATCTGGGATTCGGTATCGGAAGCGAGCCGGTTCACAGGACCGCTCCGCCCGGCAATCGGTATGTTGCGCACCGGACTCACGCTGTAAGCTCCTCCGCCTCCCAGCGAGTTCGGATCGCCCCAGGGGGTGCGCCTGCCGATGCCCGTCAACGCTGTCACCGCAATCACTCCGAACACCGCCGCGTGAAGCGCCAGCGAGGCCAGCAGCGGGCGCCGGAACTCATCCCGCTCCTCCAGCACGTCGACATGGCGCGGATCCATGGCTCCCCGTTCTCACCGCCGCGAATCTTCCGGCTGAGTCACCACTCTCACATCCAGCCCGCGCTCGCCCAGCGCGCTGATCACCTGCGCGATCGGATCCCAGATCGTCTGGCCGTCGGCCCGCACGTAAACGGCCTTCGCCCCGGGAAACCGCCGCCCGAACTCCTCGCCCAGCCGGTGGATGTTCACCGGCGTCTCGTTCAGATACAGCTCGCCGTTCCGCGTCAGCGTCACCACGGGCAGCTCCTCGGCGCTGTCGCGCACCTGCTTCACTTTCGGCACCTGAACCTCGAGGCCGAATTCCATGACGTGGGCGGTGAGCATGAAGATGATGAGCAGCACGAGCACCACGTCCACCAGCGGCACCACGTTGATCTCCGACAGCGCCCCAACGCTGCGCCGCCGGTAGCTGCCTCCGCCGCCTCCGCCGTTGATCGAGAACGCCATGGCGTCACTCCTCGAATTGCCGTTCGACGAGATTCAGGAATTCCAGCGCGAAATCATCCATGCGCGCCGCAAATTCCTTGATCGAATGGCCGAACGCGTTGTAGGCAACCGCCGCCGGGATGGCCGCCGCCAGGCCGGCCGCGGTGGCGATCAGCGCCTCGCTGATGCCGGGCGCCACGGCGCGCAGGCTCGCGCTGCCCGCCGTTCCGAGCCCCTGGAACGCGTCGATGATGCCGAGCACCGTTCCGAACAGCCCCACGAAAGGCGAAACGCTCGCCGTCGTGGCCAGCCAGCTCATCCGGCGCTCGAGCCGCGCCACTTCCTCGCTGATGCCCAACTGCAAAGCCCGCTCGAGCGCGTTCTTGTTGACGATGCGGCCGCGCGCGTTCAACTGCCGCGTCACTTCGTGGTAGCCGAAGTCGAACACGCCGGTCAGCGGCGACATGCGGAACTGCTCCAGCGCCACCGACACCGCCTCCAGCCCCGGCGCTTTGCGGAACGCCCTCAGGAACGCCGCGTTGGCCGTGCCGCTGTGGCGGAACTGCGACCACTTGGCGAAAATCACCGCCCAGCTCATCAGCGAGGCCAGCAGCAGAAGGGCAAGGACGAACTTGGCAACCGGCGAGGCCGCCAGCACCAGCTCCCACAGCGAATGCTGCTGCAGGAGCGCCAGAGGCAGGCTAGGGAACAACGGGCACGCTCCTTGTGTGGCTCTACCGTCCATCATATCGAAGGGACGCGTCCCGGATGCATCAAACATCCCACTGTCTTTTTGTTTCTTCGCCCCGCCTCGCGATCCGCCCCCGAGACCGTATACTGATGCTGAATGCTGGTGGAACTCGCCGTCGACAACCTCGCCGTCGTCGAGCGCCTCCGCCTCCGCCTGCATCCGGGCTTCAACGCGCTGACCGGCGAGACCGGCAGCGGCAAGAGCCTGATCGTCGGCGCCCTCAGCCTTCTCTTCGGCGGCCGCGCATCGCCCGACATGATCCGCACTGGCGAGGAGCGCGCCCTGGTTTCCGGCATCTTCGAGATCCCGGACGATGTGCGGCTGCGGGAGCTGCTGGAGCAGGCGGGCATCTCCGCCGAAGACGGCGAACTGCTGCTCGAGCGGGAGATCACCGCCGCGGGCAAGTCCCGCGCCTGGGCCGGCTCGCGCCCCGTCGCGGCCGCCTTTCTGCGCGACATCGCTCCCTTCCTCGGCGACATTCACGGCCAGCACGACCAGCAGAAGCTGTTCTCCGCCGAAGCGCAGCGCGAGCTGCTGGACGGCGCAGCCGGCGCGCAGGAACTGCTCGCGCAGGTGCGCGAGGCGTGGCAGGGCTGGCGCGCCGCATTGCGGGAGCTGGCGGAGCTGGACCGCGCCGAGCAGGAGCGCCTGCGCCTGGCCGACCTCTGGTCGATGCAGCGCAACGAGATCGCCGCCGCCGCGCTGAAGCCCGGCGAGGACGCGCAGCTCGAAAACGAGCGCCGCGTGCTGCGCAACGTCGCCCGCCTCAACGACGCGGTGGCCGCCGCCTACCAGTTGCTGGAGGAATCCGAATCCAGCGCCGGCGCCGCCGTGGCGCAAGCCCTGAAGCGCCTGGAGGAAGCCGCCCGCATCGACGCCTCGCTCGAGCCCGCCGCCGAGACGCTGCGCCCCGCTCTGATCGCCATTCAGGAAGCGTCCCACGAACTGCGCCATTATCTGGGGCGTCTCGAAGCCGACCCGCGCCGTCTGGAAGAAGTCGAGTCGCGCCTCGCCCTCATCGAGCGGCTGAAGCGCAAGTACGGCTCCACGATCGACGAGATCCTGGCGTTCTTCAGCGGCGTCTCCTCGCGCCTGGCCGCTCTGGAGACGGCGGGCGGGCGGCGGGCGGCGCTCGCAGAATCCATCGCCCGCCTGGAAGCCCGGCACCGCGAACTGTCGCTTGAATTGCGCGAGGTCCGCCTGCGCGCCGCCCGCAAGCTCTCCCGCCACGTGCAGCAGGAGCTGGCGGGACTGGCCATGCCCGGCGCCGTCTTCCGCATTGTTGTCGAGCCCTGCGAGCCGGGCGAAGCGGGCATGGACGCCGTGCAGTTCCTTTTTTCCGCCAACGCCGGCGAGGAGCCGCGCCCGCTGGACCGCGTCGCCAGCGGGGGCGAACTCTCGCGCGCCGCTCTCGCCATCAAGACCTGCATGGCGCCCGCGCAGGAGGGCGCGGCGCGCACGCTGGTCTTCGATGAGGTGGACGCGGGCGTCGGCGGCGCGGCCGGCGAGATGATCGGCCGGCGCCTGCGCCAGCTCGCCCGCCGCCATCAGGTGCTCTGCGTCACCCACCTGGCGCAGATCGCCGCCTTCGCCGAGCACCACTTTGCCGTCTCGAAAAGCGACGCCGGCGGCAGAACCGCCGCCGGCGTCGAATTGCTCGGCAACAAAGAACGCGTGCGCGAGATCGCCCGGATGATGTCCGGGCAGAAGCTCACCGAAGAGGCCCTGCGTCACGCCGCGAAGCTGATCGAGCAGTTCTCGGCGGGCTGAGCCCGGCTCAACCCTTGTGCCAGTACATCTCCCAGCCGAGATACTTGCGCCCGGCCTCGTAAACCGCCGCCGCCACCTGCGAGAGGTTCGCCGCCACGTGGTGTTCGAAGCCGTTCTCGCAGATGTATTGCAGCAGCGTCTGGAGATTCGGGATGCGCGCCACGCCCGCGCCGCCGAAGGTCTCCAGCGGGTCGCTGGTGAACTCGCCCTCGCCGACGTAGGCCTTGAGCCGGCCTTCGGCATCACACGTCGACAGCCGCAGATAGGTCATCGGCCCCGCCTTCACGCGTCCCACGACGGTGCCGAACGTGTTCAGCTTGCCCACCGTGCCGGCGATGATCTCCTGGTAATCCATGCGCGCCGATTCGAAAAAGTGCTTCGGGAGATTGGAGCAGTGGAAGCACACGGCCTTGTCGGGATCGTCGCCGTAGTTGTTGTTCCAGTCCAGCAGCGCGCTCGGCGTGCCCGATGCCAGCGCCAGCGCGTACATCGCCACCACGCCCGGCACGTCCACCTCGCAGGCGCTCGGCAGCAGGCGGTTCGACATCATGCTCATCACCGTGCACGGAACCACGCCGAAGTACTCTTCCATCGACGTCCAGCACTGCACCGCCGTCACCGTGATGTCGTTGTCCGCCATCCAGCGGTCCACCACCACCCCCAGCTTCGCCATCTTCACCAGCGCCGCCGCGTCGATGCCCGCCGTGCTCACATAGGACTGGATCTCGGCGAGCTTGGCCTGCACCGCCGCGTCGTCGTCCTTCAGCTTTTCAATGCGCCCGAAGATTTCCGACAGGTCGATCGTGTCGACGTCGATGCCGGAAGCCTCCAGCAGCTTCTCGCTGTAGCGCACCGTGTTGAACGCCGCCGGACGCGCGCCGATTGCGCCGACGCGGCACTTCCGCAGCCCGTTCACCACCCGGCACACCGCGGCAAACCATTCCAGATCCTGCGCGAACTCCGCGCTCGACGGCGCCACCGTGTGGAGCTTCGTCAACGAATACGGGATGCCGAACTGCTTCAGGTTGTTGCAGACGCTCATCTTGCCGCAGAAGCTGTCGCGGCGGTCGGCAATCGTCATGCTCGACGCCCGGTCCGGCGTTGCCTGCACCAGCACGGGCACCTTCAGCCCGGAGCCCCGCAGCGCTTCCGCCACTCCGCGCTCGTCGCCGAAATTCGGCAGCGTCACGATCACGCCGTCGATCTCATGCCGGTGGCGGTCGAACAGCTCGGCGCATTTCTTCGCGTCGGCGCGCGTCTCCACCGCTCCATACTTGGTGTCTTCCGGCGTCAGCACCACCACGCCGTAGCCCTGCTTTTCGAGCGTCTGAATCATCTCCTCCCGGCCGGACTTGGCCAGGTGGTCAGGAAAGAATCCCCGGTTGCCGACAATCAACCCGAACGTCTGTTTGGTCATATAATTGGCTCCTGCAAACGATTGCAATGCAGCGATTCTATCGTCTTCGCGGGCAGCGGTCAACGCAGCCGCCCGCCCTGCTGATAGACTGAAAGTTCCCCCCGTGAGCAAGATCCTCAAACTGCTGGCTGGCGTCGGATTGTGTATCCTAGGCATCATCGGCTGGCTGTTGCCGATCGTGCCGGGGTGGGCTTTCATGATCCCGGGGCTCATCATTTTGTCCGAGTTTTTCCCGCCGCTGCGGCGGGTTCTCCACTGGGCTCGCGACAAATTCAAAGAGGAGGCGGCCCGGTTCAGAAACCGGCCCGGCCCGGACCAGCCGCCGCGGAACTGATCCCATGCCCTACCGCACCGACGACGTCCGCATCGAGCAGATCTACGAGCTGATCACGCCCCAGGCGCTGCTCGAGCATTTTCCGCTGCACGAACAGGGCGCCCGGCTGATCTGGGAGGCGCGCCACACCATCCACGACCTGCTCTACGGCAAGGACCAGCGCCTCGCCGTCATCGCCGGTCCCTGCTCCATCCACGACGTCGCCGCCGCCGAAGATTACGCCGGCAAGCTCCAGGAGCTCGCGCGGCAATACAGGGACGCGCTGTTCGTCGTCATGCGGGTCTACTTCGAAAAGCCCCGGACGACGGTCGGATGGAAGGGCCTCATCAACGATCCCTTCCTCGACGGCAGCTTCCAGATCAACGAGGGTCTCCGGCGCGCCCGCGGCTTGCTGCTGCGCCTCACGCAGATGGGCATGCCCTGCGCCACGGAGTTCCTCGACATGATCACGCCGCAGTACATCGGCGACCTGATCTCCTACGGCGCCATCGGCGCGCGCACGACCGAGAGCCAGGTGCACCGCGAGCTCGCCAGCGGCCTCTCCTGCCCCGTGGGCTTCAAGAACGGCACCGATGGCAACTTCAAGGTGGCCATCGACGCCGTCCGCGCCGCCCGCATCTCCCACCATTTCCTGTCCGTCACGAAAGCCGGCCACTCCGCCATCGTCTGCACCAAGGGCAACCGCGATTGCCACGTCATCCTGCGCGGCGGGAAGCTCCCCAACTTCGACGAGCAGTCGATCGAAACCGTCCTCCTCAGCCTGCGCGGGGCCAAGCTGCCCGACCGCGTGATGGTGGACTGCTCGCACTCCAACTCGCTGAAGAATTACCGGCTGCAAGCGGCCGTCGCGCGGAATCTCGCCATGCAGATCTCAAGCGGCCAGACCGGCATCTTCGGCGTCATGCTGGAATCCTTCCTCGTCGCCGGCCGCCAGGACCTCGTTGCCGGCCAGCCGCTGGTCTACGGCCAGTCGATCACGGACGCCTGCATCGACCTGGAGGAAACGCGCCAGATCTTTGACGTGCTGGCGGAAGCCGTGCTGCGCCGCATGACCGCCCCCACGGCTTCCCTGTGACACCCCGGCGCTGCGGGACAATGGAATTTCCATGATCGACCGCATCTCCGTGCACGGGGCACGGGTGCACAATCTCAAGAACGTCACCGTCTCCATTCCGCGCGGGTCTTTCACGGTGATCACGGGGTTGTCCGGCTCGGGCAAGTCCTCGCTGGCCTTTGACACCATCTACGCCGAAGGCCAGCGCCGCTACGTCGAGACGCTCTCGCCATACGCCCGTCAGTTCCTCGACCAGATGGAGCGGCCCGACGTCGACTCGATCGACGGCCTCTCGCCCGCCATCTCGATCGAACAGAAGACCACCAGCCGCAGCCCGCGTTCCACCGTGGGCACCATCACCGAGATCTACGATTATCTCCGCCTGCTGTGGTCCTCCATCGGCACGCCGCACTGTCCGAACTGCGGCATTCCCATCACGCGCCAGACCACGCAGCAGATTCTCGAGCAGGTGATGGCGCTGCCGGCGGGCGAGCGCGTCATGATCCTCGCCCCCATCGTCCGCGGCAGGAAAGGCGAGTACCGGAAAGAGCTGGAGAAGTATGCCCGCGCCGGATTCCTGCGCGCCCGCATCGACGGCGAACTCCGCTCCCTCGACGAGGACATCCGCCTCGACCGCCGCCGCAACCACACGATCGAAGTGGTCGTCGACCGCCTGCCGCTCAAGCCCGACTCCGCGCGCCGGCTGGAAGCTTCCATTGAAACCGCCACGCGCCTGGCCAACGGCCTCGTCGTGGTTGTCCACGTGGGCGGCGAGGAGCGGCTTTACTCGCTGAAGCTCGCCTGCCCCGAGTGCGGCGAGAGCGTGCCGGAGATCGAGCCCCGCTCCTTCTCGTTCAACAGTCCCTACGGCGCGTGCGAAGCCTGCCACGGTCTCGGCGCCACCTGGACGTTCGACCCGCTGAAGGTGATCGCCGATCCCTCGCGTCCGCTCTTCGACGGGGGGCTCGGCCCGGGCGGCTCCAGCATGCTGATGCAGCAGGCGCTGCACGCGCTCGCGCGGCAATTGCGCATCCGCCTCGACCGCCCGTTTGAAGAGCTCCCCGCCAGGCAGCAGCAGGCGCTGCTCCAGGGTTCCGGCTCGATGCCCGGAATTCTCGCCCTGCTCCAGCGCGCCTTTGAGGACTCGACGGAGAGCTACCGCGAATATCTGGCCGACTTCATGTCTCCGTCGGAGTGCGGCGCCTGCGGCGGGCGGCGGCTGCGCCCTTCCAGCCTCGCCGTCAGGCTGAAGGGGCTGTCCATCGCCGATTTCACCGCGCTGCCGGTCTCGCGGGCGCTGGAAGAAATCCGCTCGTGGACGCTCTCGCCCCGCGAAGAGCAGATCGCGGCGCGCATCGTCGAAGAGGTGCGCCACCGGCTCTCGTTCCTCTGCGAAGTCGGGCTCGATTACCTGTCATTGGACCGCTCGGCCGCCACGCTTTCCGGAGGCGAATCGCAGCGCATCCGCCTGGCCACTCAGATCGGCTCGCGCCTGCGCGGCGTGCTGTACGTGCTCGACGAGCCCTCCATCGGACTCCACCCGCGCGACAACGCGCGCCTGCTGGGCACGCTGATCCGCCTCCGCGATCTGGGCAACACCGTGCTCGTCGTCGAACACGACGAAGAGACCATCGAACGCGCCGACTACGTCATCGACCTCGGCCCCGGCGCAGGACGCCTGGGCGGTGAACTGATCGCCGCCGGCAAGCCCGCCGAAATCGCCGCTCATCCGCGCTCGCTCACCGGCGCCTATCTCTCCGGACGCCGCTCCATCGCGCTGCCGCCGGCGCGCCGCCCGGGCAACGGGCTCAAGCTGATTCTGCGCGGCGCACGCCACCACAACCTGAAGAATATTGATGTCGAGTTCCCGCTCGGCATGTTCCTCTGCGTCACCGGCGTCAGCGGCAGCGGCAAGTCGACGCTGGTGCACGACATCCTGTACCGGGTGCTCGCGCAGAACATCTACGGCGCCAAGACGCCGCCGGGTCTGTTCGACTCGATCGAAGGGCTCGAACACATCGACAAAGTCATCGAGATTGACCAGACTCCCATCGGCCGCTCCCCGCGCTCCAACCCGGCCACCTACACCGGCGTCTTCACGCCCATCCGCGAGCTCTACGCCATGCTGCCGGAGGCGCGCGAGCGCGGCTACAAGCCGGGCCGCTTCTCGTTCAACGTGAAGGGCGGCCGCTGCGAAGCCTGCCAGGGCGACGGCGTCAAGCGCATCGAGATGAACTTCCTGCCCGACGTCTACGTCCCCTGCGATGTCTGCCGCGGGCGCCGCTACAACTCGGAGACACTGGCTGTGCGCTTCAACGGGGTCTCCATCGCCGATCTGCTCGAGATGACCATCGAAGACGCGCTCGAGCTGCTGAAAAACATCCCGCAGATCCAGGCCAAGCTCCAAACGCTTGTAGACGTCGGCCTCGGCTACCTGCATCTCGGCCAGTCCTCGACGACCCTGTCCGGCGGCGAGGCGCAGCGCATCAAGCTGGCGCGCGAGCTCTCGCGCCGCCAGACGGGCAAGACGTTCTACATCCTCGACGAGCCCACCACCGGTCTTCACTTCGAAGACATCCGCAAGCTGCTCGACGTGCTCAATCAGCTCGTCGACCTCGGCAACACCGTGCTTGTCATCGAACACCAGCTCGACGTGATCAAGTCCGCCGACTGGATCATCGACCTCGGGCCGGAAGGCGGCGAGAAGGGCGGCACGGTGGTCGCCGCCGGCCCGCCGGAGCACATCGTCCGCTCCCGCCGCAGCCACACGGCGCGCGCACTTGAAAAAGCTCTGGAAAACGGCAAAGCTGGATAGGAGCCGCCTTGAGCAAATACCGCGAGCCGCCCCTCGATCTCTCCCGCCTGTCCACCATCCCGCTGGCCGAACGGGGCGGCAAGGTGCGTGTCGAGCACATGGCCGCGCCGCACCGTCCGGGCGCAGGCCTCACGGAGTGGCTTGGCCGGTTGCCGCGTCTGCTGGCGGCGGAGTCGCTGCGCGCGGTGGTGGCCGCGATGCGGGAAGCGCGCCGGCGCAAGCGAGCCATCCTCTGGGGGCTGGGCGGACACGTCGTCAAGTGCGGGCTCGCCCCCGTGCTCGTCGATCTGATGGACCGCGGCTTCGTCACCGGCATCGCCATGAACGGCGCCACTTCGATCCACGACTTCGAAATCGCCCTGGCCGGCTGCACCAGCGAGGACGTGGAGGCCGTGCTGCCGGACGGACGGTTCGGTTCCGCCGAGGAGACCGGCAGGCTGATGAACGAGGCCATTGCGCGCGCCGAAGCCTCCGATTGCGGGCTGGGAGAAGCGCTGGGCGCCGCGCTCGATTCGCTCGCGCTTCCGGAGTTTGCGCCGTATTCGCTGCTGTTGCAGGCCTGGCGGCGGTTGATCCCGGTCACGGTGCACGTCGCCGTCGGCACCGACACGCCCCACACCCACCCCGCCGCTTCCGGCGCCGCCATCGGCGCCGCCTCGCACCGCGACTTCCGCCTGTTTTGCTCGCTCGTGCGGGGGCTCGACTCGGGCGGCGTCTATCTGAACGTCGGCTCTGCCGTGGTGCTGCCGGAGGTCTTTCTGAAGGCCGTCTCCGCCGTGCGGAACCTGCGATACCCGCTGGCGGACTTCACCACGGTGAACCTCGATTTCCTCCAGCACTACCGCCCGCGGCTGAATGTGGTCGAGCGCCCGCACGCGGGCGCCGGCGGGGCGGGCTATTCGATCACGGGTCATCACGAAATCCTTGTACCGCTGCTGGCGGCGTTGCTCGTGGAGGCGGACGCATGACGGCGCCGGCCCTGCCTTTGCCGCCCCGCCGGGATCCTTTCTGGAGCTGGACCGACGCCCTGTTGCTGGCGGTGCTGTCCATCCCGTGCTTCTCACTCGCGGTCGCGCTCACACACGGCGCCTTCCTGCTGATGCCCCGGATGCCCGGAGAAGCCGCCCGCGCCATCGCGCTGCAATTCGCCGCCTACCTGTTCTGGTTTGGCGCTCTCTGGCTCATCCTCCGGCAGCGGTATCAGGCGCCGTTCTGGGACTCGCTGGGATGGCGGTTCCCGTGGCCCAACATGCTGTTCACCGGAATCCTGGGACCGGGACTGGTCATTGTCGTCGCCATCCTCGGCGAACTGCTGCACACCCCGGTCATCGACAACGCCGTGGCGCGGTTGCTCCGCGACCGGTGGTCGATCCTGCTGGTGGGGGCGTTTGCGGTCACGCTCGGTCCGCTGGCCGAGGAGTTGATCTTCCGCGGGTTCCTCCAGCCCCTCGCCGTGCGCTCGTTCGGCAAGTGGCTTGGCATTTCGCTGGCCAGCGCTCCGTTCGCCGTGCTGCACGGCCCGCAGTACGCCTGGAACTGGCAGCATATGCTGCTGTTGTTCCTCGCTTCGTTCGTCTTCGGCTATACGCGGCACCGCGCGGGCTCCACCGCCGCCTCGACGGTCGTTCACGCCACATACAACCTCACGTTCTTTGTCGGCTATCTGGCGCAGCGGCGCGAGCTGTTGATGTGACGGCCGGCGCCCGCATGGTTCAATGGAATTTTCCCCCTATGGTGGAGACTGTCCAGTGGACGCCTCAGGGCGTCGTCATGATCGACCAGACGAAGCTGCCGCGCTCGGTGGAGTTCGTCACCTGCAAGACGTACCAGGAAGTGGCGGACGCCATCCGCACGATGGTGGTGCGCGGCGCTCCCGCCATCGGCGTCGCCGCCGCCATGGGCGTTGCGCTCGGCGTGCTTCAGACGCCCGCGGACCGGCTGGCTGCGGAGTTCCCGCGCATCTGCGAGACTCTCGCTTCCACGCGGCCGACGGCGGTGAACCTGTTCTGGGCCATCGACCGGATGAAGCGGCTGTACGCGTCGCTCGACGGGAGCGCGCCGGAGCGCATCCGGCAGGCGTTCGTCGAGGAAGCCCTGCTCGTGTATGAGGAAGACATCGCCATCAACCGCGCCATCGGGCGCCACGGCGCTCCGCTCGTCCCTGACGGCATGTCGGTTTTGACCCACTGCAACGCCGGCGCTCTCGCCACCGCGGGCTACGGAACGGCTCTGGGCGTGATCCGGGCCGCTGTCGAAGCGGGCAAGAAAGTCCACGTATTCGCCGACGAGACGAGACCTTTCCTGCAAGGCGCGCGTCTCACCGTCTGGGAACTCCAGCAGGACGGCATTCCGGTGACGCTGATCACGGACAACATGGCCGGGCACTTCCTGAAATCCGGCCGCATTGGTTGCGTCATCGTCGGCGCCGACCGCATCGCCCGCAACGGCGACACGGCCAACAAGATCGGCACTTACTCCGTCGCGGTGCTGGCGCGCGAGAACAACGTCCCGTTCTATGTGGCCGCGCCGATCTCCACGCTGGACCTGACCCTGGAGTCAGGGGCGCAGATTCCGATCGAAGAGCGCGCGGCCGAAGAAGTGACCCATGTCTTCGGCGTGCCGGTGGCGCCGGAGGGAACCGCCGCCGCCAATCCGGCTTTCGACGTGACCCCAAACCGCTACGTCACCGCCATCATCACCGAGAAGGGCGTGGCCCGCCCGCCATACGAAGCAAGCCTGGCCGCGCTGGCCAAAGGAGAGTGAAATGCTGAAACACATTGCCGCCCTGGTTTTGTGCCTGGGCGCCGCGCTCCACGCCGGACCGCTGGCGGGAAAGAGAATCGCCAGCTTCACGCTGCCGGACTCGCAGGCGCGCTACCATGACGTGCTCGACTACCGCGGCAAGGTGCTCCTTGTCGACATCATGAAGACCGACTGCCCGCATTGCGCCGCATTCTCGAAAGTGCTGGAACGGGTGAAGAGCCGTTACGGCGAGCGCCTCAACATCCTCTCGATCGTGAATCCGCCGGACAACCAGCAGACTGTCGCGGCTTATGTGGCCCGGAACAAGGTCACCTCCCCGATCCTGTTCGACTTCGGCCAGGCGGTGGCGGCAATGCTCCGCATCACGCCTCAGAACCCGACCATCCAGCTCCCCACACTGCTCATCGTCGGCCCCGACGGCATCGTCATCGAGGACATCGTCTACGACGATTCCCGCAAGGACATCTTCGAAGGCGACGGCCTGTTCCGCATCCTCGACAAGATCCTGGCCGAATCCGCCCCGCGCAAGAAGTAGCCTGCTGCGCCCTGGATGATCAGCCGGTGACTCCGAGATCGGCGTAAGCCTTCCAGGCCGCTTCGACGGTGCGCTGCCACGGAAACTGCGCCGCCCGCTCGCGCCCCGCCTGCGCCAGCCGCCCGCGCAACGCCGCATCGCGAATCAGCGATTCCAGCGCCTGCGCGATCTCATCCTCCCGGAACGGATCGACCAGCAGCGCCGCCTCGCCGCACACCTCCGGCAGCGCTCCGCGCGTGGAGCTCAGCACCGGCACTCCGTGCGCCATCGCTTCCAGGACCGGGATGCCGAAGCCTTCATCCAGGGAAGGAAACGCAAACACGGAGGCGCGCCGGTAGAGCCGGTCCACCTCCTCGTCCGGCAGCCATCCTGTCCAGTTGATGCGCTCCGCCGCCGGGCTCAGGCGGATCCGCTCCTGCACTTCTTCCGCGCCATACCCGCCGCCGCCTGCGAGCACCAGCCGCCACGGCGGCGGCGCGGCGCGCTCGAACGCTCCCACCAGCCGCACCAGGTTTTTCCGCCTCTGCACGGCGCCGACATGCAGGATCAGCGGCTCCCGTTCGACGCCCTCCGCAGGCGGGGGCAAATGCACCCCATGCGGCGCCACGCGCAGCCGCGCCGCCGGCACGCCAAGAATCTCTTCCACCTGCCCCGCGGTGAAGCGGCTCACGCACAGGATCAGATCCGCCCGCGCGGCCGCTTCGCGCGCCTGCTGCTGGAATCGCTCGCGGAATTCGGGCGTCGAGTACTCCGCCGTGAACACGAACAGATCATGGAACGTCGCCACCCGCAGCGGGAACCGCGCCGCCGGCAACCGCTGGTTGAGGCCGTGAAACAGGCGCGCGCTTCCGGTCCGCCAACGTTCGAGCAAGGGCCGCACGGCTGCATTCGGCGGCCGCTCCGCCCGCCAGCCCGCCCGGAGACGTTGGAGGCGGTAATACCACTCGAAGCGGGCTTCAGGATGCGCCCGCGCCAGCCCGTGCAGCACTTCGCGGCTGTAAACACCGATGCCGGAAAGCTGCCCGCCCTCGCTGTAGGTGGCGTCAAGCCCGATCGTCAATCGCGGATCCCGTATTCCTTGAGTTTGCGGTACAGAGTCGTGCGGCCGATGCCCAGCAGGTGCGCCGCCATCACCCGGTCGCCCTTGGTGTAGCGCAGCGCGTTGATGATGGCCCGCCGCTCCATCTCCGCCAGCGGCAGCACCGGCGTGACGAAGCTCTCCTCGGGCTCATCGCCGTTGGGCGCCGCCGCCGCTGCCGCCGCCTGGACCAGGCCCTGCGGCGCGCGCCGCCGCTCGTGATAGTGGAGCAGTTGCGATGGAGCGTCCTGAAGGTGCAGCACCGGCCCGCTGTTGACCGCCACCATGTGCTGGATGCAGTTCTCCAGCTCGCGCACGTTGCCCGGCCAGTCGTAGCTCATCATCAGCCCGAGCAGTTCGCCGCTCACCGTGTGGCCGTTGCCGTAAATCTCCAGGAAGTGGCGGATCAGCGCCGGCAGGTCCTCTTTGCGGTCCCGCAACGGACTCAGCCGCAGGGTGACGACGTTGAGCCTGTAATAAAGGTCCTGACGAAAGCGGCCCTTCTCCACTTCTTTGGCCAGGTCGCGGTTGGTGGCGGCGATGACGCGGAAGCTCGACTTCCGCACCTGGAGCGACCCTACCGGGCGGAACTCTTTCTCCTGCAAGACGCGGAGCAGCTTGGCTTGCAGGTCGAGCGGCAATTCGCCGATCTCGTCGAAGAAAGCGGTGCCGCCGTTGGCCTGCTCGATCAGGCCGATCTTGTTCGCGTTGGCCCCGGTGAAGGCGCCCTTCACGTGGCCGAACAGCTCGCTCTCCATCAGCGTGCCCACCATCGACGAGCAGTCGATGGTCACGAACGGGCCGCCCGGACCGTTGCGATGGATGGTGCGCGCCACCAGTTCCTTGCCCGTGCCGGTCTCGCCCAGCAGCAGCACAGGCCAGTGGCCCCGGCCGAGCTTGGCCGCGAGCCGCAGCACATTCCTCAGCCGCGCCGACTGGCCCACCAGCTCGTAGCTCCGCGCTTTGCTCTCCTGGATCATCCAGCGCTGGTCCTCAAAGCTCTCTACCGGATGCAGAGACATTCCTCCTCAGGAGAGTAGTACCCCCGAAGAAGAATTCCTCTACAAGAAAGTTCGTCAAGCCTCATTGTATGCCCGATCCCCGCGGCAGCCGCCCGGACGTGGCACGCAGGCTAGCGGATGCGCACCACGAACACGTCCTTCACCTCCCGCCGCATCTCGCCCGCTGCCGCTTCCGCTTCGCGCTGATCGCCGAACCTGCCCACGAAGATCCTGTAGGTCCCCGGCGGAGTGAGCGAGGCGACGATGTCCACCGGCTCATAGCGGCGGCGCAACCGGTCGCGGTACCGCTCCGCGCTGGCGCGGTCGGCGAACGCGCCTGCCTGGATCGTGAACAGCGGCGGCTGCTTCAACTGATTCAGATCGGTGTAGCCCGTGAGTTCGATGCGGACCCTCGCGGTCCCAGGGCCGATCAGCCCGATCTCGCGGGCCGCGGCGCGCGAAACGTCGATGATGCGCCCTTCGATGAACGGGCCGCGGTCGTTGATGCGCACGGACACGGTCTTGCGGTTGTCGAGATTGGTCACTCTCACGATGGCGCCGAAGGGCAGCGTGCGGTGCGCCGCCGTCATCTGGTTCATGTCGAACACCTCGCCATTGGAGGTGCGCCTTCCGTGATACGGGTTGCCGTACCAGCTCGCGATCCCCGTCTCCGTCCATCCGGGTGAAGGGGCGGCGGGCAAGACGGGCGCGCGCGTCTTGCGGCGGCACCCGGAAAGCATCACCCACGCCGCCACGAGCAGCGCAACGCAGGCGGAGAAGCGAAACACCTGCCGTCGGGAAGGCAAAAACAAAACTCCTCATCTCTGTTTTAACGCCTTCCGCGCCGGGCAAAACACATCTTCGCGCGCCTCTCCTTCATTTTTTTCTTGACAACACTCGGAGACCAAGTTTATAAAGAGATCACAATGCTGTCGCAGTGCGACCGCAAAATCTGATGTTACGGAGAACAGATCGATGAAGAACGCGACCAAGAAGGCTGCCAAGAAGGCGACGAAGAAGGCCGCCAAGAAGGCGCCCGCCAAGAAGAAGAAGTAACTGCGGCGCGCTTCCATGGGAAGCGCCGCAAACAGAGAATCAACCACGCGGCCCCGGGCGACCGGGGCCGCGGCCTTTTTATACGCCCTTCTCCAGCCGCAGGCAGCGGAACGTCTCCCCCATCCCGAACAGCAGCGTCTTCAACTGAAGCCGCAGCCGGACCGCCTCCTCTTCGCTCTCCGCCTGCAACGCCGAAGCGAACATGTCCCGCTCGCCCGCGCGGAGCAGCCACGACGAGAGATTCTCCAGCCCGCGCGCCCGCCACCCGAGCGAAGAGGCGCACTGTTCGAGGAAGCTGAACGGCACATGCGCCGTGATGTCCTGCGCCCCCGGATCCCGCAGCACATCCTCGTGCGCGCGGTGGCGCCGGTAGCTCATCAGCGTCCCGCGCGGGAAGCGGATCACTTCCCGTTCCGTATAGCCGTAGTCGATGACGATGAGCGCCCCTCGCCGGAGCGCGCCGCCGATCCGCCGCAGCACGGGCTCCACCCGCACAGGCAGTTCCAGGATCCACTCGTCCAGCCCTTCCATACGGTGCGACAGGCGTTCCGCGTACTCCTTCCATTCGCCCGCAAGCGGCTCGGCGTCGATCCAGCAGAAGGCGCCTTCCTTCCATCCGACCCGCCTCAAGCGCGCGCCGGCGGCGCCGCACCGAACCACGTCCACAGGGAGGGCGTCGAACAGTTCATTGGCGAACACGATCCCTTCAAGCGGCTCCGGCGCCGCCTCGCCAGCTTCCACCGCCACATAGCGGAACCCGCCCAGATGCTCTCCCATCAACGCCCGCCCCGCGCCCCAGTCGGCCACCGTGCAGCCTTCCGCCAGCCCCAGCTCCTCACGCATGCGCCGGAGAGCCGCGCCCACGATCCGGCCGAACACGGGCTGCACCTGCGTGGCGGTGAAGAAGTCGCCCGCGATGCCCGTCGGCTCGGCGTGCGCGCGGCGCGCCGCGCTGTAGTAGCCGTGATCGGGATCGTACAGCGCCGCTTCCATGAATTCGGAAAACAGCAGCGGACCTTCGCGGCGGATGCGCTGGGCCAGCTTCTCCGCAAGCGGATTGTCCCGCTCTGTCACGGCTGCCCCTCTGCACCGGCGTTGAGCTGCTGCGGATTGCGGACGAAGAGCTCGCACAGGTAGTCGTGCATGCAGTCGTAGAGGTGCCGCTGGAACGACCAGGGGAACTGCGGGTGGGCAATGTCGCGCTCATGCAGCGGCGCGCGGTACTCGTGCGCGCCGGCAACCGGCGCGCGCAGCCGGATCACAAGCTCCACTCCGCCTGCGGTCGTCTCTTCAGCGCCGAACTCGAGCAGGAGATGCTCATAGCGGCCGAGCTCCCGCCGGACTTTCTCCACAGATGTCATCGCCTGCGATTGTACGATGAGAGGGGACCCATGCCGCTGCCTGAGAAGATCCGCGTGAAGATCTCCAGCGAGGCTGCCGGCTCGATCGACTTCACGCCGGTCGTTTCCAGCGAGATGGCCGTGACGGAATTGCTCGAACTGGCCGCCTCGGCCGCCGGCGCAGACGCCGCGCGCATCCACCACCTGCTGACACACGGCTCTCTGGTCAGCGGGGCGTCGCGTTTCCGGTGGGAGCGGATCGAGTGCACCCTGGAAGAAGTCGGCGAAGCCATTCACGCCCTGCCGCAACCCGAACCCGGCCGCCCCTGCGCGTTTGAGCGCTGCGTCCGCGTGGTGTTGCGGGGCCCTTCGGCGCGGATCGAAATCGACAGGCAGACAGGCGCCGCGCGGCGCTTCCTGCGGCGTTCGAGCTTCTGGGACCTGCTGATGGGCGGGCTTGGCGCGCCCCGCTACTCGAGCTATTCGTACAAGGACCGCGCCGACCACTACACGCTGGAGCTCGACCCGCAGGCGCGCGGACGCATGCTCTCCGCCGCTTCGCTGCTGCGCTATCCGGCGCTCGCGCGGCAGATCCGCGCCGCTCTCATCGACCGCATCGACTGGATCGTGCCCCGCTGATTCAGTGCCGCGCCTTGACCTTCAGCACCACCGGCGTCCCCTCAAACCCGAACCGTTCGCGCAGGCGGTTGACGATCTGCCGTTCCGTGGAAAAGTGCAGCGGCTCGGCGCTGTCCATGAACAGCACGAACGTCGGCGGGCGCACCGAGGGCTGCGTGATGTAGTAGATCCTCCGCCCGCGCTCCAGTTGGAACTGCTCCGCCATCCGGTTCAGCTCGCCTGTCGGCACGCGCTGGTTGAACGACTCCCAGCACTGGTCGATCTTGCCGAGCAGCGCGTCGATCCCGCGCTTTTCTTTCGCCGACAGGAACACGATGGGGGCGTAGTCGAGGAACTTGAACTGCGCGCGGACCGCGGCTTCGTATTCCTTTCGCTGTTTGCCGCTGAGCAGGTCCCACTTGTTCACGACGAGCACCAGCGCGCGTCCCTCTTCGTGGGCATAACCGCCGATGGTCGCGTCTCCGCCCACCGGCCCTTCGCTCGCATCCAGCACCAGCAGAGCGATGTGCGCCATGCGGATGTGGCGGCGCGCCATCATCACGCTGAGCTTCTCCGCCATCAGCTTCGTTTTGCCCTTGCGGCGGATGCCGGCGGTATCGACAAACACGTACTCGCGCCCGTCGATCACCATGCGCTCGTCCACCGAGTCGCGGGTGGTGCCCGCGATGGGCGAGACGATGGCGCGCTCCTGCCCCAGCAGCGCGTTCAGCAGCGTGGACTTGCCCACGTTCGGCCGCCCGATGATGGCGACGCGGATGGCGCGCGGTTTCTCTTCTTCTTCGGCGTCCGCTTCGCTTTCGGGGAAGCCGCGGGTGGCTTCATCAAGCAGTTCGGCGATGCCCAGCCGGTGCTCGGCGGAGACGGGGATCACGCGCTCGAAGCCCAGCGAGTAGAACTCCGCCGCCAGCACTTCGCGTTTCGGGGCGTCGATCTTGTTCACCGCCAGCGTCACCGGCTTGCCGAGTTTGCGGAGCAGCATCGCCAGGTCGCGGTCGGCGGCGGTGATTTCCGTGCGTCCGTCGATCAGGAAGATGATGTGCGCGGCTTCATCCAGAGCCACGCGCGCCTGCCGCAGGATCTCGGAGGGGATCAGCGCCGCGTCGTCAGGGATGATGCCGCCGGTGTCGATCAGGCGGAAGCGCCTGCGGCGGTGCGCCGCTTCCCCGGCGATCCGGTCCCGCGTGATGCCGGGCTCGTCGCCCGTGATGGCCTTCCGCTGGCCGAGGATCGCATTGAACAGGGTGGACTTTCCCACGTTGGGCCGCCCCACGATGACCACCGTGGGCAGGCCGGTGGACTGCGGCATGCACTCCCAGTCTAGCGCAGGCTCTTTCGCCCGCCGCCGCGGCAACAGGCGTGCGACAATGGAATTTCACGCCTCCGTTTTCCCCCATGACAATCGAGCATCCCGGCATCCGCAATCTCGCCATCATTGCGCACGTCGACCACGGCAAGACCACGCTGGTCGACGCCATGTTCCGCCAGAGCGGCATCTTTCGCGCCAACCAGCAGGTGGAGGAGCGCGTCCTCGACTCCAACGAACTCGAGCGCGAGCGCGGCATCACCATCCTCGCCAAGACCACCGGCGTGCACTACCACGGCATCCGCATCAACATCGTCGACACGCCGGGGCACAGCGACTTCGGCGGCGAGGTCGAACGCGCCCTGCGCCTGGTGGACGGCGTCATGCTGCTGGTCGATTCGAGCGAAGGACCGCTGCCGCAGACCCGCTACGTGCTGATGAAGGCGCTGGAGGCGCGCCTGCCGCAGATCGTCGTCATCAACAAGATCGACCGCTCCGACGCGCGCCCTCAGGAGGTCCTGAACGAGATCTACGACCTCTTCATTGATCTCGACGCCACCGAAGAGCAGCTCGAATTCCCCGTTCTCTATACCATCGCCCGCGACGGCATCGCCCGCGCCAGCCTCGACGATCCTTCCACCACACTCGCGCCGCTGTTCGAGTCCATCGTCCGCCACATCCCGCCGCCCAAGGGCGACCCGGCGGCGCCGCTCCAGTTCCAGGTGGCCAACCTCGATTACTCGGATTACTTCGGCCGCATCGCCATCGGGCGCGTCTTCCAGGGCACGCTCCGCGTGGGCGAAGAGGCTGCTGTCATCAAGCTCGGCGGCGCCATGCAGAGAGCACGCATCACCAAGCTCTTCACCTTTGAAGGACTCGACCGCGTGGAAGAGACCGAAGCCGGACCGGGCTCGGTGGTCGCGCTGGCGGGCGTCGAAGGCATCACCATCGGCGAGACCGTCACCGACCCTGAGAATCCGTGCCCCCTGCCGCCCATCCACATCGACGAGCCCACTATCGGCATGGTCTTCACCATCAACACCAGCCCCTTCGCCGGGCGCGAAGGCCAGTGGTTGACGTCGCGGCATCTGCGCGAACGGCTGGAGAAAGAGCTGCTCACCAACGTATCGCTCAAGGTGGAAGAGGCGGGCTCGCCTGATGCTTTCCTCGTCATGGGGCGCGGCGAGCTTCAACTGGCGATCCTCATCGAGATGATGCGCCGCGAGGGCTACGAACTGATGGTGGGCAAGCCGCAGATCCTCACCCGCACCGTCGACGGCAAGGTGATGGAGCCGCAGGAGCTGCTGGTGGTGGACGTGCCCGAGTCCTACGCCGGTGTCGTGATCGAAAAGACCGGCATCCGCAAGGCGAAGATGACGAAGATGGTAAACCACGGTTCCGGGCGCGTGCGGCTGGAGTTCCTGATTCCGTCCCGCGGGCTGATCGGGATGCGCAGCGAGCTGCTGACCGATACCCGCGGCACCGCCATCATGAACTCGCTCTTCCACGGCTACATCGAGTGGCAGGGCGACATCCCCATGCGCACTACCGGCGCTCTGGTGGCCGACCGCCCCGGCGCAGCCACCGGCTACGCCATCTTCAACCTCCAGGAGCGCGGCGAGATGTTCGTGAGCCCCGGCACCGAGGTGTACGAGGGCATGATCGTCGGCGAAAACGCCCGCCCGGACGACCTGAACGTGAATATCGTCAAGGAAAAGAAGCTGACCAACATGCGCGCCTCCACCGCCGACGAGGCGATCCGGCTGGTGCCGCCCCGCCTGCTGAATCTCGAGCAGGCCATCGAGTTCATCAACGATGACGAGTGGGTGGAAGTGACGCCGCGCTCCATCCGGCTCCGCAAGAAAGTCCTGAAAGCGAACCAGCGCTGAGGCGCGGCCGCGCGCGGCCTTCCGGGGGCGGAGAATATACTGCCATACGAGGTTCCCAGTCCATGATCCTTCGTCTTCTGGCAGCCGCGGCGCTGCCTGCTCTGATCCTTCCCGCGCAGGTGGCTCTCACCGAAGGCACGGTCACGATCCCCACTTACGTCGCCGGTCCTCCCGATAAGAACCCCATTTTCTACACCGGCCGCGTCTATCAGGGCGCCAAGGGGATGGTGTACCCGTACCCGATGCAGGACGCGCTGACGGACGAGAAGCGAGACGTCACCTACCGCCAGGTCTGCCTGGAAAACGAGTACCTGAAAGTCTGCGTGCTGCCGGAACTCGGCGGGCGCATCTTCGAGGCCGTGGACAAGACCAACGGCTACAACTTTTTCTACAAGCAGTCTGTGATCAAGCCGGCGCTGATCGGCATGCTGGGGGCGTGGATCTCGGGCGGCGTCGAATGGAACATCCCGCACCACCACCGCGCCACGTCCTTCATGCCGGTGCTGTACCGGACCCACGAGCACAAGGACGGCTCGAAATCCGTGAGCGTCGGCGAACTCGAACTGCGCGACCGGATGCGGTGGGCCGTCACGCTGACGCTGCGGCCGGGATCCTCGCTGCTGGAGGCGCGCGTCGTGGCGCTGAACACCACGCCCGTGCAGAACTCGCTGCTCTACTTCGCCAACGTCGCCGTGCACACCAACGAGAACTACCAGGTGATCTTCCCGCCCTCCACGCGCTTCGCCACCCAGCACGCCAAGCGCGAGTTCGCCCGCTGGCCCATCGCCGATACCGTCTACGCCGGTGTGGACTTCACCCGCGGCGTCGACGTCTCCAGGTGGAAGAACCACCCGAGTTCCATCTCGATGTTCGCCTGGAACGACACCGATGACTGGCTTGCCGGATACGATCATGGCCGGCAGGCGGGCACGCTGCATGTGGCCGATCACCACCAGGTCCCTGGCAAGAAGTTCTTCACCTGGGGCGTGGGCCCTTCCGGCCAGCTCTGGGACAAAATCCTGTCCGACACCGACGGGCCGTACCTGGAACTGATGGTTGGCGCCTGGAGCGACAACCAGCCGGACTACTCGTGGCTCCAGCCATACGAAGCGAAGGCCATCACGCAATATTGGTATCCCTTCCACTCGATCGGCGGCGTGAAGAACGCCACGCGCGAGGCGGCCCTCAATCTGGAGATCCAGGGCGCGCAGGCGGCGCTGGGCTTCTTTGTCACGAGGCCGTTCCGCAAGGCTCGCGCCGTGCTCATGCGCAACGGACAGCCGCTGTGGGAACGCACCGCCGACCTGGATCCCGCCCACCCGCTGAAAGAGACCGCCGCGCTGCCCGCCGGCGCGAAGCCGCAGGAGTTGCGAGCCGCGTTGTACGACATCGGCGGGCGCGAACTTGTCTCGTGGACGCCGGAACCCGATCCGCCCGCCAAGCTGCCGCTGCCGCCGGCGGTCGTGCCGCCGCAGGAGCCGAAAGCCGTGCCCACCACGGAAGAGCTGTATCTGACTGGCCTGCGGCTCGAACAGTTCCACAACCCGGCGCTCGAACCGGATCCCTACTACGAAGAGGCGCTGCGCCGCGATCCCAACGACGTCCGCAACAACACGGCGCTGGCCATTCTGTATCTCAAGCGCGGCAGGTTTGCGGAGGCTGAACAGCTCCTGCGCCGCGCCGTGGCGCGCGTCACCGCCAACTACACGCGCCCCCGCGACGGCGACGCGCTCTACTATCTCGGACTCGCGCTTCAATACCAGGGCAAGCTGAACGAAGCCGAAGACTGGTTCCAGCGGGCCGCGTGGAACCACGCCTGGAAAGCCGCGTCGGATTACCGCATCGCGCAGATCCGCGCGGCGCGCGGCGACCTGGAAGGAGCGCTCGCCTACTGCGACCGGGCGCTGGTGACAAACGCCTGGCACACGCCCGCGCTGTTCCTGAAGGCGATGCTGCTGGAGCGCCATGGAAGGGGAGGCGAAGCCTCGCAGGCGCGGCAGCGGATCCGCGACATCGATCCCATCGACCCGCGCTCCGGGCGCGACGGCGCGGAACTCGCGCGGATCTTCAAAGAGCAGCCCGCCGAAGGGCTCGAGATGGCGCTCGAATGTCTCCACGCCGGCATGCACCTGGAGGCCAACTGGATCCTCGACCGCATGCCGCAGTCCAACGTGCAGGCGCGCTACCTGCGCGGCTGGCTGATGGAACGGCTCGGACAGAAGGAGACCGCCGCGGCGCACTACCGTCTGGCCTCCTCGCGGCCGCACGACTACGTGTTTCCGTTCCAGATCGAGATGATCCCTGTGCTGCGCGCCGCCATGCAGGCGGACCCGAAGGACGCGCGCGCTCCCTACTATCTGGGCCTGTTGCTCTACGACCGGCAGCCCGGGGAAGCGGTGCGGCTCTGGGAGCGGACCGTGGAGCTCGACCCGGGCTTCGCCCTCGCCTGGCGCAACCTCGCCGTGGCGTACTCGCGCCAGGCGGATGGCGTGGCGCGGGCCATCGAAGCGCTGGAGAAGGCGATTGCACTCAAAGGCGACGATGCGCTGTACCTGTTCGAACTCGACCGGCTGTATGAGTTCTCGCGCGCGCCGGTGGAGAAGCGGCTGGCGCTGTTCGACAGACACCGCTCGACGGCGGAGAAGCGCGACGACGCCATGAGCCGGGTGGTTACGCTGCTGACGCTCGCGGGGCGGCATGAGGAGGCCATCCGCATTCTGGAGAAGCGCCACTTCCATCTCTGGGAGGGCGGCGCGCGCTTCAACGTGCAGGACGCCTGGACTGACGCGCACCTGCTGCGCGGCCATCAGCGCATGGCGGCGAAAGACTATGAAGGCGCGTGGAAGGATTACACGGCTGCCGTCGAGTTTCCCGCGAATCTGGAGGTGACGCGGGGCTACCGCGGCTCGCGGCTGCCCGAGGCGTACTACTGGGCCGGCCTCGCCGCCGAGGCCGCCGGGCGCAAAGCGGAGGCGGAAAAGGCGTGGAAGCAGTCGGCCGGCGCGCTGCTCGGCACGGACGAAGAACCGCACCCGAGCGTCGACACCGGCGCCGCGCTGTTGTACTACCAGGCGCGTTCTTTGGAAAAGCTCGGGCAGAGCGCCCGCGCGCAGGAGCTGTACAAGGCCCTGCTGGCCGCGGCGGAGAAGGCGCTCGAAGGCCGGAGCGAGAGCGGGTTCTTCGCCAAGTTCGGCGAAGGCCGGCCCCCGTGGATGCGCGAGGCCAACGCGCGTCTGGCCGCGGGCCTGGCCCATCTCGGGCTCGGCCGCCGCGAGCAGGCCCGCGCCGAGCTGAAGCGCGCCCTGGAGCTGAACCCGTATCTGCTGGAGGCGCGGCTGCGGCTGAACGAATTGCCCTGACAGCGGGCGCGCCGCCGTGCATCTCCTCTGCTAGACTCGGCGTCATGAAACGGGATGATTTACCGCGCGCCGCGTGGACGCGCCGCGCCTGGCTGGCTTCGGCCGCAACGCTTCCGGCGCTGGCGGCGGCGCCGCGCCCGGCACGGCTGCCGGGTTCGGGCGTGCGGCTCGGTCTCAACGTGTATTCCTTCAACCAGCCGCTGCGCGAGGGTAAGATGACGCTGTTCGACGCCGTGCGCTTCTGCGCCGAACACGGCATCGCAGGCATCGACACGACGGGCTACTACTTTCCCGGCTATCCGGCAAGACCGCCCGAGGAGTTCGTGCGCCGGCTGAAGCGCGAAGCGTTTCTGCACGGCGTCGCCATCTTCGGCACCGGCGTGCGCAACGACTTCTCGCTGCCGGACGCCGAGGCGCGGCAGCGCGAAGCGCAACTGGTCAAAGACTGGATCGACGTGGCAGAGGCGCTGGGGGCGGGTGTGATCCGCGTCTTCAGCGGGCGCGGCGTGCCGGAGGGCAGTTCATTCGAACAGGGGATCGGGTGGATGGTTCCGCTGATGCGCGAATGCGCCGACTACGGCGCGCGGCACGGCGTCATGATTGGCGTGCAAAACCACGACGACTTCCTGAAAACCGCCGCGCAGACCATCCGCCTGGTGGAAGCGGTGAACCATGAATGGTTCGGCGTGATCCTGGATGTCGGCAGCCTGCGGCAGGGCGATCCGTATGCGGAGATCGCGCAGCTCATCCCGCACGCGGTTTCCTGGCAGCTCAAGGAGAACGTCGCGCCGGGCGGCAAGGAGCAGCCCACGGACATGAAGCGCATCAAAGCCTTGATCGATGCGCACGGCTACCGGGGCTGGCTGCCGGTGGAGACGCTCGGCGCGGGCGATCCGCGCGAGAAGCTCGTGCGGCTGCTCGATCGCGTGCGCGAGGCCTTCGGGCCATGCTGAGTCTGCGGAAGGCGGTGAAAGCCGTGCGCAGCCGTGGGCTTGAGTCTCTCGCTACGCCGCTGCGGCCGCTGGCGCTGCTTTTCTGAGTCCGCGGTCAGGCGGCCGGCTGGGCCACGGCGCGCGATGGGCTTTTCGTAGCCGCGCGCAGCGCCCACACGAGCAGAAACGCATAGGCGAACGAGTCCGCGCCGATTTCCAGCGAGTGGATCAGGCGCAGATGGGCGGGCATCCAGAAAGCGGTGATGAGCCCGTAGAGGCCGGTCAGCACCCAGTACGCCCAGCCGAGCCGCACGGCCAGGGTCCTCCACGAACCGCTCCACAGAACCACCAGCGGGAGCGCGGAGGCCAGATAGAGCAGGCCGCGGCCGAGTTGCGTGGCGAGAATGACTCCGATAGGCGGGAGCGCCAGCCCCGCCACGCCCTGACGGTATTGCTCGACAACCAGCGGGCTGATGAGCGTGCCGAAGAACAGGTACACCGCGGGAAAGGCCAGCCAGGCGAGGACGAGCCTGCCCGCCCACGCCGCCGCCGGCCGGTGCGGCAACGGCGCGGGGTGCGGCTCGCGTGCTGGAAACGCGGCAGCCACGGCGAGTGCGAGCGCGCAGCAGGGAAGGATGAAATACACGCTCATCCCGGCCAGGGCGCCGGGCCCGGCCATCGTGCTGAAGATGCGCGCTTCGATCATGGTGTTCAGGCCGAACGTCACATATGTGAACAGCGCGAGCCAGCCCGCGCGCACGAGCCACGCGCCCGGCAATCGCACGGCCAGCGGCGCCAGCGCCAGCGCCAGCAACGGGGACGCGAGCAGGGAAGCCAGCGCCACGGCCTGCTGATTCACGCCGTCCGGCATGGCCATCATCTTCAGGCCGAGCGCAGTGACGAGAGCTGCGGACAGCGGCATAGCTGCCGCGAACACGAGGCCGCAGAGGACAATGCGGGCCGCGAAAGCGGTTTTATGAGACAGCGAGGGCATGGGATTTCCTCCAGGCGGCGCGCGCGCGGCGCGCCCATTGCGCCGTAGCGCGGAAGGCGGCGATGCCGTGCTCGAGGGCGAGACGGCCCGTGGAACCCGGCGGCCCCGGCGCCTGCCGCGCGAAAGCGCGGAGTTCGTTGACATAAGTGGAAACGGCCCCGGCGAGTTCGCCCAGGAAGCGGTCCACGGAGGCGGCATCCAGATGACGGTCCATGAAGGCGAAGCGCAGCAGCAGTTCGTCGATGCGGCGCATCACTTCTTCGCGCGTGATCTTCGCCGACAGCCAGCGCCGCAGGGTGGCCAGTCCGGCGCGCGTCGGCTCGAGCAGGCGGCTGCCCTGCCGCGCCCCGGACTGCCCGGCAGAGCGGATCAGCCTGTCGCGCTCGAGGCGGGCGAGCGCCGGGTAGATGGAGCCGGGGCTGTCGCTGAAGACGCCCATCGGCGTCGAGGCGAAGACGCGGCGGAGGCCGTATCCGGTCATCGGCTGCTGCGCGAGCAGGCCGAGGATCGCATAGTCGAGCAGGGGGCGGCGCTTCATGGTTAATACGTCTCGTACTATTTTAGTACGGCTCGTATGAAATAAAGTTCCGCCTCGACCCGGCCGCGGCCGTGCGGACGCCCGCGGTGTCAGAATGGTGGCCATGCGGAACGAATTCGAAGGCAGGACGGCGCTGGTGACGGGCGCGTCGCGGGGCATCGGAGCGGCTGCGGCCGTGGCGCTGGCCCGCGCGGGCTGCGCGCGGATGCTGATCCACTACTCAGCCTCCTTCGAAGCCGCGCAGGAGACGGCTCGGCGCGTGCGCGAGCTGGGGGCGGAAGCGGAGCTGATCGGGGGAGATCTCTCCACGGAAGAAGGGATCCGGGGATTCGTAGACTCGCTCGGCGGGCGCGCCCGCGAGGTGGACATCCTGGTGAACAACGCCGGCTCGCTCCTCCGGAGGGCGAAGCTCGCCGAGATGAGTTACGAGCTCTACAACCAGGTGATGGACCTGAACGCAAAGAGCGCGTGGTTCATCACGCAGGCGGTGGCGCCGCACATGGCGGCGCGGGGCGCGGGCGTGATCGTGCATGTCAGCTCGATCGCCGCGCGCACGGGCGGGGGCATCGGGGCGACGGTGTACGCGGCGGCGAAGGCGGCGGTGTCGGCATTTGCCAGGGGCATGGCACGGGAGCTGGCGCCGCACGGGGTGCGGGTGAACGCGGTGAGCCCGGGCACGGTGGACAACGATTTCCATGCGCGGTTTTCGACGCGCGAGATGCTGGATGCCGTGGTGCGGCAGACGCCGCAGGGGCGGCTGTCCACCAATGAGGACATCGCGGACGTGATCGTCTTTCTCTGCTCGGATGCGGCGCGCAACGTGATCGGGCAAACGATCGAGGTCAACGGCGGAATGTTCATGATCTGATCGGTTCAAGCCCGGGTCGTTGCAGTCCGATAAGTGCGGCGTGGCCAGGAGATTCTGCCTTTGGTTCGTTTTGTATTTTTGCAGCGGTGTAGCGGCGCAGCAACTGCCTCCGCTGCGGCTGAAGGCAGGCCGGGTGCCGCCGAATCTGCTGGAATCGGTTGAAGGGAAGGCGCGCGCCTCATTGCAATGGCGGGGCGCGTGGCAGGACAGGGCGCACTGGCTGGTGCAGTTCCGCGCGGAGCCGGACGAGGAACTGATCGAGCGGCTGGGGTGGCTGGATGTGCGGGTGTTGCAGTATGTGCCGGATCAGGGGCTGCTCGTGTCTGCGCCGGCGGAGACCGACTGGACGGCGGCGGGCGCGGCGTATGCGGGGCTGCTGACAGCGGAAGAGAAGTGGAGCCCGGCGCTGCCGGAGGAGGGCGAGGCCGCGGCGGTGGTGGAGTTGCATCTGGACGTGTCGCGCGGGGACGGGGTGTTGCTGGCGGAGGCGGCGGGGCTTGCAATGCGGGAGCATCCGGAGCTGTTGCCGAACGCGATGCTCGTGCGCGGATCCGTGGAAGCTTTGCGCGCACTGGCCGGGCGGGACGAAGTGGCTTATGTCTATCCGGCGGGACAGGCGTTGTGGAACGGTGAACCACTGGTGGCTTGCGCGAGCGGGCTGATGGGACCGGCAGCGCTGATGGGCGCGAACCTCGCGACAACGTTCGGCGACGGCTGGGACGGTCCCGGGCTGGGCGCGGCGTCGCTGTCGGTCCATATCGGCGCGCTGCCGGCGTGGCTGGACCGCGGCGCGATGCTCGCCGAGATCCGGCGCGCGTTGCAAGCATGGGCATCAGTGGCGCAGCTTTCTTTCACTGAAGCGGACGTGCGCCGGCTGCGGCGGCAGATTGAGATCTGGGCCGCGGCGGGCGATCACGGCGACGGATTCCCGTTCGACGGCCGCGGCGGCGTGCTGGCGCACACCTTCTATCCCCCGCCGAATGCGGAGACGATCGCCGGCGACATGCATCTGGATCTCGACGAGCCATGGAAGATCGGCGCCGACATCGACCTGTTCAGCGTGGTGTTGCACGAACTTGGCCACGCGCTGGGACTGGGGCATAACGACGATCCGGGTTCGGTAATGTACCCGTATTACCGGCGCCTGACCGGCCTGACCGCGGCCGACAAAGCCGAGATCCGCAAGCTGTATGCAGCGCGCGAGGAGGCGCCGCCCACGCCGCCCGGCAATCCGGACGCACCTGCACCGCCGCCCGCTCCTCCTCCAGCGCCTCCTTCCAACCCCACGCCCCCATCGAACCCGACACCACCGCCCAGCCCCACGCCACCGCCGAACCCGCCCCCTGGCGATCCGCCGTCCACGCCCGACACCGTGGCGCCGAGCCTGACCATCACGTTCCCTTACTCTCCAGTGCACGGAACCTCGGCGGACACGATCACGATTCGCGGAATGGCCCGCGACAACGCCGCGATCCGCGAAATCACATGGTCGGCCAAAAGCGGCAGCGGCGCGGCGCAAGGGCCGCCGGACAGCTTCTCCGCCGGCCCGATCCCGCTGGCGCGCGGCTTCAACCCCATCACGATCACCGCCGTGGACGCAGCCGGCAACGTCACCCGGCGAAACTTGAGCATCACGCGCTGGTAGCGCACACCGGCGCGCGGTTCGCCCACAATGGAATCATGCGCGCATGGCTGATGGACGGCTACGAGGGCGTGGAGCGCCTGCGGTTGGGCGAGGTTCCGGACCCCGAACCGCGCGAGGGCGAGGCGTTGCTGCGGATCCACTATGCGGCGCTGAACCCCGCCGATGCGTTTCTCGCGCAGGCGCAGTACCCGGCCAAGCCCGCGCTGCCGCACATCCTCGGCCGCGACGGCGTGGGCGAAGTACTGGCCGTGGGACCGGGCGTCGATGCAGTGCGGCCCGGCGACATCGCAGGCATCCTGCGCTGTGAAGCCGGCATCGAGCGGTGGGGCACGTTCGCGGAGAAGACCGTCGTGCCCGCGGCCAGCCTGGCGCGTGTGCCCGAAGGCTGGAGCGAGCAGGAGATGGCCGCGGCGCCGCTGGTCTACCTGACGGCATGGCAGGCGCTGGTGCAATGGGGCGGCATCCCCTCGCCCGGAGAAGTGCTGCTGGTGACGGGCGCGTCCGGCGGCGTCGGCGTGGCGGCGGTGATGCTGGGCCGGTCGATGGGCATGACTGTTGTGGCGCTGTCGCGCAGCGCGGAGAAAGGGCGCCGGCTGCGCGAGCTGGGCGCGGATCATGTCTTTGATCCGTCCGCCCCGGATCTGAAGCAGCAGGTGCTGGCGGCGCTGAACGGCAAGCGCGTCAGCCTGGTGGTGGACAGCGTGGCCGGGCCGCTGTTCAACACGGTGCTGAACCTGCTCGGCTACGGCGGGCGCATCAGCACGGTGGGGCGCAGCGGCGGCACGGTGCCGGAGTTCAACACGGCGTCGCTGTTCTTCCGCCGCATCCGCATCGGCGGCGTCTCCGTCGGCGACTACACGCCCGAAGGCGCGCAGGCGGCGTGGGCGGAGATCGTGCGGCGCCTGCAACAGACGGGCGCGCGCCCCGTAATCGACAGCGTCTTCCCCTTTGAAGACCTCAAGCCGGCGTTCCGCAGGCTGGCCCAGGGGCCGATGGGCAAGGTGCTGCTGAAGGTAGCCTGACCAGCGCCGCGCTAACAGCCGCCCGCGGCGGCAGCCGTGCGGCTCGCGGCGCGCTTCGTCGAGTTCGAGAAGCTGAGATAACGCGCCACATTCTCGCGCAGCAGTTGCGGGAAGGTCTTGTCGAGGTTGGAGCGGATGGCGACGTAGCACTCGTCGCACTTGTTCGTCGCGGTGAATTCCCGAACCATGCGCGCCTGCTCGTGGAGCTCGTAGCGGTGGAACTGCATCGAGCACGGCTGGAGCTTGCCGTCGGCGGTGACGACGAGGAACCGCAGCCCTGCCTTGCATCCCGGGGCGCCGCCGGTTTCGAAGTAGCGCCGCGTGGCTTCGATGGTGGTGGGGGCGCTGACGATCCAGTTGGTCTCGTCGCGGCGCGACTCCAGCCGGTCCAATTCGCGGTGCAGGATCTCGAGCAGCTCCGGCGTGCCGGGAAACAGCTCGCGGCAGCCGGTGCGGCGCGCCGAATAGGCGCTGATGCAGATGTTGACGCCCCACTCGCGCGCCTTGTCGGCGACGGCGTTCACTTCGGCGACGTTGGCTGCGGTGATGCAGGTGTTCAGCACGATGTCGTCGAAGCCGTAGGCGGCGCACTTCGGGACCACTTCATTCAGGTGCGCATACAGCCCCGGGTACATGCGGAAGTCGTCGTGGCGCGCGTCAGGAAAGTCGAGCGACACGTTGAACTGGTCCACGCCCGCCGCGCGCAGTTCGAGATACCGTTCGGGAGTCATCAGGGACCAGGACGATACGAGCAGAATGTAAGGGAGCCCGCCGGGGCGCTTGATGTTGCGGACCACTTCCGTCAGGTCGTCGCGCAGGAGGGGCTCGCCGCCGGAGACCTGCACCACGCAGGGCTTCAGCGTTTCCGTGTATTTGCGGTACTCCTCGGGTCGGAGGTTGCGCGAGTCGTCCTTTGGACCGCCGTGGTCGCAGTGGCGGCAGTAGCAGGTGCAGGAATCGGTGACTTCGAAGGAGACGACGATCGGGCGCTGGGCGAGCCAGTTGGCCGAACCCTGCGCGATGACGCGCAGAGACTGGCTCAGGGGCACTTTCCGCATTGCCTTAAATCATACCAATTTGACCGATTAGGCGGCAAGGCTCATTCCCGGTGCTAATCTGGGCTCGCAATGCGGGTTCTTGTGCTGAACGCAGGCAGTTCTTCTCTGAAGTATCAGGTGATCCGTCTGGAGGACGGCGGGGAGCGGGTGGAGGTGAAGGGAACCGTGGAGCGGATCGGCTCGCCGGGCGGAGCGGCGGATCACCGGGACGCCGTGCGGGAGGCGCTGAAGAAGGCGGGCGATGTGGACGCGGTGGGGCACCGGGTGGTGCACGGGGGCGAGAAATACCGCGACGCGGTGCGGATCGACGCCGAGGTGGAGCGCGCCATCGAGGAGTGCTGCGCGCTGGCGCCGCTGCACAATCCGCCGAACCTTGCCTGTTACCGCGCCGCCAGGGACCTGCTCGGGGGCGTGCCGCACGTGGCAGTGTTCGATACGGCGTTCTTCCAGTCGCTGGAGCCGCGCGTGTTTCTCTACGGGCTGCCGCTCGAGTACTACGAGCGCGATCACATCCGCCGCTACGGCTTCCACGGCACGTCGCACCGCTATGTGAGCGCGCGCGCCGCGGAGATTCTGGGCAAGCCGCCGGAGCAGTGCCGCCTGATCACCTGCCATCTGGGCAACGGCTGCTCCATCTGCGCGGTGCGCGGCGGAAGAGCCGTGGACGTGTCGCTCGGCTTCACGCCGATTGAAGGGCTGGTGATGGGCACGCGCTGCGGCGACATCGACCCCGGCGTGGTCTTCCACCTGGCGCGGGCGAAAGGGATGAGCCTGGACGAGATCGAGGACCTGTTCATCCGGCGCGGGGGCTTGCTGGGGCTTTCCGGACGCTCGAACGATATGCGCGATCTGGTGGAAGCCGCGGCTGCGGGCAACGCGCGGGCGCAACTGGCTATCGACGTCTTCTGCTACCGGGCGAAGAAGTACATCGGCGCCTACTGGGCGGTGCTGGGCGGCGCGGACGCGGTGGTGTTCACGGGCGGCATCGGCGAAAACCGCGCCGAGATCCGAAGCCAGATTCTCGAAGGGCTGGACGCGCTGGGGCGGTTTGAAACGCTCATCGTGCCGACCCACGAAGAGCTGCTGATCGCTCGCGATACGGCGCGCGTGGTCAGCGGAACAGGAACCACGTAGAGAGTGCCGTCAGGACCACGACGAGCCATTCAAACATTTGCGGCGAGATATGTTGGACGATCCGGCGGCCGCCCAGCGCGCCCGCGAACACTGCCGGGACCATCAGCAGGTCGAAGGTGAGCGACTGCCGGCTGAACAGCCCGTGCCCGGCGTAGATCGGGATCTTGGTCAGGTTGATGACGAAGAAGAACCACGCGCCGGTGGCGATGAACTCCTCTTTGGGGAGGCGTTTCGAGAGCAGATACAGGTTCATCACGGGTCCGGCGGCGTTGGCGACGGTGGTGGCGAAGCCGGCCGAGACGCCGTAGAGCGCCGGATGGGGCGTGATGGCGGAGGGGTTCTTCGCGTAGCGCCGGACCAGATAAGCAGCCAGCATGAACAGCACGATGACGCCCACCATGGGGCGCAGGACGCGCTCCTCCAGCGACAGCGCCGCCGCTCCCGCGGCCATTCCGGCCAGCGCCCACGGGGCGAGGCTCCAGAGCCGGTGGATGGCGGCGTGGCGGCGCCAGTAGACGACGGCGAAGATGTCAGCGGTGCAGAGGATGGGCAGAAGCCAGGCGGCGGCGGCGCGGGCGTCGCCCACCGTGAGCACGATCATCGGCACAACCAGGATTCCGAGGCCGGGCAGTCCGGTCTTGGCCAGCCCTACGTTGAACGCGCACAACGCGCCGAGCGCCCACTGCCAGGGTTCCAGATGAGGCATGCGTCAAATGGGGAGGACTATGCTTCCAGCATAACCTCCACCTTGCGGCGGATGGTTGCGGCGGCATCCGGCACGTGGAGAACGTCGCACTCGGAGCCGAGGATGAACGGGCGGCCGGCGGCGCGCATGCGTTCCATCAGCTCACGAGTCAGGCGGCGGACTTCGTCCTCGGACATGGCAGCATCGGAGTAGAACTGACGGGTCGGCAGGTTGCCGTAGAGCACTGTGTCTTTGGGAACCACGGCGGCGTCCTCCCACAACGTGCGGCTGGAACCGAGGCTGAGCATGGCGGGGTGGAGCTCCTCGGCGAGCGTGCGGACCAGGTCCGTGTTGAGCTGGCCGCAGTCGTGGAGGATCAGATCGGCGCCGCCTGCCGCAATCTCATGCCGCACCCGGCGCAGCGGCGCGAGCACGAACTGTTCCAGCACCTGCGGCGCACGCGCCATCATGCGCGGAGAAAGATAGGTGACGCTGACGGCGGGCTCGCACACGATGACGGCGCGGGCGCCGGCCTCCACCTGCGCGCGGACCGAGCGGAGCACGGTGGCAAGCGACAGGCGCAGCGCCGCCGTAGCGAGCCGCACGCCGCCGTCTTCCTCTTCGGAGACGCCGGAGGCCATCATGGCCAGCGGGGTGATGGGATCGGCCAGCAGTTTCGTCATCAGGGAGAACGGGCCAATGACCATGCCGATGGGGACCAGATCCGTCCGCGAGGCGATATCGCGGATGGCGCCCTGCTGTGCCAGGCAAGCCGGAGGGAACGGACGCGTCCGTTCTTCCAGCATCCGGGCGACGACTTCCTCCGGGGGCGCTTCCGTGAAGTGGAAGCCGTCCACGGCGTCCGGCGCCACGCCGAGGGCGGACAGCAGATCGAGCTTTTCGAGCCGCAGATCCATCAGGGGCAGCGCCAGCGGCGTGCGGTAGCGGCGCGCGGCGCGCTCGATGACGCGGCCGAGGCGGAGAGGGTCGAGCCGCGCCTCGTCCGGATGCGGCTCTTCGTGAAGCACGAGGTCGGCGCCGATGGGCAGCCGGTGGCCGGCGGCAGCCAGTTCCAGCAGCAGGGGGCGGATCATGAGAACCTCTCTCACCGGCGCACGCCGTTGAACTCGTGGACGGCATCGATCATGGCCACGATGTTCTCCACGGGCGTGCCGCTCTGGACGTTGTGCACGGCATTGAAGACGAAGCCTCCGCCGGGCGCGAAGATCTCGCACCGCCGCAGCACTTCTTCGCGCACCTGGGCCGGCGTGCCGAAGGGAAGCGTCTTCTGCGTGTCCACGCCGCCGCCCCAGAAGACGAGGCGGCCGCCGTAGCGCTCTTTGAGCGATGCGGGATCCATGCCGGCGGCCGAGCACTGCACCGGATTGATGATATCGAAACCGGCTTCGATGAAGCTGTCGAAGAACTTCTCCACGCTGCCGCAGGAATGTTTGAAACATTTCCACTGCGTGTTGCGATGGCTCCAGGAGCAGATCTCCCGGTAGAAGGGGAACCACAGCTCGCGGAACGTCTTCACCGAACAGAACTGCGATGTCTGCGTGCCAAAATCCGTGCCGCAGAGGAACACGGCGTCCACCGAGTCTCCGATGGCGGCGTGGATGCGCGCCAGATTCTCCAGCGCCACCTCGCACTGCCGCTCAAAGACGCGGCGGACGTGCCAGGGGCGCGACACGGTGCTCATGTACCATTCCGCCACGTCCCGGATGCCGCGCGGATGCTTCAGGAACGGCGCGGGCACCAGCGCGATGTCGCCGAAGGCGGCGCCCCCGAAGGAGCCGAGAATGCCACAACCGGTGGAGAGCGCCTCCTGGGAGGCGCGCCGGAGGTGATCGAGGTCCTCTTCCGAGACGACGGTGAACTCTTCGCAGTTGTCCTCCGGATCCAGGCGGGACTCATCGATGGGGGGCTGGCGGATGATGGTATCGAAAAACGCGCTGCCTACCGGCATTCTGCCGCTGGGCGGCGCCGAAAGGTCGCCCTCCGGATAGATGAGGATTGTCCCATCCGGCTCCGTAGTGGTCCGGAAGTTCTCCGGCACGAGCACCGTCAGTCCGCGGAAATCCCACTCGCGCCAGCCCGAGTTTTCGAAGCCGAACAGGTTTGTGCGGGAGAAAACGCCAACCACGTCGATGCCCATCGCCTGGCGCAGATCATTGTCGATCCAGCCGAGCATCTGGTAGGGCTCGTGCACCATGACGGGGCGCTTTTCCAGCCCGTAGTAATCGCGCAGCGCAGCGACGCAGGAGACGTGGATCCCGGTAACCGCTGAAGAGCCGAAGTCGATAGGCACACGGTCGGGCTCCCGGTGTTCGAGCGTGGCGCGCAGCCGCTCTCTGGATGACGGCATCGTCTCTCCTTTCCGCCGGGGCAAACCCATGCCAATGCTACCCTAGGAACAGGCTCGTTTCCACCCGATGGAAATCTTCAAGGAATTCACCTTCGAAGCCGCCCACCGCCTGCCCAATCTGCCGCCGGAACACAAGTGCTCGCGGCTGCACGGACACTCCTTCCGCGTCCGAGTGTGCGTCAGCGGACCGGTGGACGAGCAGACCGGATGGGTGATGGACTTCGGCGACATCAAGGCTCTGTGCAAGCCGGTGATCGACGAACTCGACCACCGCTATCTGAACGAAATTCCGGGGCTCGAGAATCCCACCAGCGAACGCATCGCCATCTGGCTGTGGCACAGGATCCGCCCGCAACTGCCGCAACTGAGCGCGGTCGAAGTGCGGGAGACGTGCACGGCAGGATGCCGGTACGAGGGTTGAAGGCCCGGGCCATTTCGCGACAATAAGATCTGGAACTATTGTATAATTCCGGGTAGACTGTTCTGGACGAACCATGAAGCCCCGTGTGACGCCACAGGACCATGCACCCGCGGCCATGCCGGCTTCCCGCCGTGCGGCTGGCGCAAGCCGGGTTGTTCTGCCTGAGCCGTTGCCGCTGGAGGCGAGGCTGGACGAGTGCCTGAAGAGACGGCGCAGCACGCGCGAATACGCCGAGGCGCCGATTCCATTGCAGGAACTCTCCACGCTGCTATGGGCGGCGCAAGGGGTCACGTCTCCCGGTGGACTGAGAACGGCGCCTTCCGCCGGAGCGATCTACCCGGTGAAGAGCTATATGCTCGCGTTTCGTGTGCAGGGGCTGGCGGCGGGGTTCTACTCGTTCGATCCCGAGCAGCGGACGCTGACTCTGCTCGCCAAAGGGACAAAGCAGGAGCGCGTGGCCAAGGTCTGCGGAGACCAGCAGTGCGTGGCCGAGTGCGCCGCCGGGCTGCTGCTGACCGCCTGGTACGGGCGGCTGCGGCGTGAATTCGGCGATGCCGCCGAGCAGCTCGCCCTGATCGAGGCGGGCCATATCGGCCAGAACTGGCATCTGGCGGCGGCGGCACTGAGGCTGGGCTCGGTCAGCATCGGCAAGATCGACCCCGTGGCGCTCAAGCTGCTGCTGCCGCTTCCCGAAGATGAGCATCCGCTCTACCTCCTCATCACGGGCAAGCCATGAGCGCGGCCGGGCCGCCCCTCCGGCGGGCGGCGGCGATTTCCGGCTGCCCGGCGGGCGCCGCCAGATAGCCGGATTCTCAGATCTGTCTCATTCCGCGGTGAAGCGGTATGTGCCCGAGCCGGTTTCGAACACGGTGTAGCCCTGCTCGACGCGCGCGGGCTTCAGGCCGCCGGATTCCGTCACCTTGCCGGTGGAAGGAACATGGATCGTGGCCGACGTGTTGGGCGGAATCGTCACTTCCATCTCCAGCCCGCCTCCAGCGCGCTTCCAGGAAGAAGTGATGGGACCGTAAAGCGAGCGGTGCGTCGCTTTGACGAAATCCAGCCCTGACAGCGCATAGGGCTTGATGAGGATGTGCTGGAAGCCTGGTCTTTCGGGATCCGGGCGGATGCCGGCCAGGTATTCGTACATCCAGACGGCGAGGTCGCCGATCTGCATGACGTGGTTCATGGAGTTCATCGCCGGGTCGGCGGTGTCGCCGTTCCAGAGCTCCCAGATGGTGGTGGCGTCTTTGGATATCATGTAGCCCCAGCCCGGGTAGGTGGTCTGGGTGGAGATGGCGAGAGCGACGTCGGGGCGGCCGTTGTCGGAAAGCGTGCGCATCAGCCACTGCGCGCCCACCAGCCCCACGCCCACATGGTTGTTGCTCTCCTTCTCGATCTTCTCGACGAGGCGGTCGAAGACGCGGCTGCGGTCCTGCGCAGGCACCATGTCAAAGGCGAGCGGCAGGACGCTGGAGGTCTGCGTGCCGTTGTCGAACCGCGCTTCCTGCGCCTTGTACCAGGTGCGGAGGAAGGCTTCTTTGAGCTGCGCCGCCAGCTTGTCGAGTTCAGCCGCATCCTCGTTCCGCCCGAGCATGCGCGCGTTGGCGCTGACGTATTTCACCATCTGGTGATAGTAAGCCGTACTGAGCAGAGGTCCGGCGGTGATCCGCGCCGGGTCTTTCGAATGGATCAGCTTCGGATCCTCGGGCGGCACGCACCAGTCGCCGTACGTGTTGCGCGGCATGATGCCGTCCTTGAGGAACTGGCGCATGTAATCGACCCACTTCTTCATGCCTTCGTAGTGGCGTTCGATGATGCGCCGGTCGCCGTACTGGCGGTAGACCATCTGGGTAGCGAGCACATAGGTGCTGGGCCAGACGATGCCGTCGTTGTACAGCACCCAGTAGGTGGGGGCGACATCCGGGATGCTGCCCGTGGGCCTCTGCGAATCGGCGATGTCCTGAATCCACTTGGTGTAAAAAGCGGCGACATCGAACAGGTAGCTCTCACTGAGGCTGACGACGCTGCGGTCGCCGAGCCAGCCCTGCTTCTCATCGCGCTGCGGGCAGTCTGTCGGGATGCTGCGGTAATTGCCGCGGATGCCCCAGTAGATGTTGCGGTGAATGCGGTTCAGCAGCGTGTGCGAGCTCTCCCACTCTCCGGCGCGCGGCATGGCATCGTGGACGACGCGGCCTTCGACGGCGTCGAGACCGGGCTTGCCCGGATAGCCGGTGATCTCGATATAGCGGAAGCCGTGGTAGGTGAAGCGCGGCTCCCAGACTTCAGCGCCGCCGCCTTTCAGGATGTAGGTGAGCGTGGCGCGCGCGCCGCGGAGGTTGTCGACATACAGGTCGCCGTTGCCGCGCAGGGACTCGGCCAGCCGCAATTGCACGCGCGCGCCCGCCGGCCCCTGCACCCTGAGCCGCACCCAGCCGACCATGTTCTGGCCAAGATCGTAGATGAAGACGCCCGGGCGCAGCTCTTTCATCGTTTTGGGCGCCAGCGTCTCGATCACGCGCAGCGGTTCGGCCATCTGCGCGCGCAACGCGCCCGGCGGTCCCTGCACGGCCTGGGCGGCTTCCCATTTGGAATCGTCGAATCCGGCTTGCGCCCAGCCGGGCATCTCCATGCGCGCGTCGTAAACCTCGCCGTCGTACTCGTTGTTGGCGCGGATGGGGCCATCGGTGGTCAGCTTCCAGGTCTCGTCCGTCGCCACGACCTGTTTGCGTCCGCCGGCGTACTCGAGTTCGATCTGCGCGATGGCCTTGGGATAGCCGTAGCCGCGCGCCGGCAGCGGGATGCGGCGGCGCGGCTGCCAGTAGCGTCCGTTGCCGAGCCAAAGCCCCACGGCGTTGCGGCCGGGCTTGAGCATCGAAGTGATGTCGTGCGTGACATAGAAGACGCGCTTTTCATACTCGGTGAGTCCCGGCGAAAGCACGTCGTCCCCGGCTTTGGCGCCGTTGAGATAGAGCTCGCTCAGGCCGAGCCCTGCCACGTAGGCGGTGGCGCGGCGCAGGCGCGGCTCGACGTCGAACTCTTTACGAAGCATGCGCGCCGGCAGCGCCTGCTCTTCGCGCAGGCCCACTTCGCCCCAGGGATCCATGCCGAACGGACCCAGGGCTTTTGCTGGCTTCCATCCTTCATCGTCCTTGCGCAGCGCCTCCCAGTGATCTCCCGTGTAAAACATCAGCGGATCGCCGGCAGCGAATTCGATCTTCAGCGCGCCGAGCACTCCAGCCGGATCCTCGCGCGTGTTGCGGGCGACGACCAGCAATTCGTTCTCGCCGGGCTTGAGCCACGGCTCAATGTGAAGCACCATGGGCAGCGTTGGATTGTTGCCCTTGCCAGCGAACTCGCCATTGACGGACAGCTCGAAGCTGTTGTCAGCCCCGAGGACGAACGTGGCCGTTTTGAGGGCGCGGTCAGCGGGCAGGGTGAAACGGGCGCGGAAGCGGCGCGTCTCGGCAGGCGCCTGCCTGGCGGGGTCGCCCTCGTCAAACCAGATCCACTGCGCTTCGCGCAGCCACTGGAACGGGCTGTGCGGATCCTTGTAATAGGTCTTCTCCTCGCGCCCGATCCATTTTCCCTTCCAGTCATCAGGCTTGAGCAGCCCCATTGACCAGCGCGCGGTTTCGCTCCAGGCCGAGGGTTGGCCCGCCTGGTCCCAGACCATCACGCGCCACCAGACGGGCTGGCCGGAGGCGAGCGGCTTGCCCTGATAGGCCACGTGAACGCTTTGATCGCCGGCCACCTTGCCGGTGTCCCACAGATCGCCGCGGCCGGATTGCGCGAGCGCCGCCGTGCTGGACACGATGACGCGGTAGGCGCTTTGACGGAGATTGCGCGTGGCAGGGCTGGCGGCTTCGAGTTTCCAGCTCAGCCGCGGCGCGGTTTCGTCGATGCCCAGCGGGTCCTTGCGGTATTCGGTTCGCAGATCCGCAGGCTTCAAGGAAGCGGCCTGTGCGGCGAGCGCCAGCACGGCGAGGAACAGAAGTATTCGCTTCATGACGGTGCACTCCTCACGTGAAGACGGCTGCGGCCGCGGGCCGGGCCGCCTGACGAAACTGCATCTTATCAACCCCTGTGCGGCTTCGTGCAGGCCGCGGCGCCCCGCCGCCAGCAGCCGGGCTCGTGCGCGTCGACAAGCCCCATGGCCTGCATGAAGGACTCGACCGTCACAGGCCCCACAAAGGTCCAGCCGCGGCGCTTCAGCTCGCGCGCCAGCTCGCGCGGCTCGCGCCCCTGGAAAGACCAGAAGAAGCGGTGGAGCGAGCCCTGCTCTTCGGCCAGCTCGCACGCCCGCCTTGCGTTGTTCAGCACGGACGCGATCTTGCCGCGATGGCGGATGATGCCCGGATCGCGCACCAGCCGTTGCACGTCCTGCTCGCCCCAGCGCGCCAGGCGCCGGAAGTCGAAGCCCGCGAAGGCGCGGCGGAAGGCCTCGCGCTTGCGCAGCACGGTGAGCCAGCTCAGCCCCGCCTGGAATCCTTCGAGGCAGATCTTCTCAAACAGGCGGACATCGTCAAACACGGGCACGCCCCACTCCAGATCGTGGTAGGCGACGTAGTCCTCCGCGGTTCCGCTCCAGGCGCAGCGCAAGCGCCCGTCGGGGCCAGCCAGGAGGCGCGGGCGGTTGTCCATGCCGCTCTTCAGATTGCCAGATCGGCGGCGGGCGAGGCAGGCCGCGCCGCGTTTTGCATAGTTCAGGATCCCGAACTCCTGTGATACAACGGAGCGGGATGGCGTACTGCGAAGCGCGGTGTCTGACAGCCGTACCGAACGAGGCCTGCACCGGAGGGGAGTGCCTGGTGGAGCAGGCGCAGCGGGGCGACGGAGAGGCGCGGGACCGGCTTTTCAGCCTCCTGGCGCCCGCTGTGACGCGGCAGGCGCAGCGGCTGTGCGGAACCGGCGGAATGGCGCAGGACGTTGCGCAGGCGGCGCTGGTTCAGGTGCTCGAACACCTCTCCGAGCTGCGCCGTCCGGACCGGCTCGGCGCTTGGGTGCGGCGGATTGTGATCAACGCCTGCCGCATGGAGAGACGCAGCCAGGCGGCAAGATCGCACAAAGAAGAAACTTGCGGAGAGAGGGCCTCTGCGCCGGACGGCGGAGAACAGCGGCTGGATGCAAGAAGGCAACTGTGGCGAGTGCTGCATGCCGCGCCTCAACTGCCGCCGCTTCTTGAGGAGACGTTCCGGCTTCGCGTGGTGGAAGGGCTGACGACACAGCAGGCGGCTGCCCGCCTCGGGGTGAGCCCTGAAGTGATCCGGGCGCGGCTCTGCCGTGCCAGGAGACGGTTGCGGGCTGCGGAAGACGGCGGCCGCTAGGTCGCCGCTCCGGCGCCGCTTTCGGAGTTTTCAGGCTGCGGGCGCACCATGCGGCGGATCAGCCAGACCACCAGCCCGAGCCCCAGGACAGACGCGATGATCGGGATTGTGTAAGCCCAGACGCGCAGTCCGCCTTCCGGCTCCATCAGGATGCGCGTTCCGTACTTCGCTTTGTAGAAGTCGAGGATCTCGCGGTCGCTCCGTCCTTCGTTGACCATCCGCGCGATTTCGGCGCGCATCTCGGCAGCCACCTCGCTGCGGTGCATGGCCACGCTCTCGCTCCAGCAGCAGGGGGCGATCAGCTTCTCCTGAAGCGCGCGAATCCTGTTTGAAACCTGCCCCCAGAGGGCAGCAGCCAGAACCAACCCGGCAACCAGCAGAACGAATGTTCGGTTGCGTTGCATCGCGTCCTCCCCTCTTTCCGAGCCGGGACGGCAACCCGCGCCGGAGACCGCACGCTCGATACACGGCAGGCGCATCGCACGCCGCCCTTCTCCATTGTAGAGAGAACCGCAAGAGCCCCGCAGGCTCAGGCGCGCGTTGCTGATGGGGCTGCGGGCGGCCATGCGGCCCTTGCGGAAGGCGCACCCTCCGGCGGGTGGATCCGCAAGTGATCGGATACACTCGATATTTGGGCCAGTCCCGGCGTGCCGGAGGATTTGCATTTGCCCGAAATTCTGAAAGACATCCTGAGCACCGCGCCGCCATTCACCTTCACCGGCGCTCTCGACATCATTCTGGTGGCGGCGCTGATCTATCAGGTGTTTCTGTTGATTCGCGGGCGGCGCGCCGTGCATGTCCTGGTGGGATTTGCAATTGTTCTGGCTGTATACATTCTCTCCGTCACGGCGGGTCTGACGGTGCTGAGGACCATTCTGGAGGGATTGGCGCCGTACACGGCGTTCGCTTTGATCGTGATGTTCCAGGGGGAAATCCGGCGGATGCTGACGAGCATCGGCGAGCGGAAGTGGGCGGGATTCGGGGCCAGGGTTGAGTCGCGCGAAGTGGCCGAAGAAATCGTGCTGGCGGTGAGTCATCTGGCAGCGCACCGCATCGGCGCGCTGATTGTGATCGAAGGGGAAGTGGGGCTGCGCACGTTCATCGAAAGCGGCGTGCCTATCGACGCCCGGGTGACGCGCGATCTGCTGCTGGCGATCTTCCAGCCCGGCGGACCGCTCCACGACGGGGCGGCGATTGTGACGGGCGGGCGGCTGGCGGCGGCGTCCTGCTTCCTGCCGCTGACCATGAATCCGGAGCTGTCGCGCGTGTTCGGCACGCGCCACCGGGCGGCGATCGGCGTCAGTGAAGACTCCGACTGTCTGGCCATCGTGGTGAGCGAGGAGCGGGGCGCGATCTCGGTGGCGTCGGCAGGAGAACTGGAAAGCGACATCACGGCGGAGCGGCTGGCCGAGAGGCTCAGCCACCCCGTCAGAAGAGGCTGGCGTACTGCCGCGGCGCGCGAGGGGACCCGGCCATGAAGCGCTTCTTCACACAACACCTTGGGTTGAAGCTCTTTTCGCTGGCGTCCGCAACCACGTTGTGGTTTCTGCTCAGCGGCTCGCGCGAACTGACGACAGCCATCACTGTTCCCGTGCAGTACCGGAACATTCCCACGCATCTGGAGATCGGCCCGAACCTTGTGGAACAGGTGCGGTTGATCGTGCGCGGCCCCTCGCCTCTGTTGAGCCGTATCTCCAATTCGCCGCCGCCGGTGGTCCTGGATCTCGACCGCGTCAGGCGGGAAGGCGTGACTACATTTTCCATTCGCCGGACCGACGTGGACCTGCCGGCGGGTGTCGTGCTGGAACGCGCCATCCCGTCGCAGATCCAGATCCGCACAGAGCGGCGAGAGGTCAAGGACGTGACGGTGATTCCCGTATTCGAGAACGTGCCGGATGGCTACCGTGTGGAATCCTGGACCGCCGTGCCGCCCCGGCTGCCGCTTTCCGGTCCGAAGAGCCGCCTGGATTTGATCGACTCCGTGCGCACGGATCCGATCGACCTGAGGGCGCATCCTGCCGGAGAGCAGGTGACGACAACCGCATTCGCGGGCGATTCCCATGCGCACTTCCTCGCATCGCCGCTCGTCAGGGTGCGCTACACACTGCGCCCCGCACATCAGGCGGAAGAAGAACCACGGCCGAAAAAGGAGAAGCGTTGAGCAAGAGAAGACTGTTCGGGACCGATGGCATCCGCGGCGTGGCGGGCCAGCCTCCGCTGGACGCGCGCACGGTGTTCGCATTCGGCGCCGCGTTGGGGGAATGGGCGGCCAGGCACGGCTCGCGGCGCGTGCTCATCGGCATGGACACGCGGGAATCCGGCCCCGGACTGGCAGCCCTTGCCGCGGCGGGTCTTCGTTCGGCCGGAGCCGAGCCGCTGTCGGCGGGAGTCGTCACCACGCCCGCCGTAGCCTATCTGACGAAAACCGGGCCCTTCTCGGCCGGCCTGATGATCTCCGCTTCGCACAATCCGTATCATGACAACGGGCTGAAGGTCTTCGCCCACGACGGACTGAAGCTGCCAGACGAAGAAGAGCTGCGGATGGAAACCCGCATCTTCGAGATCCTGGAGTCCGCGCCCGGCCCGCCGCCGGAACAGACCCTTTCCGGCGAAGATCAGCTAGCCGCCGCCTATCTGGATTTCCTGGCTTCGGCCGCGCCGCATGGATTGAGCGGATTGACCGTTGTGCTGGATTGCGCCAACGGCGCCGCTTTCCGCCTTGCCCCGGCGCTGTTCCGGAGACTGGGCGCGCGCGTCGTGGAGACGGCCTGCCAGCCCGATGGCCGCAACATCAACGACGGCTGCGGCGCGCTGCACGTGGAATCGCTGCGCCAGCGCGTTGTTGCCGAGCGGGCCGACTTCGGGGCGGCGTTCGATGGGGACGCCGACCGCTGCATTCTGGTCAGCCATTCCGGCAAGGTGCTGGACGGCGACCATATCCTGCTGATTGCCGGACGCCACCTGCGCCCGCGCGCGGTGGTGGCCACTGTCATGTCCAATCTGGGACTGGAGAGGGCGCTCGCACAGGACGGGATCGGACTGGTCCGCACCTCCGTGGGCGACCGTTATGTGCTCGAGGAGATGCTGCGCCAAGACCTCCCGCTTGGGGGCGAGCAGAGCGGTCACGTGATCTTCCGCACCTATTCCACTGCGGGCGATGGCATGCTGACGGCGTTGCAGGCCATCTCCGTGGCGCGGGCCGGCGGCGCCACGCTGGATGATCTGACGAGCGATTTCGTCTCGTATCCGCAACGGCTGATCAATGTCCGCTTCCGCGAAAAAAAGCCGCTCGACCAGCTCGCCGCGGTGCAGCAGGAGATCCGCGAAACCGAACAGGAATTCGGTCCCGCGGGCCGCGTTCTGGTGCGCTTTTCGGGAACCGAACCGCTGGCCCGCATCATGGTGGAAGGCCCAGACGCGGAGCGGGTGGAGTATCGTGCCCGCAGGATTGCCGCCGCCATCGAAGCGGCCCTGTCCTGATCCAAGCCGGGTTTCCGGGGCGCGAGGCATCGGCGCGCCGGCAGTGGCGATTGGTCGTCTGACAGCGAGCGGCCCGGTCAAGTCATTCCAGGCGCTGTCGAAAATCCCCAAAGTCACAGTCCATGGCTCGCCATGTCCAGAGCGCCAAAAAGACGCCGAACGCCCGCCTGGCGGCAGTATCATGCAGGATGATGCCGGCGCCCTGCTGCCAGGCCGGGGGCGCAGGGATCAGCGGAACAGAAAGGACAGACTCCCCGATGCAACTCCATCGAAGCAAGCCGGGCGCGGCCGTTTGCGTTTGGCGCCTGGCAGCCCTGACGGCCTTCCTTTGCGCCGGCGCGGCCACGGCGCAGCAGCGTGTGGTTGTGCGGCCCGCCGACACCGGGCGCGCGCTGCGCAACCCCGGCATGGGTTGGAACTTCCATCATTACGACAACACGATGGACCGTTATGGAACGCATCTGGAGCCGTCGGACACGGTGGAGGACTTCCCCGGCGCGAGCGTCATTTACCTGCGTCTCGCCTGGTCTTACCTCGAGCCCGAAGAGGGCGTGTACAACTGGTCCATTCTGGACACGCCGGCGCAGCGGTGGCTGGCGAAGGGCTTTCAGATCGCGCTGCGGATCTCGTGCGCGGAGTCCAGCCCGCAGCAGCCGTACGCCACGCCGAAGTGGGTCCGGGACGCGGGCGCGAAGGGCCACACATTCTCGCGAGGCAAGGGAGCAGACCCGGCGGGGGAGAGCTGGGAGCCGAAGTACGACGATCCCGTGTTCCTGGAGAAGCTCGACCGTTTTCTGGCGGCGCTGGCCCAGCGCTACGACGGCAGCCCGGAGGTCGCGTTCATCGACGCCGGATCGTTCGGCGTGTGGGGCGAAGGGCACACGGGCGCATCGTCGCGCCTGCCCTACGATGCCCGCACCCTCAAGCTCCATCTCGACCTGTACCGGAAACACTTCCGGCGCACGCTGCTGGCGGCGAACGACGATTTCGCCAATCAGGGGCGGGGGCTGGAGATCCTGCACTACGCCCGGGACCTGGGCATGACGCTGCGCGACGACAGCATTCTGGTGGAGTGCGGAGACCGTGCCTACCACAAGGCGTATCTGGCGGATCTGTTCTGGCCGCGCCTGCCGGTGATCCTCGAAATGGAGCACTACGGGCATTCGGTGCAGCGCGGCTGCTGGGGCGACGGCAGCCTGTATCTGAAGGCGATCGAGGACCATCATGCCTCGTACGCCACCGTCCACTGGCAGCCGCGCGAGTTCCTTGAAAAGAACCGTGAACTCGTCGACAGAATCAATCTGCGTCTCGGCTACCGGTTGCAGTTGCTGGAGGCGTCATGGCCGGAAGAGATCGGCCGTACGCAACCGTTGCTGCTGGGCTACCGGTGGCGCAATGCCGGTGTGGCGCCCTGTTATGCGGGCGGCTATCCGGCCATCACGCTGAAGGACGCGAAAGGCGGCATTGCGGCGGTGCTCGTGGACGAAGGCTTTGATGTGCGCGTGCTGCCCGTGGGACCGCCGGGCAAAGCGCTCGCTGTCGGACGCACGGAAAAGTCCACGCACCAGGCGGACCGCCCCCTGGCGGCGCTGCGCCTGCCTCCGGATCCGATCCTGAAGCCCGGAGAATACGACGTGTTCGTCTCAGTGGGAACCCGGACAGGCACACCGCGCATCGAACTGCCGCTGCCGGACGGCGACGGGCATCGGCGGTACCGGCTGGGGAAGCTCCGGGTCCGGTAGAATCCTGCGCCGGGCAGGCGGAGCTGTTTACTGCTCCCTCAACCTTCCACCCGCCAGGAGATGAGTTTGATCTCGGTCATTTCTTCGATGGCGAAGCGCGGACCTTCGCGGCCCGTGCCGCTGAGTTTGACGCCGCCATAGGGCATCTGATCGACGCGGAGCTGAGGCACGTCGTTGATCAGGAAACCGCCCACGTGGACGCGGCGCGCGGCGCGGAAGGCCTTTTCGATGTCGCGCGTGAAGATGGAGGCTTGCAGACCGTAAGGGGAATCGTTGACGGCGGCGATGGCTTCGTCGAGCTCGCGGAAGCGGTTGATGCCCGCCACCGGGCCGAACGCTTCCTGGGCGAAGATGCGCGTCTGAGGCGGGACGTCGGCGAGCACGGCAGGCTGGACCGTGGCGCCCTGGCGGCCTCCGCCGGTAACAAGACGCGCGCCGGATTCGACGGCTTCCCCGATCCAGGAGACGACGCGGTGCGCCTCGCTCTCCGTGATCAGAGAGGTGACCGCGGCGTCTTCATCCAGCGGGTGGCCAACTGGAAGGGAAGATGCCTGCGCCGCGAAGCGTTCGACAAACTCGCCGTGGATGCTCTCCTCGGCGAAGATGCGCTGCACGGAGATGCAGACCTGGCCGGAGTTGGCGTAGGCGCCAGGGACGCAGCGGGCCACGGCGCCGTCGAGATCGGCGTCGGCGCAGACGATCACGGCGGAGTTGTTGCCGAGTTCGAGGGTCACGCGCTTCATGCCCGCTCGCGAGCGGATGCGAAGCCCGACCTCGGCGCTGCCCGTGAAGGTGATCATGCGGATGTCGGGGTGCTCGACGAGGAAATCGCCGATGGAGCCGCCGGGACCGGTGACCACGTTGAGCGCGCCGGGCGGGAGACCAGCGTCGAGAAACAGGCGGGCCAGCAGAAGCGCGGTGACGGGCGTGGCCGAGGCGGGCTTGTGGATGACCGCGTTGCCGGCGGCAAGGGCGGGCCCGATCTTGTGCATGGAGAGGTTCAACGGGAAGTTGAACGGCGTGATGGCGGCGATGACGCCGAGCGGCTCGCGGATGAACATCGCCATGCGGCCGGCGCCAGCGGGGGCGGCGTCCATCGGGACCTCTTCTCCAGCGAGACGGTGGGCCTCCTCGGCGGAGAAGAAGAGCGTGGAGAGGGCGCGCTCGGCTTCCGCGCGGGCTTCGCGCAGGGGCTTGCCGCTTTCGCTCGAGATGGTGCGGGCAAAGGTCTCTTTGCGCTCAGCGAGCAGAGCGTGAGCGCGGAGCAGGATGGCCGCGCGCTCGGCGCGCGACATCTCCCGCATCACGGAAGCGGCGCGCTGCGCGGCTTCGACTGCCAGTTGCAGGTGTTGCTGCGAGGCGGCAAAGACGGTGGCGAAGGGCTGGCCGTCATAGGGGATGCGGACGGTGAGGGGCGTATCCGAGCGGTGCTCGGCGCCGCCAATGATCATGGGGTGTTCAGGCACGGACATGGTCAGGAAAAAGGGGACAGGAACACAATACACCTTTTCGCTGAGCGCCCACCCCATTCTGCCGCGTGGCCGGCTCCGGCGTCCGTAAGCGGGCCTCAAATGAAGCCGGGGGCAGCAGGAGAAAACCGGCCCGCTTCAGTCGCGGTTGCGCCGCCCCTGCGGCGCTTCAGTGGCGGAGGGGGTGCGCGCGAAGGAGAACTCCTCGCGGAGCACACGGCCGCGGGCATCGATGAGGAAAGAGGCGACGAAGGCGTTGCCTTCAGGAGGGCCGAAACGCAGATCGGTGATGCGGACCAGCGTGGCGCCCTCGGGATCGGGTGCGGGCGTGGCGGACCAGGATTGCACTTGCGAGAAGTCCAGGAACACGCGCCCCGTCTCCGTGGCGGCGATGACGGAGCGGAAGCGCTCGACCTCCGGCTTGTAAAAGACGAGCCCGGCTTCCGGGTCAAAGGGGCGGCCCAGTTCCACAGGCACCAGCCGCCATGCGGAGCGGGTTTCGACAATGCCGGTCCACTTCCATGGGTTCGCGGGCGAGGGAGAGGCGAGGACGCGGCGGGGCGGCTCGCCCGCATAGACGCGCGAGTTGAGCTGCTCGAGCGCCTGCCCGTGCAGCAGGGCGCGCAAACCGATGATGGCGGCGAAGCCGGCGAGACCGATCCAGGCCATCGCGCGGCCTGGTGCGCCGCGGGCGCCGATTTCGGAATAGACGAGCCGGGCGAGCATTGGCCCCAGCGTGCAGACCAGCAGAACAGCCCAGACCCAGATATCGACGATGAACAATAGATCGAGGTGGAACCAGCGTTCCGTGAAGGGGGTCCCAAGGCGGATGCCGTAGACGTTGAGCAGGTCGAGAAGCGGGTGGGTGAGCGCCGCGATGAACGAGATCAGATACGCGTGCAGCCACAGCGCGCGATCGACGGGACCGCGGCGGCGGGCCAGCAGCCACCAGATGGGCAGAGGCGCGGCGGCGACCACAGGCAGCCAGACCAGCGAATGCGTGAAGCCGCGATGGTAGTGAAGATAGCAGATCCAGCTCTTCGCGCCCGTGAGGATGTCGATGTCGCCGAAGTTGGCGGCGCCGACGGCCAGCGCCGTGCCGAACGGCACGCCTCGGGCGAGCCCCGTGCGCGCCAGCAGAATGCCGGTGAGCGAGTGCGTGAGGTTATCCATGGAGCTCCACGGCGTAGACCTGCGGGTGTCCGCTGCGATCGCTGGTGAAGATGGCGTAGCGCTCCGAAGGCGAGAAAGAAGGATGGGGATGCGTGTATTGCGGGCCGTAGACGGTGTCGGCGGCGTTCTCCATCCAGCTCAAATTCGAGCCGAGCGCGGTGCGCGCGGCAGCGAAGTCTTCCGGCAAAGCGTAACTGGACTTCGCCCACTGCGAACCGCGGTTGGAACTCTGCGAGAGCGCCACGAGGCGCTGCGCGCCGCTGGCGGCGTCGATCAGAAACAGGCCGCGGTCGGGGTGGTTGGTGTCGCAGAGGATCTGCGTGCCGGCGCGGTTGGGAGCGATGTGCCAGGCGTTGAAGGCGCAGATCCTGCGGCGCTCACGCGTCTCCCAATTCATGCGCCAGAGGGCGAAGGGCCACTCGACGTAGACAAGATCGCCCGTGCGGCCAAGAAACGTCTCGTGCACGACGAACTCATCGTTGGAGTGCTCGTAGAGGCATTCCAGTCCCGTGCCATCGCGGCGGATGCGGTGCATGCGAGGCGCGGGGTCGGCAGCGAACTCGATCCACGCGGGTTCGAGCGGGTGGAACTGCGGATGAATTACGGTGCGGGGAAAGCGGTGGAACGCCCACTGCGTGCCATCGATACGCCCCACGACCAGGCCGGCTTCGCCGCCCACCTTTGCGGCGGCGGTGATCCACTCGCCATCCGGCGAGAGGGACACTTCGCCGAACTGCGCCTGATCGAACCCTGCCACCAGGCGCTCCTCCAGCGTGTCCCTTCGGATCTGCCAGATCGTGCCGCCGCGGACAAACAGCACGAGTTGGCCGCCGGGGTGAATCGCAGGCGAGAAGGGATGGATGGGTTCTCCCTCGGTCCACTGACGGATCTCACCGTGCGGGAATGGCTCGATGGAGAACAGTTGCCAGACACCGCTGCGATTGCTGGCGAAGAGAAGCTCCTGTTCGTCTGGCGTGAGCGAGGAGTTGAGGAAGTAGGTGTGGTGGTTGATGCACGGGGCGCCGGTGAGGCGGTGAAGGGGTGCCCCGGCGGCGGAATCCTGTTCGAGCGAGTGTTCCGCAGGGAAGCGCGCGTTTTTCATTTGCGAAATATCAGGATATGCTGCCAGGGCAGGTCATTCAAAACGCGGTCGAAGGCAAACCCCTCCGGCTCCACCTCCGCGCGCGCCTCGGCGATGCTCATTTTGTGCTCTTCGCGGATGGGGACAGCCGGGTCTTCCTTCCGGTATTCGATGAGCACGAGGCGCCCGCCGGGTTTCAGCGCGCGGTGGATGGCGCGGAGCATCTGCTGCGGCTGGGCGAACTCATGGTAGACGTCGACGAGCAGGGCGAGGTCGAGAGATTCCGGCGGCAGGCGGGGATCAGCTTCCGTGCAGAGGATGGCCTGGACATTGGAGAGCCGGCGGCGGCGGATGCGCTCGTCGAGCAGGCGGATCATCTCGGGCTGGATGTCGGTGGCGTACACTTTTCCAGCAGAACCGACGGCTTTCGAGAGCAGCTCTGTGTAGTATCCCGAGCCGGCGCCGATGTCGGCGACGGTCTGGCCAGGCTGGAGACGAAGGAGCCTGACGGCGAGACTGGGACGTTCTTCCCGCTCCCTTTCAGAGCGTTCGAGCCACGGCGCGCCGGCTGCGCCCATGACTGGGGCGATAAGCCGGCCGCTCACCGGGTGGCGTAGAGGCTGGGCGGCGCAGGCGGCGGAGAGGAGAAGAAGCACGGCAGCCAATTGCGCGAGCGGCCGGGATTCGATATGTTTCACATTGATACTGATTCGGAGGCGACACGAATGTACGCAGCATTTCGGCGCATTCTCGGAACGGCGGCGGCAGGCTTGGTCCTGCTGAGCAGTGCAGCCTGCGGGACACGCAAAGCGGACACCGTGCATGCCATGGGAACCTCAGTCACGGTGGGCGATCTGAGCTACACCATTTACAACACGGAATGGCGGGACGAGTTGCAGACAGACATGGGGCCGCGCAAGCCGCAGCACCGGTTTCTGCTGGTGACGGCGAGCGTCACCAACAATGGCCCTGAGGACCTGACAGCGCCGCTGCTGGCGGTGATCGACAAAGACGGACGCGAGACGCTGGAGCTGGACAAAGGCGAAGGCGTGGCGCAGTGGATGGGCCTGCTGCGGCGGGTGAGAAGCACACAGACGGACACCGGGGTGCTGCTGTTCGACGTGCCTCCTGGAGATTATAAACTGCGGGTTTCCAGCGGTGGAGATGTGGATCATGAGCAGACGGCGTTGATCCATCTGCCGTACAGGGTGGAAGCGCCGGAAAGCAGGCCGGTGGTGGAACCACAGATGCCTCCAGCGCAATAAAGGCGCAGAATAGAGGCGTGGGCTGCACGTGGCTGCTGCCGGCGCTTGTGGTTGTGATGGCCGATCCGCCGCCGGCAACAAAGCTGGCCGTGACGGGCGCGACTCTGCACTACCGCCAGGAGGACGGCCCGGCCATCAGCGCGAATTACGAGTATCACTCGGGCGAGCTGTTGTATCTGAGCTTCCGCATCGCCGGGTTCCGCGTGGTGAAGGACCGCGTGGACCTGCGCTGGACGCTCTACGCCACCGATCCTGAGGGACGGCTGCTCGAGCCGCCGGCCAATGGCGCCATCCAGGAAGAGCTGAGCTACGAAGACAAGAACTGGCTGCCGCGCGTGCAATACACGCTGGCGCTGCCGGGGCAGTTGCCGCCGGGCGAGTACAAGATCAGGATCCGCGTCGCCGATGAATTCGCGCAGGCGAGCGCGGAGCAGGATCTCGAATTTCGCGTAGGCGGGAAGCCGCTTCCGCAGGTGAGCGAACTGAGCGTGCTGAACCTGGGTTTCTATCGCGACGAGGCCGAGCGCGAGGCGATGGCAGAGGCCGTGTACCGTCCCGGGCAGATGCTGGTGGCGCGGTTCCAGGTGGCGGGCTTTGTTCTGGGGGAGAAGAACCGCTTCGCCGTGGGCTACGGGCTGAAGGTCTTGAACACGCAGGGCGACGTGCTGTTCACGCAGGAAGAGGCGGCCAGCGACGAGGGGGCGCCATTCTATCCCCGCAGGCTGCTGACCGGCACGCTGACGCTGAGCATCACGGAAGGGGTGCAGCCGGGCGAGTATGTGCTGGCGGTGACGGTGATGGACAAGGTGGGCGGGAAGACGGCGGAGGCGCAGGGGCGGTTCCGGGTGGAGAGGTAAGGGCGAGGCGGGATCAGGCGGGCGTGGCGCAACCCCCGGGATGAACTCCGGGCAGGCATCGGCTAGCAGATGCGGTGAGAGGAAAGCGGCGGGCGGGCCACTACACAAGCGGAGGAGGCCGCGTCCGATGGCCCTGTTCCGCACAATCAGCGCCGCCCTGGTGGGCATCGAGGCCCAGCCGGTGGACGTGGAAGTGGACGTGTATCCCGGCGGCAACGAGCGGGACTTCATTGTGGTCGGCATGCCGGACACGGCGGTGAAGGAGAGCCGCCAGCGGATCCGCTCGGCGCTGGCCAACAGCGGGTTTTATGTTCCCAGTCAGACGGTCACGGTGAATCTCGCGCCGGCAAGCCTGAGGAAAGAAGGGGCGGGGTTCGACCTGCCGATCGCCGTGGCGATTCTGGGGGCATTGGGGCAGGCGCCGGCGCGGCACGATCAGGTGCTGGTAGGCGAACTGTCGCTGGACGGAAGCGTGCGTCCGGTGCGGGGCGTGCTGCCAGTGGCGGCGTGCGCGCGGGAGCAGGGGGCGCGGGCGGTGATCGTGCCCAAAGAAAACGCCGCCGAGGCGGCGGTGGTGGAGGGCTTGCAGGTTTACGGCGTGGGCCACCTGAGCGAAGTGGTCGGCCTGCTGGTCGACCCGGCGCGCTTTCAGCCGGACCTGCCGGGCGCGGCGGCGGCGCCGTTGCCGGAACACGACGATCTCGATTTCCGCGACGTGCGCGGGCAGACGACGGCGAAGCGGGCGCTGGAGGTGGCGGCGGCGGGCGGGCACAACGTGCTGCTGATCGGCCCGCCGGGCTCAGGCAAGACGATGCTGGCGCGGCGGCTGGCCGGGATTCTGCCGCCGCTGACGCTGGAAGAGGCGCTGGAGGCGACGCGGATCCACTCGGTAGCGGGCGTGCTGCCGGGAGGACAGGGGCTGCTGCGGACGCGGCCGTTCCGCGCGCCGCACCACACCATCTCCGATGCGGCGCTGGTGGGAGGCGGGATGGGGATGCCGCGGCCGGGCGAGGTGAGCCTGGCGCATCACGGGGTGCTGTTTCTGGATGAACTGCCGGAATTTCCCAGAAATGTTCTGGAGCTGTTGCGGCAGCCGCTGGAGGAGCGGGCGCTGGTGATCGCGCGGTCGCAGATGACGCTGCGGTTTCCGGCGGCGTTCACGCTGGTGGCGGCGATGAATCCGTGCCGGTGCGGCTACTTTGGCGACCCGACGCGGGAGTGCCGCTGCACGGGGGCGCAGATCCAGCAGTACCTGAGCAAGATCAGCGGGCCGCTGCTGGACCGGATCGACCTGCACATCGAGGTGCCGGCGGTGCCGTTCCAGGAGCTGCGCACGCGCAACGGGGGCATGGGTTCGGCCGAGATGCGGGAGCGGGTGCTGGCGGCGCGGGCGCGGCAGCGGGCGCGGGGCTTCATCAACGCGGAGATCCCGCCGGGGCGGCTGCGGGAGATGTGCCCGCTGGATGCGGCGGGCGAGCGGACGCTGGAACAGGCGGTGAAGCGGATGGCGCTGTCGGCGCGGGCGCACGACCGGATTCTGAAGGTGGCGCGGACGATCGCGGACCTGGCGGGGGTCGAAGAGATCCAGGCCAAACACGTGGCCGAGGCGGTGCAGTACCGCAGCCTGGACCGGAGCTACTGGAGCTGATGCGAAGCGCACGCAGCGGAGCTGACAGAGGCTCGTGCGCGTGGCGCACGGAACGGGAGGCGCATGGCCAGCGGGAAAGAGGGAAGCCGAAACCGGGATGCGCCTCCTGCGGTGCAGTCGGCTTGCAGCAGGGAGGTGCCGCCTGGGCCGAGAGTCAAGAGTTGACGAGTCCAGAGGACAGGAGGCTTCCGAGGGGGGGTCCGGGGCATTGGCGGGCGGCACGGAGCTTCGCCTGAAGAATTCCCTGGAACTTTAGTACTAGAACTCTCATCCGTTTTGATGTAGAGTGAAAGTCAGGAAGGTTGGTCGCCTTCTCGAGAATCCGCCTCGGAACCGGAGGCTGAGTCTTCCGGCATGGCGCTGTGGGCCTTGCCGGACTCGGCGGCTTTGAGCAGATGGTAGAGGACTTTGTTCCGGGGCAGGTGTTGCTCGACCCAGTCGACACCCTCGGCGGTGATGACAAGATCGCTGCCTTCGGCCTGCCGGATCAGGCCTTTCTCCCTGAGATACCAGAGCGTAAAGGTGAGGTGCTCGCGGGGCAGCGACATCAGGTTCTCGAATTCGAGGACGCTCATGCCGCTGGATTCGGGATTGGAGCGGCGCCGGCTGTAGAGCAGGCAGAGCACGCCCATGCGGCGGTTGGATTCACCGTCGATGCCGAGGGCGAACTCGCGGAGATTGAAGACGCTGAGCGGCTCCAGCCGGCGGGCGTGGTACAGGATGTCGTAGTCGGCGCGCTTCTGGGGGTCGGTGAGGACGCCGTAGGCTTCGTTGAGGAGCATGAAGCGCTCCGGGTCGCCGCTTTGAGGGTTGTCGGGATGGTAGCGGGCGGCGAGCATGCGGAAAACGCGGTGGATGGTTTCCACTTCCGCATGGGGACTGATCTGGAGGAGTTCGTAGTAGTCGATGAAAGTGGACTGAGACATTTTGCTAGCCCTGTTGAAACCGATCCGCCATGCGCGGCGAAGCAAAGGAGACGCTAATGGAAAAGCGGCGGATTGCCGATGGAGAAGTCATGGAGAGGATCCTCACTCCAGCGGAACAGCCCGGGATGAGCACCATCCTGCAAGTTTTTCTGTATCTTCAGGTGCTTGACTTTCTGACGACGATTCTCGGCTTCCGGCTTGGACTGTCGGAGGCGAGCCCGTTTGTGCGGATGCTGACGCAGATCGGACCCGCACTGGGCGTGGCACTGTCGAAGCTGATCGCGGTGACGCTGGCGGCGGCGTGTCTCCTTCTGAACCGCGCACGCGTGTTGAAGTGGATCAACTACTGGTACGCCGTTCTGGTTCTATGGAACCTGAGCCTGATGGTGGTAGCGGTGACGGCGATGGGGCGGTAAGCCCGCCCCCCGGCGGCGGTGCGGCCGTCACAGCAGCAGCGCTCAGCGCCCCATGGAGCGGCGCTTGCGCCTCCTGGCCAAGAAAAGCACCAGGCAAACAAGAGCCAGAATCCAGAGGATGACAGAGATGGTGGTGTTATCCATGGTGTGTGTTTCTCCCTAATATCAAAGTTTCGCGTCCCGGATCAACGGGAACAGGTTCTTGAACAGCATCAGGATTCCAGGTCCGGCGGCGACGATGAGGATGGAGGGAAGCATGAGGAAGAAGATGGGCAGGATCAATTTGACGCCCACCTTGTTGGCGCGCTCTTCGGCTTCCTGCCGGCGGCGGACACGCATGAATTCGGAGTGAGTGCGCAGCGCATCGGCCATGCTGGTGCCGAAGCGGTCGGTCTGGACGAGCACGGCGACGAGCTTGCGGATCTCGTTTTCACCGGTGCGGTCGGCGAGGTTGTTGAGGGCGGTGGCGCGGCTGACGCCGGCGCGCATTTCCAGTGAAACAAGAGAAAGCTCTTCGCAAAGCTCCGGGTGGGCCAGCTTGAGTTCGTTGCTGACGCTGCGGAGGGCCTGATCGAGACCGAGACCGGCTTCGACGCAGACGACCATGAGGTCGAGGGCGTCGGGCAGGGAGAGCCGGAGGGTATCCTGGCGGCGGCCGATCAGGAAATCGAGGACAAAATTCGGCAGGAAAAAGCCGAGGCCGGCGGCGGCGATGGGGACAAGGATGGACAGCACGCCCGCGGGCACGATGAAGGGGCGGAAGACCAGCGCCACCGCGAGCAGCGCGGCGGCGGAGATGACCTTGCACCCGTAGAAGATGGCGACGGCGTTGTCCTGCCGGAAGCCGGCCATCATGAGTTCGCGGCGGACGAGCGATGCCTCTTCAGCCGAGATGGGCACTTTTTCGCCGGTCCAGGCGAGAGCTGTGACGACGCCATAAACAGGCGGCCTTTGGCCGGAGTCGACCACGGCAGGGATGCCGGATCCGCCGAGCTGGGCGTAGACCCTGCCGGGACGGGCGAAGTGAAAGTATCCGTAGACCGTAATGACGGCGGCGAGGACGGCGAACAGAGCGAGAGCGATCCAGAGTGCCATGGCTCATACCTTGATGTTGACGATCCAGCGCATTACCATATAGCCGCTGATCTGGCCCAGAATCGCGCCCAGAATCATCATTTTGCCGTGAGGGTCCCGGGCCATTGACCCCAGGTAATCCGGCGCCACGATCGAAAGACCCACGATCAGCAGCACGGGAACGGCAGTGATGACGACGGCGGTGATGCGGCCATGGGCCGACAGCGCCCGCACCTGGCCCTTGAGCCGGAACCGCTCCCGGATCACGCCCGACAGCTTCATCAGGATCTCGGCCAGATTGCCGCCGGTCTCCCGCTGCAGCATCACGGTGGAAGCGAAGAAGCGGACATCGACCAGCGGAACCCGCTTCACCAGGTCGTTGAGCGCCTGGTCGATCGAGGCGCCCAGATTCAGCTGGTGGAACAGGCGGCGGAATTCGGTGCGCACCGGCTCCGGAGCTTCATTGGAGAGCAGCTCGAGCCCCACCGAAAGCGCGTGGCCGGCCCGTACAGCGCGGGCGATAAAGTCGAGGGCCTCGGGGAACTGCTCCTCGAACTCGGCCAGGCGCCGCTGGCGTTTGTACTCGATCACGAGGAAAGGAAGCAGAAAGCCCGCAACAGCGCCGATGGCAATGCTGACGGTCTGGAACACGAGGAAGTGGAACCGCCAGCCGAACAGCGCGCCAGCCGCGCCCAGGACCAGCCCCAGCAGCAGGAGAAACTCGGGCGTTCCCTGCACCCCCGCGCCTTCCAGCCGGTATTTCCACGAGCGGTAGAAGTGGAACTGCGACAGGAAGCGGGCGACGGGGTTCGGCTCCTGCTCGGGCGCCTCCAACAGCTCCACCGAGTGGCGCGGCGGCGGCGCGCCCGTGTCGATGACGCTGAGGACCTGCTTGACCTCCTGCCTGCGGCGTGTTTCCAGGAAGCGCAGGCCGAGGGCGACGGCAATGAGCACGAAGGCGAAAATGATCAGGAAGATCACCAGGAAAAGAAGGTTCATGGCGTTTCCCCTCAGGTGAGCTCGACGACGGTCTGGAACAGGGTGGGCGGCAACTGGAAACCGGCGGCGCGGAGGCGTTCGTAGAAACGCGGCCGGATGCCGGTGGCGCGGAAGCGGCCGGTGACGCGGCCGTCGCGGGTGATGCCGGTCTTTTCGAAGAGGAAGATGTCCTGGGTGGTGACGATGTCGCCTTCCATGCCCACGCACTCGGTGATGTGGGTGACGCGGCGGGAGCCGTCGCTGAAGCGGGAGACATGGACGAACATGTCGATGGCGCTGGCCACCTGCTGGCGGATGGAGTGCACGCCCATGTTGGCGTTGGCCATGCCGACCATGACCTCGATGCGGCTGATGGCGTCACGGGGCGAATTGGCGTGGACGGTGGTGAGCGAGCCGTCGTGGCCGGTGTTCATGGCCTGCATCATGTCGAGCGCCTCTTCGCCGCGGACCTCGCCGACGATGATGCGGTCGGGGCGCATGCGGAGAGCATTGATGACAAGCTGGCGGATGCGGATGGCCCCCTGGCCTTCGACGTTTGGCGGGCGCGTCTCCAGGCGGGCCACATGCGTCTGGCGCAACTGGAGCTCGGCAGCGTCTTCGATGGTGACGATGCGTTCGTCCTCGCTGATGAAGCTGGACAAAACGTTCAGCAACGTGGTCTTGCCGGCGCCGGTGCCGCCGCTGACGATGACATTGAGCCGCGCGGCGACGGAGGCTTTCAGCAGCTCCATCATGCCTTCGGTGAGGGTGAGATTGCGGACGAGGTCGTCGGCGGTGAGGGGGTCCCGGCCGAAGCGGCGGATGCTCAGAAGGGGCCCGTCGACGCTGACGGGCGGGATGACGGCGTTGACGCGGGAGCCGTCGGGAAGGCGGGCGTCGACCATGGGCGACGATTCATCAATGCGGCGCCCGACGCGGGAAACGACCTTTTCGATGATGCGGCAGAGGTGGGCGTCATCCTTGAACTCGACCGGCGTGCGGTAGAGCTTGCCGTTGCGCTCGATGTAGACCAGCTTGGGGGTGGTGACGAGGATGTCGGAGATGGTCGGATCCTGAAGAAGCGGCTCGAGGGGACCGAGGCCGAACACTTCATCGAGCACTTCCTCGATGATGCGCTCCTTCTCCGACATGCTGAGGGGCGTTTCTTCCTCTTCGACCAGGCGGGCGACGGCGGTGCGCACCTCGGCGCGCACCACATCGTCGGATAGAGCGGAAAGCCGGTCGAGGTTGATGCGGTCCAGCAGCTTGCGGTGGAGCTTGAACTTCAACTGCTGGTGTTCGGGCGTGGTGGCGGTGCGGGTCATGAGGCGCGTGACCCAGCCCGCCTCGCGTTTCGTCAATGCCCTGTTATCTCGTGCCGGTGAAACCATCGTGGTTGCCTCCTGTGATCATCCGAACAGGGAAAATCCCCTGGATTTCTTCTTCTCGGGAACTCCGGCCAGACGCGTCACCAGGCGCTGGACGTCCGCAGCCAGCGCGCTGTTGGCCGGCAGCAGTTTTGCCTCTGCATAAGCGTCGCGCAATTCGCGCTCGCAGTCGGCGACGGTCACATAAAACTCCTCGCCGAGAATGGTCTCCAGTTCAGGCACCGACACCTCCATGCGGCGTCCCGCGCGGTTGAGGACCAGATGCAGGGTTCCGCGGCTCATGCCGTGAGCCAGGAGCTGCTGCATCAGGTGCTTGGTGCGGTGCAACGCGGGCACCTCGGGCGTCGTGACAAGGAAAAGATCGTTCAACTCCTCGATGGCGGCGTACACAAAGGGAGACAGTCCGCGGCCGAGATCGAAAACGCCCCAGTCGTAATAGGACCGGCAGAACTGGAGCACGTCGCGCACCTCTTTGGGGGTGGGCAGATCCCGGCTCGGCGCCGCGTCCGGACCAGCCAGCACCTCGAGATCGCCCGTGCCATTGGAGACAAGCGCCTGCCAGAAGCTTTCGTCCAGCCGGTCCGTGTTGGCCAGCGCATCGAGCACCGAATACCGGGAGTGGGTCTGCAACAGGAAGCGGACGAGTCCGGAGTGCAGGTCCAGGTCGCAGAGCAGCGTCTTCTTGCCGGTGGCCGTTTCCAGTTCGCGGGCGGCGTGGCAGGCGAGCGTCGTGGCGCCGCAACCGCCTTTGGCCCCAAGGAAGCCCACCAGCCGTCCGCGGTACCGGGCAGGCTGTTCCGACCGGGACCGTTCCCGTTCGCTGGCCAGCCGGAGCAGGGCGGTCTGGAGCATGGGCTGGAAAGGCGGACAGAGAAACTCGCGGGCGCCAGCGCGGAGGGCGTCGAGGATGAGCGATGGATCGCTGGCAGCATGGATCGCCACGACGAAGGGCGAACCCGGCGCCTGGGCGAGCGCCTCGACGAACATGGGCAGTTCGCACGGCAGGCTGCCCAGATCGACGAGCACAACGTCGGGGCGCTGGCGCTCCACCTTGTCGAGGAAGCCCTGCAAGTCGCGCAGCCCCGCCTGCTCGAAGGCGATGCGCACCGGCAGCTCCCGCAGCGCGGCATGCAGCTCGTCATACAAAGCGGCGTCACCGAGGGCTACTCCGATGGACAGTTCCAGCATCTTGCTTCCAGTTCCGATCCTTGGGTCGAATCTTCCATCACTTCCGAATCTTTCAGGGCAACGGCGGCTTCACGGGCGGCGGCGGCGCGGCAGGCGCGGGCGCGGGCGTGGCGGGCGCGGTCTGCGTCGTCACCGGCACGATCTGATATGAGACGGGCGCAATCGCCGCCGCGGCAGCCGGCGCCGATGCCTGCTCTCTTTTCAGGTGCTCTACGGGGATATACTTGCCGGTTCCCGGCGCCGGCGCCGAACCCGTGACTTCCACCGCCGGGGTGCGCGGCATCTTCTCGGCGCCTTCCTTCAGAAATGGCCGCGGGTAGGACAGCTCCGGCAGCGGCTGGTCTTTCGGAATCGGGCGGACGATCTCGGGCGTGACGATCACCAGCAGCTCCTGCTTGTTGCGGTTCAGCTTGCGGGACTGGAAGAGCTTGCCGAGCAGGGGGATGTCGCCGAGACCGGGGATCTTGGTGAGATTCTCCGCGGTCCGGTTGTCGAGCAGTCCGGCGATGGCGAAGCTCTGGCGGTCTTCGAGCTCAATCTCGGTCTGCACCTTGCGGATGGCGATCGCCGGGATGTTGAATCCCTGAAACAGCAGCCCGTTGGCGTAGTCCAGCGAGCTGACCTCGGGCGCGACGGCGAGGCGGATGGTGCCGCGCGAAGTCAGGTTGGGCGTGAACCCGATGCGGATGCCGAATTCCCGGAATTGAATTGTCACAGGCGTAAAACCGATGCCGCCGCCCTGCACCACCGGGTAGGGAAACTCGCCGCCGGCGAGAAAGCTCGCGGTCTTGCCGTTGGAGGTGAGCAGGTTGGGCTCGGCGAGGATCTGCACGAGATTCCTCGCAGCGAGGGCGCGGATCGTGGCGCCCAGGTCGAGATCGGGGCGGAAGAGGAAGACGTTCAGGGCGTCGGCGAGGCTGAACGAGGCATTGGCGTCTGTTTGCGGTCCGACGGTGCGAGTGAAGGGAGGGTTGAACTGGCCAGTGGTGACGCGACCGATGGTGTTGGCAGCGCCGGTGCTGAACAGGTTCAATCCGAGTTCGCTTGAGACCGTGCGCTCCACATCGGCAAAACGGACCTTCAGCAGGATCTGCGGCTCGCCTTCGGGCACCTTCACGTTCAGGAGATTCACGGGCTTGCCGAGCACGGAGGCGATCGCTTCAGCGCGCGCGGCAGCCTGGAGGTTCTCGACCGAACCGTGGAGAAAGACATTTTCGCCCTCGACGGCAACATCGACTTTTTGAGCGCCGAGCTCGCGATCGAGTTCGCGGCGGACGCGGTCCGCGGGCGTCTCCTTCGGGCGGACGGCGACATCGAAGATGAGCCTGCCACCGCCCTGCTGCCAGATGATGACGCTGGTTTCGCCCGGCTCGCGCCCGTTCAGCAGGACCTCTCTGGGAGTGATGCCGACGGCTTCCGCCACCTTGTCGTTGGCGACGGAGACGCGCTGGATGTCCACGGGGCTGTCCAGCACCACGGACTTGCCGGGCAACAGGACCAGTTCGCGGGGGGCGGCGGATTCCTGGGCTGCGAGCCCGAGAGCGGCTGCCGGGAGCAGGAGGGAGAGCAGCAGGAACGGGGATTTCATTTGGCAGACTCCTTGGGGCGTTGCTCGATGCGCTGGCCGACTTTGGCTTCGTCCTTCTTGTTGCCGTGGATGATCTCCATCATCACCGGGACGACGACGGGCTCCAATTTCACTTCATTCTCGGCAGCCCTGGCCGATTGCACCGGCGCCTTGGGGGCGGCGCGGCGGGCAGGCGCGGGCGCCATCAGGTTGGCCAGACCCGCGGGCTTTTCGCGGAACAGCAATGCGGTGGCGGTTCCGGGCGCTTTCGACTCCTGCGTGTCGAGAGGATTGCGCAGGACAAGCTGGATCTTGGTTTCATTGGAGGCCAGGCTCAGGATCTCGGCCTGTTCCGGCGTCACCAGCAGGTTCACCACCTGGACGTTGACGGGCTTGCCCTCGGCGTTTTTTTCGAGGTTCTGTCCGGCGGAGAGGACCTCGATGTTCTGGAGCACGGTTTTGGTGAGCGTGCCGAGCGAACGGCTTTCGTCGGGCGGGGCGCCGGAGGCGATGACATCCACGCGCATGCCGGGCAGGACGAAGCCGGCGAGCCCCACCACCTCATTCACCTTGACGGCGACGGCGCGCATGCCGGGCGGAATGGCGGCGGCGAGCCCGGCGCCGGCGCCGGCGGGCGCCAGGCGGTTGGTGGCTATGGGCTCGTTCTGGAAAATGTTGGCGATGACGCCGCGTCCGACGGCGTCCTCGGGCTTGAGAACCCATTGGGGGGAGACCTCGCCGCTCCAGTCGGCCAGCCGCAGATCCTCGGGCTTGAGCAGCGTGCCCACGGCGAGGTCGCGGGCAGCCACCACCACCCGCGCGGTGGTCTGCTTGGCCTGCGTGCTCATGCGCCCGGCAATGAGCTGATACACCACCGTGCTGGCGACAGCCGAGACGGCGAGAGCGAACACGAGAACGCCGATGAATCTCCGGTTCATGAGCGCGATCCTCCTCTTCTTCCTTTGCAGGCGATCAGGTGGCCAGGCGGCTGGAAATGGCCGTCCAGAGCGCATTGATCGTCTGGCTGACATTCAAATAGAGCGCGGCGCTGGCCAGGACGAGGAACGCCATCAGCAGCGTGTACTCGACCAGGTCCTGCGCGCCGCGGTCCCGCCACAGGCGGCAAGTGATGGATTTCATGGCATGATGGCTCCGGCGAGGAGGCGTTCCGAGGCAGTGGCCCGCCTCCTCGACCAAGCTTTCGCGGCTTGCGCTTTAGCTGCTTAAGAGGCGGATGCTGCCGCCTGACTCAGGCGGGTGTTGGCCTGCGTCCAGATGGAGCTGACCGAGGTGCCCGCGCCGATGAACAGCGCGGCAGACGCCAGAGCCACGAAGGCCAGCAGCAGGGTATACTCGACCAGGTCCTGGCCGTCTTCTTCGTTCCAGAAACGCTTCCAGAGTTGCATGTTGATTTACCTCTTCCTTTCGGGATTTTCGGGATTGGAGATGTGGACGGTTTCCGCGGCCGCGCGGCCGCGGGCTGTCGGCGAAACAGACTGAAACACCAGAGCGGCGCCGTCGTCGTGCAGGAGCCGCCAGCCGGGGCTCAGCTTGAGCACGCTGGCCAGCGGATCTCCGGCGCGCAAGAGCACGGCGCCGATCTGGTACCGGGCGAGGATTTCCGCCCAGTCATGGCGGGCCTGGAGCACGCGCCCCATGTCCTCGCCGAGCTTATGCCCGTAAAAGTCGCTGCGGCCGTCGATGAAAACGCGGTGTTCGGGCCAGAGACGGTAGAGAAGGAAATCGCCCCACTCGTCATTGGTGAAGAGGCGGATTTCCGGGCCCAGTTCCCGCAGAACGGGCAGCGCTTTTTCGGGATAATCTTTGGGATCGTACTGGTTGCGCAGCGGGCCGGCGGAGGCGGGCGCGGCGGCCAGCAGCGCCAGGCCGGCGAGCACCAGCGTGGGCAGCCAGGGGGTGCGCGCGGGCGCTTCCAACAGGGCGAACTCGCGGTGCGCTTCGAAGAAGGACCGCACGGCGGGCGCAAGCCGCGAAGCCGAGGCGGCGAGCCGCTCGAGCCGGTCGCGCAGGGCGAGCGCCGCCAGCGGCGCGGCGCAGATCAGGAAAATGGGGATGTTGCGCGCCGCGTAGAGGGCGAGCCAACCCCAACCGACAAGGATGAACGCATCGGCGAGGCGGCGGCGCTCCAGCGCCCACAGCACCGTCACGCCCGCCAGCAGCAGCATGGCGGCGAAATAGTACGCCGCAGCATGATGGAAGCTGATGGAAAGGAATTCCTGGATCTGCTCGCGGTGGTAGCTGGCGCCCAGGTAGCCGAAGATGTGGCGGTGGAGCCTCCAGCCGTAAGGATTGAGGAAGCTCGCCACGGCGCAGCCAGCCAGCGTGAGAGCCCACGGCTTTGCGGAGGAGAGAATGGAGCGGCGGTCCAGGAAGGCGTTCAGACCGGCGGACGCCAGATGCGCCAGCAGCAGCGTCCAGAGGACGAAGAAGCCGCCGTGGAGATTCACCCACAGCACAGTGAGCGCGGGCAGCCAGGCGAGCAGGCGGGTGCGCCCTTCCGCGGCGCGGTTCAGAAGGATGACCGAGATGGCGGTGAACAGCAGCGTGACCAGATGCGGGCGGGCGAGCCAGTGGATGGAGGAACCCGCTGCCGCCAGAAAGGTCACGCCGAATGCGAGGAAATAATTGCCGCTGAGGCGCGACGATTCACGGTAAATGAGATAGGAGGTGGCGCAGACAAGAGCCAGGCTCGCCACCAGCACGGCGCCCATGCCGAAGTTCAGGTGCAGCCAGCCGAACAGCAGATCCCAGAGCCACTCCCAGGCAAACCACGGCTCGCCGGGGCGCGTGAAGCTGAACAGATCCGTTGCGGGAACACGGCTGTTCTGAAGGATCCACTCCCCGGCGCGGAGGTGCCAGCCGGTGTCGCCGTCGCCCAGCAGGAATCCGATGCCCTCCAGCCTGAGAAAGAGGAAAATCACCGGCATGAGCCAGGCGGCGTCGCGCAATGAGGGGAACCACCGAAGGACAGCAGCGGGCGCAACGGCAACGGGCAGGACGCGGGCTTGCATGGCGGCGCTCATCGTCCTGCTCCTTTCCGCATTTTCAGAGGCGCGGCGGCGCTGGCAGGACGCGCGCCATCCCGGATGTCCCGGATGCTGAGCCGCATGACGCGCACTTCGAGACGGAGGCTGGTGGGATGGACAACGGCGGTGGCGTTGCCGTGGCAGAGAATCGCCCGGCTCACATGCGGCGAGCGAAGGTGCGGCAGGGGGATCTCTACGACCGTGGCTTCGCCCTGATGGAGCCTCGAAAGCCATTCTTCACTGTCAAGCCGCGGCAGGCGGACTTTCACGACATCGCGGCTGACTTCCATCGTCCGACCCGCCATCGCCCGCACGCCCAGCCGGGGCAGGCTGACCCGGCATGCGGTGCTGATGAGCATGGGCGATTGGCGGATGAACATCATCAGCAGCGAGTGTACGGCCTGAGGCGGATAGCGGCAATCCTCAATTTGGTTAGCTAACTTTGGTGGGTACCACGAGTACCACTTTCGCCCGTCAAGATGAGGCAATTTGTACTGAATCCTTCTGAATTCATTACAATGCCGGCGAAAAACGAGGGCGGCAAAAGACCGCAATACAAACCAAGGTCAGTATTGTCGGGAGAGTTGGTTCATGATATTGTTCGAGACACCGGGAGGTCAGCAGCCGATCGAAGGGAAAGGCGAAGCGCGGCCGGGAGGAGACGGAATGAAACACCCTGTGGGCGCGAGACACTCCGCGGCGGGACGCGCGGCGTCCAGCCGTGAGTCAGGCGGCGGCGTGACGCGATGGAGTGTGACGGTGTGTTCCGAGCGGCCGGTTCTGCGCGCAGGGATAGCGCGTCTGGTCAGAGAATGGCTGCCGGGAGAGGCAGAAGTTTTGGAGGCGGAGAGCCGGCGCGAATTGCTTCATCTCTTGATGGAGTACCAGCCGCAGGTGGCGGTCATCGATGTGGAGGGCGGATTCGACCTGACGCTGCTGCGGTCGCTGCAAGATGCGGCGCGCGGATGCCGGTATGTGCTGCTGGCAAGGCAATTGACGCCGGAGCTGCTTTATCACATGACGGAAAGCGGGTGCTGTTCCGTGGTGTGCGAGAAGGCGGCTGTGGATCTGTTGCGGACAACCGTGCTGGCGGCGCTGGAGGGCGAAACCCGGATCGACCCGGCGGTGCTCCCGGAAGGCTACACGGAGGAGAGGATCCCGCTCTCGCAGCGGGAGTCGGAATTGGTGGAGTTGCTCGCGCAGGGGATGAAGAACCGGGAGATTGCGGAAGCATTGAACCTGAGCGTGGGCACGGTGAAGGTCTATCTTTCGCACCTGTTCAACAAGCTGCATGTGAAGGACCGGTTCGAACTGGCGCTGTGCGCGTTGCGGAACACGAGCACGCTGGGAGCGAGAGTGAAGCCGCCCGGAGCGCAAACCGAAATGGAGGGCGCCGGGGAAACGAACGCGGTGATTCTGGACTGGTACGATCCGGCCGACGCACGCATGCGGACGGCCGGAGGGCGAGGGAGGATGGCGAAATGAAACACCTGCGAATGACCTGCGGGCGGCGCGGCGCGACGATCGTGGAGATGTCGTTCGTGGTGATCGCGCTGTTCGGACTTCTATTTCTGTTGATGGATCTCTCCTGGGTGGTGTTCGCCAAGGCGAGCGTTCAACACGCGGTAAGGGAAGGCTGCCGGTTTGCGGTGACCAGCCAGACGCTGAGCGGGATGGGGCACGTGCCCTCGATCCGGGAGGTGGTGCGGCAGAATTCGATGGGATTCATTCACTCGTCGATGATCAACAACATCCAGGTGAACTTCTACCACCCGGAGACGCTGCAAATGCTGGCCGGCAATGGCAGCAACGCCGGAGGCAACCTGGTGGTGGTCGCGGTGGAGGACTTTGAAGTACGGCCGCTGATTCCGTTTGTGCGGAGCGCAGATCCGATCCGGTTCAGCGTGCGCGCGGCGGACCGCATGGAGGCGTCGCCGCTGGGCATCCCGCCCAGTCTGTGGTGAAGGAGGGCAGAGATGAGAAGCAGCAGGAAGCAGCGGCGGCGCGGGGGTTCGGCGATCGTCGAGTTCGTGCTGGCGGCGGCGCTGATCTACACGCCCCTGATTCTGGGCACGATGGTGATCGGGATGAACCTGATCCGCGCCATCCAGGTGACGCAACTGAACCGGGACGCGGGCCACATGTTCGCGCGCGGGGTGGATTTCTCGCTTGCAGGCAACCAACAGATGCTCCAATATCTGGCGGGCGGGCTGGATCTGACGCCGGCGGGGAAATCGGTGGTGATCCTGTCGCAGATCGTAAAAGTGGACTGCGCGTCCTGCGCCAACAAGAACGTTGCAGTGATCATGCGGCAGATCGTGCTGGGCAACTCCTCGCTGCGCAGCAGCCTGTATGGAAGCCCGGTCACGGGCCCGGGCGGGATGGTGGAGAATTACGAGAACAACCTGGGAGCCAGAGCGGTGAACTTCGACGGCGCCGTCATGGGGATGAATCCGGGAGAAATGGCCTATGTGGCCGAGGCGTTCTACCGTTCGAGCGAGCTCGACCTGCCGGGCTTCATGACGAGCACGGGAGTGGCGGCAAGAGGGGTGTTCTGATGTCGAGGGCAAGAGTCTTTCACCACAATGAGAACCGGCGCGGCGTGGCGCTGATCCTGACCACATTGACCCTGCTGGTGTTCGGACCGATGGTCGGCCTGGCGGTGGATGTGGGGATTCTGTACCTGCTGAAGTCCCGGCTCAGCCAGGCGGTGGATGCGGCGTGCCTGGCGGGAGCGCGCAGCCTGGCGCGCGGGCAGAGCCTGGAGTCGCAAGCTTCCAATGCCATCGCGGTGGCGGAGAAGTTTTTCCGGGTGAACTTCCCGGACGGGTACTGGGCCACCACGAATGCCGATTATGAAGTGACGGTGACGGAGCCGGAGCTGAGGCTGCGGCGCGTGGAGATGGTGGCGACGGTGGACGCGCCGCTGTACTTTTTGCGGCTGCTGGGTCATGAGACCGCCCGGCTGCGCGTGACGGCGGCGGCGCAAAGGCGCGACGTGAACGTCATGATGGTGCTCGACCAGTCCGGGTCGATGCAGACGGCGGGCGCGTGCGGGGCGTTGCGCAGCTCGGCCACGGCGTTTGTGGACCGCTTCTCCAATGGCCGCGACCGCCTGGGGATGGTGACTTTCAACGGCGCGACGAGGCTGGCATATCCACTGAACCTGAATTTCAAGGACTCCCCGTCCATCTACACGACCATCAACGCGATTACCTGCTCGGGCTGGACGAACACGTCCCAGGCTCTCTGGGAGGGGTACCAGCAATTGGTGACGCTGAACGAGCCGGGCGCGCTGAATGTGATCCTGTTCTTCACCGATGGACGCCCGACTGCGCTCGCCGCCGACTATCCGGTGAAGACGCTGGAAGACACCCGGTACGGCGATGGCGTGGGAGGGCTTTCGACCGGCACCCAGTACACTTTCCCGCCCAGCCCCTGCGCCGACACATCACCCAAGCGCGGCTTCATCGCGGCGGGCGACTTCAACAACACGGGCTACACCTACGGCCTTCTGAACCATACCCTGATCACCTCGACGCAGCTGATTCCGTCCGCCCAAAGAGTCGGTTGCCAGATGACCTCGCTGGGCCAGAACGCCGTGCGCCGTGACATCGCCTACATTCCCGACACCGACATCTACGGCAACTCGACCGTGAATCAGAGCTACAAGCCAGGGGTGTTCTTCCCCGCCGGCCATCCGTATGCAGGCAGGATCCGCCCCGACGTGCCGCGGGCGCTGCGCCATGCGGCCTACAATGCCGCCGACAATGCCGCCTGGCGGATCCGAAGCGATGAATCCCTGAACCCGATCATCTATGTGATTGGCCTCGGGGGCACGGGCGGGGCGGAGACCTTCGACAGCGAGCTGATGACGCGCATCGCCAACGACGGCGATCCGCGCCTGCAACCGGACCGCCCGCGGGGGCTTTATATCTACGCCCCCACGACCCAGGAGCTGACCAACGCATTTCTCCGGATCGCCTCCGAGATTCTGCGCCTCGCCAGTTGACCGGCGCAACAGTTCAACCCAGCCACGCCGCCAGCACCACCACCCAGACGGCAACAGCGATGGCCACGCCGTGAGGCAGGCGCAGAGCCCGGGAGCAATCCACGCTGAGATCCTCTCTCGTCAGGTGCGGGACGCGGAAAGAGAGCAGTTGCCGGACGATGAAGCCGGTATTGATCAGCGTGGAGCGCAGCCGCCCCTGCGACAGGGCCAGCAGGATCCCGGCGGCGGCGCCCGTCACCGCCGCCACTACAAAGATCCAGAACCACGCCCTGGGACCGGCCAGCGCGCCGGCGGCAGCCATGAGCTTGACGTCCCCCGCTCCCATGCCCCGCAACAGGAAGAGCGGGAAGTACACTAGAAGCGCCAATCCGGCCCCAGCCGCGGCGTGAAGCAGACCGCTGACGCCATTTAGAGCCGCGTGGACGGCAAATCCCGCCAGGAAGGCTGTCATCGTCACAAGATTGGGAATGCGCCTCGAACGGATGTCGAAGACGGCGGCGATCGTGGCGGCGGCCAGAAGGAGCGCCGCGGGCAGGTTATGCAACGGACCGGTCAGGTCTGTCATGAGCAGCTTCTGTCCTGGAGCGGAGCGGATCGGCTGGAGACAACGGCATCAGCCCGCTTCAGGGAGTATGCAACGCCCCGATGGCCCGAGGCAACATCCCCGGCAGGGCATGGACAGCGATGTTAACCAAAGATATGAAGCATTCGTGCCACGGTAAACCCCGTATGAGGACAGACAAACGTACTGGAGAGACACGGGGATCACTTGTCCATTGACTCAGGCGTGTTTCTGAGAGACACTAAGGCCATTCTGGAACCTTCGTTTTAGAGTTTTTCCGGGTTTCGGAGACTGGGATGAGAAGTCTCCCAGAAACGGTCGTTCGGGAGACGAGGAATCGGAGCAGTACATAGGGAGGATTCTGTGGAGCAGAGAAAAATTCTGGTAGCCTCGGATGTGCCTTTATACGCGGAAAGCATCTCGCAGGTGCTGAGCGGCCACATAAGGATGAGTGTGGCGGTGGCGCATTGTATTTGCGAAGGCAGTGTTGCGGATCTGGCGGAAGAAGATGCCGAGGGTATTCTCATTGATTGCGCGGGACCGCAGAACTGGGGCCAGTTGGCTGCGCTCTGCCGCGAGGCGGCGCCGCAGCCGGTCATCCTGCTGGCGCGGCACGTCGCCATGGAGACGGTGTGCCAGGCGAGAGAAGCCGGATTGAGGGCGGTCATTGATCTTCGCGAGAAGGTGGAGCAGGTCGTGGAATTGATCTGCCGCGCATTGGAAGGAGAGGCAATCTTCCCCGCATCGGAGGAAGAGGCGACCCGCGGGTCGCGTCGGATCCGGCTGACGAGACGGGAGGGGCAACTGGTGGAGCTGCTGGCCGAGGGTTTGAAGAACAAGGAAATCGCCGCGCAACTGAACCTGAGCGAAGGAACTGTGAAGGTCTACCTGTCCAAGCTGTTCCAAAAGGTGGGGGCTAAGGACCGGTATGAACTGGCGCTGTTTGGTTTGCGAAATCTGGTCAACGGGGAATTCGGCCTCATCGAGCCGGCAGGGCGGCGCAAGCCGGCTCGGTCGGTGCGGGAACCGGAACGCACCAGGCTGCGGACACTGGTGGTGGGAAATGGGTCCAGAGCAGCCTGGGTAGCAAAGGCAGGAACGGCCGGGTAGGAACCAATGCGCGTTGTGATCCGGGCAGCGCCGCGGGCGCCCGTTGCGGAGGCGGGGCTGACGGCGCCCCGGTTTGAGCCGCTGCCCCGAAGGGGTTCCTCCTTCCTCTACTGCCTGACGGCATCGTTCGTTCTGCATGGCGCGGTTCTGGAGACCACTCCAGGAATCCTGCTACGGGCAGAGTACTGGCGGTTCCGGCCGCCGGAGGTGGAGCGGGTGATGGCGCAGGCATCACGGTCGACGCCGCTGCTGGTGCGGGTTCCGGAAACGGCGCCCGAGGAAAAACTGTATTTCCAGCCATCGAGGCGGCCCGCTCCCGCAGAGCGAACCGGGCGCAGCAGGGCTGCGGCAGCCGCGCGGGTGGAAACTCTGCGGGAAGCGCCGGCGCAAGACGATAGGCCCGCCGCGCTGGTGCTTCAGCCCGGCAGGAGCGCAGCCCCGCCCAAGACGCTGCCGCCGTTGAAAGCCTTCTCGGTGTGGAGCGGGGCAAATCCTCGGCTCGTTGAAGAACCCATTTTGCCCGGGGCTCGGGAGCCCGGCCAGGAACCTTCGCCAGCAGGCAGGAGCGTGAATTTCGAGGCGCCGGCGCCCGCGCCGCCGGTTCTGCCATCGTCTTCGTCGCCGGGCGCGGCGCTCGAGCGGGCACGGGTGTACCTGCCGCCGTCGGGATCAAGTCCCTTGTCGAGCCGCCGCCAGTGGATGGCGGATCCGGAGATTCCTATTGCAGCCGCTCATACCGGGACGCCCGCCGCCTTCATCATTTTGACACCGGACCGCCCGAAGCCAGGCGAGACCATCACGGTGCCTCCGGGCAACCTCGTGGTGCTCGGATCCGGCGCTGGGCGGACGCCCGCCGGCTCTCCGCCGCAGCAGGCAGCGCCGGACCCGGCTGCCCGGGCAGCCGCGAGGGAAAGCAATGGAGCGGCTCCGGCGCGCATGGGGAAAGCGGAAATCGCGGCCGCTCTGGAAAGAGACTCGGCGGGCGGTTCAGCAGGGGATAGCCCCGAGTCCAGGCCTCTGCCCGGGGCCACCGGGGATGGGCCGGCCTTGCCGTCGGCAGAGGCGGCGCCAGCAAACAAGGCCGGCAGCGCCACTCGAACCATTCACACTGCTTCGGGCGACATCTTCGCCGCCGTGGAGAGCGATGGCTCCATGACGTTGCTCTACCCTGCCGGGGGCGCGTTCGACGTGGTGGTGGTGGATGCCGCGCTGCCGCAGGCGATCGCCTCCCACACATCGGCCCTTTCCGGCAACCCTGTCTACACCGCCTACCTGAATGTGGGGCAGCCGGTGGAGTGGGTCCTCCACTACTGCCTGCCCGGCGGAGAGACAGGAGTGCGGCGGCAGCACTCCGTGGTGACGCTCAGCGCACCGAAGCCGTTGAAAGCGCCGTATGTCGTGGAGGCGCACCTGCCACCGGAGCCGCTGTGGCGCTGGCCGCGCCACCAGGTGTTCCACGCGCTTCTCAGCGTCAGCGGGCGGCTGGAGAGGCTCAGGATTCTTCAGGCGGGAGAGGCAGGAGAGGTGCTGCTGGACTCGTTGCGGCGCTGGACGTTCCGGCCGGCGCTGCTCGATGGAGTGCCGGCAGCCACGGAAGTGCTGCTGGTGATTCCGCCCTTCCGGCAGAGGCCATGAACCGCCTGAAACCTCGCTCCACGGATGCTTTGGCACTGCTGCTGGCCCGGCAGAACGCGGACGGCGGCTGGGGTTTCCGCGCAGGGCAATCGTCGTGGCTGGAACCGACCGCCTGGGCGGCGCTGGCGCTTGCCGGGCGGCGGGAAATGGACCGCGCGATGGAATGGCTCGGTCCGCTCCAGACGGCCTCTGGCGCGTGGCCCGCCCATCCGGAGGCGCGGCGCGAGAGCTGGGCCACATCGCTGGTGATTCTGCTGAAGAGCCTGCGGCGGGAGTTCGATCCGCAATGGAGGCGGGCGGTGGACTGGCTGGTTGCCGCGCAGGCGCCCCTGCTGCCAGACCGCTCCTGGCTGGACAGATTGCTCTACCGGGAGGCCGCCGTGGTGTTCGACCGGCGGTTGCGCGGTTGGCCGTGGACACCGGGTGCGGCAGGATGGATCGAGCCGACCGTGCATGCGGTGCAGGCGTTGGAGCACAGCCGGGAGCGCCACGGCGGCGAAGCGTTGCAGGAGCGGATCGAAACGGGCGTGAGCATGATCCTCGACCGGCAGTGCCGCGATGGCGGCTGGAACTACGGCAACAAGCGCGTGCTGGGCGAGGATCTGGAGTCGTTTCCCGAGTGCACGGCGCTGGCGCTGATCGGGTTGTGCGGGCGCAAGGGGCCGGCAGTGGAACGCGGCATGGAGCGCGCGCTCGAAGACTGGCGCCGCGGGCCGCGCGGGCTGGCGCAGGCCCTGCTGCGCATCGCATTCCGCATGCACAGCGTCCCGTTTGACGACCGGCCTGTGGAAGCGAGCGGGCGCACGGAGACCACGGTGCTGGCGCTGGCGCTGATCGGCGAACCCGATGGAGCGTGGCGCCTGTGGAAAGGAGGGGCTGCATGAACCGGCGGCATTGGATGGCGTGCGGGCTGGCCGCGGCAGGGGCCGCCTGCGCGAGGCGCGGGAAGCGCGCGTGGGGCCGCAAGGAGCCGGTGTTCGTGCTCAGGGCGGAGAGCTACGAAAAGGATCTGACCGGCGGCATCCGGCGCGCGGTGGAGGCGGCGGGCATTGCCGTGCGGGGCAAGACGGTGCTGCTGAAGCCGAATCTGGTGGAGTTTTCGCGCGCCACGGCCATCAACACGCATCCGGTCTTCGTGGCGTCCGTGATGGAAGCGCTGCTGTCGATGGGGGCGGCGCAGGTCAGGATCGGCGAAGGGCCAGGGCACCGGCGCGACACGTGGACGCTGGCGGAAGAGGCGGGGTATTTCGACGCGGTTCCGGGGTTCGAAGAAAGATTCGTGGATCTGAACCGGGATGACGTGGAACGGGTTGGCGATCTGGGCCCGTGGGGGCCGCTGTGGACGCCGAAGGCGCTCCTGGCGGCGGACCTGATCATTTCCCTGCCCAAGATGAAGACGCATCATTGGGCGGGGGTGACGCTTTCCATGAAGAACCTCTTCGGCACCGTGCCGGGCAGCCTGTATGGATGGCCGAAGAACGTGCTGCACCATTACGGCATCGACAACGCGATCGTGAAGCTGGCGGAGACCCATGCAGCGAGGACGGTGGCCATCGTAGACGGCATTGTGGGCATGGAGGGCAACGGTCCGATCCAGGGCAAGCCGAGGGCTGCGGGTGTCATCGTGGCAGGAACGAATCTGCCGGCTGTGGATGCCACCTGCTGCCGCCTGATGGGCGTCGACCCCGCGCGCGTGCGGTCGCTCGAAATGGCGCGACATCTGGGGCCGGTGGATGCGGAGTGGATCGAGCAGCGGGGCGAGAATCCGGGCCAACTGCGGCAGGACTTCGAGCTGATGCCCATGTGGGCGCACCTGCGGGCTTCGGGAAGCTGAAAGCGGCGGCCTCACCCCAGATCGAACAGCAGCAGTTCTGACTTGTGCTTCGCAGTGATCTGAAGCGCCGTTTCCTCGCTGACGGCCGCGCCATCGCCGGCGTGCAGAGTGATGCCGTTCAGCTCTACTGCGCCCGAAGCCACCTGGAGCCAGGCGTGGCGGTCCTTTGCGACCGGGCATTCGAGCGAATGTCCTTCGTCGAGCACCGCAGTCCAGAGTTCCGCCGCCTGATGGATGGGCAGGGCGCCGCCGCGTCCGCCGGGTGAGGCCAGCAGGCAGAGCCGGTTGCGGCGGTCTTCGAGGGGGAAATGCTTTTCCGCATAGTTCGGTGCGAGCGAGCGCTGCGAGGGGTGGATCCAGATCTGGAGCAGATGCAGCGGCTCGGTGTGCGAGGCGTTGGCCTCGCTGTGGAAGATGCCTGTGCCGGCGCTCATCTTTTGCAGGTCGCCGGGCCGCAGCAGGCCGCGCGCGCCGGTGGAGTCTTCATGCTCGAGCGCGCCGGAGAGGATCCATGTGAGGATCTCCATGTCGCGGTGCGGGTGCCAGTCGAACCGGCCGCCGGCGGCGATGCGGTCTTCATTGATCACGCGGAGGGACCGGAAGCTGTGCCAAGCCGGGTCGATATAGCGGTTGAACGAGAACGTATGGCGGCTGTCCAGCCAGTCTGTCTGAGTGGCGCCGCGTTCGGCAGAGGGTCTCAAGCGGATCATCAGGCCTCCTTGTTGTTTGTTGCAACAAGCTTGTCAGATGATCCGCGGGCGGCTCAGGATTCCGCCAGGCGGCGGGCCAGCCGCACGAGCGTGGCGGTCTGCTTTTCGCTGAGAACCGAGAATTGGAAGCGGTGGAGCGCGAGCATCGGCGCGTCGATCCGCGCGAGCAGTTCGAGTCCCGCCGCGGTGATGCCGACCCGCACCACTCTGCGGTCGGACGCCTGGCGCTGGCGGCGGATCAGGCCGGCTTTCTCCAGCCGGTCCAGCAGGCGCGTCAGGTCCGGCTCGCGCGTCATCATGCGCGCAGCCACCTGGCGGCAACTGAGCTGCTCCGGATGCGCGCCCCGCAGAATGCGCAGCACGTTGTACTGCGCGGGGCGGAGCCCATGCGGCTTAAGCAGTTCGGCCACGCTGTCCATGAGGCATGCGGCGGCGCGCTGGAGCGCGACGAAGGCGTCCTGCTCGGGGGGAGCGGGCGGCTTCATGGCGCCGTCTCCCGGACGGCTGCGTGGGTCAGTGTGATGAAGGCGTCGCGCATCGGCTGCGGGCGTCCGGAGAGCTGGATGAGGAACACGCCCACGATCTGCTGCTGCGGATCCACCCACCCGTAGGTGCCGAACGCGCCGCCATGGCCGAACGTGCCGATGCTCTGGCCGGTGAGCGTGCCTGCGGGCTCTTTCGTGATCTCCCAGGTGAGGCCGAAACCCGTGCCGGGGTTGTGCCCCGCGGGGAGGTCGCCCGTGTGGAGCTGCGTCATCATGCGGACGCTGGCCGGCGACAGCAGGCGTTTGCCGTTGAGAACGCCGCCGTTGAGCATCATCTGGTAGAACTGCGCCAGGTCCCACGCGGTGGAGTACATGGAGTGCTCGGGGCCGGAGTATTTCGCGCCTTCGCGGAACTTCAGCGGATCGCCGCCGAGAATGTCGGCGCCGGCTTTCACCAGCCTGCCGTCCTTTACCGTGAACACGGGCGCCAGCCGCGCACGCTTCTCCGCGGGCAGGAAGACGTGCGAGTCGGTCATCCCCAGCGGCTGGAAGATGCGCGTTTCGAGAAATTTCTCGAAGCTCATTCCGGAACGCACCTCCACGATGCGGCCGAGCACGGCGAGGCCGGTGTTCGAGTACATCCAACGCGTGCCGGGCTCGAACAGGAGCGGCTGCTGCGAATAGATGAGGCACGCGTCGGCGAGCGTGCGGTCCATGCGGACCATGATGTCGGCGATGCCCGGCGCGGCGGGTCCGAGTCCGGAGGTGTGCGTCATCAGGTCGCGGATGGTGATCGGGCGCGAAGGCTTGCGCAGCGTGCGGACGCCGTTTTCTTCGCTGGCGATCACCATCTGGCCGCGGAATTCCGGCAGGTGGTCTTCGACGCGGTCATGCAGGCGGAGCTTGCCCTCTTCGGCGAGCATCATGATGGCGGCGCCGGTGAAGGGCTTGGTCATCGACATGATCTGAAAGATCGAGTCCTTCTGCATGGGCTTCTTCGCGTCGGCATCCTGCCAGCCTGTGGCCTCGAAGTGCGCCAGAACCCCGCGGCGCATGACGAGCGTCACTGCGCCGCTGATCTGGCCGCGGTCGGCGAATTCCTTGAGGACCGGCGCGATGCGCGCCAATTGGGCGGCCTCCATGCCGGCGCGGGCCGGCTCGGGCGCGGGCGGGGCGGCCAGGAGAACGAACGGTAGGGCGAGAAGGAGAGGGCGAAGCGCAGGAAGGATCATAACAGGGCATTATAAACACAGGCGTTCCGGCGATGACTGAAATCACCCGCAGAGAGATGGCGGCCGCGATGCTGGCCGCGCAAGCCCGGCTGGAGCCAATGCCCGCCGTATTGATCAAGAAGCACGACGCGCAGGTGGAGACTTACCTGAAGCGGCAGATCACCGATCCGCGCAATGCGGGCTTCGGCGGCTTTCCCGACGAATTCGGGCTGTACCATGCAGGCACGGCGTCGGGCCTGGCGCACGCCTTCCTGGCGGCGTTCGCCTGTGAAGGATCGCGATTTCACAAGGACAAACTCATGGTGCAGCGCACGGACGCGGCTGCTGAATTCCTGAAAAAGCGCCAGCACGAGGACGGCACCATCGACCTGCTAACCACGAATTTCCATTCGACGCCCGATCTGGGCTTCGTCATGCACAATGTGACGGCAGCCGTGGAGCTGGCGCGCCTGGCGGGCGCGCGGGAAGCCGAGGCGGCGCTGGCGCCCTTTATGCGCAAGGGCAAAGAAGCGCTGCTCGTGGGCGGTGTGCACACGCCAAATCACCGCTGGGTGGTGTGCGAGGCGCTCGCCGGACTGCATTACCTGGATCCGGACGAGCGCTGCCTGCGCCGCATCGATCAGTGGCTCGCCGAGGGGATCGACATCGACGGGGACGGACAGTATTCGGAGCGATCTACGGGCGTCTACAATCCGGTGACCAACCAGGCGCTGCTCGTCACCGCGCTGCGGGCGGGCAAGCGGGAACTTCTCGATCCGGTGCGCCGCAACCTCGAATCCATGCTCTGGCTGCTGCACCCGGACGGAGAGGTGGTGACCGAGATCTCCACGCGCCAGGACCAGTACGCGCGCGCCACGATGGACCGCTACTGGTTCCCGTTGCGGTATCTGGCCATCCTCGATGGCAACGGGCAGTGGGCGGCGCTGGCGAGGCAGACCGAAGAGCGGGGCGGATCGGTGAGCGAGTATCTGCGGTATCCGGAGTTGCGCCGCCCGCTGCCGGCGGAACAGCCGCTGCCCGAGAACTACCACCGCCTGATGAACGTGTTGAAGATCGCGCGCATCCGGCGCGGGGCGTGGGACGCCACGGTGCAGATGAACGGCAACAGCCGGTTTCTCACGCTGCGCTGCGGTTCCTGCGCGATCGAGGGCGTGCGGTTCGCGTCGGCGTTTTTCGGCAAAGGGCAGTTCCGTCCCGGCGCGTGGGCGCCGGTTGCGGGCGGCTACCGCATGACGCAGTCGCTCGAAGGGCCGTATTATCAGCCGCTCGACCCGCCAGAGAGAGTCACCGTCGAGAACCATGCCGTGCTGCGCGCGCGCCGGCGGCAGAGCGAAGTGCAGCGGATGGACTATGAAGCCACGGTGACGGAGACGGAACGCGGCGTGCAAGTGCGCATCCGCGCCACGGGCACGGCAGGCGTGCCGCTGGCCGTGGAAGTGGTCCTGCGGGAAAACGTTGAGTTGCGCGGCGTGGAGGCCGCGCCTGCTGGAGAAAAATCATTTCTGCTCAAGAATGGTTTTGCCGAAGCGCGCGCCGGCGGCCGCGGCTTCCGCTTCGGGCCGGGACTGGGCCTCCACGCCTATACGCAAGTGCGGGGCGCAGAGCCAAAGCCCCCAGGGCAGAGCGTGTATATCTGCGGCTTCACGCCGTTCGACCACACGCTCGAGTTCACGCCGGTTTAGGGCCGGCGTGTTCGAGCCGGGCCACGCGGAACATGCCGCGCAACATCGCGGGCTCCTCGTGCACGATTCGGAGCCCGGCTTCGTGCGCCCATCGGGGCAGGGGCACATTGAGATCGGTGGCCAGCAGGCGCATGAGCGGGTTCAGAGCGCGCCGGATGAAGCGCGGTTTGCCGAGTCCGTCGTGGTACTTGTCGAACAAAGCGATGCGCCCGCCCGGCTGGAGAACGCGTGCGGCTTCCCGCAGGCAGGCCCGCGGATCCGGCACGATGGCGACGATCAGGTGGAGGATGACGCAGTCGAAACAGGCGTCCGGGAAGGCCAGCCGCTGCGCGTCCATGCGCAGGAAATGAACCTTTGAGCCGCACTGGCGGCGCACCGCCTGCTCCAGCATGCCGCGGCTTGCGTCAATGGCGTAAACTTCCAGCCCGGCGGGCAGGAGCGGAAGGTCCTGCCCCGTGCCGCAGCCGCACACCAGCACGCGCTCTCCGGGCGTCAGGCCAGCAAGATCCAGCGACCGGCGCCGGTGCGCGTCGAAGGAGATGAAGCGGTCGTAGCAGGGCGCGTAGAGATCCCACCGCCGGATGCGCCAGCTCATGCGGAGGTCCGCAGCAGGCGGCTCAGCTCGAGCAACTGGGCGCCTTTGGATTCGTCGGGAACGGAGCAGCCCGGCGCGCAGATCCATTTCGGCGCGGCGGCGCGGGCGTCGCGCACCATCGCCTGCACGGCGGCGGCGGGCGCGCCGACGACGCTGCGGTGGTCGAGCCCTCCCATGAGCACGGCGGACGTGCGCTTGCGGGCCTCGGCCAGCGGGACGCCGGTCTCGTGCGCGGAATAGTGAATGACCTGCACGGGCCAGCCCTGCCAGAAGTGATCGAGATAAACCTTCGCACCATGCAGATGGAGGATGTTGAGCGGCGCATCCCTGGCCGCCTCCAGCACCATGCGGTCGAAGGGTTCGCTGAAACGGCGGTATTCCTCCAGCGTCAGCACGCCCTGCTGGGCGTTGTCCACGGCGAGAAAAACGCCCGAAGCGCCCGCTTCCAGCGCGCGCCGCACGTGGCTGGCTTCGGAGCGCGCGATGGCCTCCAGGGCATCAAGCAGCGCCTGCGGGCGGATCCGCATGAGCTCCATCACGGCTTCTTTCGAGGCGATCTTCGTGGCCTGGTTCCAGGGATTGAAGACCGTCTCCACGAAATGCTTCTGACCGGCCAAGCCGTCGCGGATCAGCTCGAGCGCCTTCACCTGCTCGGGGAACGGGTTGTCGAGCGGCTTGAGTTCATGCCACTGGGATCCGGCGCCCTTCGGGTACGGGTAGTCGCTCATCACCTTCACGATGTCGAGCTGGTAGCGGCGGGCGAAGTCGAGAGTCAAAGCGGCGTGCCTGCGCCCGGGCTGATCCTCGTCATGAAAGTGGTGCCAGAAAGAAAAAGGCGGCCGGTCCGGCGCCCGGCCGGCCAGCACGAGGTTGACCCGCTCTTTTGGAGAGATTTTCTTGCCTGGCTGCGCGGCAAAGGCTGACAATTGCAGCAGGAATTCTCGCCTGTTTCCCATGAAAATCCTCCTGGGCGCGTTTTTCAGCACGGCAGGCTGCCGCCCGGCGTGACGGGCGGCTGCCGCAGTTCGGGGCAGGGCTGCCGCTCCGGCAGAAGCTTGCCCGGGTTGAAGAGCCGCGCCGGATCAAACGTCATCTTGAGCCGGCGCATCATTTCCAGCGACTCCTGGGAAAACTGGCGGTCCATCAGGTGGATCTTCTCCATCCCGATGCCATGCTCTCCGGTGATGGAACCGCCCGAATCGACGCAGTATTCAAGAATATCGAAGCCGGCTTTCTGTGCTTTCTCGATGTCTCCGGGGCGGCGGGCGTCGAACAGGATGATGGGATGCATGTTGCCGTCGCCGGCGTGGAAGATGTTGCCGATGGCGAGGCCGCTGCGGCGGGAGACGTCCTCGATATACCGCAGCGTGGGAGCGATCTTCGTGCGTGGCACCACGCCGTCATGGACATAGTAGAAGGGACTGACGCGCCCGATGGCCCCAAAGGCGTTCTTGCGGCCTTTCCAGAGCAGTTGCCGCTCCTGCTCGTTGCGCGCCTGCCGGATCTCCTGCGCCCGGCAGGCGGCGCAGGCCTGGCGGACTTGCGCAGCCTGTTCGGCCACGGCCTCGCGCACGCCTTCCAGTTCGATCAGCAGCACGCCTGCGGCGCCGAGCGGATAACCGGCGTGCACCGCCTCTTCCACCATCTGGAGCATGGATCCATCCAGCATTTCGACGGCTGCGGGCGTGATGGCGCGGGCGGTGATTTCGCTCACCGTGGTGGCGCAGTCGTCCACGCTGTCATAAATGGCCAGAAATGTTTCCACCGATTCCGGCTTGCGCATCAGGCGCACGATCACTTTGGTCACCAGGCACAGCGCGCCCTCGCTGCCCGTGATCAGGCCGGTGAGGTCGTAGCCCGCCGCGTCCGGCCAGAAGCCGCCGGTGCGGAGGATCTCGCCGTCCGGCAACACTACCTCCAGCCCCAGCACATGATTCGCGGTCACCCCGTAGGCCAGCGTGTGCGGCCCGCCGGCGTTCTCGGCCACGTTGCCGCCGATGGTGCAGGCGCGCTGGCTGGAAGGGTCGGGAGCGAAGAAATAGCCGTAGGGCGCGGCGGCGGCGCTGATGTCGAGGTTGACCACTCCGGGCTCGACCACGGCCCGCTCGTTGAACGGATCGATCTCAAGAATCCGGTTCATGCGGGCGAAGGAAATCAGGATGCCGCCGCTGCGGGCGATGGCGCCGCCGCTCAGGCCGGTGCCCGCGCCGCGGCCGACGATGGGAACCCCGTGCCGGCGCGAGACCTTGACGATGGCGCTTACGTCCTGCGCGGACCGCGGAAACACCACGATCTCAGGCCTGCCCTTGTCCACGCCGCCGTCGTATTCGTAGAGGCGCAGGTCTTCCGGCCGGTCCAGATAGCCCCGCTCGCCAACGATGCGGATCAGCTCCTGCTTCCAGTCGGGCATGATACGCCCCTCCCTGCCCTACAGACTACAGCAGGGCTTCGATGCTTTGAAGGATCTCCGGCTCCATCCAGTTGCGCGGACCGATGTGCTTCTGCCGCACGCGCCCGCGGCTGTCGATGACGTAGGTTTCGGGATATTTGAAGGTTCCGTAGCTGGAGCTGATGCGCGCTTCCGGATCGCGCGCCGTCAGGAAACTGACGCGCGCCTGCTTCAGGAATCTCTCATACGCCGCGGCGTTGCGGTCCACGCTCACGCCGAGCACGACCACGCCCCTGGGCGCGAGCTGTTTGGCCATGGCATCCAGCGACGGGATCTCCTCGATGCACGGTGGGCACCACGTGGCCCAGAAGTTCAGCACCAGCACTCTGCCGCCGAAATCTTCCGCCGAGACCAGGCGCCCCTTGTCGGTGACGATCGAGAACGACGGCGCGCGGTCGCCCACCCCGACCACCTTCTCGCGCAACGAGTCGGCCACGATAAAGCACAGCGCTACCAGGATCAGCGCCGCCGCAGTCTGAATGGACACCAACAGCTTGGGTTTCGTCATAGGGCTGGAACCTATAATTGTATCGAGGGAAGGGGGAGCCGCATCCTACCTTCTGGCAGAAAAGATGCTGCTGACACGCCGAATCGAGTTCTCTTCTTCCCATGTTTGCCGGCGTCCGGACTGGTCGGAAGCCGAGAATCGCGCCTTGTACGGAGACGAGTCCCATCCGCGCGGGCACGGGCACAACTTCGTGCTGGAAGTGACGCTGGAAGGCGACCCCGACCCGGTCACCGGGATGGTCGTCGATCTGAAACAAGTCAAGGCGATCCTGGAGCAGGAAGTCATCAGCCCCATGGATCACCGCCACCTGAACGCGGAAGTGCCGCCCTTCGACCGCATAGTGCCGACGACTGAGAACCTGGCAGTGGAGATCTGGCGGCGTCTGGAACCTCACTTCCGCGAGGGAGCGGCGCGGATCCGCGCCGTGCGCCTCTACGAAACCGAGGACCTGTACGTGGAATATGCCGGACGCTAAGTCCCATCGCCCCGAGGTGCGCCTCGCGCGGCGCTACCGTTTTTCGGCCTCTCACCGGCTGCACACGGACCTGCTGTCAGCCGAGCGCAATCGCGAAGTGTTTGGCAAGTGCAACAACCCTTACGGGCACGGGCATGACTACGTCATGGAGATCACGCTCACGGGCGCCGTGGATCCGGCGGAGGGCAGGCTCGTCCCGCTGGACATGCTGGACCATTTCGTGAAACGGGTCTGGCTCGATCAGGCGGACCGGCGCAATCTGAACCTCGATTTGGCGGAGTTCGCCGCCATCGTGCCCACAACGGAGAATCTGGCGCTGGCAGCCGCCAGGCGGCTGGCTCAAGCATGGCCACACTGGTTTGGCGGGCGCGCCGCGAGGCTGGAAAAGCTAAGAATCTGGGAGACGCCCCGGAACATCTTTGAAGTGTTTGTGGCCAACGCAGACATACAGGAAGCAACGCGAAATGAAATCGTCATCGAAAGCCGTCGTCAAGGTTTTTGAACACCGCCGCGAGGAAGGCGCCATTGCGGCGCACATGAAGGAAATCCTGCGGGCGCTGGGGGAAGATCCCTCTCGCGAGGGGCTGCTTTCGACGCCCATGCGCTCGGAGAAGGCGCTGCGCTTTCTCACCAGCGGTTATACGGCCGACATCCACAGGATTGTCAATGGCGCCATCTTCAATGAGCGCTGCGACGAGATGGTGGTGGTCAAGGACATCGAGTTCTTCTCGCTGTGCGAGCATCACCTGCTTCCCTTCTATGGCAAAGCGCACGTGGCCTACATCCCGAAAAACAAGATCATCGGGTTGAGCAAGATTCCGAGGCTGGTGGACGTCTTCGCCCGCCGTCTTCAGGTGCAGGAGCGGATGACGCAGCAGATTGCCGCCTGCATCCAGGAGGTGCTGGACCCGCAGGGCGTGGCCGTGATCACCGAGGCGCGCCACTTCTGCATGATGATGCGCGGCGTGGAGAAGCAGCACTCCTCCACCACGTCGTCGGCGATGCTCGGCGAGTTCCGCCACCGCAAAGAGACGCGGGACGAGTTCCTCTCCCACGTGCGCCATCAGGGTCTGGCCGGCTGGTAGGCCCCCGTGGCGGGGAGGCGGCCAGCGTTCGGCTACGATGGTAGATACCATGAGCCAGGATCTGAGGCGCTTCGAGGTGGCCGATCCATTCGGCCGTGCATGGACCGTCGAGTTCCGCTGGCAGCAGAACGCCATTTCCATCCGCCACGCCGACGCCATCGACTGCAAGTACTACATCTCCTGCGGCGAAGAAAAGCGCGAACTGGTTGTAGCGCTGCGCCACCCGGACCTGCTGAAAATCGCTGCCGAGCGTGGCCGGGAGCTTACCGATCCCTGGGTCATCCGGCTGGCCGATTGCCATGTGCGCCACATGATCTCCACTTGGGAGGACATGGACAAGGTGCTGGTGACCGTGCCATACGCCGACCTGGTCCGGCACAGCCTGGCCATCGCCGAAGAGGATCAGCGGGAGAGAGAGCGGCTCCTGACTTCCCGTTAGCGCCAGGGCATTGCATTCGACGGCCATCTTTGGCGACAATTCACACTGAGCGCATCCAACACCCCGAATGGGGATGAGGTGAACCGGTCATGATCTATTGTCCCGAGTGCGGCGCCCCCTTTGAAGAGGACGAGGACGAGCTCGCCGAGGGTGAAACCCTGCTGTGCAGCGAGTGTGGGCGGAGCTTCACGGTAGCTTCTCTCGATCCGCTCGAACTCGAGCCCGAGGACGACGACCTCGACCTCGACGAGGATTTTGACGAGGACGAGGAAGAGTTCGACGAGGAGGAAGAGGATGAGGAGGAAGAGGACGAGGAAGAGTGGCGCTAGCCCCTTCCGGCTCTTCCTGGCACTCTTCTTCATTCTGGCGGGGCTGGCTGGGCAAAAACCCGAACCGGCCGTGATCGCCGGAACCGTCTTCCGCGACCCCGGTTTCGCGCTGGCCGGCGCGGAGGTGGAGCTTCTGCTGCTTTCGCCTCCTCCGGGCCGCAGGAAGCCGAAGCCTGTCCTCACGCGGTCGGACTCCCGTGGCGAGTTCTCCTTCCAGGTTCCGCCGGATCAGGCAGAATATAGGGTGACGGCCCGGGCGAAAGGGTTCGTGCCGGAAGAGCGGATTGTGAAACTTTCCGGCGGCCCGGAACGCCTCGATGTGTACATGACCTTGAAGCCGGCTGGGAGCCAGGAGAAATGACGTTCGCGCGACGCTGCCTGCCTGTCCTGTTCGCCTGCGCCCTGCTTGCCTCCGGCATGCAGTGGACGAACCAGAAGAAGGAGAAAGGCAGGGATCCGAACATCCGCAATGTCAGCGGCGTGGTGACGTTGCCGGACGGCAACCCGGCGGCGGGCGCCGTCGTGCAGCTCAAGAATCTCAAGACACTTCAGATCCGCTCTTTCATCACCCGCGAGGACGGCAAGTATCAGTTCCAGAATCTCTCCACCAGCATTGATTACGAGATTACTGCCACGTACCACGACATGGAGAGCCCGAAGCGGACGCTCACCATCTTCGACACCCGGCTCGACGCCGTGGTGAACCTGAAACTGGAACGGAAACGCGAGTCATCCAAGTCAGAAGGGAAAGAGGAGAGCAAGCCATGACGACAATCGCCGCATTCGCAGCCGCCCTGATGTTGCTCGGCGCGCCGGGCAAGGTAGAGTCCATCAAAGCGACGGATCTCGACGGCAAGCCGGTGGAGATCCAGACCGCGGGCAAGATCACCACGGTGATCTTCATCTCCACGCAGTGCCCCATCTCAAACGATTACAACGAGCGGATGAAGTCGCTGTATAGCGAGTTCAGCCAGAGAGGCGTACAGTTCGTGTTCCTGAACCCGAACTCGACGGAGTCCTCCGCCGAGGCTGCCGAGCATGCCCGCAAGCACGGTTTCCCCTTCCGTGTTTTGAAGGATGTGAACAACGTGGAAGCGGACCGCTTTGAGGCCCAGTTTACGCCGCATGTGTTCGTCATCGGCAAGAACTCCGAGGTCGTCTACCACGGCGCCATCGATGATTCCCGCCCCGCGGACAAGGTGACCAAGACGTACCTGAAGGACGTGCTCAACGCGGCGCTGGAGGACAAGCCGCTGCCCGTCACCGAGACCAAAGCGTTCGGTTGCACCATCAAGAGGGTGAAGAAGAGCACGTGAAACATTTCCTTCCGGTTCTGTTCGTGCTGGCAGCCGGGCTCGTCTCTGCGGCTGATCTCAAGCCGATCGACGAGTCCGGCTACAGCCGCTTTGTCTCCTCCGCCAAAGGCAAGGTCCTGGTGGTGAACTTCTGGGCCACCTGGTGCGCCCCCTGCCGCAAGGAGATGCCGGAACTGGTGGCGCTGGCGGCGAAGTACCGCGCCAAAGGGCTCGAATTCGCCACGGTCGCCATCGATGAGGAGAGCGACCGGCGCACGGTGGCGGAGTTCCTGGACAAGATCAAGGCGCCCCCGCCTGCGTTCATCAAGAACTTCAAGAACGACGAGAAGTTCATCTCGCTGGTCGATTCCCGCTGGTCCGGCGGGCTGCCCTTCACGGTGGTGTACGACCGGGCGGGCAGGAAAGCGCACGTCTTCCCCGGCGAAGTGAACGTGCAGGAGCTGGAAGCTGTGCTCCGCAAGCTTCTCTGAAGCGGACCCGGCTACACCTCTTCGCCGCGCACCAGATCCTCGTGGCTCTCGCGCTGCCGCACCACGCGCCACCTGCCGCCTTCTACCAGCACTTCGCAGGGCCGCGGCCGCGCGTTGTAGTTGGACGCCATCACAAAGCCGTAGGCGCCGGCGGTCATCACCGCCAGATAATCGCCAGGCAGGAGGTTCTCGATCTCGCGCTCCTCGGCCAGAAAATCGCTGCTCTCGCACACCGGCCCCACGATGTCGGCGACAAGCCTGCCGCGCCCGGGCTGGCGAAGCGGCAGCATTTCGTGGTGGGCTTCATACAGCGCGGGGCGGATCAGTTCGGTCATGGAGGCGTCGACGATCAGGAACTCCTTGCCGCCGCCGGTCTTCCTGTACAGGACCCGCGATAGCAGTGTGCCCGCCGGTCCGGCAATGAAACGGCCCGGTTCGAGCAGCAGCTCCACCTGCAATCTCTCGGCCAGCTCCCGCACGGCGGCCAGATAACGCGGCACGTCCGGCCAGGGGTCGTCCTTGCGGTACGGCACCCCGAGGCCGCCGCCGAGATCCAGAAACCGCAGCGCGATGCCGCGCGCGCGCAGCCGTTCCACCAGCGCACCCATGCGCTCCGCCGCCTCGATGAGCGGCGCCACGTCCAGCAACTGCGAGCCGATATGGCAGCTCGCGCCCTCCAGCGCCAGGCCGGGCAGCTCGGCGGCGCGCACATATAGTTGCTCGGCTTCAGCGATGTCGATGCCGAACTTGTGCCGCTTCAGGCCGGTGGAGATGTAGGGGTGTGTGGCCGCATCCACATCCGGGTTCACGCGGATGGCCGCGCGCGCGGTCTTGCCCAGGTGCTGCGCCAGCGAGCTGAGCAGCATCAATTCCGCCTCGCTCTCGCAGTTGAAGGAATGAATGCCCGCCTGCAACGCGGCCTCGATCTCTTCGCGCGTCTTGCCGACGCCGGAAAACACGATCTTCGCCGGATCCGCGCCGGCTCTCAGCACGCGGAACAGCTCTCCGCCGCTGACGATGTCGAATCCGGCGCCGGCTTCCGCGAGCAGCCGGAGCACGGCGAGGTTGCCGTTCGCTTTGACGGCGAAACAGACCAGATGCGGGAGCCCGGCAAGTCCTTCCTCGAAGACGCCGAAGGCGCGGCGGAGCGCGCCGGCGGAGTATACATAGCAAGGCGTGCCTGCACGCGCGGCCACTTCCGTCAAGTCCACCTGCTCGCAGAACAGCAAGCCGTCGCGATACTCGAATGCCCCGTTCATCGGCCCCCCGTCAGTCCACTTTCAGCACGATCACGGTCTGGTCGTCATGCACGGCGCGCCCTTCCCGGAACTGCTCGATGTCGTCGAGCATGCCATCGGCGATCTCCTGCGCCGTGCCAACGCAGTGCGCTTCCAGATACCGGCGCAGGCGGCGGCGCCCGTACTCCTCGCCAGCTGGATTCGGCTGGTCCTGAACGCCGTCGCTCACCAGCACGACGACATCGCCCGGCTGCGCTTCGAAATGCGTCTCGTCGTAATCGACGTTCTCCAGCAGCCCCACGGGCACGCCCGCGGCGTGCGGCTGAAGGATCTGCCCCGTACGGCAGACCAGCGGCGTGGTGGAGCCGGCGTTGGCCATGACGAACTCGTGCTGCTTGGCCTTCCAGAGCAGCAGCAGCAGGGAGACATAGCGCGCCGGCACCTGCCGTTCGGTGAGCGTGTCGTTCAGCGACCGCAACAGTTGCGCCGGGCTGCGGCGGCGCGGCGCCTCGCCGCGCAGCATGCCGGTGAACAGCGCCCCGTAGAGCGCCGCCGCGGCGCCCTTTCCGCTGGAATCGCCAAAGGCGATCATCATGCTGTCGTTGTCGTAGTCGAAGAATTCGTACACGTCTCCGCTCACCAGCCGCGCCGGCTTCATGCGCATGCCGACCTGGAGCCCCTTCACGGGCGGCGGCGATTGCGGCAGCAGCACCGACTGAAGATCATGCGCCGCCTGCAAGTCCTGCTGGATCTCGCGCTCGCGCTGCGCCAGCTCTTCGTACAGCCGCGCGTTTTCGATTGCGATGGCGATGGAGGGCGCGATCAACGAGAGCAGCCGGACGTGGTCCTCGTTGAAATAGTTCAGCCGCCGGCTCTCCAGATCCACTACGCCAAGGACGCGGTCTTTTACGATCAGGGGCACGGCCAGCTCGCTGCGGATGCCGGGGTGCCAGTCCACGTAGCGCGGATCCCGGCCGGTGTCTGGCGCCAGCACCGGCTTCCTCGACTCCGCCGCCGCTCCGGTGATGCCCTGGCCGAGCGGCAGCGACGGGCGCGGCTGCGTTTCATCAAAGCGCCGGCTGTGAACATTGCGCAGCACGCCCGCTGCCTCGTCCACCACCATCACCATGAAGGCGTCGTAGTTGATCAGGCGCCTGATGCTGAGGGCGATCTTCTCGAGCAGCTGGTCCAGGTCGAGGATCGAGGAGAACTCCTGCGCCATCGCCGCCAGCGTGCGCTGCGTGCGGCTCTGCCGCTCGATGCGCCGGTAGAGCCGGGCGTTCTCGACGGCCGCAGCCACGCGCGAAGCGATCAGTTGCAGCAACGCGCGGTCCTGCTGCGTGAAGGCGTCTGGGATCGTCGATTGCAGGTCGATGACGCCCACCAGTTTCTGCCTCAGCACCATCGGCACGGCCATCTCGCTCCGCACCGCGTCCATGGCGTTCAGATAGCGGCTGTCCTCGAGCACGTTGCCCACCACCACCGGCTTGCGCGAGGCTGCCGCCGCGCCCGTGATCCCTTCTCCAAGCTTGACCACCAGATTCTGGACGATCTCGCGCCGGTGGCCCACCGCATAGCGGATGCGCAGCCCCTGGCGGCGTTCGCTGTAAAGGAGGATCGCGAAGAGCTCGTGCGGGATCACTTGCCGCACGATGGCGGCCACGTTCGCCATGAGCTCGTTCAGGTCCAGCGTCTCGGAGGCGACGGTGGAGACCTCCAGCAGGAAGTCGAGCAGCTCGGCGCGGTCCCGGAAACGGACGCGGCTCTTGCGTGTTTCCGTCATGGCGCCTGCTTCGCCGCCGCTTCGATAATCCTGACGCTGGCGCTGGCGCCGATCCGCGTAGCGCCCGCCGCCGTCATGGCTCTCAGATCCTCCAGCGTGCGGATGCCGCCGGACGCCTTGACGCCCATCTGCTGGCCCACCACGCGCCGCATCAGCGCCACGTCGGCAGCCGTCGCTCCGTGTTTGGAGAATCCCGTGGAGGTCTTGACGAAATCGGCGCCGGCGAGCTTGGCCAACGCGCAGGCCACCGCTTTCTCCGTGTCGTCGAGCAGCGCCGTCTCCAGAATCACTTTCAGCAGCGCGCCGCGCCTGTGGCAGGTCTCGGCCACCAGGCGGATGTCGGATTCCACGGCCGCGTAATCTCCGCTCTTCAGCGCGCCGACGTTCATCACCATGTCGATTTCCTGCGCTCCGTCGCGCAGCGCCAGTTCGGTCTCGCAGACCTTGGCGGCAGTGGATGTCGCGCCCAGCGGGAATCCCACCACGGTGCATACCCTGACGGGGGAGCCGCGCAGTTCCGCCGCCGCCAGCGGCACCCAGTACGGATTCACGCAGACGCTGGCGAAGCCGTAGCGGCGGGCTTCGCGGCAGATTCTCCGCACGTCGTCGGCAGTCGCCTCGGGCTTGAGAATCGTGTGGTCGATCAGCCCGGCGAGCGTGGGGTCAACTTTCGTCAAATGCTCGCTGGCGGAGACCCGGTCCGCACCCGCCTCGACGATGGCGCGCGTCTTGAGGGCGCACATCTGCACGCACCGCTGGACGCACCCCGGGCAGACCTCGGGCGAGTGGTTCAACCCTTCGCGGCCGCGGACGCCCGCCGCTCCGGCGAGCAATTCCTCAGCGATTTCGGCCGCTATTTTGGCGAGTTCTGCGGGTTCCACGATGAATACCGCCGTTCAATTTCCGCGATCCTGGCGGCGCGCGCGGCGTGACGCCCGCCTCCGCACGGCGTGGACAGCCACGTGCGCACGATGTCTTCCGCCTGGCTCCAGGTGAGCATCCGGCCGCCCAGAGTGAGCACGTTGGCGTGATTGTGCTCGCGGCTGTTGCGTGCGGAAGCCCTATCATAGCATAGGGCTGCGCGGATGCCCGGCACCTTGTTGGCGGCCATCGCGCTGCCGATGCCCGCGCCGTCCACGATGATCGCCAGCGCCGCCCGCCCCTGCGCCACCCGCAACGCCGCTTCGTGCGCGATATCGGGATAATCGGCGGGCTTTTCTTCGAACACGCCCACGTCTTCCACCCGCCAACCCAGCTCTTCCAGCAGCGCCTTCACCCGCTCTTTCAGGGCAAAGCCGCCGTGATCGGCGCCCACCGCGATGGTCCGCTCCGGCTCGGCCAGCGCCGCCAGTTCCTCCGGCGCCATTTCGATCACCTCGACGCCCCGCTCCCGCGCCAGGTCGCGCGCCGACGGCGTCCACAGCGCGCCACGCTCCACGCGAAAAGCGCCCTGGGCCGGAATGTCCGCCGCTGTGACCACGCGCCGCATCGCCTCGATCATCGCACACCGGCTCCGATTTGCGGAACACGCGGGGCCGTGATCCCGTATACTGAGGCGAACGGAGGTGCACATGGCCCTGGGCGACCAGATTCGCTCGTTCATCAAGAAACAGTTCATCGACGTCATTCAGTGGACCGACCAGGAGGAGGGCGTCCTCACCTACCGGTATCCCATGCAGGACATGGAGATCCAGAACGGCGCCAAACTCACCGTCCGCGAATCCCAGGCGGCGATGTTCGTCAACGAAGGCCGCTGCGCCGACATCTTCGGCCCGGGCCTGTATACGCTCAATACGCAAACCCTGCCCGTATTGACCAACCTCATGAACTGGGACAAGCTCTTCCAGTCCCCGTTCAAGAGCGACGTGTACTTCTTCAGCACGCGGCAGCAGATTGGCCAGCGCTGGGGCACAGCGCAGCCGGTCACCATCCGCGACAAGGATTTCGGCGCGGTCCGCCTGCGCGGCTACGGCGTCTACTCCTGGCACATCGAGAATCCCAAGCTGTTTCTGACCAAGGTGAGCGGCTTCGGCGAGCGGTACACGCTGGCCGAGGTGGAGCCGCAACTGCGCCAGATCATTGTTTCTCACATCTCGGACGCCTTCGCCGAGAGCGGCGTGCCGTTCCTCGACATGGCAGCCAACTACATCGAAGTTGGCGAGCGGATCAAAGCCACCGTGACGCCCGTGTTTGCCGAGCTCGGCGTCATGCTGGACCAGTTCGCCGTCGAGAACCTCTCCCTTCCGGAAGAGCTCCAGAAGTTCCTCGACACCCGCGTGGGCATGAACATGATCGGCAACATGCAGCAGTACACGCAGTTCCAGGCCGCTCAGTCGCTGCCCATCGCTGCCGCCAACGAGGGCGGCGGCGGACTCGCCGGGCTTGGCGTGGGTCTCGGCGCAGGCGTTGGCCTGGGACAGGTCTTCGCGCAGTCGCTGAATCCGCAGGCGCAACAGCCGCCGCCTCAGCCGCCGCAGGCGCCGCCTCCCGCTGCCCCTCAGCCGCCCGCCGGGACGCCTCCCGCCGCGCCCCCTGCCGCCCCTGTGGCTGCCGGCGCCGCTGCGGGCGCTGCCGCCGGAGCCGCCATGAAGTTCTGCATGGAGTGCGGCCAGCAGATCCCGCGCGCGGCGAAGTTCTGCCCCGAATGCGGCAAGCCGCAGGCGTGACGATACAATAGGCGCGTTCGAATGCCATGACACCCGGTTGCGAGTGGGTGGTCGATGCGGGCGGGTGCCGCGCCGATGCGCTGGCGTCACGCGAAGTCCTGGAGTCGCTGTTCGCTTCGCTTGTCGAAGCTCTCGACCTTCACCCCGCCGCGCCCGCCGTGTGGCGCGAGTTTCCCAACACGGGCGGCATCACGGGCATGGTGCTGTTGAGCGAGTCCCACCTCACCATCCACACCTGGCCCGAGCACGGCTTCCTCGCGCTGAACCTGTACTGCTGCCGCCCGCGTCCGGCGTGGGACTTCGAAGGCGAACTGCGCAGCCGCCTCGGCGCATCGAGCGTGCGCGTCCGCTTCATGGAGAGGACCCTTCCGTGAGGCGCACGGCCAATTGCCCCTCCTGCGGCGCGCCGGTGCAGTTCGCCTGGTCGTCCGCGGTGCAGACCGCCTGCCCCTATTGCCACTCGATCCTCGTCCGCCACGACGTGGATCTGGAGAAGGTCGGCATCACCGCCGATCTGCCGCCCGATGCGAGCCCCATCCAGCTCTACACGGAAGGCATCTTCGACAACCGCCGCTTCACCGTCATCGGGCGCATCCGCTACGAGTGGGAGCAGGGCGGCTGGAACGAGTGGCACATTCTTTTCAATGACCAGTCGAGCGGCTGGCTCTCCGACGCGCAGGCGGATTACGCCGTGAGCTTCCTCGCCACGCCGCCCGCGCCGCTGCCCTTGCCGGACCAGGTCCGTCCCGGCACGCAGCTCAAAATTGCGGGCGCGCCTTTCTACGTCACGCACCTTACGCCGGTGCGCTACATCGGCTTCGAGGGCGAGCTTCCCTTCACGACCTCGGACCGCAGCGAGTTTCTCACCGCCGACCTGCGCACGCACGACGCGCGCTTCGCCACCATCGATTACTCGGAGAACCCGCCGCTGCTGTTCGCGGGGCGCTTCGTCACATTCGACGAACTCCGGCTCGCCAATCTCAGGGAGTTTGAAGGATGGTGACCTCGAACCGCGTGCCCGCGCCGGCGCCCATCTCCTGCCCGAACTGCGGCGGGAGGATCGAACTGCACGGTTTCGCGCATACGCGCTCGGCCGTCTGCATTCAGTGCTGCACGGTCATCGACACCTCCTCGCCGTCGCTCCAGATCCTGCAGCGCTTTGACAAAGCGCAGCGCCAGCGTCCCGTCTTGCCGCTGGGCTCGCGCGGCAAGTTCGAGGGCAAGACTTGGGAGGCCATCGGCTTCCAGGTCCGCACCATCTACGTGGACGGGACGCCCTATAGCTGGCACGAATACCTGCTGTTCAATCCTTACGCCGGGTTCCGCTACCTCACTTTTTACGATGGCCATTGGAGCCTTGTGCGCACGCTGCGCGCGATGCCCGCATTCACAGTCTGGAAAGGGCGCAAAGCGGCTTCTTACGAAGGCAGGGTGTACTCGCACTTCCAGAACGCCGAGGCGGTGACGACGTTCGTCATGGGCGAATTCCCGTGGGCGGTGCGCGTCGGCGAAAAGGTGGACGCCAACGACTACGTTTCGCCTCCGTATGTGCTCTCCAGCGAGCGGGACGAGAAGGAGATCAACTGGTCGCAAGGCGTCTACATGAGCGGCGAGGAGGTCTGGAAGGCGTTCGGACTGAAAGGCTCGCCTCCGCAGGCGCACGGCGTCTACCTGAACCAGCCCAACCCGCACACGGAACAGGCGAAGCGCTCTTGGCGGACTTTCATGCTACTGGCGGCGGTGTGGGTTTTTCTACTGATCGCCGCTATCGCCACAGCGGGCAACCGCGAGGTCTTCCGCGGCCGCTACCGTTACGTGCACGGCTCGCCGGGAGAAACCTCATTCGTCACTCAAACCTTCAACATCCCGCGCGATGGCAATGTCGAGGTCGAGATCAAGACGGATCTCGACAACAACTGGGCGTATTTCAACCTGGCGCTGCTGCGCGAGGACGGAGCGCAGGGGTTCGACTTCGGGCGCGAGATCAGCTACTACCACGGCAGCGATTCCGACGGCTCCTGGAGCGAAGGCGGCCGCTCGGACTCCGCTCTGCTCGCCCGTGTGCCCGCCGGGACCTATTACCTGCGCATCGAGCCGGAGATGGACGCGCAGGCCTCGGCGCGGGCCTCTTCCGGCATGAGCATGAACTACGAGATCATCGTCAGGAACGACGTGCCGCGCTTCTGGCTCCTGCTGCTGGCTCTGCCTCTGCTGCTGATCGCGCCGCTGCGGCACACGTTCCGTACCATCGGATTCGAGACGGCGCGCTGGTCGGAGAGCGACTATGGCGCCGCGCTCGGCTCTTCCTCGGAGGATGACGAATGAAGCTGTCGCTGCCCTATCTGCTGTACGGTCTGCTGGTGCTCGGCTCCAGTTTCGGCGCCGGGCGCATGGGCTGGTTCGCCTCCTCGGCCACCGAGATCAAGAACGTGCCCAAGTCGATCCGCGAGAACCCGGGCGTCTACCGCTCGCATTATTCCTGGCTGCCCCGCTGGTTTGGAGGGAAATAACCGATGAACACTTCCATCGTGCACCTTGCGGCTCTGTTGAACGCCGTTCTCTTCGCCATTCTCGGCGTCGTGATCCTTGTGGTCTCTTTCATGCTCTGGGACAAGATTACGCCTTACGATCTGTGGAAGGAGATCATCGAGAAGCACAACACGGCGCTGGCGGTCTTCGCCGGATTCATGGCGCTGGGCATCGCCATCATCGTCGCCGCCGCGGTTCACTAGAGCCGCCTGCACGCCGATGGCGTTCGTCCTGTTCCTTTCGGTCTTTCTGATCGCCGCCTGCGGTCTCATCTACGAGCTGATCGCCGGCGCTCTGGCGAGCTATCTGCTCGGCGACAGCATCCTCCAGTTCTCCACCGTCATCGGAACCTACCTGTTCGCCATGGGGGTCGGCTCGTGGCTGTCGCGCTACATCACCAGCAGGCTGGTGGCGCGGTTCATTTCCATTGAGCTGATGGTGGGGCTGCTCGGCGGCTTCTCCTCGACGATCCTGTTTTTTGCGTTCGCTTACTCGCAGGGGTTCCGGCTGCTGCTGTACGGGGTGGTGCTGCTGATCGGGGTTCTGGTCGGGCTGGAGATTCCGCTGCTGATGCGCATTCTGCGCGAGCGGTACCAGTTGCGGGAGCTGGTGGCCAACGTGCTCACCTTCGATTACCTGGGCGCGCTGGGGGCGTCGCTGCTGTTCCCGCTGTTCCTGGTGCCGCGGCTCGGGCTGGTGCGCGGCGCGATGCTCTTCGGGCTGGTGAATGCGCTGGTGGCGCTGTGGTCGACGTGGCTGTTCCGGAGCCATCTGCCGCAGCCTCTCGTGCAGCGCGCAGCGTCCGCCGCCGTGGTGATCGTGCTCGGCGCGGGGCTGGCGCTCGGCGAGCGCATCACCGACACCGCCGACGCCGCTCTTTACGCCGACGACGTAATCCTGGCCCGCACCACTCCATACCAGCGCATCGCCGTCACCCGCTGGAAGGACGACATCCGCCTCTATCTCAACGGGCACCTGCAATTCTCCTCGCGCGACGAATACCGCTATCACGAAGCGCTGATCCATCCGGGGCTGGCTTCCATCCCCGCGCCGCGCCGCGCCCTGGTGCTCGGCGGCGGCGACGGGCTCGCCGTGCGCGAGATCCTCCGCTACCCGTCGATCGAATCCGTCACGCTCGTCGATCTCGACCCCGAAATGACGCGCCTGTTCCGCTCGCACCCGCTGCTGGCCGAACTGAACAGCCGTTCGCTGCAAGACCGCCGCGTCCGCATCATCAATGCCGACGCGTTCCCATGGCTCGAGTCCTCGCGCGAGCCGTTTGACTTCATCGCCGCCGATTTCCCCGATCCCAACAACTACTCGCTCGGCAAGCTCTACACCACCGCGTTCTACCGGCTGCTGAAGCGCTCGCTCGCCTCGGGCGGCGTGGCGGTGGTGCAGTCGACTTCGCCGATGTTCGCCCGCCAGTCCTTCTGGTGCATCCACGAGACGATGAAAGCGGCGGGCTTCCGCACGTATCCGTATCACGCCTACGTGCCGTCGTTCGGCGAGTGGGGCTATGTGCTGGCGGCTCATACGGAATGGCGCCCGCCGGAAAAGCTCCCTTCGGGCTTGCGCTTCCTCACGCCCGCAAGCGTGGCCACGCTGTTCGACTTCCCTCCTGATTTGGCGCCCGTACCCGCCGAGCCGAACCGCCTCTTCGATCAGGTCCTGGTCCGCTACTACGACCGCGAATGGCACGAGATCCTGCGATGATCCGCCGCCGCGACCTCGCCGCCGCCATCATCGGAGTCCTGCCGAAATCCGAACCGCGGATCGAGGGCGGCTTCGTCTTCGAGTCCGGCACAGAGGGCCCGGATCTCGGCCACCGGCTGCGGGACCACGCTGCGTTTCCATCCCCGCAGCGCACGGAGCGCGTGGAGACCGTGATCGTCGGCGCCGGCGTGGCCGGCCTTTCCGCCGCGTGGCATCTGCGCCGCCGCGGCTATCACGATTTCCTGCTTCTGGAAATGGAGCGCGAGCCCGGCGGCAACTCGCGCTCCGGCCGCAACGAGGTTTCCGCCTATCCCTGGGCCGCGCACTATCTGCCGGTCCCCGATCCCCGGCAGCAACTCACGCGCGAGCTCTGCCGCGAGCTGGGGCTGCTCGAAGGCGAAACCTGGAGCGAGCGCCACCTATGCCACGAGCCCCGCGAGCGGCTCTTCATCCACGGCCGCTGGCAGGAGGGCATCGAACCCGCCGTCGGGCTCACGCCGGAAGATGCGCGGCAGCACAGGCGCTTTGACGAGATCACCAGCGAGCTGCGCCAGACCGGCGCCTTCCGCATCCCCATGGAAGACGGGCTCGGACGCGCTACGCCCGCCATCCGCGCCCTGGACCAGATCTCGTTTGAGCAGTGGCTCGGGCAGCATGGCATTTCGTCGCCCTACCTGCTCTGGTTTCTCGACTACTCGACGCGCGACGACTACGGCACATCACTCGAAGGCATCTCGGCGTGGGCGGGACTGCACTACTTCGCCGCGCGAGAACCTCATGAACTCGGCCCCCTGACCTGGCCGGAGGGCAACGGCTGGCTGGCGCGCCGGCTCCTGGACCGCATCGGCCCCAAGGTGCGCACCGGCGCCATGGTGCGTTCGATCCGCAAAGCCAACTCCCGCTGGGAGGTCACAGCGGGCAACACCCGTTACGATGCGGCTTTCGTGATCTTCGCCGCACCCACATGGCTCGCCTCCTGGATTGTCGATCCGCCCCCGCCCCGCTGGCCTTTCGCGTACGCACCCTGGGTGGTGGCGAATCTCACGCTCGCGCGGTGGCCGGAAAACCGCGGCCTGGGGTACGCCTGGGATAACGTCATCTTCCGCTCGCCCTCGCTTGGCTACGTCGTCGCCACGCATCAGAGCGTCAAAACACATCAGCCGGAAACTGTTTGGACGTGGTACCTGGCCCTGGCCTCCGGCCGCGCCGCCGACCAGCGCCGCCTGCTTCTCGGGGGCGACTACGCGTATTGGAAAGAGATGGTGCTCTCGGACCTGGAGCGCGCGCATCCCGACATCCGCCGATGCGTGCGCCGGCTGGATATCTTCCGCATCGGCCACGCCATGCCGCGCCCCGCGCCGGGCGCCATCTTCCACCCGGAGCGCCTGCGCCGCGCGCGCCATCAGGGCTCGCTCGTGTACGCCAACAGCGACATCAGCGCGCTGTCGCTGTTCGAGGAAGCCCTGCACCGGGGCGTCTCGGCGGCGGATCACATCCTGCGGCTGGCTTCCCGCTCCGGAGCGTAATCCGGATTCACCGCGGATACGGGTGCCCGCGCAGCATCGTCAGCGCGCGGTAGATCTGTTCGGCGAGCACCGCCCGCGCCAGCTCGTGCGGCATCGTCAGCCGCGAGAGAGACACGAGCAGTTCCGCTCTCTCGCGCCACTCCGGCGGCAGCCCGTCATGCCCGCCCAGCACGAACACGAGATCCCGCGCTTCGCGCTCCGCCGCGCCCACCAGCACGGCGAACTCGTGCGAGTCCATCTCCCGCCCCGCCGGATCGAGCAGCGCCTTGCGCGCCCCGGCATGCCGCGCGAACGGATCGTAGCGGCGCGGATCGATCTCGCGCATTTCGCACTGCATGTAACGGGCGCTGCGCTTCAGATATTCGCGCGCCAGGGCGTTGGCGTGCTCGTCCCGCGCCCGGCCCACATACAGCAGCCACAGCTTCACGCCCACAGTATCGCCCGCCGCCGCCCTTGAGTCCATTGCGGCAATCCTGTTACGGTGAGAGATGGCCGCGAGGCCCTTCCATGGATTGGTTCAAGGCAAAGAAGATCGAAAAAGCCGGCGGCGAGCAGCGCCACGTCCGCACGGAGGGCCTGTGGGTCAAGTGCGACTCCTGCCGCCAGATCATCTGGCGCAAGGAAATTGAAGAGAACCTCCACTGCTGCCCCAAGTGCGGCTTCCACTTCCGCGTCGACGCCCGAACCCGGCTGAAGTACCTGCTGGACCCCGAACCGGCATGGCAGGAGCACGACGCGAACCTCGTCTCCACGGACCCTCTCGAATTCGTCGACTCGAAGTCTTACAAGGACCGCCTCGCTTCGATGCAGCAGGAACTGGGGCTGCGCGACGCCATCATCTCGGTCACAGGCAAGCTCGCCGGCCGCACTGTGCACGCCTGCTCGCTCGAGCTGAAATTCATCGGCGGATCGATGGGCGCAGTCGTCGGAGAGGTAATCACCCGCGCCATCGAGCGCTCGATCCAGACGCGCGACCCGCTGATCATCGTCTCCGCCTCCGGCGGCGCGCGCATGCAGGAAGGCGCGGTCAGCCTGATGCAGCTCGGCAAGATCAGCGCCATGCTGATGCGGCTGGACGAGGCGCGCGTGCCGTTCATCAGCCTGCTCACCGATCCGACCACCGGCGGCGTGACGGCGAGCTTCGCCATGCTCGGAGATCTGAACATCGCCGAACCGGGCGCGCTGATCGGCTTCGCCGGTCCGCGCGTCATTGAGCAGACCATCCGGCAGAAGCTGCCCGAGGGCTTCCAGCGCGCCGAGTTCGTCTGCCAGCACGGGTTTCTGGACGCGGTGGTGAAGCGCGGCGAGATGCGCGCCTTCATCGCCCGCGCGCTGGATTTCTTCTGCGGTACGCTCCAGAAATGAGGCTCGCGCTCCTTCTCGCGCTCGCCGTACTTCCCGCCGCCGCCCAGTACGACGTCCTGATCCGCAACGCCCGCGTCATCGATGGCACGGGCAATCCCTGGTTTTATGCGAGCGTCGCCGTCAAGGACGGGCGCATCGCCGCCGTCGGCAGGCTCGAAGGCGCCACCGCCGCGCGGGTCATCGACGCCGCGGGGCGCGTGGTCGCGCCCGGCTTCATTGACGTCCACACACACGTGGAAGGGGCGATCGAGAAGGTCCCCCGCGCCGACAACTACCTGCTCGATGGCGTCACCACCATCGTCACCGGCAACTGCGGAGGCTCCACTTCCGATGTGGCCCGGTGGTTTGCGCGCCTGGAGGAGCTCGGCATCGGCGTGAACGTCGCCACGCTGATCGGACACAACACCGTGCGGCGCCAGGTGATGGGCACGGAAAACCGCCACGCCACGCCCGAAGAGCTGGCGCGCATGAAAGAGCTGGTCCACGCCGCCATGGCGCAGGGCGCGGCGGGCCTTTCCACGGGCCTCATCTACATCCCGGGCGCATATGCGCCCACGGAAGAGGTGGTCGAGCTGGCGAAGTCCGCCGCCGTCTACGACGGCGTCTATGCATCCCATATGCGGGACGAGGGCGCGCAGATCCTTGAAGCCATCCACGAGGCCGCGCGCGTGGGCGAGCAGGCGGCCATGCCCGTCCAGATCTCGCATTTCAAGATCGACACGCCGCGCATCTGGGGCTTCAGCGAGAAGTCCATCGCTCTCGTCGAAGAGTACCGCCGCCGTGGCGTGGACGTTGTCGTCGATCAATACCCCTACGACCACTCCTCCACCAATCTCGGCATCACGCTGCCCGCCTGGGCGCTCGCCGGCGGCGCCGACGCCCTGCGCGAACGCCTGTCGAATCCCGAGACCCGCGCGCGCATCGCCGCCGAGATGAAGCAGCGGCTCGAAAATCTCGGCCACGCCGATTACTCTTACGCGACCGTCGCCTACCACGAGAAGGACCACTCATGGGAGGGCAAGAATCTGGCCGAAATCACCCGCCTGCGCGGACTCGAGCCGGCGCTCGACAACCAGATCGACACCATCTTCCACATCCTGCGCAACGGCGGCGCGCAGATGATCTACCACTCGATGAGCGACATCGACATCGAGCGCATTCTCCGCTATCCGAACACCGCCATCGCCAGCGACGGCGGCGTGCGCGTCTTCGGCGAGGGCATGCCGCACCCGCGCTCTTACGGAACCAACGCGCGCGTGCTGGCCGAATACGTCCGCAGGCGGGGCGTGCTCACGCTCGAAGACGCCATCCGCCGTATGACCTCGCTGCCCGCCCGCACCTTCCGCTTCCGGGACCGCGGCCTCGTCCGCGCGGGCTTCGCCGCTGACCTGCTCGTCTTCGATCCCGCGCGCGTCCAGGACAAGGCCACCTACACGCAGCCGCATCAGTACAGCGAGGGCTTCGATTTCGTGCTCGTCAACGGCGTCCTGATGGTGGACAACGGCACGCTCACCGACGCCCGCGGCGGGCGCATCCTGCGCCACCGCCCCGAGCCCGTCCAGCCATGATCAGCCTCGTCCGCGCCGGCAAGCGTTTTGGCCCCAAAGTCCTGTTTGAAGACGTCACCTGGCTCATCACGCCGCAGGACCGTGTCGGACTCGTAGGCGCCAACGGCACGGGCAAGACGACGCTGATGCGCATTCTCGCCGGGCTCGACACGCTCGACTCGGGCGAATGCTCGGTGCAGAAGGGCATCACCGCCGGCTATCTGCCGCAGGACGGCCTGCAATTGTCCGGACGGACGGTGTTCGAAGAGTGCCTCTCCGTCTTCGACCATCTCCGCGAGATGGAACGCGAGATGGAGCGCACGCTGGAAAGGCTCTCTTCGCTGCCGCCGGAGGATCCCGAGTATCAGGCTGCCAGCAGCCGCTACGCGTGGCTGGAGGCGCACTTCCGCAACATGGACGGCTACGCGCTGGAAGCCAAAGTGGGCATGGTGCTCACCGGACTGGGCTTTGCCAAAGAAGACTGGACGCGCCGCACCGAGCATTTCTCCGGCGGCTGGCAGATGCGCATCGCGCTGGCCAAGCTCCTGCTCGAACAGCCCAACCTTCTGCTGCTCGACGAGCCCACCAACCACCTGGACCTGGAAGCGCGCAACTGGCTGGAGGACTACCTGACGTCGTATCCCTACGCCTTCGTGCTCATCTCGCACGACCGCTACTTCCTCGATGTCACGGTGCGCAAGATCGCCGAGCTGTGGAACAAGTCTCTTCACTTCTACACCGGCGGCTACGAGGCGTTTCTGAAGCAGAAGGAAGAGCGCCGCCAGCAGTTGCTCGCCGCGTGGCGCAACCAGCAGGAGCGCATCGAGCACCTCGAGTCGTTCATCGAGCGCTTCCGATACAAAGCCACCAAGGCGAAGCAGGTGCAGTCGCGGATCAAGGAACTGGAAAAGATCGAGCGCATCGAGATCCCGCCGGAGGAGGAGACGATCCACTTCTCTTTCCCGCAGCCGAAGCCCTCGGGGCGCATCGTCGCCGAGTTCCTTGGCGTGACCAAGGCTTACGGGACGCGCGTCGTGTTGCGCGATGTGAACTTTTTGATCGAGCGCGGCGAGCGGATCGCGCTGGTGGGGGTCAACGGCGCGGGCAAGTCGACGTTGATCCGCATGCTGGCTGGCGCCGAGCCGCTCACCTCCGGCGAGTACCGTCTGGGACACAACGTGCAGGCCGAGTACTTCGCCCAGGACCAGTACAAGGCGCTCGATCCGGATGCGCGGCTGCTCGACGACCTGATGAGCGTGGCCAACGGCAGGACAGTCACCGAGCTGCGCACGCTGCTCGGCTGCTTCCTGTTCACCGAGGACGACGTGTTCAAGACCGTGCGCGTGCTCAGCGGCGGCGAGCGCAACCGCTACGCGCTGGCGCGCATGCTGCTCAACCCGGCCAACTTCATGCTGCTCGACGAGCCGACCAACCACCTCGACCTGCGCGCCAAGGACGTGCTGCTGGATGCGCTGCGCGCCTACTCCGGCACGCTCGTCTTTGTCAGCCACGACCGCTACTTCATCGATCAGCTCGCCACGCGCGTCTTCGAGATCGAGGGCGGCTCCGTGCACGTTTATCCGGGCAACTACGAAGACTACCTGTACCGCAAGCAGGGCGGCAGCGCGCCGCTGGCGGCGGACAGTGAGCCGGTTTCCGTGCAGCAGCCTGCCACGGACTCTGCGCCAACCGCGGACGGGCAGGAGCCGCCGCAGCGTTCACGCCGCCTGAATCCGATGAAGGTGAAGCAGCTCGAGCAGCAGGCGGCGGAACTGGAAGAGACCGCCGCGCGGCTGGAGCAGGAGATCGCGGAGATTGAACTTTCTCTTCAGACCTTCGTGAGCGCGGAAGAAACGCGCCGCCGCATGGAGCTGCTGGAAGCCCGCCGCCGCGAGCTGGAGCAGGCCATGGCGGAATGGGAGCAGGTCTCGATCGAGCTGGAACAGGTGAACTGAGGCTCCCGCTGCCTTCCTGTGGCGTGCCGGCGGCGCTCTCTGGGAAACACCTGCTTCAGCAGGGAGAGCCCCTGGCGGGAGGCGCAAAAGAAAAGCGGGCCGGGGCGCCGGCCCGCCTGAGTCTCGCGGGAACCGCGTGCAAACTTATGCCTGTTTCTGGCGGTGCAGCAGACCGGCAACGGCAAGCCCTGCGCCTAGCAACAACATCGTACCCGGTTCGGGGATCTCGCCACCGGGGACGAAAGTATCCGGGCGCGGAATGAAGTGCAGCACCTGGTCTGAGGAGATGTCCTCCAGGCCCAAATTCCACAACCCGCTGTTGCCCTTCTTGGCGTAAAAATTGCCCCACACCGGAATGCGATCCGACGTGAAAGAGTACTGCGATCTTTCCTCGTCGAATTTCACGCCATAAATCGAACCCGGCATGCCTGGATTTGAGTTGCCGGGGCCGCCGGAATTCCAGTCCTCGCGGAATTCCTGGCTGCCGCGGAAGCCCCAAACACAATCAGACTGACCCTCCACGACACAACCCGGGCTCAGCTCCAGGATGAAGTGGGAAATTTCGATGAGTTCAGTTACTTCATCGAGCAGGCGCGTAAAGTAGTAATTGTATGTGAAGGTTCCATTGGCGTTAGCGATGATGGACCAAATAATGGCCGAATTCTCACGACAGGTCCATCCCGACTTGCCGTCATGAGAATTCAGGCCTCCTCCCGGACCCAAATACCGGGAACCGGTCCAATCGGAGGGCTCGACCGCCGTGCCATAGACCGGACTGGCCACAGCAGCGGAGGCAGCCAACACCACCGCTGCGAAAACATAAGTGAGTATTTTCTGCTGCATAAACCCCTCCTTCGAAGGCGTCTGACTCCACAAGGTCCACACGCAGGTACGGATGTGTCGATGGAACGAATCCGGCCTCCGTACCAGTACCGGTCGCGGGAAGTCCTGAATCCAACTGGAGCCCAGTGGCGGGAACGGGAACCACTGCGGGCAGAGGTGGCGGCGTGGGAAACTCGCAAAGTGCCCGGCGCGGGCAGCAATGATAGTGAGCCGGCCCATCCATGAGAACGGCAAGAGGGCGGCAGGCACGGCGCCACGCCGGCTCGCTGAACCGGCAGTGCTGGAGCGGCCGCCAGACTTCGAGGGAACCGGTTTGTGCAGCAAATCATCTCATCTCGAAGGAGGCAACAATGGAAGCCTGGTATCCACGCCGAAGCGTTCTTGCCGTTTTGGGAGCCGCGGTCATTCATGCCTCAGGCGGCCAGCAGGCGATCCCGCCAAGGGCGCGGGAGAGGCTGGAGCGTGCCATCCGGAGGGAGCTGATCACGCTTCCGTGGTATGGGGTGTTCGACCTGCTCCAGTTCCGTCTGGACGGCTACGATGTGACCCTGCTCGGATACGTCACGCGGCCCAATCTGAAGTCGGAGGCGGAAAACGCCGTCCGCGCGATCGAGGGCGTGGAGAAGGTGATCAACCAGATCGAGGTGTTGCCGCTGTCGCCGAACGACGACCGCATCCGCATCGCGACATACAACGCCATCTACCGCCACCCGGCGCTGAACCGCTACGCGCTTCGCGCCGTTCCTCCCATTCACATCATTGTGAAGAACGGTCACGTCACGCTGGAAGGCAACGTCGCTTCGGAAGCTGACCGCAACATCGCCGGCATCCGCGCCAATGGCGTGCGGGGCGTGTTCTCGGTGACCAACAATCTGGTGATCGACCGGTCCTGAACAGGCCGCTCAGAGGCTGCGGATCAGCTCGAGCACGAACTCGGCGCAGTAGCGGCCGGCGATGCGCTCGAACACGGGGTGCTCCCACTCGGTGTCGGAGATCATGCGGATGGCCAGGAAGCGCACGCCGAGGCCGATGGCCGCGCCGTGGGCGTAGGCGCTCTCCATGTCTTCCGTGTCCGTCCCATAGGCGCGGTGGATCCAGTCGATGTGGTCGAGCTGGCGGTTGTACTGGAACGCCGAACCGATGTTGCCGCGCAGGACGCGGCCGCGGGGATTGGGGATCTTCTCCGCCGAGCGGATGAGTTCCGCGTCGCCCGGGAACGAAGGGTAGGTCACGGGCTCGCCCGCGGGGGTGCGGATCACATGGGGCTTGGGCTTCCAGGCGCGGGAATCGACGCCTGCGCCCGTATCGCCGTGCGGCGCCTCGAAGGCGGAGTAGTCCGTGGTCTTTTCTCCGAGGACGATGTCCCAGAGCCGAAGAGCGCGGTTGTGACCGCCAGCCGTGCCCTGATTGATGACCGCCCAGGGGCGGAATTCGCGGATGGCGAGAGCGGTGGAAGCGGCGGCGTTGACCGGCCCCACGCCGGTGCGGCTGAGGACCACATCGCGCCTGCCGATGCGGCCGCGCCAGAAGCTCCAGCCCCCGATGCGGGCTTCGCGGGCGCGCGGGCCGAGCGCTTCCTGCAGGGGCCCAAGCTCGCCATCGACGGCGCCCTGAATCAGAAGCGGGCCGGAGGAGCGCGCGGAGGCGGCCGTAGCCGCAGACACAAAACTGGCAAGGAATGTTCTTCTGTGGATCATGGATTCAACCCTGGCCGAGATAGAAGAATCGGACGAGGAAGAGCGCGGTGAGCAGGTAGACGAGCCAGTGGACGCGGCGCCACTCGCCGGCCAGCACGCGCAGCAGCGTGTGGGCGGTGAAGCCGAAGGCCAGGCCGTTGGCGATGCTGAACGTCATCGGGATGGCCGCCAGCGTCAGGAAAGCCGGGATCGAGCTGGCGGGTTTTGTCCACTCGATCTCTTCCGTGTGCACGAGCATCAGCGCCCCGACGACGATCAGGGCAGGGGCGGTGGCCTGGGCGGGGACCGCCCCGAACAGCGGCGCCACAACCAGAGCGGCAAGAAAGAGCAGCCCGCAGACGATGGCGGTGACGCCGCTGCGGCCTCCGGCGACCACTCCCGCGGCGCTTTCAATGTAGCTGACCACGGTGGACGTGCCGCAGGCGGCGCCGGCTGAAGATGCGGCCGCCGCGGAGGCCAGAATGCGGTTGACGCGCGGGATGCGGCCGTCTTTGCCAATCAGGCCGGCGCGCGTCCCCACGGCGACCAGCGTGCCGACGTTGTCGAAGACATCCACGAAGAGAAAGACGAAGATGATCTCGAGCAGCCCCAGATTCAGCGCGCCGCGCACGTCCATGGCGAGCCAGGTCGCTCCCAGGGCTTTGGGCGAGTAAGCCTGCGGGGACCAGTCGAAAAAGCCGAGAGCAGCGCCGGCGCCTGCCGTGGCAAGAATGCCGATGAGCATGGCGGCGCGCACGCCGCGCACAAGCAGGGCGCAGATCAGCAGCAGCCCGCCGAGAGCGAGCAGCGTCCTCGGATCACGGAGGTTGCCCAGTGTGACCATGGTGGCGGGGCTCGCCTGGATGATGCCCGCGTTGCGCATGCCGATGAGGGCGATGAAGAGCCCAATGCCCACGGCGACGGCGCTGTACAGCTCGCGCGGGATCGATTCGAGGATCAGTTGCCGGATGCCGGCGGCGATCAGGACGAGAAAGATGAGGCCGCTGAGGAACACCGCGCCGAGCGCCGTCTGCCAGGGCACGCCGAGCCCCAGGCACACAGTGTAAGTGAAGTACGCATTGAGGCCCATGCCCGGGGCGAGCGCGATGGGATAGCGCGCCAGCGCGCCCATGAGGAAGCAGCCGATGGCGGAGGCGAGGCAGGTCGCGGCGGTGACAGCCTGCTGCGGCATCCCCGCTTCGCCGAGAATGGAGGGATTGACAAAGATGATGTAGGCCATGGTGACGAACGTCGTGCACCCGGCCAGCACTTCCGTGCGCCAGTCCGTCCCCAACTCGCGGAACTGAAAGTAGGATTCGAGCGCGGCGCGCATTTCCCTGACAGGATACAGAATCGGCTTTCCCCCGCGCCGCGCGCCATGGCGGATCACGCCGGATACTTGGCGATCTCCGCTTCCAGATGCCTGAGTTCGGCTTCCAGCAGGGCGCGGAACCGCTCGTTGCGGCAGCGGCTCAACTCCCCGCGTACGCGCAACAGGTCCAGCTCGAGCGCCCGGCGCTTCGCCTGGCGGAGCGTTTCTGATTGCTTTGGCGGAGCTGATCTGGCTCTGGCCCGCCGCGCCGCTGCATCCTCCATCTGCGACTCCACGGACTTGCTCTCCCAGCCGCGTGCCATACTTTCATTTTAGGACTGGCGGATCTGCTGTCTTCACTGGGGCGGCCAAGTCTCCATACGCCAGGCCATGTCCCAGAACATCCACTCGTAGCGGGCGCTGCGCTCGAAGGCTTCCAGGGCGCGGGCGCGCGCGTCCGGGGAGCCCGCCTCCGCCGCGGCGTTGAAAATATCCAGGGCCTCGCGCACGCTTTTCCCATAATCCGCCCCGGCGTATTGCCGGATCCACTGCTGATATTCCTCCACGGGAGAGCCTTTTTCGGCGAGTTTTTTCCCCGCATCCATGTAAATCCAGTAGCAGGGCAGCATGGCCGCCATCCCTTCCAGGAACGGGCCCCGGCCCACGCTGGCCCTGAGATGATTCACATAGGCCGCGTTCGAGGGCGCCATGCGGAAAGCCTGCTCCCCCGCCGCCTGGCTCCGCAGGCCCAGAATCGAGCGGTGCAACGCCGCTTCTTCGGCGATGGCTTCTCCGGCATGGCGGGCGAGGATGCGCGCGTGGGCCGGGTGCGGCGCTTTGGCAGCCAGCTCCAGCAGGAGCCGCGAAAATTCCCGCAAATAGAGCAAATCCTGCTCGAGATAAAAGCGGAATTTGTCACGCGGCAAGGTGCCATCGGAGAGGGACTGAAGGAATGGATGATCGAGAGTTTTCCGCCAGACGGGTTCCGCGCGCCGGCGGCATTCGGCGGCGAAGCCGCCCTCCTGGGCGGAAACGGCGGCCGCCGCCAGGAACAAAAGCAGAAGAATCTGTTTCATCGCGCGAGCCTCCCTGCCTTGTCGAACACCGCCCGCAGCATCTCACGGGTCAGCCGCCCGGTCTGGGTGTTCTGGCGGCTGGGGTGGTAGGAATCAAGCAGCGCCAACCCGTCCGCCTGGTGCACGGCGCCATGGGAGAAGGGGAAAGCGCTGCGGGGAAGTCCGCGCAGCGAAAGGTAATTGTCATGCGCAAGCCGCCCCAGCGCCACAACAACTTGCACCTGCGCGAGCAGCGCGAGTTCGCGCACGGCGTATTCGCGGCAGGCGGCGAACTCCTCCGGCGCCGGCTTGTTGCCGGGCGGCGCGCAGCGGACGCTGGCGCCAATCCATGCGCCCATCAGGCGAAGCCCGTCGCCGCGGTGCGTGCTTTCAGGCTGATTGGCGAAGCCGGTTTCCCAGAGGGCGCGATAGAGCCAGTCGCCGGAGCTGTCGCCGGTGAAGACGCGTCCGGTGCGGTTGGCGCCGTGGGCGCCGGGCGCGAGTCCGAGGATGTAGACTCGGGCCTGCGGGTCGCCAAAGCCGGGCACGGGGCGACCCCAGTAGTCCCAGTCCTGGTATGCGCGGCGCTTGACGCGCGCCACCTGCTCGCACCACCGCCGCAGCCGCGGACAGCGGCGGCAGCCGATGATGTCCTGTTCGAGCACGAGCAGGCTGTCGCGCATCCGGGCCCCTCAGGCAAGACGGTAGCATGGCTCCGGCGGCCCTGCAAGGCAAGCGCACTCCGGCTATTTCCGCACCGCCAGCACGCCGGCTCCGGGCGCCACCTCGACACGCACCGGAGGGGCCTGAAGGCGGAACTGGACGGCCGCCTCGTCGCTGGTGCGCAGCCATTTCACCACGGGCCGCGCGCCTTTGACCGGCGTCACCGCCACGGGCAGCTCCACGACAAAGTCCTCCGGCACGCCGCCCTGTTTCACCGTCACCGTAACGTCCAGCGCGGGCGGTTTGCCGCGCGTGCGGACGCTGGTCTCGATCACCGGGATTCCCGTGCCGTAAACCCACGTGTCGAAGAAGCCCTCCAGCGTGCGGTCGGGGTCGTCCTTCGCGGTGAAGCGCGCGGCGAGCGCGCGGAATTCCTCGGTGTTGATGGTCCCGTACTCATGCTGGCGGCGCAGCTCGCCGACCATCGCCAGGAACGGCCCGTCGCCCAGCCGCCTTCGCAACATATGGAGAATCCAGGAACCCTTGCAGTAGGTGATGACCCGCCACGGATCGACGCCGTCGGAGGCGCGGAGCCGCGCGCCCCAGGTGATGGGGCCGGCGGCTTCCACGGGCTGCTTCGGCTCGCCGGTTTCGCGCAGCAGTTCCAGGCGGTATTCCTCGAGGATCGATTCCAGCGCCCGGGCGCCGCGTTTGCGTTCCACCAGCATCAGCGCCGTGTAGTTGGCGAGCGCTTCCTGCAACCACTCGTCGCGGTAGCTGGCCGAGGTGACCAGGTTGCCCCACCACTGATGGGCCGCCTCGTGCGCCAGCAGGATCTCCGAATAGAAGACATTGAGCCTGGAGGTCTGCACGGCGGCGGGACGGTCTCTCTCGGGCAGGTAACTGATGGTGGAGAGGTAGACCAGGCCGGGGAAGCCCTGGCCGAAGTTGCCGGGGATCGGAGAAACGGTGACGGCGGGCAGGGCGGGCGGACCGAACTGCGCGGTCATCCACTCCATCGCCGCGGCTGTCTCGGCGGCGAGCTCTTTCATGCGCGCCTGCGGGTTCGGTGGCGACGGGGTGAGCGTGATCACCTGCGTGGGGCCGCGTCCCGGCAGGCGCGGCGCCGCACTGGGGGGCATGACGATCTGACGCGGCTGAGGAAGCAGGGAGGGCTCCACGGTCCGGTTGGCGTAGACGCGCACGCGCAGGCCTTTGGCCTCCGCCACGGCCGATTCGAAGTTGCCGATGTTGAACCCCGCCAGCCGGACCGGCGCGGACGTGCGGAACCGCGCGATGCGTGTTTCGCCCTCGACCGTTTCCTCCTCCAGATCACCGGTGGCGGCCACGCGAAGATCTTTGGGCACGCGGAAGGTCATGTCGAAGCGGGTGAAGTGGAAGCCGCGGCTGGGATACCAGTTGGTGCGCGCGCCGACGTAATAGACGCCGTTGCCCGCGCGGCGGATCACGTTTCCGCTGAGCTCGAACTCGACCCGATGCGCGCCGCCCGGCTCGAGCGGGCGGGGCAGGACGAGCAGGAAGGGCTCGTTGACCAGGCCGCCGATCAGGTTGGCCCGCAGGCTCTCACGGCGGAAGATCTCCACAGGCTGGCCGTCCAGGCGCGCCGCTTTGACCTCCATCTCGGGCGCAAGTTCGAAGAGAACGGCGCCCTGTAACGGGCGCTGTGGCTTCAGCACGGCTTCCACGCGCGTTGCGAGCCGCAGCTCCTGGTCCACGGAAGCTTCGATCCGGTAGTCTTCGACAAAGACCTCTTCGGGCCAACGCTGCGCCTCCTGCCTGCGGCTGCGGCTGGGGAAGCTGGCCCAGACGTTGAACCGGCCGGGCGAGCCGGCGGGCACCTCTCCGATGATGACCTGCTCGGGAAGTGTGGGATCGTGCAGGACGTCGAAGTTGCCGCGTGACACGCCGGAGATGGCGGCGTAAAACAGGCCGTTGCGGCGGTCGCCGGAGAGCACGTCGCGCAACAGGCGCACCTGGAAGCTCTGGGCGAAGTTACGGACGGTCTCGGCGTGGCGGCTGGCCAGCAGCAGGCCCTCTTCGGGCACAGGCTTCGGAGACGCCTTGCGGATGGATGCCAGCAACTCTTCGCCGCCGCCGTCGCCGAAGAGGAACACGGCGGTCTTGAAGTGCTCGTTCAGGTTGGCCGAGCCGGTGGCGCGGGCGAGCGAGGCGCGCTCGCCGCGGTCCGGCGGCCGGACGATCAGCTCGCCGTCATCGCCGGCGTCGATGGCGCGGAAGATTGCGACCACCCGCCGGTCATGAAGCGGCTGCGAGAAGATCAGTACGCCGTCGTTGAGGAAGATACGGATGTCCTCGCGGTGCAATTCGAGGTCGCGCACGCGGTAGCACTGGTCGGGGTCGAGTTCGAGCCGGCGAAGCTGCTCGGCGAGCGGCGCCGCGGTTTGACCCGAGGCAGAGAGCCACAGCAGCGCGGGGAGAAAAGAGACAAGATGGCCCGCCTTCACGCTTCCAGTGTATGCGCGCGTGCAGGCGGCGGCCAGGGTGGCGGGGCGCCGGGTCAGGAAGCGCGCTCTGCTCCCGCTTCACCGCAGAACCAGCCCGAGCGCAGGACCAGCTTCAGGCGCCGGACATCTTCGGCCCGAACGGACGGGGCCTCGATGAGCCAGGCTTCTTCGTTCGATTCCAGCAATGCGCGGAGCGCGGATCCGAGGCCCGAGGCGGCCACCGTGACGGCTTGTCCGCCGGCGGCGCGCAGGCCGTCGAGCGCGGCGGCATCGAGGCTGGAGGGCTCGTACAGCACCGTAAGGATGGCGCCCTGCGAGGCGGCCTCTTGCGCCGATGCGGGCAGCGCGCGTCCGAGCCACTCGGGAGCGCCGCGTTCCACGGCCACGACGATGAGCGCGCGGGAGCTTTGCGAGGCCATGCGCCGGGCGGCGCAGCGGAGCATCTCGCTCCAGGCAGCGGAGCTGGAGGCGAACCAGTCGCCCGACGGAGAGGCGTTGGTCAGGCCGAGAATCGAGCCGGTCATGGCGTCGGCGGGCGCGGCGCCGCCGTAGCCCAGGGCAAAGCGGAACAAGGCCTTTGCGGACTCCCCCGCTTCAGCGGCGATCTCGGCGGCGCGTTGCGCGGCCTGTTCGGCTCCGGGAGCGGAAACCGCGAGGCAGAACGCGTCAGGACCGGAAAGGCTGCTGCGCCAGGCGCGATATTCCCAGGCAACATGGCCGTTCACCTCGAGTGCGAAATCCGTGGGGCGGAGCGGAGGCGCGGCCCCGCTCCGCTTTCCCGGCAGGCAGACCGTGCAGTGAAAGCCGCCCTGGGCCGGTATGCCGTCGAGGCGCAGATCAAGGGTCTCGCGGGGGAGTTCTTCGGCTTGACGGATGCGCTCCCTGGCGAGCACGATGTTTCGCAAGAGAGACACGGGGGCGGCCTTCATCCGGCGCAGCTCGCCCAGCAGCGGCAGGAAGCGCGCATCGCCCGTGCGCCCGATCGCCCACACAGCGGCGGCGCGCCGGGAGGAGTCGGCATGGCGGGCCATGTTCCACAGGGCCAGGAAGGATTCCGTGCGGCCCGCGAGATAGAGCCCTACGGCCGCGTTGGCCGCCACACGGTGGTGCGGATCGTCGAGCTTTTCAGTAAAGATCTGAACGGCCTGGCTGTCGCATCGGCCCCAGAGCGATTCAACGGCGTTGGCGCGGACGCGGGGATCTTCATCTTCGAGCCAGACCGCCCCCTCGCCGGCGAGTTTCGCCAGGCGGCCCCAGGCGAGCGCGAGGCTGGAACGCAGCCGCACATCGCCGGAGGCGTCCAGGAAGCGCTCTGCCGCGGCTGCAGCCAGGCGGAGCCGTTCGGCAAGCGCGGATTCCTCGTCGCTCGTCAGCGTGCGGGGCTGGCTGGCGGCAGAGCGGAGAGAGTCCAGGGAAGAAGGATGGATCCGCGCCGCCAGCAGCGCAGCTATGCCGGCCGCTCCAGCGTCCGTCCGGGCCAGATCGCGGCACAACTGGGGCAGCAACCCGCGCCCTATCACCCTGGCCAGCACCTGACGCGCGGCGGCGTTTTCCTTGCCTTCGAGGAGGACCGCGGCAGCGAGAGCCAGCAGAAGGCTGTCCGGCTCGCTCCGCCGGCCGGCCTCCTGCTCGCGGCGGGCGCGCGGCCCGGCCTCGTGACGCAGCAGATGTTCGGGGACGCCTGTGGCGCTCATCATTCCCCTTATCGGCGGGAAAAGGGGAAGTTGACCCGGAGCTTGCCGGGGGCGCTAGATGAACATCTCGTCGTCGTGAGTGGCGCGGTCCACTGTGGGCCGGCGTGCCAGCAACAGGGTTTGCAGGGCGGCCTTGACGCCGGCCACCATGCCGCTGACCTCACGCACCGGGCGCATGACGGTGCCATGAAGCACGCCCACCACTTCCTGCACGCGGCCGAGAATGTCCTCGAGCACCAGGTCAATGCGTTCGCTT
>CAKZUE010000014.1 GCA_937920635.1 uncultured Bryobacteraceae bacterium
TCAGCCAGTGGTGATATCGCCTTCACCTGGATGGTCTCGCCGCTCAGCCTCGCCAGATCTGCCGCAAATCTCAGCGCGAGCTGATCGCCGAAAGCCGGAAGACTCGCGGGAACCAACAAACAGCACGCAGTTGCCAACAAAACCGCAGAGCACCTGCTTTGCAGCGAAATCGATGTGAACGTCATCGCTCCCTCCTGCTGACCAGGATTTCAGCCATACGAGCTGCGAGAGTGGCTTGGGATTGCGTTGCTTCCTGCAGGAAATGATACTCCCCCCCCGATGTGTCAAGGCCCAAATGGAGGCATGGCAGGCTGGCGCCCGGCATGAGCTGTGGCCGGCGCACGAAAGACGCGTTCGCGCCTTCCGGTTTTCGGGCGCGCCCGGGGCTAGAGGTTTTCGTCGAGGCGCGCAGCGAGCTCCTGGAAATACGGGTGGCGGGCTTCCTTCTTCAATTTGGAGACGAACGCCTCCGCCCAGCGGAGGTGCTCGTTCTCGAACTGCTCCAGCACCTCGGCGGGCTCCCCGTCAGCCAGCAGCTTGGCGTAGAAGAGCAGCAGCAGGCCCAGGTGATCGGCGGGCTCGTTCTTCGCCGCCGGCTCGAAACCGTAACGGCGGTACCAGGCGAGCGCCCGGTGGTGCGCCTCGCCGAAGAGTTGCGGAGGCTTGCCTTCTTCCTTCTCGTAGACCGACTGCCACAACGGGCAGGGAGATCCGTGCGGATTGAAGAAGAGCCGGTAGTATTCGATGGCCGCGTCCTGCTCTTCGGGCGCTTTCAGGAGCGCCTGGCCCAGCTCCGCGTAAAGCTGGGCCAGGTGCTCGCGCATCTCACTCATAAAGGTTCAATCCTACAGACAGCATCCATGATACCCGAGGCGCCGCCGTAGTTGCCCAGGGCGATGAATTCATCGACGGAAGCGTCCGGAACCAGATCGCCATCCCGGGCGCCCTTGCCGCCCGCCAGGCTCAACGAGCCGGAGACATGACCGAAGCCGTGCGCCACCAGCACGGCGTCCGGAGGAACCGTCTCGCTCAGATGCGCGGGCAGCTCGATCTGCCCGGCACGGGAGCGAAGCAGCACCTTCTGTCCCTCCACGATTCCGTGCTTTGCCGCCATCGCCGGATTGATGATGGCCTGGTTTGTCGGCATCATTTCGTGGAGAATGGGGTTGTTTTCCGTGGTGTTTCGCCGGTGGATGGCGGGGATGAAAGTGATGTAGTAATACGGATACTGGTCGTTGGGCAGATCCCGCTTGGGGCGCCAGCTTGGCAGCGGCTCAGCTCCTTTGCTTACGAACTGCGGCACATAGATCTGGCACTTGCCCTCGGCTCCTGCAACGGTGACGAAGGAGGTCTTCGGGGTGAACGGCTGTGGTTTCTCCACCAGTCCCTTCGCCTTCAGCTCGGCGAAGCTGTCGCCTAGCCGCATATGTTTCACTTTCTCGTCCAGCAGCACATTCAGGTTGATCCAGCCTCCATCGGGAGTCTTGAAGTAATCCGGGCAGAGACGCTTGCCCAGTTCAAGAGCCACGTATCCGATCCCTTTCGCCTCGAATGGCGGCGCGCCCAGCGCCACGCGCGGCAGCAGTTGCGGATACTTGTTCCAGTATTCCCGAGGAACAATGTCATTGGATTCCAGATAAATCGCCGAGGGAAGAACGATATCGGCGAAGAACGTCGTGTCGGCGGGCAGGAAATCCATGACCACGGTGAAGTCGACGGTCTTCAAAGCCTCCGCCATGCGTTTGGGATTGGGGAACCCGAGCAACGTATAGATGTTCCAGAACGAGAACTTGATCATGCCCGGGTATTTGTTCAGCATCCCGTCGGCGAGCGTGGAGAACATGCCCTGGTCGATCTCATGCACGAGAGGGAGCTTGTCGCGCCCGTCCACGCGCCGCCCCGCGGGCTTCGGATACGCCGGAGGCGGATAAATCGCATCGACCCCCGGCACCTCGAATGACCGCGGGAAATAGCGCCCGCCCGGGCGGTCGATGGTGCCCGCCAGGATGTTGAGAATCGAGATCGCATGAACGAGCTGGGTGCCGTTGGTGTAGTTGGCGCAGAGCGTCTTCTTGTGCGCCGGCGCAATGGCAGGGCCGTTCGAGGCGAATTCGCGCGCGATGCGGCGGATATCGTCGGCCTTCACGCCGCTGATCGGTTCGGCCCACTCGGGCGTGTACTGGGCGAAGTGGGCGCGGATTTCTGCTTCATACTTCGCGAAATTCGTGTAATTATCGACAAATTCCTTGTTGTAAAGGTTTTCGCTGATGATCACCTGGATCATCGCCAGCGCCACCGCCAGGTCCGTGCCCGGCTTGATGGTGAACCACTCATTCGAGAAACGGCTGGTGGCCGTGTAATTCGGCGAGAAGTGGACCACCTTGGCGCCCTTTTTGCGCGCCTCTACGATGCCATGGGTGTAGACGAGCTTGTTCTTGGCCAGAATGTCCCAGCCAAACAGCAGTATGTAGTTCGAGTTGTCGAAGTCGTTGCCCCACACCTTGCCGCCGACGGTGTACTTCCCGATGACGACATCGGTCTGGAAGCACTCGTCCCGGTGGTCCACGCGGTTGACCACCCCGATCGCCTTCATGAAGCGCACCCACACATCCGGCGCCGGACGCGTCACGAACAGCAGCGCCTCGGCGCCGTAGGCGTCGACCGTGCTTTTCATCCGGAAGGCGATTTCGTCCAGCGCTTCCTGCCAGCTAATGCGCACCCAGCCCGGATCCACGCCCCACTCCTTCACCGGATTGGTGCGCCGCATGGGATACTTCAGCCGGTCCGGATCGTACATCTGCCCCGCGCCCGCGGCGCCCTTGCCGCAGAGCTTGCCGCGCCCGCACATGTCGCCGGGCAGCCCCTCCAGAAAGCGAACGACTCCATCCTGGAGATGAGCCTGGATTCCGCAAAGAGAATCGCAGATGCCGCATGCCGTCACGACGCGGGTCATGCCCGCCGGCGAACCGGAGGCGGCCTGAAAATAGTCGTCGAATGCTCCGAACGCCGCCGGTGCCGCTGCCAGTCCCGCGCCCGTGGTCTTCAACCAGTTTCTTCTCGTCAGTGCCATGGCTGCCTCCTCTTCTTACTTGCTCACCGGGAACGCTTCTTTCACAAACCGGATCTTCGGCCGCGTCTGCCGCGGAGGCGCGAAGTTTTCCGTCGTCTCCGCGCCCTTGCCCCGCACTTCGTCCCACGGGCCATACTTCAAAGCCCCTGTCGGGCACAACGTCACGCACGCCGGATCCAGCCCCTGCTCCAGACGGTCGAAACACATCGTGCACTTGTCCATCTTCCGCGTCCGGAGATTGAACTGCGGCGCGCCATAAGGGCAGAACATGGCGCACTGCTGGCAGCCCACGCACTTCTGCTGGTCGATCAGCACCACCCCGTCTTCGTCGCGGCGCCAGATCGCCTTCACCGGGCACGCCTTCATGCACCAGGCGTTCTCGCAGTGATTGCAGGCGCCCGTCAGCGCCTGCTGGCGGACCTGGGGAAACACGCCAATGGTTGCCACACGCACCTGCCGGCGCCGCACCCCGACGCCGGTCTCCACCTGGTTCCACATCTTGCAGGCCGACTCACATGCCCTGCACTCGATGCATAGCTTTTCGTCGATCAACCAGCCGTATGCTTGCATGAAAATGACTCCGTCTGTATAGTCCGAGCCGCTTAACCTTCTGCAATTTGCGGCCCCAATCAGAGTTGTAGATCTGAAACACGGTTGCTGTGGCGGGATTTGTCACGAGTGTCGATTTCTGCTCCAATATACGCAGAACCTGCACGCCTCGGGCGTTATTTTCACCCAATATGCAGGCTTGTCACTGGGTGTAGTTCCCCACCCGCCTGACGGTGATTGGTAGATATCCGCCGTCAACTCGCACAACTGGGCCAGTGGCGAAGCTGGCTGCCACGTCTCGGGCAGCTCTCCGGCGCTCCACGGCGCCCTGCCGGCTTGCGGCGCAGGATTCCAGCGCGTGGACCAAGAACTCGGCAGGGCCGAATTCGGCCAGCATGCAGGCGAAGGCCTCGCCTGGGACCCGCGGCCGAAGCGCAGCGAAATTGAAACACCGCTTCAATTTCCGCAAACAGGGGATTGACCATCCCCGGGAATGGTGGTTGAATAAGGGAGCGCGCTGTGCACCCCCTGGCGCAGCGCTATCAGGAGGTCGTAAAAACCATGTACAGGAAAGTTTTCATGGGGATCGGCGTGGCCCTGTTGATTCCCGCCTGGCTGGCCGCCCAGGAGTCGCGCGGCGCCATCACCGGGCGCGTTACCGATCCCCAGGGCGCGGTCGTCCCCAACGCGCAGATCGTCGTAACCAATACCCAAACCAACGAATCACGCCGCTCCGTCACCAACGAGACGGGCTATTACGAAGTGAATTTCCTCGAGCCCTCCACCTACACGGTGAGCGTGGAAGCGCCTGGCTTCAAGCGGCTTGTCCGGTCGGGCATTACGGTTAGCGTCGGCACCCGGCTCGAGATCAACCTCTCGCTTGAAATCGGCGCCGTGGCTGAAACGGTCCAGGTGACCGCCGAAGCGCCATTGCTCGAAACCACCACGGCCAGCGGCGGACGCGTGCTCGATCAGCAGCAACTCATCAACCTGCCCTTTTCCGACCTCAATCCCTTTGCGCTCACGGCCCTCGCTCCTGGCATGCAGTGGACCGGGCAGCCCGAATACCGCCGCCCCTTCGACAACGCCGGCACCTCAGCTTTCAACACCATGGGCGGCGTCGGCCAGAATGAATACACCATCGATGGCATGACGGTCGTCGGCTCCGGCCGCCGCGTCGGCTTCGTGCCGCCTGCCGATTCCATCACCGAGTTCAAGCTCGAGACCGCCAACTTCGATGCCAGCCAGGGCTTTACCTCCGGCGCCTCCATCAACGTCAGTTCCCGCTCCGGCACCAATACCCTTCACGGTTCGGTCTTCGAACAACACTGGCAGCAGCGATGGAACGCGACCCCGTTCTTCCAGCGGGAGTCGTACGACGCCAAGGTGCGCGCCGGCCTCATCGACCCCAACGTCACCAAGAAGCAGGCGACGGGACGATCCAACAACTACGGGGTGTCGGCTGCCGGTCCAGTCTGGATTCCCAAGATCATCAACGGCAAGGACAAGCTCTTCTGGACCTTCACATGGAACGGCATCCGGCAGTCGAAGGCGGAGACCACCAGCTCCACGGACGTCACCGTCCCGACCATGGACATGCGGCAGGGCGACTTCTCCTACTTCCTCACCGTGCCCAACGGTGCGCGCCTGTTTACGATCTACGACCCACGTTCCGCGCGCCTGGAGGGCAACACGGTGGTGCGGACGCCATTCCCGGGCAACAAGGGCGTGCCCATCCTGAACCCTACCTACAACTACTATGTGAAGCTGTACCCGACCCCGAACGACGTGCCCGGCAAGGTGACGCCGGAGCGGTATTACAACTACTACGCCTTCGCCATGCCGAAGGACGAGAAGTTCAATTCCGTCGTAAACCGCTACGACTGGGTCATCAACCAGAACATGCGCTTCAACTTCCGCTGGCAGTGGAACGACCGTCTCGCCGACGAATACGACTGGACGTATGAGACCGTCCGCGGACTCCATTCCAACGGGCTTACCCGCATCAACCGCGGCGGCAACATCGGCTACCTGTGGACCATCAACGCGAATAACATCCTCGACACCAATTTCGGCATCTCCCGGTGGGAGGAGGGCAGCCGCAACCAGACGCGCACAAAGATCAAGGCCGCCGACGTAGGGCTTCCCGCCTACATCGATCAGCGCGCCGACCGGTTCACCCAGTTGCCGCGGATCGACTTCAACAACATCACCGACGTGGGAGGAAGCTACCCCGTCATCGGCACGCTGCTCACCAACGGCGAGCTGCGCGCCTCCATGACCTCGATCCGGGGCAGCCACACCTTCCGCTACGGCTGGCAGGAGCGCCGGCACTACTTCGCGGCGCTGGGCCCCGGCTCGAGCACCGGCTATTTCACCTTCCGCAACAACTGGACCCGCGCCTCCAACGTCGACAATCAGGCGTCCAACCACGTCCACGACTGGGCAGCCTTCCTGATGGGCATGCCCACAGGCGCTTCCATCGACTTCAACGACACCTTCTACTTCCGCACCCCCCGCCGCGCCCTCTTCTTCCAGGACGACTGGCGCGTCACCACCAGGTTCCGCCTGTCGCTCGGCCTGCGGTACGAGCGCGAAGGCGGCAGCGACGAGAAGTGGAACCGCGCGATCGCCTGGACCCTGCTCGACCAGAAGAGCCCGATCACGGATCTGGTAGAGGCGGCTTACGCCGCCAACCCGATCCCCGAGGTCGCGCCCAGCCAGTTCAAGGCCAGCGGCATCAGCACCTATCTCGGCCAGAACGGCTTCAAGACCGCCAACAGGGGCACCCACGTCTTCCTGCCCAAGTTTGGGGCCGTCTACTCGATCAACAACAAGAACGTGATCCGCGGCGGTTGGGGCATGTACCAGGACACGCTGAACGTCAGCAATGACCGCCCGGCGGTGAGCGGCTTCTCCCAGCCGACGAACACGCCCATCAGCAACGACGCGGGCCTGACGTTCTGTTGCGGTATCGACGCCGCCGCCGGCATCGCCCAGGGGCGCACCGTCATGAACGATCCGTTCCCGGTGCGGCCCGCCGCCGGCAACTCCCGCTTCGATGATCCATTTGGCAACGCTCTGGACGGCATCGCGCTGTACAACGGGACCATCACCGCCGGCCCGTGGAACTTCCGCCCCGCCCTCCAGCACCGCTGGCGCATCAGCTACCAGCGCGAGCTGGCCGGCAACCTGATGTTCGACATCTCTTACAACGGCGCCTATTCCTATATTCCCGTCACCCGGCGCGTCAACGCCCTGCCGGAGCGGTACTGGACCAAGGGCATGGTCCGCGACCAGGCCAATGACAACTACCTCAACGCCAACGTGGCCAACCCGTTCCGTTTGACCAATCTCGCCCCCATCCAGCAGAGCAACCCGACGCTGTACCGCTTCATGAGCGGCCAGGGGCTGTACACCTCGAACGTCATCAGCCGCAACCGCCTGCTGCGTCCGTATCCACAATACGGAACCGTCCAGACGCGCGGACACGGGGACAATCTCCGCAACGGCTACGTCACCTACCACGACATGCAGCTCCTCGTGGAACGCCGCATGACGCGCGGCCTTCAGGCCAGCTTCATGTACACCTGGGTGTCGAGTTACGCCTCGGATTACTACCTGAATGAATTCGACAGTTACACCTCCGAGCGCATCAACGACAACACCCGCCCGCACCGCGTGGTGTTCACCACCATCTGGCAGACCCCCTTCGGCAAGGGCCGGACCTGGGTCAAGGAAGGATTCCTGAGCCATGTCATCGGCAACTGGAATCTTTCCGGCGTCTACCAGTGGCAGATGGGCGAAGCCACCGACTGGGGCAACCGCTTCTTTTACGGCAACATCGACAAGAAAACCCTCCAGAACCTGTTCAAGCACGACGAAGTCCGCAGCAAGGACTATCTCCAGTGGTTCGACGGCTCCATCGCCTGGCGCGGCACCGGCGCCCCGCCGGCCGACTTCGTGGGCTTCGAGGGGCGGACCGCAAATCAGCCCGGCTCCTACCACGTCCGCATGTTTCCGGTGCGCCTGGACGCCATCCGCGAAGACGGGATCATGAACCTCGATCTGAAGATCGAGCGCATCTTCCCCATCAAACAGGAACGCGGCATCCAGACCCGCTTCTCGGTGGATCTGCTGAACGCCACCAACCACACCAATTTTGGCGGACCCAACGTGGATCCGACCAGCGCCAACTTCGGCCGCGTCACCTCGCAGCGCGGCCTGTCGCGCGTCATCCAGTTCAACCTCCGCGTGGACTTCTAGTCCCTTCCACCCCCTTTCACCTCAAGGCCCGGCTTGCCCGACCGGCAGGCCGGGCCGATTTTTTCCAGCGCCGCAGCGGCAGCGGGCAGCCGCGCCTGACCAGTTCACTTCACCGTTGCATCCAGCGGGCGGCCGGTCTTCTCATACAGGCTGCGGCGCGCCTTTTTGTCACCCTCCAGAATCTTGCGCGCCGCCGCCGCCACAACGTCCGCCTTCGCGCGCGGCACCACCACCACGCCATCGCTGTCCGCCACCACGATGTCGCCCGGCATCACCAGCACGCCGCCCACCGTCACCGGCTGGTTGTAGCTCTCCACCCACACGCGGCCGGGATTGATCCCTCGCGTGTACTGCCGCTGGTAGATCGGAATCCGTTGCAGGATGTTCTCGTCGGAGTCGCGGCAGCCGCCGCTGGTGACGATGCCGCGCATGCCGCGCGAAGTCCAGTTCAGCGCGTTGTTCGAGCCGCAGAAGCCCGAGTCATGCGTGCCCTGCGCGTCGATCACCAGCACCGCGCCGGGGCTGAGCCAGCGGGCGAACTCTTCCGGGGTCTTCTGGCTGTACCACTGGCCTTCCCATTTGGCGAACGCCTCGTGGCTGGGGAAATCGGGCGTCTTCGCCTGCGCTGGCACGATGCGCAGCGTCACGGCAAAGCCCGTGATGCGGTGGCTGAACTCTTTCTCGTCGCGCCACATCGGCAGGATGCCGGCGTCCATGATCATCACGTTGGCCAGGCCGGCAATATCGAGTCCGTCGTTGACGTCAGCCACGCGCAGGCCCTCGAACAGTTTCAGGAGCCGCTGGTTTTCCGCCGCGTCGAACGGCTGCACCGGGATGTACTGCTTCGTGAACGGCGGCTGCGGCTGGCCGAGAAGCGCCAGGGGCAGCAGGATTGTCAGCATCTTGCGGGTCATTTGGGTCCCTCTCGTCTGATATCCTGATAAGGAGCACTTCATTCTACTTCCAGAGAGGATATTCCTGAATGGCACTGAAAGTCGCGATCAACGGGTTCGGCCGCATCGGGCGCAACATCCTGCGTGCCGGGTATAAAAACCCTGATATTGAGTTCGTTGCCACCAACGACCTCACCGACACCAAGACGCTGGCCCACCTGCTCAAATATGATTCGATCCTCGGCCCGCTCGAGGCCGAGGTGAGCGCCGATTCGGATTCGATTACGGTGGACGGCAAGACCATCAAGGTCTTCCAGCAGAGGGACCCGGCGGCCATCGACTGGTCCAGCCTCGGCGCCCAGGTCGTGATCGAGAGCACCGGAAAGTTCACCGACGCCGAAGCTGCCAAAGCGCACGTGAAGGGCACGGTGAAGAAGGTGATTATCTCGGCTCCGGCCAAGAACGAAGACATCACCATGGTGATGGGCGTCAACCACACGGCCTATGACCCGGCGAAGCACCACATCATCAGCAACGCCAGTTGCACAACGAACTGCCTGGCGCCTCTGGCCAAGGTCCTGAACGACAGCTTCGGGATCGAGAAAGGCCTGATGACCACCATCCACAGCTACACCAACGACCAGAACGTGCTCGACTTCCCGCACAAGGATCTCCGCCGCGCCCGCGCCGCCGCCGTCAACCAGATTCCGACCACAACCGGCGCGGCCAAGGCCATCGGCCTGGTCATCCCCGATCTCAAGGGCAAGCTGGACGGATACGCGATTCGCGTGCCGACGCCCAACGTCAGTGTCGTGGATCTGGTGGCCGTGCTGAAAAACAACGCGACGGCGGACGAGATCAACGCCGCGCTGAAAGCCGCCGCCGAAGGACCGCTCAAGGGCATTCTGGCTTTCACCATGGATCCTGTCGTCTCCAGCGACATGATGCGCAACCCGAACTCCTCCATTGTCGACGGCCTGCTGACGAAAGTCATCGGCGGCAACCTTGCCAAGGTGGTCTCCTGGTACGACAACGAGTGGGGATTCTCCTGCCGCATGGTGGATCTGTGCCTCTACCTGGCGTCGAAGGGTCTCTGAGACTCGCTTCTCCTTTCGACTGCTCCGCGAAGCCCCGCCGGCGCGAGCCGCGCGGGGCTTCGGCGTTTCAGGCGGCGCCGGCATGGTACACTCGCGGCGATGATCGCGGAAGCGGCGGCAGTGTTGCTCGGCACGGCGGGCGTCCTCGCCTGGGGCGCGCGCGGGCGCTCCGCGCAACTGTTCTGCCCCTCCGTCTGGCGCGGACCGAAATCGCGGCGCGCACTCGCGCTCACCTTCGACGACGGTCCCAGCGAATCCACGCTCGATCTGCTGAGCCTGCTCCATACCTATGCCGTGCGGGCCACGTTTTTCCAGCTCGGCCATCACGCCCGCCGGCTGCCGCGCCTGGTGCTTCGCTGCGTCGAAGAAGGCCACGAACTCGGCAACCACTCCGACCGCCACCACGGCCTCTGGCTGCGCTCGCCGCAGTTCATCCGCGACGAGATCGAGCGCGCGCAGGAGTCCATTACGCACATCGCCGGCGCGCCGCCCCGCTGGTTCCGCGCCCCGTACGGCGTGCGCTGGTTCGGCATGCGCCCGGTCCTGCGCCAGCTCGGATTGAAACACGTGGCCTGGAGCGTGCTCGCACGCGACTACGCGCTGGACGCTGAGGGGATCGTAAACCACGTCGGACCCCGGATCCGCCCCGGCGCCATCCTCTGCTTCCACGACGGGCGCGGGATGCGCCACTCGCCGGACATCTCGGCCACCCTCGGCGCGCTGGAAACTCTGCTGCCGCGCCTGCTCGAGGAAGGCTACGAGTTTCTCACCGTGAGCGAACTCGTCGAGGCGGGAGGTTCGGCAAAGCAGTGACGGAGCGGACCGCGCGCCCCGTGCGGGAAACCATCCGCCTGTGGACGCCCGCGGCGGCAATGCTGGCAGCGTCGCTGATCAGCTACATCGACCGCAACACGCTGGCGCTGCTGGCGCCGACGATCCTGGCCGAATGCCGGCTGAGCGCGGAACAGTATGGATGGATCCTGTCGGCCTTTTCCGTCGCCTATATGGCGGGCAATCCGCTCTGGGGCCGGTGGCTCGACCGCGCGGGCGTCCGCCGCACCATGGGCGCGGCGGTTTCGCTCTGGACCGCGGCATCGGCGGCGCACGCGCTGCTGGCCAGCTTCTGGGGCTTCGCCGCCGCCCGCGCCCTGCTCGGCTTCGGCGAAGGCGCGACATTCCCCGGCGGGCTGCGCACCGTGGTGCAGACGCTGCCCGAGCACCTCCGCAGCCGCGGCGCGGCTCTGGCTTACAGCGGCGGCTCGCTGGGCGCCGTGCTGACGCCTGTCATCGTCACGCCCATTTACGCCGCCTTCGGATGGCGCGCCGCGTTTCTCTTTACCGGCCTCATCGGCGCGTTGTGGCTGCTGCTGTGGAGCCGGGTGAGCCGGCGCCCGGAGCTGCGCACCCCGCACCTGCCCGAAATGCGCGAAACAGTCCGGCTGGACTGGCGCGACCGCCGGCTGTGGGCTTTTATGGCTTCGTACGCGCTCGGCTGCCTGCCGCTGGCGTTCGTGCTGTATCAGGCGCCGCTGTACTTCGGGCGCGCGCTGGGCAAGACCCAGATCGAAATCGGGCGCGTCCTCTGGATTCCGCCGCTCGGCTGGGAGTGCGGCTACTTCTTCTGGGGCTGGATGGCGGACCGGCTGGCGCGCGGGCGCGAGGACGCGACGCCGGTGTTCCGCTGGCTGACCCTGGCGGCGCTGGCCGGCACGCTGCCGCTCGCCTGTGGCGCGCGCATCCACTCCTTTGGCTGGTTGCTGGGGCTGCTGTTCTGGGCGATGTTCATCGCCGGCGGCAACGTGATTGTCAGCCTGAGCTTCGCCACGCGCGTGATCGCGCCGGAGCATGCGGGGCTGCTGGCAGGGCTGGGCGCGGGCTCCTGGTCGGCGTTTGTCGCGCTGGCGATGCCGTTCTTCGGGCGGCTGATGGATCAGCGCGCCTGGGATGCCGCCTTTCTGGCCGCCGCGGCCATTCCCGTGGCGGGATTCGTGCTCTGGCTGGCGCTCACCAGCCGCGCCGTTCAGCCCGCCGGCTGCCGCAGATAAGGCGCCAGCAACTCCTGCAACAGCGGCGTGCGCGGATAGGCGTGGCCCATATACTGGCGGAAGCCCTCCGCCCATTCGACGCCGCACAGCCTCCCGCGGCTGCGCGTCCACTCCTCCATCGTTTCCAGATAGTCGTCCATTCCGTGCTGCCTCTTCAGCCACTCGCGCTGGCTGGCGTGCGCCGCCAGCATGCGGCGCTTCAGGTCCATGACACTGCCGACATCGAGGAAGAACTGGGCGGGCACAACCTGTCCTTCGCGGTCGATGCCTTCTGCCGGATCCATGTAATACAGGTACGGGATGGCAGGCAGCGCAGGCGCCTGATCGTAGACCTGCGTGTGATAGTTGGGGGCGGACGAGCCGAAGCAGGCATCGGTCACCAGGCGGCTGGTGGCTTCGTGATCGCAGTGGTAGTCGCGCGGAGAAGCCGTGAGCACCAGGTCCGGGCGAAGCCGGCGGATCGCCGCCGTCACCCGGCGGCGCGAGGGGTCGTCCTCGAAAATCGAGAGGTCCTTGAAGCCGAGCGTGTGGTGTTCGGCGCCGATCACTGCCGCCGCGCGCTGCGCCTCCAGGCGGCGGATGTCGGCGATCTCCTCGGGGCTGTGCTCGGTGCTGCCGCAGTCTCCCGAGGTCATCGTGAGGATCACCACCGTGTGCCCCGCCTGCCGGAGCAGCGCCAGCGTGCCCCCGGCGAGGAACTCGGCATCGTCGGGATGGGCGTGGATGCAGACGATTCTCATAACGCTTCTTCCGGGCTCACTCGGACCAGTTCGCACTCGCAGCAGTCGCTGCACCGGCGGCACTTGCCGCAAATATGGTTATCGCAGGCGTCCTTGGTGCACCAGACGCAGATGCGCGTGGCGGGCTCGCCACAAATGCTGCAGGGGAAGGTCTGCGGCGCGTCCGGAGTCACTTGCGCGGCCCCTGCTTCAACGTCCGTTCTCTGCAACGCTGCGCCTCCTGTTCGGCCGTTTCCCGTTCGCGCTCCCGCACCGTGGCGAGTTCCAGGACGTGCCGCCGGAGCCACTCCCTGTCGCCTGCCGCGGCCAGTTCGCTTTCCACCAGATCCGCCACAGCCGGATTCTGATACCGGCGCACCGCCTGGCTGAGCGACTGCGCCAGGTTGATGAACGATTCCAGCCGCACCAGTGTCTCCACGGCTGTCGTCAGGCCGTTCGGCCGTTCGGCGAGCCGCGTGGCCGCGTTCTGTGCATGGCTCAGCATCTCCAGGCAGTCTTTGTATTGCTGCTCATACTGCACGGGCGCGCCCGCGGCCGTCCACTTCTCCGGCTGGAGCCGCTCCAGCAGGGGGCGCACCTTCTCCAGTCCTTCGGCCAGCTTCACGGCGCGCGGCTTCAGCTCCCAATCCGGAAGCAGTCCCGCTTCAGGAGCGGGCGCGGCGTTCTGCGACGCCAGCAGCACCAGGGCAAGTTGCGCGAACACTCTGTTGCCAGTGTACCTGCAAGACTGGCGTCCTGCATCGAGGATGGAAACTTGAGGCAGGCCCCGCCGCGGATCAGTTGCCTGGCGGGGGCGGTGGAGGTGGCGGAGGCGGAGGCGGCGTCGCGCCGGTATCGCCCGGCAGCCCGCCACCCGCCGGGGGCGGAGGAACGGGGAGATTCGTTGGGACGCCTCCCCCGCCTCCCGGGAGCCGGGGAGTCCGCACCAGGATCTGCCACACGATGTCCGCCATGAACTGCATCACCCGGCCGCGGTCCAGCCGCCGCAGCGCCGAGAGCGGGCTGTTGCGGTAGACCACCAGCTCTTCACCGGCGTTGAGGATCTTCGGGTCGCCGTCGCGGGGCATCAGGCGGTGTTCCACCGCCACCTGGCCCTCTTCCACGACGATGTGCGTGGTCTCGTCCGAAGGATCCACGCTGACGTCGAACACCGTGCCGCGTACCGAGATCACCGCCGTCGGCGTGTGCACGCGGTTGAAGTTGGGCGCCCCGCCGAGCTTCTGGATCTGCACCCGGATGCGGCCCAGCCACACATCCACAAGGTCCCGCCAGTTGCCGGTGTTGGCGCGGAAGGTCACACGCGAGTTAGGGAAGACTTCAAACGTGCTGCCGTCGGCCACACGGAATACCGCATAGCCGTCCGGCCCGGTGACCACGATCTGCTGCGGCAGCACCAGGTCTCCGGCATTCACGGCCCACAGGTAGGAATCCCGCAGTAGCGAGACGTTGCCCTGCACGGTGACCGCCGTGGCCGCGGCAGCGCTGGCCGAACTGTTCCAGAACTGCGCCGACACGGGCAGCGCCGCCAGCAGCAGCGACAAAACTGCTGCCCACCGGACGTACGGCAGGTGCACGGTCCTCTTCATTCGGGACCTCGAAGCTCTAATGTACCACCAAAAATGCTCTGCACGAATAGGTCCGCCCCCTGAATTCATTGAAATGTCAACAGGATGTCTGGAGGAACGGCCCCGGCCGGACGATGGTGTCAGGGTAGAATGGACGCAGGCGTGAGTCGAACTGCCACAATTGGTCTCCTGGCGGCGCTGGCCGCGGCCATGCCGGCGGTCCATGCGCAATCCATCGCGTGGCGCCGGATCGGCAACACGTCGCTGGTGGCAGGCCAGGCATCGGTGGCGGGGGGCGCTGTGGAGCGCGTCTGGTTCGGCCCGTCGGGGCGCCTGTTTGTGCGGCTGCCTGAAGGCCGCGTATACGCTGGCGACGGCACAGGCGCGTGGGGAGAGGCGCCGGACGCCCGGCCGCAGCAGGCTTCCACAAGAACCGGATCGAAGCCGGAAGGCGGCGCGCGCATTCTGGAGCTCGGCCCCGTCCAGTATGCAGGCGGGCGCCACGTCTGGCGTTCCGATGACGGCGGCGTCTCGTGGCGGAACCTGACCGCCTGGGCGGGCGGATCGCTGCTGGGCGGCGCGGTGCGCGATCTGGCCGCGGATCCGGAAAATCCGGAGCGGATCGCCGCCGCCACGGAGTCGGGCGTCTGGCTCTCGCAGGATGGAGGCCGCTCCTGGGCCGGGCTGAACGAAGGGCTGCCTTCGCTGCCGGTGCGCCGCATCCTGGCCGCTCCCGCCGGAAGCCGTGGCGTGCGCATCGCCGTGGAACGCGGCGGGCGGCTGGAGGAGTTCGAGTGGTATCCGGGGCAGCGCCTGGGTTGGTTCCCGGCTCCGGAAGGGCTGATGGCGCGCGAAGAGGCGCTGCGGCAGCGGTGGGAGAGCGAACTGGGAGTGGCGGTTACCGCAGCGGGCGAGGCTGGCGGGGCGATTTTTCTGGGCGCTGCCGGAGGGCGTCTGCTGGCCAGCTCCGACGAGGGGCGCACCTGGCGTAGCTTCGACATCCCGGATGCGGGCGACGTGTTGCGGATTTGGACCGACGGCGCGGACCGCAGCTTTGCGCTTGCCACGCTGGCTGCGGGCGCCGATGAAGCGCCGCGCCTGCTGCGCACGCTGAACGGGGGCGTGTGGTGGGATGATCTCTCGGCAGGGCTTCCGCCGGGCCATGTGTACTCGGTGGCGGCGGACCGCGAGACTGGCGCCATTTACGCCGCCACGGATGCGGGCCTCTACTGGACCATTGGCGATCTGCGCAACCCCTCGCCTGCTACGCCCTGGCAGCTCGCCGGGGCGGGATTGCCCCGCGCGCCGGTGCGCGACGTGCGCCTCGATGATGGCGGGCTGACGCTGCTGGCGGCGGTGGAGGGGCACGGCGTCTTCGCCGCGCCCGCGCCGCACCGCCGGCGCGCCCCGCGGCTCGTGCACAGCGCGGATCTCTCCTCGCGGCCCGCCGCGCCCGGCGCGCTGATGACGCTGGTGGGCGCCCGCGCCGCTTCCGCCGCAGCCGGCGGCCTTCCCGCGCCGGTGCTCGACTCCGGCGTCGAGCAGTCCCAGATTCAACTCCCCTTCGAATTGACGGGCGGCTCGGTGGCGGTGATGGTGGATACGGGCGCACGGCGCCTTTCCTTCGGGCTGGCGCTGGCCCCCGCCTCCCCGGCGATTCTGGTCGACCACGAAGGCACGCCGATGGTGCTGGACGCCGATTCGGGCGCGCCCGTGGAGTTGATGAATCCGGCGCGCCCGGGCATGACGCTCCAGATCCTGATGAGCGGGCTGGGGCGCGTGGAGCCGTCGTGGCCTGCCGGGCTTCCGGCGCCGCTGGAGAACCCTCCCGCGGTGACGGCGCCGGTCCGCGTGTGGCTGGGAACGGCCCCGCTGGAGGTTCGCCGCGCCACGCTCGCGCCCGGTTATGTCGGCTTCTATCTCGTCGAGGCCGAACTGCCCGCCCTGCTCGATGAAGGCATCCATGAGCTGAGCGTCGAGGCGGGCGGAGTCCGCAGCAACCGCGTGCGGATCTACGCCGTTCCATGATTGAGGGAGGTTTTATGCGAATCGTGCGCCTCTTGTTGCCGGTGCTGGCCGCCGCCTTCGTCTCCGCTCAGGACAAGGGCGAGAAGCTGGCCCCGTACTATCCGACGCCGGAAACCGTGGTCGAGCGAATGCTGAAGCTCGGCGGCTTGAAGGCCGGGGAAAAGATGTACGACCTGGGTTCCGGCGACGGGCGCATCGTGATCATGGCGGCGGACCGCTTCAAGGCCAACGCCGTCGGGGTGGAGTTCGACGAGGATCTCGTCAAGCAGTCCTCGGACCGCATCCGCGCCCTGGGGCTGGAGAAGCGCGCCCGCATCATCCACGGCGACCTGCTGCAACAGAACTATTCAGACGCCGATCTGGTGACCATCTACCTGTTGCCGTCCGCCGTGGAAAAGGCGAAGCCGCTGCTCGAGAAGCAACTGAAGAAAGGCGCGCGCGTCGTGGCGCACGACTTCGGCATTCCGGGCTGGACGCCGGTGAAGGAAGAGCACATCGAGGACGACGGCGAGGGACGCGCGCACACGCTCTACCTGTATGTGAGGTGAGACCCGCATGATCCACGCCGATCAGATTGTGCTGCCGTACCTCTGGCGGCGCTATCTGAGCGTGCTGCGGGCGCTGGTCACCGGCGCCTGCCTGGGCATCCTGGTGGCGGAAGGCGGGCTGGAATCGGCGACGTGGATCTTCATCCTCTCCGTCGTCACCGTCTACAGCCTCGTGTCCATCTTCTGGCGCTGGGCGGAGCGCATCGACCGCGGGGGGCTGCTCAACACCGCCCTGGACGTTGCCGCCTTTCTGCTGTGTGCCGTGCTGGCGGGCGAGCAGCGGTTCTGGCTCCAGGCGTTCGCCGCGTTCTATCTGTTTCTGGCCGCGTCGACGCTGCTTGAGTGGCGCGACGTGCTGCTGACCACGGTGCTCACGCTGGCTTTCATTAACAGCCTGGAACCGGCAGGCATGGAGCGGCTCCAGCCGCTGCTGCTGATCCTTGGCATGTTCGGCTGCATTGTGGCGTTGCAGCGGCAGAGCATACTGGACCGGCTTTCGGCCGCCTCGCGGCAGGCGGTGCTCAGCCGCATGGAGGCGCAGAAGGCGCGTGAAGACGAGCGCGAGCGCATCGCGGCGGACTTCCATGACGGGCCGCTGCAAAGCTTCATCTCGATCCAGATGCGGCTCGAGATCCTCCGCAAGATGCTGGAGCGGAATTTCGAGGCGGGCATGCAGGAGCTGCGGGAGTTGCAGCAGATCTGCGCCCGGCAGGTGACCGAGGTGCGCAGCTTCATCCGCGGCATGCGTCCGGTGGAAGTGGATGGGGCCGGGCTGGCCGCCGCGCTGCGCTCCACGGCGGGCTTTTTTCAGAAAGACTCCGGCATCCCCACCGCGTTCCGCGCCGCGCCGGAAGCGATGCACGACGATCTGGAAGCCCGCCCCGAGATCATCCAGATCGTGCGCGAGGCTCTGAACAATATCCGCAAGCATTCCTCCGCTTCCCGCGCCGCCGTGTCGCTGGACCGCCAGAACGGGCAGATCCTGCTGCGGATCGAAGACGACGGGACGGGCTTCCCCTTCTCCGGGCGGTTCACGCTGGAAGAGCTGGAACTGCTGCGGCTCGGTCCGCAAAGCATCATGCGGCGCGTGCGCGCGCTCGACGGCAGCCTCGTCGTCGACTCGCACCCGGCGCGCGGCGCGGGGCTGGAGATCCGCCTGCCGATCGAGAACTGACGCCGCGGCGCCTGCGGCCTTTACAATCGAAGGCATGAGCACCGCCGCGCCACGGCTCGCCACGCCGGAAGAGCTGGAGCTGTACGAACCCGTCATCGGGCTGGAAGTCCATGTGCAGCTCGGCACCCGCACCAAGATTTTCTGCGGCTGCCCCAACGAATTCGGCGCCGCGCCCAACACGAACGTCTGCCCCGTTTGCCTTGGTATGCCCGGCGCGCTGCCGGTGCTGAACCGCGCCGCCGTCGAGCTCGGCATCCGCGCCGCGCTCGCGCTCCACTGCGAAGTCCGCCGCCGCAGCGTCTTCGCGCGTAAAAATTACTTCTACCCGGACCTGCCCAAGGGCTACCAGATCTCCCAATACGATCAGCCGCTGGCCGAGCACGGCTGGGTGGAGATCCAGACGCCGGCGGGCCCGAAGCGCATCGGCGTGCACCGGCTCCACCTCGAAGACGACGCCGGCAAGAGCTCGCACGAGGGCTACCGCGACAGCGACCGCTTCTCCTATGTAGATCTGAACCGCACGGGCTCGCCGCTGGCGGAGATCGTCAGCGAGCCGGATCTGCGCAGCCCCGACGAGGCATACGAGTATCTGACCGAGCTGAAGCTGGCGATGCAGTTTGCGGGCGTGTCCAACTGCGACATGGAGAAAGGCAATCTGCGCTGCGACGCCAACGTCAGCGTGCGCCGGCGCGGCGCGGCGGAGTTCGGCACCAAGGTCGAGATCAAGAACCTGAACTCGTTCCGCTTCCTGCGGCAGGCGCTGTACTTCGAGATCGCGCGCCAGGTGGCGCTCGTCGAGTCCGGCGGGCGCGTGGTGCAGGAGACGCGGCTCTACGATCCAAACCTCGACGAGACGTTCTCCATGCGTAGCAAAGAGGAGGCGCACGACTACCGCTACTTCCCCGAGCCCGACCTGCTCCCGCTGGAGGTGGGCGAGGCGTGGCTGGAATCGATCCGATCCTCCATGCCCGCCATGCCCGCGGAGCTGCGGCGGCGGTTCGTCTCCGATTACGGCTTGCGCGAGTATGACGCGCAGGTGCTCACCGCGTCGCGCGAGCTGGCTGACTATTTTGAAGGCGTCGTCCACGCCTGCGGCGACGCCCGCGCCGCGGCCAACTGGGTCACCGGCGACCTGGCGGCGCTGCTCAATGCGCAGAGCCTCGACATCGCCCTGTGCCCGGTGCCGCCGGAGAGGCTCGGCGAGCTGATCACGCTGGTTCAGAAGGGCGAACTCACGGGCAAGCTGGCGAAAGAGATTCTGCCGAAGATGTTCGAGTCGCGCGAGGGCGCGCGCGCCATCATGGAGCGCGAAGGGCTGCGCGCCCTGTCGGACACGGGCGAGCTGGAACGGATCATCGATCAGGTGATCGCCGCGAATCCGAAACAGCTCGAGCAGTACCGCGGGGGCAAGACCAGCGTGATGCAGTTCTTCGTTGGCCAGGTGATGAAAGCCACGCGCGGCCAGGCCAACCCCGCCGCGGTGAGCGAACTGCTCCGCCGCAAGCTCTAAAAAAGGGGACAGGAACACAATTCCCCTTTTTCTCGCCAGCGCTCATTTCGGCGCGCCATGAGCGGACGGCGCCCGCGAGGCGGGTAGAAACCTGCTCCAACGGGGCCTCCGCTCCAGCAACGGAGGGACATCGGCTCCGTTGCTTCCAACACGAACCGGATTGGGGGCCATTGGGCGCCTCCTCGCCACCCCGGCGGCGAACATGGCTCCCGGCCGAGCGGCCGCCCCGGGCAGGTGTCGGGACGGGGAGTGGCGGAAGGCCGCCCGCAGCGCACAGCCTGAGTGACACATGCCGCTACACGGCATGGGAAAAAGGGGAATTGTGTTCCTGTCCCCTTTTTCGGTTTCGGGGCTACTGGATGCGGATCTGGTAGGGCAGCACGCGCAGGAAGCCGCCAGCCAGCCACGGCGCCAGCCCCGCGGGCAGCTTGCGGGCTAGCAACGCGGATTCCGCATCCCAGGCGGATTCGTCCGAGGGCGCAGGGCGGAACCAGACGTCGAACCAGCTCTTCGGCGAGGGAAAGACGACCAGCCGCACCATCTCGTCTTCCTTGATGCCCGCTTTCTGGCGCAGCAGCTCCACCGCCGCATCGATGCCTCCGGCGGCGTCGATCAGGCCATGGCCGAGCGCGCGCTGCCCGGACCACACGCGTCCCTGAGCGAGGGGTTCAATCTCTTCCACCTTCCTGTTGCGCCCTTCGGCAACGCGCTTCAGGAAGCCGGCGTAGATGAAGTCGATGGTCTCGCGCAGCCGCGCGCGGCCCTCGGGCGTCAGCTTCTGAAAGTCTGAATCGAGATCGGCAAACTGGCCGCGCTTCAGGATCTCCTTGTTGACGCCGATCTTCCCGTACAACCCGCCCAGGTTCACCTTGCCGTAGATGACGCCGATGGAGCCGGTGATAGTGCCGGGATACGCGACGATCGGATCGCCGGTCATGGCCATGTAGTAGCCGCCCGAGGCCGCCACGTCGGACATGGAGAAGACCACGGGCTTCTTCTTCGACAGCCGCTTGAGATGTTCGAGAATTTCGTCCGAGGCGACGGCGTCGCCGCCAGGGCTATCCACGCGGACGATGACGCCGCGGATGGAAGGATCCTTCTCGATCAGCTTCACCTGCTGCTCAATGCCTTTCGGCGTGATGGCCTGCTCTTCGCCGAACAGATCCGCGGGCGCGGAGCGGAGGATGTTGCCCTGGGCGACGAGAAACGCGAACTGCCGCACGCGCTTCCCCTTGAAATCGGGCGGAATGCGCAGATAGTCGCGCGCCCCCATCTCCGCCGGTTTCTCCTTGCCTTTCGCCGCGGCGGCCTCTTCCAGCTTCTGCGCGGCGTCTTTCTCATAGACGAGCTCGTCGATCAGCCCGGCGGAGACGGCCTTCGGCGCCACATACGGGCCGCCGTCGATCAGCGCGCGGATATTCTGCGGCGAAGTTTTCCGCGACGCCGCCAGCGCCTGGCACAGCCGTCCGTATTGATCATCGAGAATCGCGTTCAGCGCCTCGCGCGTCTCCGGGCTCATGCCGGTGCGCGTGAACATGTCGCCCGCGTCCTTGTACTTGCCCGCGTGCTCGATCTCCACCTCCACGCCCAGCTTGTCGAGCGTGCCCTTCACGTACATGGCTTCCACCCGCAATCCGCGCAAGTCGAGCACGTCCTCCGGCGACATGGAGATCCGGTCCGCCGCGGAGGCCAGGTAATACTCGCGCGTGCCGGGACTGGCCAGCCAGGCATGCACGGGCTTGCCCGCCTTGCGGACCTCTTCAATGCCCGCGCGGATCTCCTCCAGCTTGCCCCACCCGGCGGCGATCCGCTGCGGGCGCAGCAGCACGCCTTTGATCCGCGGATCTCGGGCGGCGCGCCGCAGCGCGCTCCATACTTCGCCCACTGTCAGCGGCGCCTTGGACTCCAGAGCGGGCAATGGCAGCATCATCGGCTGCAACTCCGGCACATCGCCGCCCAGGCGCAGAGACAGCCATGCCGCCTCCGGCGGCGACGGAGCGCGCCGTGCGAACTTCACCGCGGCAAAGAACAGCACCACCGCCGTCACTCCGGCGATCACGAAACCGGCAAGGATCCCCAACAGGAATTTCTTCACGAACCCCTCCTCCCATTCTCAACCCGATGCCAGCGCACGCCCGGACGCGCCTTCTCACGCGCCTTCCAGGATCAGATCCACGCGGCGGTTCACTTCCTTCAGATACTCGGCGTCGCCGCCGCGCAGCTCGACGGTCGCATCGCCCCGGTAGCCGATCTCGTGGAACGCCTGATGCACCGCCTTCCAGTCGATCTCGCCCTCGCGCAGGTCGACGAACTCCGGCACGCGCTTCTTCTGTGGCGGATCGCCGGGAATCGTGTAATTGCGCCACGCGAAATCTTTCAGGTGCACCTTCACGATCCGCTTGCCCAGCGTCCGGATCCAGTCCTGCGGAAATCCGTACAGCACCATGTTGCCGACGTCGAAATACGCCTGCACCCACGGGCTCTCGAACTGGTCCACATATTGCGCGAACTCGAGCGGACTGAGCAGGAACTTGTTCCAGACCTCTTCGACGCCGATGATCACTTTGTTTTCGCGCGCCAGCGGAATCAGCTTGCGGATCTGCGCCGTCGAGCGGTCCCACGCCTGCCTGTAGCTCACTTCGGCGTTGACCACCGCCGGCACCAGCAACACCGTTTCCGCGCCCCACGCCTTCGCATTACGGATGCTGGTCTCCATGCCGTGGATGGATTTCTCGACCACCGCCGGATCGGGGCTCGACAGCGGGAACTTCCAGTGGTCGCGGTTCATCACCGAGTGCACGGGCAGCCCCGTTTTGCGGCTGGCGGCGAGCACTTCCTCCACGGCGGAAGCCTCGTCCATGGTGGGGCATTCCACGGACTGGAAGCCGCACTCCTTGGCGAGCGCGAAGCGCTCTTCGATGGAGAGCTTGGACGGAAGCATGCTCCAGTAAATGCCCTTTCGCATGGGCAGCCGCCTGCCGCCGGTCTGCGCGGCGGCCACCGAAGCGGCGGAGGCTGAAATGAATTCACGGCGGTTCATCGGAGTGCCTTTCTCTCTCAGGATGCAAGCTTGCCCTGATTGTACACCTGCCCGGCGCGGGCGCTGCGCCGCAGACGCACCCTATGATTGAAGGGAATGCCCTGGCTCGACAGATTGGCCGGCGATCCGCAGTTGATGGCGTGGGCGGCTATCGCCATCGCAGTGGAAGCCGTCCTGTACGCCTCGATGGCGCGCGAGCGGTGGCGCGAGCGCTGGCAGCCGAGGCTGCTCGTCGCCGCCGCGCCGCTGTCCTGCGCTCTTTATCACATCGCGCTGCCGCAAAGCAGCCTGAAAAGCGTGCTGTGGCTGGGCGCCATGGCGGCGGCGTTCGTGCTCGTCAGTCCCGCACTGAGCCGCGCCCGGCACGGCTGGGCGCTGCTGCTCGCGCTGGCGGCGGCGCCGATCCTGTTCAAAGTCTTCCGCCCGCTGTATCCGCCCGCGGGCGAACTGCGCATGGAGTTTCTGGGCCAGTTGATGTGGATCCGCACCGCTCTGCTGACGGTGATGCGCGAGCTGCAACCGCAAGGCGTGGGCTTCGGCTTCTGGCCGGACGCGCGGGAGTGGAAGATTGGCGCGCGGTGCTTCCTGCTGCTGGCGCCCGCGGCGCTCGTGATGTCCATGCTCACCGGCTTTGCCCGCCCCGCATGGCCTGAGGCAGCCTGGAGCACTGTGCTGCTGACGGCGGTGGCGACCTTCTTCGGCATCCTCTGGGTGGTGGCGCTGAGCGAAGAGTTTTTCTTCCGCGGGCTGCTTCAGCCGCGGGTGGGATTGTGGGCGGCTTCGGCGCTGTTCGGGCTGGTGCATCTGGGTTTCCGCGAGTTCCCCAACTGGCGGTTCGCAGTGGTCGCCGCGGTGGCGGGCGTGTTTTACGGCCTGGCGTTCCGCCTGGCTGGCGGCATCCGCGCGTCGATGGTGACGCACGCGCTGACCGTCGTCTTCTGGCGCACGTTCTTCCGCTAGCGCGAAGGCTGCGCCTGCGAGGCGAGCAACTCCGACACGCGGTCGAGCGCCTGCTCGAAGTCGCGCAGCAGGTCGCGCCAGTCTTCCACGCCCACCGAGACGCGCACCAGTCCGTCGGTGATGCCGGCGATGCGGCGCTCCTGCTCGCTGCATCCGGCGTGCGTGGTCGTCGCCGGGTGGCAGACGAGCGTCTCCATCCCGCCCAGCGACACCGCATTGTGAGCCAGGCGGATATGGCGGAGAAACTCGAACGCCGCCGGCTTGCCCCCGTGCAGATCGAAGGCGATCATCGCGCCGGGATAGTCGCATTGCGACAGCCGGATGCGGATCTGCTCGGGATCGTCGAACAGCGTCGGATAGTAGATGTGGCGGATCTCGGGGCGCTTTACGAGGCTCTCGGCGATCCGCTGCGCGTTCTTCGACTGGCGGTTCATGCGCAGGCTCACCGTGGGCAGCCGCCCGTCCAGAATCCAGCACTCGTCGGGTTGCAGGATGTTGCCGAAAAGGCCGCGGCGGGAGCGGATGGGCTTGTCATATGCGGAATCCACGCCCAGCACGACGCCCGCCAGCAGATCCGAGAACCCGCCCAGATACTTCGTGGCGGAGTAGATCACCAGGTCCGCGCCCAGGGTGAGCGGGTGCTGGAACGCGGGCCCGAGGAAGGTGTTGTCCACGATCACGGCCGGCCGGGCTTCGAGCGAGGCGGCGGTGAGCGTGGCGCGCTTGATGTCGGTCATTACCATGGTCGGGTTGGCGGGCGTCTCGATGAAGACGGCTTTCAGCCCGGGCGTCGAACGGACCGCCTCGTCAATCTCCGCCGAGTGGCCCGCAATGACAGGAACGCAGCGGATGTTGAGCGGCTCGAGCAGCTCATGAATCAGATGTTGCGTGCCGCCGTAGAGCGGCACGGTGTAGACCATGGCGTCGCCGGGCTTGAGCAGCGCGAGCATCGTGGTCATGATCGCCGCCATGCCGGAATTGAACACGACGGCCCATTCGGCCCCTTCTTCGAGCGGGACGATCTGGTTTTCCAGGATCTCCGCATTGGGGTGGTTGAAGCGGGAGTAGATGAGGTCAGGCTGCTCGCCGGGCTCGAGCTCGGCCTTGCCAGTGAGCAGCGCGAAGGCGCGCTCGGCCGCCTCCGGGCTGGAGAAAACATAAGTGGAGCTGCGGAAAACGGCTGGGCGGGCGCTGCCGACCGACAGGCGCGGATCGAAACCGCGAGTCAGAACCTCAGTGGAAGGATGGGCGCCTTGCAGAGACCGGCGGTATGCCATGGTGGTGCGGACCTCCGCGAATCAGTGTACCGTCCCGGCCGCTCTGGGGGAACCTTAGTACGGAAGTCATCCCGAAGCCCCCGCGCGCTGTGTCCCCAAATTGGGGGAACTCAGAGCTTTTGCGGATTCAGGCGGGGCGCGGCCGCAGGCTAGAATCGGAGTGACATCAGGCGAACCGGCATGAGAACCACTCGCCCGCCCAAAGGCTATTACAACGAGGCCGAAGCCGCCAGAGCGCTCGGCGTGACCCTGGACGAATTCCGCGCGCTGGTGCGCGACCACCTGCTGGAAGACGACGAGCAAATGGCGCACTTGCCGCGCATGTACTTCCAGGCGTCGGATCTGGTGGTTTTGCGGATGCTGTCGGCGCAGCAGTTCCGGGACGCCTGTCCCGCCGCTCGCTGAGGTTCGCGCTGCGGGTGTGAATCCCCGCTCCCCTGTCAGAGCCTGGTGCCAACCGGATTCTGGCGCGCTTGCCCGGCTGGAGCCCGTGGCTGCTGCAGCGGCATGACTGAAGACAGGCGGCCGTTTCTGTTCCGCGCGCGAAGGCTGCGCCAGCGGCCGGAGCAAGCGGCTTCCCGCGCTTCGCCCTGCCGCTGACCGCTCCTTCCCGCCCCTCCGGCGCTTCAGCCGCGGCACTGAACAGGGTGCCGCGGGCTTCAGGCGCGGTTCGGTTGCGGGCGCCGATGCCCTGGACGGAGGCTTGACAACGCGTCGCTGCGGGCGCAGAATCGGCGGACGGAGGATTCCGCCATGGCGGTCCGTGTGCTCGTGGCGGTGGTGGCGGCGATGCTGCTGGCTCTGCTCCTGCCAGTTCCGGTCGCCGGCTGATCAGCGCAGTCCCAGCGAGGCGAGGTAGGCGCGGAAGGCGCCGCCCAGGTCGGGCCTCTTCAGCGCAAACTCGACCGTCGCCTGTAGGAAGCCCAGCTTGTCGCCCGCGTCGAAGCGCTTGCCTTCGAACTTCACTCCGTAAATGGGACGTGTCTTCAGCAGAACGCGCAGCGCGTCGGTGAGCTGAATTTCGTTGTTCCTGCCGGGCGGCGTATTCTCGATGGCGGTGAAAATTTCCGGGGTCAGGATGTAGCGCCCGATGATGGCGAGATTCGACGGCGCATCCTCCGGCGAGGGCTTCTCCACCAGATCGTGGATGCGGAAGACGCGCCCGTCCATGCCCTCGTGCGGGCGCGGCTCGGCGGCGACGACGCCATAGGCGGTGATCTGCTCGCGGGGCACTTCCATCAGCGCCAGCACCGATGTGCCGTAAAACTGGTAGACGCTCAACAGTTGCCGCAGGCACGGCACGGGGGCGTCGATCACGTCGTCGGAAAGCACGACGGAGAAAGGCTCCGGCCCAACCAGGTCCTTGGCGCGGAGCACGGCGTGCCCCAGCCCGAGGGCCTCTTTCTGCCGCACGTAAGCGACGTCGATCATGTCCGAAATGGCGCGCACAGCCTCCAGCGTCTCCGTCTTGCCGCGCAATTCGAGAAGGTGCTCGAGTTCGAACGAGACATCAAAGTGATCTTCAATGGCCGTCTTGCCGCGTCCCGTGACGATGACGATGTTGCGCATGCCGCTCGAGATGGCTTCTTCAATGCCGTACTGGATCAGCGGCTTGTCCACCAGCGGCAGCATCTCCTTGGGCATCGCCTTGGTGGCGGGCAGGAAGCGGGTGCCCAGACCCGCGGCGGGGAACACGGCCTTCCGGACTGGCGCGATCATCATGCCCATTGTAGTCAACCCCCCGGCGGCATCCCATCGCGCAGCGCTGGGATTTGCAGACTGAAAACTCTGTATGCAGGATGGCGCCAAGACCCGCAATCGGCTGGAAATGCCTGAAATTGATTGATCGCCGGGCCTATGCTAGCTTCAAGGGAAGAGGTTGCTGGGTTTCACTCGAAAGCAAAGAGGGATTCAACCATGGCCTATGTGATCGCTGAGCCGTGCATCGGCACCAAGGATACCGCCTGCGTCGACGCCTGCCCCGTTGACTGCATCCATCCGCGCAAAGACGAGCCGGCTTACGAGCAGGTAGAGATGCTCTACATTGACCCGGTGGAGTGCATCGATTGCGGCGCCTGCGTGCCGGTGTGTCCGGTCAGCGCCATCTTCGCGCTCGACGATCTGCCCGAGAAGTGGAAAGAGTACACGCAGAAAAACGCGGCGTACTTCGGGCGGTAAAGAGATCAGCCGCCGTCCAGGTCTGCGTAAGAAGCCAGCCGGATTCGGCATTCGTTCAGCGTCTGCCGCAGGAGCGGATCCACCAGCACGCGCAGCTCTGCTTCCCGGCTTTCCTTCAGCCGCGTCCGCGCACGATGCAGTTCGTCGTCGCAATAGCCCGGATGCGTCATGAATTCCGTGATGCCCTCCGGCAGGGTCCGCAGCAGGGCGATGACATCACTGGCAGTGAAGCGTCCTGTCCACTGAAAGCCGGCGAACTGGTCCGGGCAGCGCGCGCCGGCTGCGCGGAGACGCGTTTCGAAGCCGGTTTCGAGAGGCGCCATCGCGCGGCGCGCCAGCCGGACGCTCCAGGGCGCGGGACGCCGCGACGCCGGCAGGGGCAGATCGAAGGGGCGGCGCACCCAGCGCACGCGGAACTCTTCCGCGAGCCGCAGCACGGCGTCGAGCACGGGGGGCAGCAGATGCGTGTGCTTGTGCGTGTCGAGATGCGTCACGCGCACGCCCGCCGCGAGGATCTTCTCCAATTGCGCCCGCAGTTCGCTGTAGGGATCCAGGCGGCGCAGGGCCAGCGCGCGAACCAGCGCGGCGACGCTTGCAGGAAGCGGATCGCCGCTGACCACGGAGCAACCCTGCACCAGCACGAGATGCGCGCCCACGTCCAGCGAAGGATGGGTCCGCGCCAACTCCACGGCGTCCCCGAACGCCTCGCCGTTGGCCATCAGCGTGGTGGAAGTGAGGATCCCGTTCCGGTGGCAGTGGAGGATGCCGCGGTTGACGCCGCGCGTGAAGCCGAAGTCGTCGGCGTTGACGGTGAGGATGCGCGCCGCCATCAGAACAGCTTGAGCTGAATGGTCAGGAACTTTTTCGGGTTGGCGCGGAAGTCGCGCATCAGGGCGGTCATCTGGGAACTGGTGGCCGTGAGGTTTTCATACAGCGCGGGGTTGGTCATCAACTGTCCCAGTGTGCCCTGTCCCGCGTTCAGGCGGTCGATGGTGGTGTTGACCTTGTCGAGCGTGGCGACAATGCGTTTGTGCAGCTCGTCGTCGCGCAGCAGCTTGCCGGCGGTGCCTTCGCCCTTGTTCAGGTTTTCGACCAGCGTGTGGATCTCCCTGGAGGCCGCGCGCAGCTCGTCATACAGCGCCGGGTCCCTGAGCAGCTTGCCGGCGGTGCCTTCGCCGCGCTCGAGCCCGTCGGCGAGGCGGTCGAAGCGCGCCAGCGTGCGGCGCAGGTCGTTGTACAGATCCTCGTCATACACCAGGTGCCCGATGGTGCCCTTGCCCTGCTTCACCGCCTCGGTGATCAGCTGCACGTCGCCGAGCGTGTCGTTGATGCGCGCGTAGAGCTGTTCGTCCTTGATCAGGCGTCCGAGGTTGCCGCGCCCGGACTCGATGTGCTCGATCAGCCCGTCCACGCGGCGCAGGATCGATTGCATGGAATCGAGCAGCGGCATGGCCGATTGCACCACTTCGAGGAAGTCCTTGTCGTCGCGCGCCTGAAGCGTGCCGCCGTCGCGGACCGTGTTCTTGCTGGTTCCGCGCCGGATGTTGAGGAACTTCGATCCGAGCACGTTCTCCGCGCTGAAGCTGATGATCGAGTCCTCGGGGATCAGCGGCAGCGCCGTGCGGTCGATCAGGAGGGTCATCTTTACGGCGCGGGAGTTGTCGGGATCGCCGGTGATCTCGATCTTCCTCACTTTGCCGATGAGGATGCCGTTGAGGCGCACGGCGGAGCCTTCCGTCATCGCCGCCGAGTCCATCATGTAGGTGTATAGGGTGGCCTTTTCTTCAAACGGGTTGTCGGCGCCGGTCATGAGGAAGATGAGCACGGCCAGCAGCGCCAGCGCGACGATGGCCATGATGCCCACGCGTAGCTGTGACCAGGCGACTTTTTGCGGCGACGGCATGGCTCTTCTCCCTAGCTTCCCATGATCGCGGTGAATCTGTGGCGAACCTCAACGGCTGGCGAACTTGGCCACATACGGGTCCTCGCAGGCGTCAAATTCGGCGGGCGTGCCGAGAAACACGATTCTGCCCTCGCGCAACACCATGAAGCGCGTGCGCGTGGAGCCGGGCTCGGCAGGCGCCAGGCTTCCCGTAGAGGGATCCCAGCGGTAGCGGTCCAGCAGTTCGCCGTCCTGGTGGCGGTGCGTGACCATGACGGTGGTGGCATGGCTCATGTCGCGCCCCTTGACGATCAGCGCCATGATCGTGGTGGCGGTGATCGGGTCCAGTCCGGCGGTGGGCGAATCGTAGAGCAGCAGCTCCGGCTGCGTCACGATGGCGCGCGCGATGCCCACGCGGCGCCGCATGCCGCCGCTGAGCTCGCTGGGAAACTTGTCCAGCGTGTGCCCCAGCTCCACGAACTCGAGCGACTCCTCGACGCGCCGCCGGATCTCCTCCCCCGTGAGCGGCGTGCGCAACTGATTCAACAACGGGTAGGCGACGTTCTCTTCCACGGTGAGCGAATCGAACAGCCCTCCTTCCTGGAACAGCATGCCGATGCGCGCCCGCACGCCGTTCCACTGCGCGTCGCTGTATTCGGTCACGTCTTCGCCGAACAACAGGATGCGCCCGCGCGTGGGACGGATCAGGCCAAGCGCCAGTTTCAGGATCAGAGTCTTGCCGCTGGCTGCCGCGCCCTGGATCACCAGCGTCTCTCCGCGCGCGACTTCGAAGGAGATCCGGTCAAGCACGCACTCTCCACCGAAGGCGAGGCATACGCCGTCGAAGACCATCACCGGGGGCTGCGCCGCAGGACTCATGGCCGCTCAGAGATTGGTGAAGATGCGTCCGATGATGAACGTCAGCACTACCACCCAGACGCTGGCCACCACCACCGCCTGCGTGGTGGAGCGGCCCACGCCCTGCGTGCCGCCGGTGGTCTGCATGCCGTAATAGCAGCCCACCATGGACAGGACGATGGCGAAGCAGAGGGGTTTGATGAGGCCCTGCGCGATGTCGTTGTACTCGATGGCGCGCCAGGCGGTTTCCCAGTACTGCGCGCCGGGCGTCAGTTGCAGCATGACGCTGGCGACGAACCAGCCGCCCACCAGCCCCAGGAAATCGGCGATCACCGTCAGCAGGGGCAGCACGATGGCGGTGGCCAGCAGGCGCGGCTTGACGAGCTTCAGCACCGGATCCGTTCCCAGCGCCCGCATGGCGTCGATCTGCTCGGTCACCTTCATCGAGCCGAGCTCGCTGGCCATGCCCGAGGAGTTGCGCCCCGCCACCATCAGGGCCGTCAGCACCGGCCCCATCTCTCGGACCATGGTAATGGCCACGATCTTGCCCACCTGCGAGGTGGCCCCATAGGTTTGCAGCGCGCGCGACATCTGGAGGGCCATTACCGCGCCGCTGAAGAAGCCGGTCAGGCCCACCACGGGCAGGCTGCCCACGCCGATCAGGTCCATCTGGATCACCGTGTCGCCCCAGTAGGCGGGCTTGCGGAACACACCACGGATGGAGCGGATCGAAAGAAGGATGAATTCCTGAAACGTGTGGACAGGCCGTTTGAGGAGATCCAGCAAGGGGCGGTTCCTCTCGCTGACTTGATGCTAGCATAGCGGTTGCAGCGGCCCGGAAACGGGGCCGTTTCCCGGGAAATGCAGGGACTCACCGACATCGCCGGCCTGCGCGTGGGACACGCCTCCGACTACGAGGCGCTCACCGGCTGCACCGTCATCCTCTGCGAAAAAGGCGCGGTGGCGGGCGTGGACATCCGCGGCGGCGCCACCGGCACGGAAGAGATGGACGTGATGAGCCCGTTTCATCTGACGCCGCACGTCCATGCGGTGGTGCTGGCAGGCGGCAGCGCCTTCGGCCTGGAGGCGGCCAGCGGGGTGCGGCGCTACCTGGAACAGAAGGGCGCCGGCTTCCAGACCGGCGCCGCCGTAGTGCCCATCGTTCCCTGCGCGATTCTGTATGACCTGGCCATCGGCAAGGCGGACGTCCGTCCCACGCGCGAGATGGGCGAAGCCGCCGCCGCCGCCGCTCACGACGGGCCGGTGGCCGAAGGCTGCACCGGCGCCGGAACCGGCGCCACGGTGGGTAAAGCGCTGGGCATGGCCCATGCCATGAAGAGCGGCATCGGCTCGTTCACAGTGGAACTCCCCGGCGGCGTCAAGGTGTCCGCCCTCGTGGCGGTAAACGCCTGGGGCGATGTTGTCGATCCGCGCACCGGCCGCATCGTGGCAGGCACGCGCAAGGCGGCGGGTTCGCGCGAGTTCGCCAACTCCGCCGCGCTGATGAAGTCCCGAACGGCGCCAGCCATTCCGGGGCGGAACACGACGCTCGCCGTGGTCGCCACCAACGCGCGCCTCACGAAAGTGCAGGCGGCGCGGCTGGCGCAGATGGGCCAGCAGGGGCTGGTGCGCGCCATCTCGCCGGTACAGACTTCCGTAGACGGCGACCTCTGCATCGCACTCGCCACCGGCGCGCTGGAAGCGCAGCCCGACGCGCTTGGCGTGGCCGCCGCCGAAGCCGTTGCCGAAGCCATCCTCCGCGCCGTGCGCCTGGCCAAGACGCTCGGCGGGGTGCCCGGACTTGCGGGGTGAACCATGAGACTGCTCTGCATGCTGCTGCTTGTTTGCGCTGCCGCCGCCGCGCAACCGCCCGTCTACTGGCTGCTCTGGTTCGACACGGAAGACTACATCGAGCCCTCCTCCGACGATGCCGCGCTGCGGCTGGCCGAGGGGCTGCGCGAGCGCGGCGTGCGCGCCACGTTCAAGATTGTCGGCGAGAAGGCGCGCGTGTGGCTGGCCCGCGGACGCCACGATGTGATCCGCGCCCTCGCCGCGCATGACATCGGCTACCACACGGAGTTTCACAGCGTGCCTCCGGCGCCGGCGGAGTATCTGGCGGAGATGGGACTGCTCGACGGCGCCGCCGAGTTCTCGCGCCGCGAGCGCGGCGGCTTGCTTCTGCTCGAAAAACTCTTCGGCCTCACGCCTAGCTGTTATGGCCAGCCCGGCAACTCCTGGGCGCCGCAGACGAACCTCGCGCTGCGCGAGTGGGGCGTCAAAGTATACATGGACGACGCCGGGCAAGTGGGCTTCGACGAGCAGCCTTTCTGGTACGGCGGGCTGCTGTACATCTTCAACCTGGGCCGCCACACGGTGCGGGCCGAACTGAACGATGCAGGCGCGCTTGAAGCGGCGAAAAAGCGCTTCGACGAAGCCGTGGCCAGCGCGCGCCGCCTGGGCGGGGGCGTGATCCAGACTTACTATCACCCGACCGAGTGGGTGACGACGAAATTCTGGGATGGCGTGAACTTCTCTCACGGCGCCAATCCGGAGCGCAGCCAGTGGCAGAAGCCGCCGCTGCGCACGCCTGAGTCGCGCGAGCAGGCTTTCCGGATCTTCTTCGAGTGGGTCGATCACGTCCGCCGCACGCCGAACCTGCGCATCGTCACCGCGCGCGAAGCCATCGCTCTCTTTGAACCGCGCGACGCGGCGCCGCCCGCGGGATTGGCCCGGCGGCTGGCTGAGAGCCTGGATGCGCACGAGGGATTCTCGGCGGCGGATCTGCTGCTGAGCCTGCTGGGCGTCGAGCCCCGCCATGTGGATGGCCCGCTGCGGCGCGCTGCCACCACCTGGAACGAGCCCGAGATTCCGCGGCCCGTGTTCGACCGCGCGCGCCGGGACGCGGCGGAGTTCGTCCGCGCGCACGGGCGGCTGCCCGACGCCGTGTGGCTCGGCAGCCATTGCCTGTCACTTGAGGATTTCGCCGCCACGCTGGCGGCGGATGAGGGAGGCGGTCCCGTGAAGGTGAGAAAAGGCCGCGCGGATTTCGAGCGCCGGATCGGCCGCGGCGCGGCGCGTCTCTACAATTGGGTGATCCATCCGAAGGGCTTCGCGCCGGAGAGCCTGCTGGAGATGGCGCGCCTTCAGGCGTGGACAATCAAGCCCGCGCGGCTGCGGCGCTGATCACTCGTAGGGCCAGACGGGTCGCGTGAAAAGTCCGCCGTCCACCCACAGCGTCTGCCCGGTGATGAATTCGGCGCGGTCTTCGCACAGGAACGCCACGGCGGCCGCGACATCGGAAGGAAGTCCGATGCGCCGCATGGGCGTGAAGCGGGCCCACGTGCCCGCGTAGTCGCCCGCCTCGTGTTTCGTCCGTTCGATCTCGATGGCGCCGGGCGCGACGCAGTTGACGCGGATGCGGTACGGCCCCAGCTCCACGGCCGCCACCTTGGTGAACTGCTCGATGCCGCCTTTGGAAGCCGTGTAGTTCACCAGGTTCGGGAACGGCCACTTGTTGCAGCCCGATCCGATGTTGATGATGGCGCCGCCGCCGGCGTCCTTCATGATCCTGGCGGCGCGCTGCGTGCACAGGAAGCAGCCCTTGAGGTTCACGTCGAGAACGCGGTCCCACTCCTCTTCGGTCAGCTCAAGCAGCGGTTTCCAGGTCTGGATGCCGGCGTTGTTGACGAGAATGTCGAGCCGGCCGAATTCGGCCAGGACGCGGTCAAACATTTCGTCGATCTGTTGTTTGGAAGCCACGTCGGCGCGAACCGTGATGGCGCGGCCGCCGGCGCCGCGGATCTCCGCCGCCGTGGCTTCCGCGCCGGCGGCGTCGGAGTGGTAGTTGACGGCGACCGCGGCGCCCTGGCGGGCGAGTTCCAGCGCGATACCCTTGCCCACGCCCTTGCTGGCGCCGGTGACGAGAGCGCATTTGTTCTCGAGAGGCGGATTCGGCATAGCTCCGATTCTACTTTCTCGCCGGGGGCTCGAACACCAGGTAAGGCGCCGCCGCAGGCTCGCGGCAGCCCTCGAACGGCGCGCCGGGCTCCACCGTGATCCGCTCCCATTGGACGCCCCGCGGCAACGGCACCGCCGCCCATCCGCGGGCTCGGGAGGCGACGGCGGCGGGCTTGCCGTTCAGCCGCACGCTTTCGGGCGCCTGTCCCCGGAGGCGCAGGAGCAGCACGATCCGCGCGCCCCGCGGCGCCGGCGCGGAGGGGGCGCGGAAGACCAGGCGCAGCGCGCCGCCGGTATCCGAAGAGGCGACGCAGGGCGCCAGCGCGGGCTGCGCCGCCGCCACGCCGGCGGCCGCCGCCCCCAGCAGCAGAAATCTCCGCGTCAGCGCCAAAAAAACAGTTGCCCCCCGCACCCCATCTTATTCACACTTGAAAGACGGAGGCATTCGAACCCGAATTGAATCTCAAGCTGCCTGAGGCCGCCACCGTGCGGGAGCCGTCCGACCGCTGGACGGTAGCGGATGCGCGGGAACTGTATGACATCGACCGCTGGGGCAAGGGCTATTTTTCGATCAGCGATGCGGGCCACGTTCTGGTTCATCCCACCAAGGAGCCGCACCGCTTCGTCGACCTGACAGAGCTGGTCGACACTCTCATCCTGCGCGGCATCGACCCGCCGCTGCTGCTGCGGTTTCCGCAGATCCTCGGCCAGCAGTTGCGCGAGATGTGGCAGGTCTTCGACGCCGCCATCCGCGACCATGATTACAAGGGCGGCTACCGCTGCGTGTATCCGATCAAAGTGAATCAGCAGCGGCAAGTGGTTGAAGAGATCTACCAGCTCGGGCGGCAGTACGGCTTCGGCCTCGAGGCGGGCTCGAAGCCCGAGCTGCTGGCCGTGATGGCCATTGCGGACAACGAAACGCCGATCATCTGCAATGGCTTCAAGGACGACGAGTACATCGAGCTGTGCATGCTGGCGCGCAAGGTCGGGCGCGCCATTACGCCGGTGGTGGAGAAATACACCGAACTCGATCTCATCCTGCAGAAGGCGGAGAAGCTCGGCGTGCGTCCCTCCATCGGCATCCGCATCAAGCTCGCCAGCCGCGGCGCCGGACGGTGGAAGTCTTCCGGCGGCTACCGCTCGAAGTTTGGCCTGACGGTCTCGGAAGCCATGCGCGCGCTGGAGACGCTGAAGGCGCTCGGGATGGAGGACTGCCTCAAGCTGCTGCACTTCCATCTGGGAAGCCAGATCACCAACATCCGCCACATCAAGGGCGCCGTCACCGAAGCCGCGCGCGTCTATGCTGACCTGAAGAGACAGGGCGCGGGGCTCGAGATGCTCGATGTCGGCGGCGGGCTGGGCATCGATTACGACGGCTCGCAGACGGACTTTGAATCGAGCGTGAATTACACGCTGCAGGAATACGCCAACGACATCGTCTACCATGTGCAGAACATCTGCGACGAAGCCGAGGTTCCGCATCCCGTCATCATGAGCGAGAGCGGGCGCGCCATCGCCGCCTATCACAGCGTGCTGGTGTTCAACGTTCTCGGGGTCAGCGGCTTCGGAGACGAGCAGGTGCCTGAGGAACTGCCCGAGGATGCGGAACAGCCCCTGGTGGATCTGCTCGAGACGTACCGCAACCTCAACCTGAAGAATCTGCTTGAAAGCTTCCACGACGCGCAGCAGGCGCTCGACTCCGCGCTGAATCTGTTCAGCCTCGGCTACCTGCCGCTAAAGCAGCGGTGCCTGGCGGAGAACCTGTACTGGCTGATCTGCCGCCGCGTGCTCGCCCTGGCAAAGCAGATGGACGTGTTCCCCGAGGAACTCGAAGGGCTCGAGAGCATGCTCTCGGACACCTACTTCTGCAACTTCTCGCTCTTCCAGAGCATGCCCGACAGTTGGGCGGTGAAGCAGCTCTTTCCCATCATGCCGGTGCACCGGCTCGGAGAACGCCCCACGCGCCACGCCGTGCTCGGCGACATCAGTTGCGACAGCGACGGCAAGGTGGACCAGTTCATCGACCGCCGCGACGTGAAGAAGACGCTGCCGCTGCATGCGTTCAACGGCGAGCCCTATTACCTGGGCGCTTTTCTCGTGGGCGCGTATCAGGAGATCCTCGGCGACCTGCACAATCTCTTCGGCGACACGCACGCCGTTCACGTGCGCGTCAACGACCAGAACAAGCCCGTGCTGGAAGCCGTCATCCGGGGCGACAGCGTCAAGGAGGTACTCGCGTACGTGCAGTTCAGCTCTTCGCAATTGCTCGAGCAGTTCCGCCGCGACATGGAAGAAGCGGTGATGGCGGGCAAGATCGGATACGAGGAGAGCGGGCGGCTGCTGAAGTTTTACGAAGAGGGGCTCTACGGGTACACGTACCTGGAGGATGCGCACCGCACCTGAGCGCCGCGATGAGTGGAGCCCCGTTCAGCGCTTCACCGGCGGGGGCAACTGATCGAACTCCACGACGCCGCAGCGCGACGCCCAGCGCTGCCACTCCGCCGCCATCTGCTCCACCCGTTTCGGCTGGCGCGCGGCGAGATTGTCGAGTTCCGTGCGGTCGGCGGCGAGATCGTACAGCTCCCACGGCTGCCCGCGGCTCGCCACAAGCTTCCAGTTGCCCTGCCGGAACGCCTTATGGCCCTGGTGCTCCCAGAACAGCCCCGGCGCGTTGCGCGGCAACCCGCCCCCATGCACAACGCAGGTGGTGAGCGAGACGCCCTCCATGGGCTGCACCGGCATGCCCTGGTTTTGGCGCGGGTACGGCGCGCCCGAGATGCGGAGGACGGTGGGCATCACGTCAACGACATGGGCCACTTCATGCGTGATCGTGCCCGGCTGGCGGATGCGGTTTGTCCAAGCCGCGATGGCGGGCGTCGCGATGCCGCCTTCATGCGTGTACTGCTTGTAGAGGCGGAACGGTGTGTTGGATGCGTTGGCCCAGGGGCGGCGGTAGGAAGTGAAGGAGTCGGCGGGACCGGGCACGGGGTTGGCCGCCTGGCGTTCCAGGCCGCCGCCGATGTTCTGCTCGTGGCAGCCGCCGTTGTCGGAGAGGAAGAGGATGAAGGCGTTGTCGAGCCTGCCGGCCTTTTCCAGTTCGCCAAGAACGCGGCCGATGCCGCGGTCCATGCGGTCCACCTGCGCCGCGTAAACGGCCATGCGCAGGTCCCACTCTTCTTTTTCGCGCTGCGGGAGCGAGTCCCAGGCGGGCACATCCGCGTCGCGCGGCGCGAGCGGCCAGGAGCGGTCCAGCAGCCCCATGGCGATCTGGCGCTCGTGGCGCTCGGCGCGCAGGCGGTCCCATCCCTTCAGATAGCGGCCGCGGTATTTGTCGATGTCCTCGGGCAGCGCGTGCAGCGGCCAGTGGGGGGCGGTGTAGGCCAGATACAGGAAAAGCGGATTCTGTTTCGGAACCGCCTCGCGCGCCATGCGTACGGCGTGTTCCGTGATGGCGTCGGTCATGTAGAAGCCCTCGCGCGGCGGCGTCCAGGGTTCGTTGTCGAGCGCCATGGTGCGGCCCGGATCGAGGCGGAAGTAATTCGACGCGCCGCTGATGAGGCCGAAATAGCGGTCGAAGCCGCGGTCGCACGGCCAGTGCGGGCGGCGCTCGCCGACGTGCCACTTGCCGGACATCAGCGTGGCGTAGCCGGCGGGCTTGAGCGCCTCGGCCAGCGTGACCGAGCGGCGGTTCAGGTAGCCCTGGTAGGCGGGCAGCCCGCGGTCGTCCACCATATGGCCGACGCCCGCCTGATGCGGATACAGTCCGGTGAGCAGGGAGGCGCGCGTGGGGCAGCAGCGGGCGGCGCAGTAGAACTGCGAGAAGCGAACGCCGCGGCGGGCGAGGCGGTCGAGGTTCGGCGTCTCGATTTCGCCGCCGTAGCAGCCAATGTCGGAGAAGCCGAGATCGTCGGCGAGGATGACTACGATGTCGGGACGCGGATCGCGCCGCGGCGCCGCGCCGAGCGTTGACGCGGCCGCACCCGCCGAGGCGGCAAGGAACGAGCGGCGGTTCATGGCTCGTATTCTATCCGCCGCGGGAGGGCGACCAGAATCCTGATGCCGGCGGAAGCGGTGCTGACGAGTGCGTGTCGATCCGGTTACATTGGGATCATCACGCGGTTCTGGGATTCTCGAATGCGCGCGTTTCAACGGATCCGGGCAAGCCATGCTCCAGCGCTCTGCGCAACCACACTGGCGGCGCTCGTGCTGCCGCCGGCGGCCATGGCGCAAACCGACGCCAACTTCCACGGCTGGCTGCAGTATTTCGGCAGCCACGGCATCCGGGATTCGCGCGTGACCGCCCATCTCGAGGCGCAGGTGCGCCGGCACGATGCCGCCCGCAGCTGGCAGAACCTGCTTCTCCGGCCCGCGGTGCAGCTCCGGGTGCACCCCAACTTCGACGTTACCGCCGGATACGGCTACGTCTCCTACCACCGCTACGGCTCGTATCCGGTCCGCAGCCGCTGGAACGAGCACCGGCTGTTTCACGATGCGCGAGTGCACCACGCGGCAGCACGCGCCCGGCTGCTGCACCGGTTCCGCTTCGAGAACCGCTGGCTGGAGGGACTGCAATACGAAAACCGCTTCCGCTACATGGCGCGCGCCACCGTGCCGCTGCGGGGCCCCTACTACGCGGCGTTGTGGAACGAAGTGTTTCTGCCAGTAAAACCGGAACGCTTCCCGGGTACAGCCGACCAGAACCGCGCCAGCGCAGCCGTGGGCAAGCGGCTGTCCGACCACGTGCGCGTGGAAGCGGGCTATATGCTCCAGACTGTCTGGCAGCGCAACGGCCGCATCCGCGAAGACAACCACACGATCGTGTTCGCTATTACCAGCACGGCGCCGCTCTTTGGCCGGCGCTGAACCGTGCGCGGTTCAACGGTTCAGCCCCAGCCGCTCCAACAGCGCCTGCGGGTCGGGATCACGCCCCATGAAGCGGCGGAAGAGCACGATGGGCTCCTCGCTGTCGCCGCGCGAGAGGATCGCATCGCGGAACTCGCGTCCGGTGGTTTCGTTGAACACGCCCTCGCGGAGGAAGCGCGTGAAGGCGTCGGCGTCGAGCACTTCGGCCCACTTGTACGAGTAGTAGCCGGCGCCGTAGCCGGTGGAGTCGGCGAACAGGTGGGTGAAGGAAGCCAGCATGGCGTAATCATCCGGCAGCGGGGCGGGCGAGAACTCGCGCAGGATGCGCGCGGCGTAGGCGACGGGGCTGCCGTCACGCGCGGGGTCGTAGTCGATGTGGAGCGCCAGGTCGGCGGTGGCGAAGCCCAGCTGCCGCATCTGCGCGTTGGCGGCGCGGAAGGTGCGCGCGGCGCGCATCTTGCGGAACAGCTCCTCCGGCATCGTTTCGCCGGTTTCGTGGTGGCGGGCGAACAGGTCGAGCGAGGGCCGCTCCCAGCACCAGTTCTCCATGATCTGCGACGGCAGCTCCACGAAGTCCCACGCGACGCTGGTCCCGGCGAGCGATTTCACTTCGACGCGCGAGAGGCAGTGGTGCAGCAGGTGGCCGAACTCGTGGAAGATCGTCTCCACTTCGCGGTGCGTCAGCAGCGCGGGCTTGCCATCCACGGGCGCGGTGAGATTGCCGCAGATCAACCCGACATGGGGGAGCCAGCGGCCGTTCTGCCAGTGGCCGGTGATGAAGGCGTCCATCCAGGCGCCGCCGCGCTTGTTGTCGCGCGGGTGCCAGTCCGTGTAGAAGCCGCCGAGCAGTTCTCCGTCCGCGTCGTGGATCTCGTAATACTTCACCTCGGGATGCCAGACGGGGACCGCAGGACCCGGCGCTACGCGGATGCCGAACAGGCGCGAGGCAAGCGAGAACATTCCTTCGATGACCTGTTCGACGGGGAAATAGGGGCGGAGATCCTCTTCCTCGAAAGCGTAGCGTTGCGCCCGGAGCTTCTCGGCCCAGTAAGCGACGTCCCAGGGTTCCAGCGCCTGCCCGGCGAATTCCTCGAGCTCCGCGTTCTCGCGCCGGAACGCGGGCTCCGTCTTCTCGCGGAGGCCGCGGATGAACGCCTGGGCGGCGGCGCCGTGTTTGGCCATGCGGTCAGCCAGGGCGAAATCGGCGAAGTTGGCATATCCGAGCAGCCGGGCCTTCTCGCGCCGCAGTTCGAGAATGCGGACGATGAGGGGCGAGTTGGCTTCGGCCGCGCGGCTGCTGTAGGCGCGCCAGAAATGCTCGCGCACGGCGCGGTTGTCGAGATAGGTCATCACCGCGAGGTAGGAAGGCGCGTGGAGCGTGAAGCGCCAGCCCTCGCGGCCGCGGGCGGCGGCATCGGCGCGGGCGGCGGCGCGGGCGCTGGGCGGAAGCCCGGCCAGCCCCGCTTCGTTTTCAATCCAGTATTCAAACGCCGCGGTGGCGTCCAGAACATTCTGGGCGAACTTTGTCGTCGTGGTGGCCAGCTCGACTTCCAGCTCTTCCAGTTTCTTCTTGCCCTCGGGTGGCAGGGCGGCGCCGTGGCGGCGGAAGCTGTCGAGCGTCTTGTTCAGGAACCGCGCGCGGACGCCCGCCAGGGCGCGGGCCTCTTCGGTGGCGGCAAATTCGTTCAAAGCCCGCCACAATCCTTCATGCAGGGGGATGGACGAGTAGAAGGCGCTCACGGCGGGCTGCGCGGCGTTCCAGGCTTCGCGCAGTTCGGGCGTCGAGACGACGCCTTCAAGATGGCGCACGACGCTGGAGGCGATGTCGAGATCCTCGGTGGCCGTATCGAGCGCCGCCATGGTCTCTGTCCAGGAGCGCGCGGGGGCGGCGGCGATCGCGTCGATGCGGGCGCGGGCGCGGCGGATCAGCTCTTCGAGCCCTGGCTGGACGTGCTCCGGACGCACCCGGTCGAAGGGCAGGGGATGCGCAAGCGCCAGCAGCGGATTGTCTGGGGTCACGTTTTTCAAGATACGAAGTTCCGGCGGGCCGCTGCCGGGCTCCGGGGGGCCGCGCAGGGGAAGTCTGCGATGATGGAATCCGTGATCGACCTCCACGCGCACATCCTGCACGGGATGGATGACGGACCGGCCACGCTGGAACAGAGCCTGGCCATGGCGCGGCTGGCGTCCCATGCGGGTACGAAGGAAATCGTGGCGGCTGTGCATGTCAGCCGGGCGTGGCCCTATCAGCCGGCGCTGGCGCAGCGGCGCTGGGAGGAGTTGCAGCACCTGACCCGCGATCTGATCCGGATTCACCGCGCCTGCGAAGTGGAGTTGACTGGCGAAAACACGGATCAGGTGCTGGCCCAGCCTGCGCGCTACGCGGTGTCCGGATCCCGGTATCTGCTGGTGGAACTGCCCGACGATGCGGAGCTGAAAGAGACCGGTGCTCTGCTGATGCGCCTCATCGGAGCAGGGCTCCGCCCCATCGTGGTTCATCCGGAGCTGAATCCGGAGCTGGCGCGCGAGCCCTCCAGGTTGAAACGGTGGTCGCAGGCGGGAGTGTTGATGCAGGTCTGTGCCGGCAGCCTTGCGCGCGAGTTCGGCTCGCGCGCGGCGGAGGCGGCGGCAATGATTCTGAAGCGCGGGCTGGCGCATTTCGTCGCTTCCGGGGGGCACGACCTCAAGGGGCGCCCGCCACGGCTGGACGCCATCCGGCTGCAACTGATCGGCGAGTATCCGCCGGAGTTCGTCGAGCTCCTGCTGGAAGAGCACCCGCGGGCGGTCGTGGAGGACAGGGAGATCGAACCCGGACCGCTGCGTGCGCCCTTCCTGAAGGCGCACCGGTTTCAAGTGTGGCGGTAGCGCGCCCGGCCCGTCACAGGAGAAGCGGAATAATTTGAGGCCCGCATCCTGGCGCAGATCAGGGATTTCTGCGCTGCGGCCGGCGGAGGCGGGGCGCCTTGCGCGCAATGCCGTGCCAGGATCAACGCGGGATGAAACCGGATGAGCTGGTGGATCTGATGGGGCGGCAGGTGCAGGACGGGGAATCCGCCGACGCGCTGACGCGCGCGGTGGAAGCCATCCTGAAGCGCCTGAGGCGCGGAGAAGCCGTTTCGCTGCCCGGGGTAGGGAAGCTGGTGCCGGACGGCAGGCGGCAGGTGCGGTTCGAAACGGCGCCGAAACGCGGAGGCCGCCGTGAGCCGCGCTGAAACCGCTTCGCTGCGCGATCTGGCGCGGCTGCTGCGGCAGTGCCTGCGGGAGGGCCGCGCCGTGTATGTGGAGCGGCTCGGGACGTTCCGTCCCGCGCGGGACGGCGGCTTCGCCTTTGAAGGCGACTCCAAGCCGCGTGTGTTTCTCGCCTATGCCGCCGAGGACGCTCCGCGCGTCGAGCCGCTGTACGAACACCTGGAGAGGGCGGGGTTCGCGCCCTGGATGGACCGGCGGAAGCTGCTGCCCGGGCAGAACTGGCCGCGGGCGATCGAGGGGGCCATCGAAACGGCGGACTTCTTCGTGGCCTGCTTTTCGCGCCACTCCGTGCGGAAGCGCGGCAACTTCCAGGGCGAACTGCGCTACGCGCTGGACTGCGCGCGGCTGGCGCCGGTGGGCGATGTGTTTCTGATTCCGGTCCGGCTGGATGACTGCCGCCTGCCGGAAGAGATCCGGCGACAGTGGCACTATGTGGACCTGTTTCCGTCGTTCGAAGATGGCGTGCGCAAGCTCGCGCAGATGATCCGGCGGGAGATGCGGCGCCGCGCGGCTGCTTGACAGCGGCTACGGCTGGGGCGGTTTCGCTTCCTGCGGGGCGGGAAGCTTCGTCAGGCGCCGGCGCACGCCGGCGGCGTCCTTCGACTCGGGCGCCAGCTCCAGGAACTTTTCGAAGGCGGCGCGGGCGCCGGCCAGGTCCTTCATCTTTTCACGCGCCTGCCCGAGCAGCAGATAGGCTTCGGCCGACTGCGGATTCCATTTCGCAGCCTCTTCAAACCGCCCGGCGGCAGCCTTCCAGCGTCCGCGCCGCATATAAAAGCGCCCGATTTTGATCTCGTTTTCGGCCTGAATCGGATTGAATTCATAGGTGCGCTCTTTGGCCGTGACGTCCTCCTCTTCCGGCTCGGCGGGCGGAGGCGCGGCGGGCGGCTGCCCTCCCCAGAGGAGGACGGCGAGAAAGAGCGCCGGCAACATGCGTGCCACAATCAAAGTATAGGGCGGCGCTTCCATGTCCCGCATTGACGACCTGCGCGAAAAGGCGGCCGAACTGCCGCAAGGGCCCGGCGTCTACCTCTACCGCGGGGCGGACGGCGAGGTGCTCTACGTCGGCAAGGCCAAGAACCTGCGCGCCCGCGTGCGCAGCTATTTCAGCGCCGAGCGGCTGGCCGAAGCCAAGACAGGGCGCCTGATCCACGCCGCTCACGATCTCGAGCACATCCTGCTGGACAACGAGAAGGAGGCGCTGGCGCTCGAGAACCTCCTCATCAAGCAGCACAAGCCGCGCTTCAACGTCCTGCTGCGGGACGACAAGACCTACCCGTACATCAAGCTCACCCACGAGAAGTGGCCGCGCGTGTATGTCACCCGCCGGATTCGCAAAGACGGCCACTATTTCGGCCCTTATTTTCCGGGAAATCTGGCGCACCGGCTGGTGAAATTCATCCACCGCCATTTCCAGATTCCCTCGTGCAATGTGGATTTCAGCCGCCCTCATCCGCAGCCCTGCCTGGAATACCACATCCACCGCTGTCTCGGACCCTGCGTGCCGGGGCTGGTGACGGAAGCCGCCTATGCGGAGCGGGTCAGGGACGTGCGCGCGTTTCTCGACGGCAGGGTCCGGGAGCTCGCCGCCAGCCTGCGGGCGCGGATGGGCGAGGCGTCGGAATCGCTCGAGTTCGAGCGCGCCGCCGCTCTCCGGGATCTGCTGCGCACGGTGGAGGAACTGGAGGAGCGCCAGAAGATGGCCTCCGCCTCCGGCGACGACGCGGACTTTTTCGCCATCCATGCCGAGCCCCCGCACGTCGCCGTCAACCTCTTCCACGTCCGCAACGGGCGCGTGGTGGACCGCCGCGAGCTTTTCTGGGAAGACCTCTACGAGTACGACGAACAGGAGTTCTTCTCCACGCTCCTCATGCAGATTTACAGCGAAGGGCAGCCGGTGCCGGCGCAGATCCACCTGCCATTGGAACTGGAGGACCGTGAGATTCTGGAAGATCTGCTCGCCGAAACGCGCGGGCGCAAAGTGGAGATCCACACGCCGCTGCGGGGCGTCAAAAAAGCTCTGCTGAATCTGGTCGAGACCAACGCGCGGCAGAGCTTTGAGCAGCGCTTCCGGGTGCGCAAGCCGCGCGCCGAGGAGATCGCCGCGGCGCTGGAAGAGGCTCTCGATCTGCCCGAGCCGCCGCGCCGGATCGAATGCTTCGACATCTCCCACATCCAGGGCTCGGAAAAGGTGGCCAGCATGGTGGTGTGGGAGGACGGGCGGATGAAGAAATCGGACTACCGCAAGTTCATCATCCGAACCGTCGAGGGCAGCGATGACTTCGCGTCGATGCGCGAAGTGGTGGCGCGCCGTTATAGCCGCCTGAAGGAAGAGGGCAAGCCGATGCCCGGGCTGGTGCTGGTAGACGGCGGACTGGGGCAGCTCCATGCGGCTGCTGCGGCGCTGGACGAAATTGGCGTGCTGAACCAGCCGCTGGCTGCCATCGCCAAGCGCGAGGAAATCCTCTACGTGCTGGGGCGCGAGGATGAACCGGTGATGCTGGACCGCACATCGCCCGTGCTCCACCTGGTGCAGATGATCCGCGACGAGGCGCACCGCTTCGCGGTGACGTTCCACCGGCAGCGCCGCGACGCGCGGACGCTGCGGAGCGAACTGCTGGAGATTCCGGGCGTTGGCCCCAAGACCGTCGAAAAGCTGCTGAAGGAGCTGGGCAGCCTGGCTGCCGTGCGCGCCGCCAGCGAGGAGCGACTGGCGTCCGTGGCGGGCAAGGCGGCGGCGAAGAAGATCCGGCAGGCGCTGGCTGCGGGCGCGGCTTCAACGCCCGAACGCTAACCGCATGGCCAGGTGCTCCGGCAGCCCCGCGTCGAGAATTCTCTTCTGCGCTTCTTCGACGCGATACTCGACGCGCCGCAGCGCGACGGTGCGCCGCTCCACATCCCAGAGCGCATACGCAGCGCGCGGATCGCGGTCCCGGGGCTGGCCCACCGAGCCGGGATTGACGAGCCATTGGGCCTGCGGATCGAGCTCATACACCGTCTCTGATTCGCCGAACCGCGGACGGCGCAGTTCGAGCATCGCTCCGTCCGCCCACACCCAGCCGCCCTGCAAATGCGTGTGCCCGAAGAAGCACAGGCGGGTGTGGAGCGCCTGTGCGATTTCGCCCGCCTCGCGGCGCTCGACGACGTACTCGTCCTCGTCGTAGGGCGACCCGTGGACGAGTTCGAATCCCTCCAGCACCAGCGGTCCGACGGGCAGGCTGCGAAGCCAGGCGAGCTGGCGCGCATCGAGCTGCGCGTTGGTCCAGCGGGCGGCTTCCAGCGCATAGTGATTAAAGTCGGTTGGCTCTTCGATGAACGCGCACACGCGGTCGTGGTTGCCGCGGACCACGTGCGCCACGGCGCTCATCGCCCAGCCGATCACATCGCGCGGGCAGGCGTTGTAGCCGACCAGATCGCCGCAGCAGAGAATTTCGTCGTAGAGCCCGGCCGCATCCTGAAGCACAGCCTGCAACGCGTCCCAATTGGAGTGGATGTCGCTCAGGATCAGCCGGCGCATAGTCGGATCAAGCTTACCTCAGGCGGAGCGCCAAGGCGCACGGGCACGCCGACGGTGCCGAGGCCGCAGGAGACGTAAAGGCGGCTGGCGCCGAGTTCGTACGGCCCGCGGACATACTGCGTGAAGGCGCGCGCGACGTTGATATTTTCGCTGAGCACGGGCAGGTTCACCTGGCCGCCGTGCGTGTGGCCGGCCAGCATCAGATCGAAGCCTGCCCGGGCAGCGTCGGGGAAGTGCGCCGGATTGTGCTGCAGCAGAACATTGCAGGCCGAGCGCTCCGCGAGCGGCGCGAAGAACGGCAGGGTGCGCGTGCCCGTGCCGAAGTAGTCGACGCCCGCCAGGTTCAGCCGCGCGTCGCCAAAGCGGAGGATGACGCGGCCGCCCCGCAGCATGGCGATGCCGTGGCGGCGGGCGAGCCGCGTGGCCGCTTCCGCCACGCCGGCGTACTTTTCATGATTGCCGTGGCAGCCGAAGACGCCCGCTTCGGCGCGCAACTCTTTCAGCAGGCCGAGGCAGCCCTCCAGGTCGTCGCCGGCGCGCGTGATCAGGTCTCCGGTGACCACGGCGATATGCGCGCGCGTCTCGTTGGCCATGGCGACGGCGCGCCGCAATTCCGCCGCGCCGAAGAACGGCCCGAAATGGATATCCGTGAGCTGCACGATCCGCAGTCCGTCGAGATCGCGCGGCAGGCCGGGAATCACGATGTCCTGCTCGACCACGGAAAGCCCGTAGCGGGCCAGCGCGATGCCGAAGCCCGCGCCGCCCAGCGGCGCCGCGGCCACGGGAAGGGACATCGCCAGCATCCGCCGCCGCGCAGGATCGAACGCCGCCGGCTGCACCGCCTTCATCCAGAACCACAGGATCAGCGCCGCCAGCACCCAGAAAAGCGACAGCGCCAGCGCCCACGCGATGAAATTCGCCGGCAGCCAGGCGAAGCTGTGCGATGTGAGAACCGGCACCGCCAGCACCATCCACGCCGACATGAAGGCGAGCAGGCCCCGCGCCGCACCGGACAGCCGCGGGGCGGCGCGCGCTCCTGGCAATCGCGCGAGTTCCCGCCACAGGCCGCGGTGCGCGAGCAGAGTGACCAGAATGATGAGCACAACCGGCGCCCAGCGGCGGAGGAATTCCATGAGCCCTTGACTCCATTCTAGGGGCTGCCGCGGGCCCGCCCGGGGCCGGGACGGGCGCGGCCGCTACAATAAAAACAATGTCGCTTGTTGTTGTTGGATCGGTGGCCTACGACGGCGTGGCCACGCCCGCCGGCAAGGTGGACCGCATGCTGGGCGGCGCCTGCACCTACATTTCCCTGGCGGCCCGCTATTTCACGCCCGTCTCCATCGTGGCGGTGGTCGGAGAAGACTTCGCGCAGGAAGACGCCGATCTGCTCGCCTCGCGCGGCATCGATCTGGAAGGGCTCCAGCGCGCCAGCGGCAAGACGTTCTTCTGGGCGGGCGTCTACAGCGAGGACATGAACGACCGCGAGACGCTGGCCACCGAGCTCAACGTCTTCGCCGATTTCCGCCCGGATCTGCCGGCCTCCTACCGCAACAAGCCGTACCTGATGCTGGGCAACATCCAGCCCGCACTCCAGCGCAGCGTACGCGAGCAGATGTCCGGCGCGCGGCTCGCCGGCGGCGACACGATGAACTTCTGGATCGAAGGGCAGCGCGAGGAACTGCTCTCAACCATCGCCGGATGGGACTTTCTGCTGATCAACGACAGCGAGGCGAGGCTGCTCAGCGGCGAGCGGAATCTGAAGCGCGCCGCCGCGGCCATCCGCGCCATGGGACCGAAGATCCTGGTGATCAAGCGGGGCGAGTACGGCGCAACGCTGTTCCATGAAGGAGGCGCGTTCAGCGTGCCGGGCTACCTGCTGGACACGCTGAAAGACCCCACCGGCGCCGGGGACTGCTTCGCGGGCGGCTTCATCGGCTCGCTGGCCGAGCGCGGCGTGACGGCGGAGACGGCGGCGCCTGAGGATCTGGCGCGCGCGGTGGTCTACGGCTCCGTCATGGGCAGCTTCTGCTGCGAAGATTTCGGAGTGGGCCGCTTCCGGTCGCTCACACGGGATGACATTGAACGCCGCTTCCAGGAATTCCGCCGGCTCACGGCGTTCTAACGCCGCGGCGGCGGCGGTGGCGCTGCTGCTGGCGCTGGCGGGCGCGTCCGCAGCGGCATGGGTCCACCGCAACGGCTGGACGCTCTACTACGGCGATGCGGAAGCGCACCTGAATATCGCCCGGCGGCTCGTCGATTCGCGCACCACAGGCGCGCATCAGATCGGCACGGTGTGGCTGCCGCTGCCGCATCTGCTGGCGGCGCCGCTCGCGCGCCGCGGCGATCTGTGGCAGAGCGGCCTGGCGGGCGTGGCGCCGTCGGTGGGCGCATTCACGCTGGCGGGCCTTTTTCTGTTCCTCTCCCTGCGGCGGCTGTCCGGATCCGTGGCGGCCGCGCTGGCGGGAACGGCGGTGCTGGCGCTGAATCCGAATCTGCTGTACCTCGCCTCGACACCGATGACCGAGCCGCTGGCGCTGGCCTGCTTCTCCGGGCTGCTGTATTTCCTGGTGCGCTTCCGCGGCTCGCAGCGGACGCTCGATGCCGCGCTGGCCGGGCTCTGCGCGCTGTGCGGAACCATGACGCGGTACGAGCTTTGGTTCGTTCTGCCGTTCGCCGCCGGGTTCCTGCTGTGGAGCGGCGGCGCGGCGCGGTGGCGCAGCGCCGCTGTGTTTGCGCTGCTGGCCGGAGCGGGGCCGCTGTGGTGGCTGGCGCACAACTGGTATTTCTACGGCGATCCGCTCGAGTTCTGGCGAGGCGAGTGGTCGGCGCGCGCCATCTATCAGCGCTCGCTCGACCGCGGCATGGCGCGCTACCCCGGCGACGGCGACTGGATGCTGGCGGCGCGGTATTATCTGGAAGCGGCGCGGCTCTGCGCCGGGCTGCCCCTGTTCTGGCTGAGCCTGGCGGGACTGCTAGTGGCGCTGAAACGGTATTGGGCGGCGGCGGCGTTTGTGATGCTCGTGCCTCTGTTCTATGTGATGAGCATGCACTCTTCGGGCACGCCGATTTTCGTGCCGCACCTGTGGCCGTTCAGTTACTACAACACGCGCTATGGAACGGGCTGGCTGGCGGTGGCGGCGCTTGGATGCGCGGCTCTGGTGATGCTGGCGCCTGTGCGGTGGCGGGCGTGGGCGGCGGCGGCGGTGATCGCAGCGGCGGTCTCATCGTGGGTTCTGAAGCCGCAGCCGGAGGCGTGGATCTGCTGGAAGGAATCGGAAGTGAATTCGGTCGCGCGCCGGAGCATGGCGCGCGAGGCTGCCGAATATCTGGCGCCGCGATACCGCGCTGGCGCGGGCATCCTGCTGAGCTTCGGCGATCTGACCGCCGTCCTGCGGCTGGCTCGCATTCCCTTGCGGGAGTCGCTCCACGTGGATGACGGACTGGAGTTCCACGCCGCCGTGGCGCGCCCGGACCTGTTTTTGCGCGAAGAGTGGGTGCTGTGCACGCCGGGCGACCGCGCCTGCCGCGCCGCGGCGCGGCTGCAACGCGGACCGCGCCGTTACGAGTGTGTCAAAATTCTTGCAGCGAAGGACGCGGCAGGCCTGGAGATCTGGCGCCGCACGGGGCAGTAGTCAGAGATGATTCCATTCACCAAAGCACACGGAGCCAGGAACGACTTTCTTCTCACCTGGGCGCATGAGGCTCCGGCGGAGAACCTGCTGCGCGAGACTGCGATCGCCATCTGCGACCGGCACACGGGCGTCGGCGCCGACGGCTGGCTGCTGGTCAAGCCGGCATCGCACGGCGCGCCTGCGGCCATCCGCCTGTTCAATGCCGACGGCAGCGAAGCCGAGATCAGCGGCAACGGCACGCGCTGCGCGGCCGCGTTCCTCTGCGATGCGGGGCTGGCTGGTCCGGAGATCGAGATCCTCACCGGAGCGGGGCTGAAGCGGCTGCGGCTGTTGCGCCGCGACGGCCTCCGCTTCGAGTTCGAAATGGATATGGGGACGGCGCGGATCGAGCCCGGCGAGCTGCGGGTGACGCTGGAAATCCTCGGCCGCGCGCTCGACTGCACGCTCGTCTGGCCGGGCAATCCGCAATGCGCGGTCTTCGCCGGCGAAATTCCCGAGGATTGGATCGCGCTGGGCGCGGCTATCGAGAGCGACCCGCGGTTTCCGAACCGCACCAATGTGAGCTTCGTCCAGGTGATCGACGAAGCGAATCTCGATGTGCGCTTCTACGAGCGCGGCGCGGGCGTGACGATGTCGAGCGGAACCGGATCCACCGGCGCCTTTGCCGCGGCGCGGGCGCGCGGGCTCGCAGGTCCGCGAGCCACCATCCACACGCCTGCCGGCCCGCTGGAATTGCGCGAGGAAGGCGGGGCCATTCTGTTGCGGGGGCCGGCGGAGATCGTCGCCGGCGGCGAATTCTATTTCGCCGGAGGCGCTGCGAACCAGCGGTAAAGCGCGCCTGTTGCGGCTGCCAGCGCGCGCTCGCGCTGCGTCAGGTCGCGCTCCGTGCCTTTGAGAAAGGCGGCGAGCGCGACTTTGCCGCGCCCGCCGGGCAGTTCCGCCACGCCCGCCACGCTCATGCAGACGTTGCGCCCGTCCCAGAACGCGGTAGTGCCGGACTTGTGATAGAGCAGCGTTTTTCCCAATTCCGGGCGGATCCGTTCCGCTCCGTGCGGCGTCGAGCGGAGCCACTCGCGCAGCCGCTGATGGGTCGCCGCATGCAGGAGTTGTCCGCCCTCGATCGCCGACATCAGCAGCACCGTCGCCTCCGGCGTCGCCGTGTCGCGTTCGTCCATCAGGAAGCGCTCGCGGGAAGCCGCCAGCCGGAACGCCGCGTCCACGCCGGCAAGTGAACGGTCCAGGCGAATCCCCTCGCCGAACCAGCGCGCCATGCGCTGCTGCACGGCGTGCGGACCGCGGCCCAGTTCCAGCAGCAGATCCGAGGCGCTCGCGTCGTTGTCGCGCACGGCGGCTTCCAGCAGTTGGCCCACGGTGACCACCGCGCCATCCGGGTAGCGGTCCCGCAACGGGCTGTAGCCCGGGCTGAAGGAGCGGGGCTCGATGGCGACCATCTTGCGGAACGGCATCTCGCCGAGCTCCATCTGCGCGAAGGCGTGCAGCGCCACGGGCAACTGCGCCATCTCGAGCAGAGGGAAACGGTCTTTCGAGCGCCAGCCGGCAAGCCTGCCGCTGTTCAGTTCGAGTCCCGCGGCTCCCAGCACTCCCTCGACCGACGCCTCGATCTTCTGCATCGCCGGAGCAAACTCCGGCGGCGCCTGCGCGCCCAGGCGCGCGCCGAACAACAGGAGCGCGGAGCGGCGCGTCATGACTTGCGCGGCGGCGGCGCGAAGACCACCAGCACCACCAGCGGCGCGGATCCGGTGTTATTCAAGCCATGCTCGACGCCCGCCGGCGCCAGGATCAGATCCCCCTGAGCCACCTCCTGCCTCTCGCCGCCCACCTGCGCCTCGCCGCCGCCGCTGAGGACGTAATACAGCTTGTCCTGATCCGCGTGGACGTGCGCGGCGTGCTGCTGGCCGGGGAGGAAGCAATTCAGCCCGGCGTAGAGGAGCTCCCCGGAAGCGAGAGCCACTTTGCCCAATTTCGCCGTGTCGAATAGCGCCAGCCTTGCGATGTCATGCAGGATCATGGCTCGTGAATCCTCTCTGGATCGGAAGATGCTCAAAACGTGCGCACGCCCATGGTGACGAGGTCGTCCACGCGCATGGTCTCTTTGACGACATACGGCTCGCCGTATTTGACGCCGATCAGGTTGCCGTAGAAGCGGGCGATGGAGCGCAGCCGGTCGTAGATCTCCTCGCGCTTCGGAAACAGGCCAGCCCCATCGGGCGACTCGCCGTACTGCGACTCGTAAGCGAACAGCGATTCCATGCGCTGGTCGAAATGAGGCGTGATGTCGACGACGAACGAGGGCTGGACGTTGGCGTAGAGGGAGGCGTAGACGACCTTGAAGGGGCGGTGCGGCTCGGACTGATCGTCCAGCTTGCGGATGCCCGCAAGGAACGACGCCTCGAAGCCGAGGATCGAGGCGTAGTAATGGTCCGGGTGGCGCGCCTCCCAATAGGGCAGAATGACCACGCGCGGCTTCAGCCGCCGCACCACCGCCATGAGCGTGAGGCGCAGGCTGATGTTGTTCTCGAGCCGCGCGTCCGGCATGCGGAGGTTCTCGCGGAAGGCGAGACCGAGAATGCGGGCGGCGGCGCGCGACTCCTCGATGCGGCGCTCGGGCGTGCCGCGCGTGCCCATGTCGCCGGCGGTGAGGTCGAGGGCGCCGGTGCGGTATCCCATCGCGGACATCTTCAGCAGCGCGCCGCCGCAGGTCTGTTCGATGTCATCGGGATGCGCGGCGATGGCCAGCACGTCGAGCGGCGCGACGTTTTCCAGGTCAAGAGCGGGAGGGTAGAACATTCACCACACCAGATCGCGGCGCAACCGGTAGCGGTCGCGCGTCCGGAAGACATGAATGAGCGCCACGCCGGCGAGGAAGCCCGCCGCGTGCGCCATGAAAGCCACGCCGCCGCGCTGCGACGCGGCGTCGGCGATCGAGCCGATGCCGCTGAACAACTGCACGACGAACCAGTACGCGAGCACCACATAAGCGGGAAGTTCAAAGGTGAAGACGAACAGGAACCAGCCGAGCATCACGATGCGCGAGTGGGGGAACTTCACCAGATAGGCGCCCATCACGCCGGCGATGGCGCCGCTGGCGCCCACCATGGGCACGCGCGAGTCGGGGTTGACGGCGTACTGGCCCAGCGCCGCCGCCGCGCCGCACAGCAGGTAGAAGAGCAGGTACTTCCCATGGCCAAGGATGTCCTCGACGTTGTCGCCAAAGACCCACAGGAACAGCATGTTGCCCATCAGATGCAGCCAGCCGCCGTGCAGAAACATCGACGTCAGCACGTTGAGCCAGGAGAACCGCTCCGGCACCAGTCCGAACATGAAGAGGAAATCGTTGCGCGTGTAGGAGTCCAGGGAAACCTGGAACAGAAAGACAAGCGTATTGGCGACGATCAGCGCCACCGTCACCAGCGGCTGCGAATAGCTCTTCTGGGAATCGTGGATCGGGATCATCGCGCCGCAGTCCAGAGGTGGCGGAACTCCGCCTTTACGCGCCGTTCGCCGCGCGCGGTGAGCGCCCGCGCCTCTTCCAGCGTGGCGATGCGCCCGCGCGCGCCCATCGCCGTGCAGTTGAGCGCCGCCATGGCGTTGGAAAACTCGAGCGCGGCTTCGAGATCGTAGCCCTGGAGCAGGGCATAACAAAAGGCGCCATGGAAGATGTCGCCCGCGCCGGTTGTGTCGATGCAGTTCACCACGAAGGCGGGCGAGTAATAAAAGCGCCCTTCGGCGCGCGCCAGCGCGCCGTGCGCGCCCAGCGTCATCGCCGCCACGCGCATGCCGTAAGTGTCGTGGATCAGCTCGAGCGCCCGCAGCGGATCGCTCTCGCCCGTCCAGCGCTCGGGGAACTCGCTCGAAGTGATCAGGTAGTCGACGTTGGGCAGCACGTCTTCAAAGCCCTTGTAGATGGTGTCGACGTCCACCGTGACCGGGATGCCGTGCTGGCGCGCGATGCGCGCCGCGTGCGCCACGGCGGGCGTGTCGTGCCCGTCGATGTGGAGCAGCCGCGCACAGGCGATCTGGTCCGGGGTGATCTCTTCGGGCGTGATCCTCAGCGCCTCCGGGCGGTGCCAGAACACGGTGCGCTCGCCCGTGCTCTGATCGATGAGGATGTAGGCGGACTGGTTCGGCGTGTTCCAGCGGCGCTGCACATGATCGAGATTGATGCCGCAGCCATCGAGGCTCTCCCACTGGATCTGTCCGCGCAGGTCGCCGCCGATCGTGCCGATGTACTTTACGCGAAGCCCGAGCTTCGCGCAGCAGACCATCGCGCTTGCCACCTGTCCGCCGGGGCTCAACACCTCCTCGATAAAGGGCACCTTGCCGCCGTAAGCGGGGAAGTGGGGGATCAGGATCATCGTGTCGGTGGCGTTCAGACCCACGCCGACGACGTCGAACTGCGGTTCAGTCACTGCAAGGCTCCAAGAAACTCGAGGATCGCAGCCGAGGTGGCATCGCCCGGCTTGACGATGCTGGTCATCTCCGAGATGTGGTTCTCGCGCTCCACAAACACCAGGCGGCTGCGGACACCAGCCTGCGTGAGCGCCTCGTGAAGGCGCCGCGCCTGCTGCGGGAGGGTGAGATAGTCCCACTGGCAGTAAGTGACGAGAAACGGCGGCAGCCCGGCGCGCACGTGATACAGCGGCGAGGCGCCGCGACGCACGTCCGGATCGCTGCCAAACACGCGCGAACCCGCCTCGCCGGTGACGTCGGGCACGCCGCTCAGAGAGATCACTCCTCGGATCGCGCGCGCATCCAGCCCGTGGGCGCGCAGGTGCTTCTCGTCGGCTGCCAGCAGCGCTGCCAGATGTCCTCCGGCGGAGTGACCCGCCACCACGATGCGCGCAGGATCTCCGCCGTGCGCGGCGATGTTCCGCACCGTCCAGGCAAACGCGGCGGCGGCGTCCTCGATCTGCGCCGGATGCGGGTGCTTCGGCGCCAGGCGGTAGCTGGGCACGACAACCACATAGCCTGCCCGGGCGAAGTGATTGCCGAAGAAGGGATACTGCTTGCGGTCGCCGCGCACCCACGCTCCTCCATGCAGGAACAACAGCACCGGACGCCTAGCGGCGCCGCGCGGGCGGTAGATGTCGAGCCGGTGCTTCTCCGCGTCCTCGGGCGCGCCAGCCACGTATTCGATGTCGTTCACGGCTTCGACGGACTCATGCAATTGCTGCGAGGGGAGCGCCATGGTTGCGGCATCGGGACGCGCCAGGCGGATGGCGTTCGAGTAGATCCACGGGCGCTGCTCGCCGTCGATGTCGAGCCACGCTTCGACGCGGTAGGCGCCAGGCTCCGGCGCCGTCCATGTCACGGTGTCTCCGGCGGCTTCGTGCACGAGAGAGCCCTCCCGGAGGAAGCGCCATCGCGCCGCCACAGGGGCGCGCGCCACCAGCCGCGTCGCGCCCGCCATGGGAACCGTGTCGCCCATTTCGTACACGCCAAGCGTGTTGACGGCAAAAAACGCGAAGCCGCGCGGATCGCACAACCAGTCGTGTGAAACGTACGCCCGTCCCTGGCGCAAGGAAGCCGCCAGAGCCTCGTGCGTGAACTCCCGCGCCAGAATGTGGGTGACCGTATTGCGGAACGCAACTTCGTAAGGATCGAGAAGCACCTTGCCGCCAAGAATCGCGTTCTGATGCGCGTCGACGGCGCCGATGCCGGTGAAAAACCTTGCCGCCAGCACGCGGTCCCAGCGCGCGAAGAGTTCGGGCCAGTAGTCGGCGCCCGCGCCATAGATCTCATGCGCGTATTGTTGCGCCAGGCGCGCGAGGTCCTCGAGTTTGCGCGGGTCGGAGGCCACGGCTTTCAGATGGGCGGCCAGATCCGCGTCGTCCTCGTGATCCGCGTGGCGGTTGTAAATCTCCATGCCGTCCCAGCCCTCGGGGGAGGCGTCGAGATCGCCTTCCACATGGGAGTGGAACCGCAACGGCGGCGCGGGACGCGGGAACACGAGTTCGTGTTTCGAGCCGTTCTCGGCGCCGGCGAAGAAGAGCACGCCGTCGCGCTCTCCGTGCCATGTAGCGGCGTGGGGGCCGCCGTGATCGCTGAAGAAGACCGCGCGGATGCCCGTCTTTTTCGCCGCGGCGAGGACTTGTTCGCGCGTGCCCCGCGTGTGCGGGGCGTCTTCGGCGTGGACATGGATCACCGCCGGATAGTCTTCGTAGACGCCCACGGGCGGATGCGCCTTGCGCTGCGCGGCCAGCGCCTTCCGGGCCTCTTGCACAGCGGCCAGGCGCTCCGGCGCGAGCCGCTCCACCGTGGTGTATTTGCGTCCGGGCTTGAGGCCTGTCTGCGCCGCCGTTAGCGCAGCCAGACACAGAGCCAGGGCCAGACGTGCCGTCATGCTACGAGGATACCGTGCCGCGGATGACGCCTATTTTTGCGGCCACTGGTAGAGGTAGATCGTGTAGGGGTGGCGGTGCGCTTCCACTTTCTCCACGCGCGCCGGCTTCCAGCCTTTGATGCGGAATTCCAGAGACACCACGCGCGCGCCGGGCTTGAGCTCTTTCTCAAGCTTGGGCCGCAACTGTTCGTTGGCCTCGGTGAGCAGATACAGGGCCACCACGTCGGCGCGGGCCAGATCCACGCCCATCATGTCGCCTTCAATGATCTGCACGTGCTGCTGGAGGCCCAGGCTTTCCACCGCCTCCCGCGCGCGTTTGGCCAGCGTGGGACTCAGCTCGACGCCCACCGCTTTGGCGCCGAACTCTTTGGCGGCTGTGGCCACGATGCGCCCGTCTCCGCAGCCGAGGTCGAACAGCGTTTCGCCACTCTTCAGCCCGGCGATCTCGAGCATCTTGACGACAATCGGCTGCGGGGAGCTGACGTACGGCGCCAGTTTTTGCGGCTGGATGAGCTGCTTTGGCTGCGCGGTGGCTGCCCCCGCCAGCAACACCCCCGCCAGCGCCACGGCGCTACTGCGGCGGAACCAGGTGGGAACCCCTGATGGACGCATCGGTTGGCCGCCTCCCTGACTTCCATTTTACGATCCGCGCCACCACCTCCGTCACGGCAGACCAAAGTTCCCTGGGACGGCTGATGGTGAACTCCAGCCCTTTGAAGTAGCGCACCGCCTGGCTGATGGAGTCGCGCCAGGGGTTCAGTTGCGGCGTCAGGTTGTAGTTGAGGTAGAAGACCGGATACTCGGTCTCGCCCACCTCGCGGAGCGCTTCGGCGGGGAGGCCGCCAGGCAGCATGACCTTGGGCCCGGCGATGATCAGGCCGTCGGGAACCGGTCCGCCGTCGCGGACTTTGAATTCGCTCTGGATCAGCGCGCCGAGAAACTCCGAGTCGCTGTTTTTGTTCTGGAGCCGGGCGAAATCGACGCGGCCCAGCTGCAGCCCTTTCAGCGCTTCCCCGATGGACTGGAAGTCGATCCGGTCGCTGAACTCCTGGCGGTAGAGAATGCGCTGCTCCTGGAGATTGAAAGCGACCACGGAGTAACGGGCGATGCGGGGGTCGCGCTGGATGGTGCGCAGGATGGAAACCAGCGCCGCGGTGTCGGCGCGCTGAAGCGTGGCGGCGCCGCTGTTCTGGGGAGCAAAGTTCACCAGCACCTTTACGGAGAGCGGCGCGTTGCTGTAGTCTTTCTCTCCGGGCGGTTCGTCGGCGAACTCGTCCTCGTCGGCTGGCGCCGCGGTGAGCGGCGGCAGAGCCAGGGCAAGTTCCTTCTCTTTCGCCGTGAGCGCGGCTTCCGCGCGCCAGAAGCTGGCGCACACCCGTTCGGCGCGGTCCCGCATCAGCCAGTCCACCTGGTACACGCCTTCGCCCAGATCGAACGCCCCTTGCAGGTAAGCATCGCCTTTGGCATCGGCTTCGATCGACGGCACGCGGATCTTCTGGGTGAAGTACCGGGTCCGTTCCGGCGCGCCCTCCGGAGTGATGCGAAAGATCACCGTGAGAAGGTTCTCCAGCCCGGCGAGCTCCCGCATGGGCAGGGCCACTTCATAGCCCGAATGGAACTTCAGATCGAATCCGACCGCCGGCTTGAGCGGCGTGAGGCGGCAGGGGAGATCGTCCCTGGGCTCGCGGGCTTCCAGCACCGCGAGATCAGTCCCGCTGAGCGCCCTGCCCGGGTCCGATTCGATCAGGCTCTGGCCGCACAACAGCGGAGTGGCGGCAAGCAGCGCCGGCAGCGCGCCTGCCATCCGAAGCGAAAGAAAAAACCGCCGCCTTTCTTTCATGCCCCCAATTCCCGGTACTCATTCTACTGCCGCCCCGTCCTGCCGTAAAGCGACAGACGGAAGCCGCGTGTATAAAGGGGATCATCGCCGATCCGGCCGCCAAGCGCAAGCCCCCCTTTCCGCCGCGGGGCGAACGCGGAGACTCCGATATAATTATCGGAGGGGCTCAACCTCTTTATAGATGGACGACATCAAGAAGAAGCTGCAAGACGAGATCGCCGCGCTCGAGTACGAGCTGCGCAACCAGTTGCCCAAGGAGATCCTGAAGGCCCGGGCGCACGGCGACCTCCGCGAGAACGCCGAATTCCATGCCGCCAAGGAACGGCAGCGCTTCGTCGATGCGCGGCTGTCGCAACTGAAGAAGCGGCTGGCGGAATTCTCCATGATCGATCTGTCCCGCATCCCGCGCGACCGCGTGGGACTCGGCTCCACCGTCGTCGTGCTCGATCTGGACAGGAACGAAGAACTGACGTTCAAGCTGGTGGTCAGCGAAGAAGCGGACGCGGCCAAAGGGTTGATCTCCACCACGTCGCCCATCGGCCGGGGACTCGTAGGCAAGCAGGTGGGCGATGAAGTCGCCATCCCCAGCCCTGGCGGCATGCGCCGCCTGGAGATCCTTCAGCTCACCACCATCCACGACGAGGCCGGGTAAACTGGACGGGTCGGAACCATGACGTTCACACGCGCCATTGGCATCGGGGCGGGGAAAATCCTCTTCTGGATTGTCCGGGCGCTGGCGCTGTCGCGCATCCATCCCAACGTTCTCACTTTCATCGGACTGCTGATCAACATCGGCGCCGCCTGGCTGCTGGCGCAGGGCCGCTTCTTCCACGCCGGGCTGGTGATCATCGGGGCTGGCCTGTTCGACATGGTCGACGGCCGCGTGGCCCGCGAAACGCGCCAGGTGACGCGGTTCGGCGCCTTCTTCGATTCCGTCGTCGACCGCTACTCCGACCTCGCCCTGCTGATGGGCCTGCTGGTGTACTACGCCAATATCAACCGGAATTTCTACGTCGTCCTTACGGCCGTGGTGATGACGGCTTCGGTGATGATCAGCTACACGCGCGCCCGCGCCGAGAATGTGATCCCGGCCTGCAAGGTGGGCTTCCTCGAGCGGCCTGAGCGCATCGTGCTGCTGATCATCGGCGCCCTGTTCGACCGCATGGCCGCGGTGCTGTGGGTGATCACCGTGCTCGGCAACCTCACCGTGATCCACCGCATGTGGCACGTCTGGGAGGTGACGCGCGAGATGGACCGCCTGCCCGCCGAGCCTGGGCCGAAGCCGCAGCAAGAGGCGCACCACGCCCGCTGAGCCCGCTTCACGCCCCTCCGTCCCGACCGCTTTCCAGAACCACGAACGCCTGCGCCACCGACGCCGTGTGCGTCAGCGACAGATGGATCCGCCCCACGCCCAGCCGCTGCGCGACCTCCGCCGCCTCCCCGTGCAGGATCAGCTCCGGGCGCCCCGACCGCTGGTTGCGCACCTCGAAGTCCTGCCACCGCACGCCGCGCCTCCAGCCGGTGCCAATCGCCTTCATCCCGGCTTCCTTGGCGGCGAACCGCGCCGCGTAGCGCTCGTGCCGGTTCGCCTTGGCCTCCACGTAGGCGATCTCGCCGGGCGTGAACACGCGCTCCAGAAACCGCCGCCCGTACTTCTCCACCGCCTCGCGGATCCGGTCCACCTCCGCCAGATCGATGCCCGTTCCCAGGATCAACGCCACGCCTCCTTGCAGACTCAGACGAAGACCACCGTCTTGCGCCCGTCGAGCAGAATGCGGTGTTCCGTGTGCCACCGCACCGCGCGCGCCAGCGCCAGACGTTCCGCGTCGCGCCCTTTTTCGATCATGTCCGCCAACTGGTCGCGGTGCGACACGCGCACCACCTCCTGTTCGATGATCGGCCCCTCGTCGAGCTCCTCGGTCACATAGTGCGCCGTCGCCCCGATCAGCTTCACCCCGCGCTCGAACGCCGCCTGATACGGGCGCGCTCCGCTGAAGGCGGGCAGGAAGGAGTGGTGCACGTTGATGATCCGCGCCGGATAGCGCGCCACGAACTGCGGCGACAGCACCTGCATGTAGCGCGCCAGCACCACCAGATCGATTTCCTCCCGCTCGAGCAGCTCCAGTTGCCGCCGCTCCGCCTCCGCTTTCGATGCCGGAGTGACGGGGATGTGATGAAAGGGCACATTGTAGAAGCCCGCCAGCGCCGCCGCCTCCTCGTGGTTGCTCACCACCAGACGGATGTCGGCGCGCAGCTCTCCTTCGCGGCGCCGGTGGAGCAGATCGCTCAGACAGTGCAGGTACTTTGACACGAACACCGCCACGCGCAGCGGTTCGCGCGCATACGCCACGCGCCACTGCATGCCGAAGCGCCGCGCCACCGCGCTCTCAAAGGCGCGCGCGAACTCCCCCGGCTCGAGCCCGAAGTCCTCCAGGTCCCACTCCACGCGCATCAGGAACTGCCGCGTCTCGTCGTCGCGGTGCTCGTCGGTGGACAGGATGTTGGCGCCGTGCTCGTACAGGAACCCTGAAACCCCCGCCACGAGCCCTTTCGCGTCCGGGCAGCGGACCAGGAGAATGGCGCTGTTGCGCTCAGCCATGGCGTCAGAACTCCATGGTAGCGAACGGCGCGCGGGTAGCACGCCTGTTCCAGGTTTGCTACTTTGGTGGCGTCATGCACATTCCCGACGGCTACCTGTCGCCAGCCGTGCTGGGCGCGCTGGGCGCGGCAAGCGCGGCGGGCGCGGGGCTGGCGGCGCGCCAGGCGCCGCGGTCGCTCGACGAATCCCGCGTGCCGCTGATGGGCATGGCCGGCGCCTTCGTCTTCGCCGCGCAGATGATCAACTTCCCCGTCGCCGCGGGCGCCAGCGGACACCTGCTGGGCGGGGCGCTGCTGGCCATCACGCTGGGCACGGCGCCGGCGGTAGTGGTGATGACGGCGATCCTCGCCATCCAGGCGTTGCTGTTTCAGGACGGCGGCGTGCTGGCGCTCGGGGCCAACGTGTTCAATATGGCGCTGGCGGGCGTGCTGGCGGGCGGATGGGCGTGGCAGGCTTTCGGCGGGCTGCGCCGGCGGCGCGCGGCCGCTTTCGCCGCAGGCGTGGTGAGCGCCTTTGTCGCGGCGTGTCTGGCGCTGTCGGAACTGGCCATTTCCGGCATCCGCATCCCGGGCGCGGCGCTGGCCGTGGCGTTGGGCATCTTCGCGCTGACGGCACTGCTCGAGGGAGCGATCACCGCCGCCGTGGTGGCGGCGCTCGATTCCGTGCAACCCGGACTGCTGGAGCGCGCGCACGGCTCGCCGCGCCGTGCGGTTTCCGCTCTGCTGTTGGCGGCTCTTGCGCTGGCGGCGGCGGGGTTCCTGGCGGCCTCCTCGCTTCCCGACGGCCTCGAGCATCTGGCCGGGCGCATCGGCATTACGGGGCTGGAGCGCGCCGTGCTCGCCTCGCCCATGGCGGATTATGAAGCGAAGTGGCTGCCGGCGGACTGGCTCCAGAAGGCCGGCGCGGGGCTGCTCGGACTGGCTGTGACGGCCGCCGTCTGCTGGGCGGCCGGGCGGTGGATAGCACGGTGGCGCAGCGCATAGGCCCCCGGCATTTCGCCTTCGACGAATGGAGCCGCGGCGGCTCCTTCCTGCACCGGCTGGACGCCCGCTGGAAGCTGGCGCTGACCCTGCTGGCGCTGCTGTTGACGTCCCTCCGGCAGGAGGCGTGGATGGCCGCGCCCGCCGTGGCGCTGCTGGCGGTGGCGGCGCGCCTGCCCGTGCTTGCGCTGGCCTGGCGCACGGCGGCGGTGCTGCCCTTTTCGGCGGTGTTCGCGCTGATGAGCTGGCAGAGCGGCGATCCGGAGCGCGCGGCGCTGCTGTTGTGGAGGCCTTATGTGTCGGCGCTGTGGGTGACGCTGCTGATGGCGGTAACGCCGCTGGAAGACGTGCTCGCGGCCGCCCGCCGCTTTGGCGCTCCGCGCCTTCTGCTGGACGTGATGCACTTCATCTGGCGGTACCTCGGGGTGCTGGGCGAGCAGGCATGGCGCATGCGCACCGCCGCGGCTGCGCGCGGCGCGGACCGCTCGTTTGAGGTCTCGGCGGCGAGCCTGGCGGTGCTGTTCGCCGCGTCCTACCAGCGGGCCGTGCGGATCCACCGCGCCCAGCTTTCGCGCGGTGGAGGAGGGTTGCAGTGAGCTGCATCGTCGACGCCCGCGGGCTGCGCTTCTCCTATCAGCCGGGGCGCGAGATCCTGCGCGGCGTCGACTTCCATCTGCACCGCGCCGAGAGCGTCGCGGTGTTTGGCCGCAACGGCTCAGGAAAGACCACGTTTCTGCTGCACCTCAACGGCATTCTTCGGGGAGAAGGGCATCTCCGGGTGTGCGACCTGCCCGTCGCGCCGCCCCACTTGCAGCACATCCGCCGCAAGATCGGCTTCCTGTTTCAGGACCCGGAGGATCAGCTCTTCCGCCCGACGATCCTGGCCGACGTGGCCTTCGGTCCCTTGCAGGCGGGTCTGCCTCCGGCCGAGGCTGAACAGCGCGCCCGCCGCGCCCTGGCGGCCGTCGGCATTGAAGAGGACCTCGGCCGCGCCCCTTATCATCTGAGCAGCGGTGAAAAACAGCGGGTAGCGCTGGCGGGCATCCTCGCCGTCGAGCCTGAGGTGCTGATCCTCGACGAGCCCACCACGCACCTGGATCCGCCGGCGCGCCGCGCCCTGCTGGAGCTGCTCCGGACGCTGCCGCAGGCCAAGCTTGTGGTCACTCACGACGCCGCCTTTGCGCGCGCTCTCTGCCCGCGCGCTGTCTTTTTCGATCACGGCCGCGTCGCCGCCGACGGGCCCACCGAAGAGATCATCCGCCGCTTCGGCTGGGATCTCGGCTCTCCACCAGAAACGTCACCGGTCCCTCGTTGACCAGGCTCACCGACATCATCGCCTGGAATACGCCCGTCTCCACCTCGACGCCCTGGGCCCGAGCCGCCTCGACGAACCTCTCGTACAGCCGCCGCGCCTCTTCCGGCGGCGCCGCCATGTCGAAGCTGGGCCGGCGGCCTTTGCGCGTATCGCCATACAAAGTGAACTGCGAGACGACCAAAAGACTCCCCCTCGTCTCCTTGAGGCTGAGGTTCATCTTGCCGGCGTCATCCTGGAACACGCGCAGTTCCACGATCTTGCGCGCCAGCGTCTCGGCGTCCTGATCCGTATCGCCCCTGCCAACGCCCAGCAGCACCAGCAGCCCGGGCCCGATGCGGCCCACGGTTTCGCCGTCAACCGAGACACTGGCCTGGGACACTCTTTGAAGAACAGCGCGCATGGCCGACGCCTTCAAGGTATCCGAACCGGTTCCTGCTCCGCATCGCCGCGCCTGGCCGGGCTTCCCGCACTGAGCAGGCTAGGTGTTTTCGCTGATAGAGTTGGGCCGCCGGGCGGTCGATAATTGCATTGCCATGATTTTCCGCAGGAGACGCTCGTCCTCGGGCATCAAGAGTGGGTTTCTGCACTTCCACGACAGCTCGAACCGCGTGGTTGCCGGACCCGGTGACGGCGACTACATCCACCTGAGGGACGAGTTCGGCAACGAGTGGAGGGGAGTCGCCGAACGCCAGCCGGACGACACGATCCGCTACCGCTTTCGCTCGTCCAACGGAGACTTCATTACTGGCGTCTCGGACGGCTGCGGCGTCATCCTGCGCGACCAGAAGGGGAACACCTGGCGCGGGTTCATCGACTGAGCTCCCGTTCGCCTCTTCATGAGCACGGGCGGGTTCGGCGGCGCGCGGGCCAGCCGCTCCACCGAGGTTCCGTGGCGCAGTTCTGTGCCGGGCACGAAGGCCGCGTGAGCGGCCGCAACAAGCGGTCCCCACGCGGTTGTCGGCGCCCCAGCTCTCCCCACTGGGACCGCTCGTTCCCGCAGCCTTTGGCCGCTTCACTCGCGTCACCCAAACGCGATCGCCCCGATCCTCTGGCGATTCCGTGGCGCGGCTCTGACGGCGGTCCAGCCGCATCATGAGGTTTCGTGCGACGGCGCGCGTCTACAATAGAAACGTGCCGCGGGTTCCGGGCAGATTGCTGTTTTTCCTCGCCGCCGCCGGTGCGCTCGGCGCGCCGCCCGGGATTCTGCCGCTCAAAGAAGTCCGCAAGGGCATGAGCTGCACCGGAAAGACCGTCTATGACGGCGCGAAAATCGAGGAATTCCGGTGCGAGATCCTCGGGATTCTGGAAAATACCGGCCCGAGACAATCCATCATTCTGGCCCGCCTGAGCGGTGGTCCGCTGGAAGAGACCGGCGTGATGCAGGGCATGAGCGGCAGCCCGGTCTACGTCAACGGGCGTCTGATCGGCGCCGTGGCCTATTCTTTTCCATTCTCGAAAGCTCCCATCGCCGGCATCCGCCCGATCGAGGAGATGCTGGAGCCGCCGCAGCCGCCGCAGCCGCAGCAGGCGCGCCAGGCGCCAATTGATCCGTATGACCTGGCAGCCGCGCTGCCTGCCCGGCAGGAGATCGAGATGGGCTCCACCCGCCTGGTCGAGATCTCCACTCCGCTCTGGCTGAGCGGCTTCACGCGCAGCGTCGTCGAGCGTTTCGCTCCGCGTCTCCGGGCCGCCGGGCTCGAGCCCGTGCAAGGCCTGGGCGGCGGCCGCCCCCAGGCCCCCGCGGGCCAGCCGAAACCGCCACAGCCGGGCGAGATGATCAGCGTGCAGCTCATGACAGGCGATATGAGCGTCGGCGCCGACGGCACCGTCACCCTTGTGGACGGCCGCCGCATCTACGCCTTCGGCCACCGGTTCCTTGGCGCGGGCGAAACCGAAATGCCTTTTGCGCGCGCCGAGGTTCTGGCGCTGCTGCCCAGCCTGAACTCCTCGTTCAAGATCTCCAACCCGCGGGAGTGGCTCGGATCCATTACGATGGATCACTCCGGCGGCGTCACGGGAGAACTCAACCGCAAGGCGCGCATGCTGCCGGTGCGGATCCAGGTGGACAGTCCGCCGCCTGCGCGCCACTCGCGGATGTACCGGCTGGAGACTTTGGACGACCGCCTGCTGACGCCGATCCTTGTCCAGATGGCCGTGTCTTCCGCGCTGGAGGCCACCGAGCGCACGGCCGGCGTTTCCACGGTGACGCTGCGCGGCCGCATGCTGGTGCGCGGCGGCGATCCGATCCCCTTCTCCAACATCTACGCGGCCGAACTCGGCGCCCCCATGCTCGTCTCCGCCGCTACGGCAGCCCCTCTGGCGGCGGTGCTCCAGAGCGGTTTCGATTCGCTCAAACTCACCGGACTCGAGCTTCAGATGGAGGTCAGCAACGAAAAGCGGCAGGTCCAGCTCGACGGCGTCTGGAGCTCCAGGCGCACGGTGCGCCCAGGCGAGAGCATCGAGATTACGGCGCTGTATCTGGGAGAGCGGGGCGTTGAACTGGCCCGCAAGGCGACATACCAGGTTCCAGTGGGCGCGCCCGCCGGCCCCCTCTATTTCACGGTCACCGATGGCCCGTCAGCCAACCTCTCCGAGTTCCGCCAGTTCCTGCTCACCGCGCCGCGCTCGCCCGAGCAGCTCCGCGCCTTCCTCACCCGGCTGCACCCGAATGACCGGCCGTACCTGCGCGTCTGGCGCGCCGCGCCCACGCTTCAGGTCCAGGGAGAGAACCTGCCGCTGCTGCCGCCTTCGATGGGCGTGGCGCTGCTGCAAAGCGCCTCCCAGCAGGCCAATTCCCTGGTGGCCGAAATCCGCATGGATCCGGCCCCGTATCTGTTCTCCGGCTCCCGCACCCTACAGGTGGAAGTGAAAGAATGAAGCTCTCCCGCCGACGCCTTGCTTTTGCCTCCTGCGCCGCCGCGCTCTGCTTTGCAGGCAGTTCCAGTGTCTGGGAGAGCAACACATACAGCGATTTTCTGAAGGGACGCTTCCATGGCGTTTCCCTGACGCGGGACGGCCGCCTGACGCTGGCTCCGCGGCTCGAGACCGCCGCCGAGACCGGCGAAGCGGGCGTCTGGAGCCTGGTTGCCGCCCCCGATGGCTCTGTCTATTTCTCGACCGGTCATCGCGGCCGCGTTTACCGGTGGAAGGCTGGGGAGAAGCCCGCGGTTCTGTGGTCGGCGCCCCAACCGGAGGTCTTCGCGTTGGCCCTTGACGCGAAAGGCGCCCTCTATGCAGGGTCCTCGCCGGACGGCAAGATCTGGAAGATCGAGAACGGCAAAGCCGCCGAGTTCTTCGATCCCGGCGAGAAGTACATCTGGGCGCTGGCCGCCGCGCCGGACGGATCCCTCTTCGCCGGGACCGGGCAGAATGGCCGCGTCTGGCGGGTTTCCCCATCGGGCCAGGGTGAGATCTGGTACGAGACCGGCCAGACCCACGTCACCGCCCTGGCGTTCGACTCAAAGGGCCGGCTTCTGGCTGGAACGGAACCCAACGGCATTCTCTACCGCATCGAAGGCAAGAACCGCGCATTCGTGTTGTATGATTCCAGCCTGCCCGAGATCCGCTCCATTGTTCCCGCCGCAGACGGCTCCATTTATGTGGCGGCAATGGGCGGCGCTTATGCGCGGCGGCAGGCGCAGGCGGCCAGTACGGCCGCCTCGCAACAGGGGGCCGGCATTGTCACCACATCCATTACCGTCTCCGCAGACGCCGATGCCGCACAGCGCGGCATCGACCTCCAGCCGAAGCCGGAGCAGCCCAAGCCCGCCGCCCCGGCCATCGAGACTCCTCCGCCTGCCCCATCGGTGGACCTGAGCGCGGAAAAGTCGGCGCTGTACCGCATCCACGCCGACAATCTTGTGGAGAGCCTCTGGTCGAGCAAGGAAGAGAACGTCTACGACCTGATCGTCCGCGGCGCCGACCTGTACTTCTCCACCGACTCGAACGGCCGCATCTACCGTTTATCGCCCGATCTCAAGGCCGCCCTGCTCGTCGAGACCCGCGAGGGCGAAACCACGCGTCTGGCCGAAGCCGCCGGCTCGCTGTTCGCCGCCACCAGCAATCAGGGGAAGCTGTACCGGCTGAACGGCGCCGCTCCGCAGACGGGCCTGTATGAGTCGCCCGTTCACGACGCCGGCAACGCCGCCCGCTGGGGCAGGCTCGAATGGCGGGCGGAGATCCACTCCGGCAAGCTCTCCTTCCGCACGCGCACCGGCAACTCCGCCCGCCCGGACTCGACCTGGAGCGACTGGTCGGAGCCGATCACCGATCCGGCGCGCAACGCCGTCTCCAGCCCCAACGCCCGCTATATCCAGTGGCGGGTGGAGATGGAACCCGGCCAGGGCCCCGCGCCCGTGCTCGATTCCGTCGCTCTGAGCTACCAGCCCCAGAACGGCCGCCCCATCGTCCGCAGCATCCAGGTGACGCCCCAATGGGCCGCCGCCCAGCAGGCCAAGCCCGCCGCCCCCGCGCAGCAGGCTTCCGTGGCGTATTCGATCACTGTGACGGACTCGGGCGACACCGGCCAAACCACCAGCAGCGGCACGCCCACGCAGACCGTCAGCCGCACCGGCATGCAGCAGCTCTACATCTCCTGGCAGGCCGACGATCCCGACGGCGACACGCTGATTTACAGCCTCCATTACCGCGGTGAAGATGAGCGGGAGTGGAAACTGCTCAAGGCCGACATCCGCGAGAACACATTCCTGCAGGACGGCGAGGTTTTCGCCGATGGCCGCTACTTTTTCCGGGTCGTCGCCTCCGACCGCCTCGCCAACAGCCCCCAGGCTGCCCGGGAGTCCGACCTCGTCAGCCCTCCGGTGCTGATCGATCAGACCCCGCCGCGCGTCCGCATTCTCGAGCCGAAACGGCAGGGCCAGGAATGGGTGCTCGAGATCCGCGTGGAGGATTCCGCCTCGCCCATCCGCCGGGCCGAGTATTCGATCAATGCCGGCCCCTGGACCGTGCTTGAAGCCAACGACGGCATCACCGACAGCCGCGAAGAATCGTTCACTTTGCGCCTGCCCGCCGAGGGCGGGGAGCGCTCTGTGGTGGCCCGTGGTTTCGACGCGGCCGGCAACCCCGGGCTCGCCCGCATCGTGCTCCGCTGAGGCCGCACTCTCCAGCCATCATCCAACGGTACAGCCTGAATGGAGCGCTCTGCATACTCTTTCGGGGACGGTGCGCGAGTCTGCCCGAAATCAATTGGCGTGCGGGGCAGGTTTTTGGCGAGGGGGGGAGGAGGCGTGGAGCATCGGAAGAGAAATGAAGAGATTCCGGGCCTGTACTCTGGTTCAGCCATTTTTGATGGCGCCTTCGTTGCGGGACTGGCCGGCGGAGGACCATCTGGCGCGGTTCATTGCGCGGGTGGCGGAGATGCTGGAGGAAGCAGGGCGGACGGACGAGGAAGAAGACAGCCGCTGCGGGCCGGGGCGCCGGGACGACGGGTTGCCGGAGCCGCCGCGGACAGCGGCGGGGCCGTTGGAAAAGATCCGGGCGGCGAAGCAGGAGTTGGAACGGGAGGCGCGAGACAAGGCCGAGCAGGTGCGTCAGGAGCGGGCAGCGCAGCGGGGGCGGCCGCGCGATGCGCCGCAGAAGAAGCGCTGGCAGCGGACGGCGGCAGCCACCGGACCGTGACGCAGGATGCGGTCACCGGCAGGACGGACAATCAGCAGTTGCCGGCGATGCTGGAGCGGGTGGAGGCAGTGGCGGGCCGGGCGCCGGAGTTGACGACAGCGGATGCGGGCTGCTGGAAAGAATGGGAGCTGCAACGGCTGGTGGAGCCAGGCTGCGGCGTGCTGGTGACTCCGCAGCGGGTGGACTGGCGGGCGCGGCTGGCCAACAACGCCAGACTGGGCCCGCTGGTGCGGCGGATGCGGCAGCGGCTGGCCAGCGTGAAGCCAGTGTTCGGGTGGATCAGATCGGTGTTTGGCCACCGGAAGTTTCTGTTGCGGGGTCTGGCGGGACTGCGGGGAGAATGGAGCCTGATCTGCACGGCGGTCATTCTGCGGCGCCTCTGCAGGCTGCTGCCGGCTGCCGCGGGGGCTGACGGGATCCCAGGAGCCCGATTCGGCCTTGCCGCGCCTGCACAACGCCCGATCCCCGCTGCCTGGAAGCGATCTCTCCCGTCATCTCCGCCGCGCCCGGCGAACATCCTCAGCTTCGTCCCGACAGGCTCCGGGGGCGTCGCCCCCAGTGCGGAGCGGCGCCAGGGGCCAGCCCCCCATTTGCGCGCCGCCAGGCGAGACCCGGCTTCGTGACCTGCCGCTGTCACCGGGATTGCCCAGCTCGTCGCCACCGCTTATCAGCGCTGCTGGCGCGCCCGGCGCATCGAAACAACCATTCAAGATGGGCCTGACACCGTCAACAGAGAACCGGATCACCCACGCGCGGAGAGCCCTCATGTCAGTGAGGTTGACGCATGAAAGAAGACGCTCCGGGACCGGATTGCCGAACTCGCTGTGATAAACGCCCCGGCGTTGCGCGAAGAGCATCGCAAGGTCTCCAGCAAGGAGCCAGTGAGCGTGCACCCGCGGTTCCTGTTCCGCAGGAGCGCTCCACGATTGCAGGTTGGCGAGGGCGTCGATGTGGCATTTATTCGGTGCGTCTGAGGCGCTGAAGTAATTCGGCGGTGGTGTACCGCTCGATCCCGGCGACCTCAAAATCGTTGTCGTTCGACCACAAAGGCTGCCCCAGATGCATCGCCAGCGCCAGGATCTCGACGCCGTCCGGATCGCGCTTCCCGATCTCCCTTCGCGCCCGCGGAAGGGCCTCCTTGTATTGCTCTCTCGGCACGATGGCGACGGGCAGCGTTGCCACCGCGAGCAGAACCAGTTCGAGGTCCAACCGCTTCTTTTGCTCCAGGTGTCCGGCGTACTCCTGAACTTCCTCGAACGTGACCGCGGTGGTGACCACGCTCTCAACGCCGGGATGTTCTAGAACAGTTTTGGCCTGCCCGCCGATCACGGCCGAGAGCAGGACGTTGGCATCAGCCACGAGGCGCACGGCGGACCTTTCGCCAGTTCTGGAAATCCGCCTGGACCTCTTCCTCGCTGATCTTCCGCTTCTTGAGCTCGCGGCCCAGCTCGGCGGAGAGAACGGAGAAGAGTTCCTTCTTGAACTCCATGGGCAGGCTTTCTTCCGGCCAAGGAAAGAAGACCCCAGCCAACCGCCCCCGACGTGTGACCAGGATAGGGGCCTTCGAACGCAGCAGCCCGGTGGCGTTGTCGCGAAACTCCCGAACCGTCGTAATTCTCATGTGGCCACCTCAGTGGCCATTTTACCAGCAAGGGGGGCTGCCGTTGAATGGCGAAGCGGCCCGCTTTTCGTGTGATGCGGTGCAACGCCGGGACCGCCGCGCCCTCCGCGTTCAACGGCCGCGCGGACCCAGCAGGACCACGGCAGCGCCTGCGAGGCACAGGGCTGCGCCCAGCGCGTCCCAGCGATCCGGGGCCGTGCGCTCCACAAGCCACATCCAGAGCAGCGAGGCCACAATGTAGACGCCCCCATAGGCGGCGTAAGCCCGCCCAGCCCAGGCTGCGTCCACGCGGGTCAGCACAAATGCGAAGAAAGCCAGCAGGAGCAGGCCCGGCACTGTCCAGACGGGGCTCTTTCCGAGCCGCAACCAGGCCCAGAACGTGAAGCACCCTGCAATCTCGGCGATGGCGGCCAGGAAATACCAGAGGAACGAGTTCATGCTGATCCCTTCGCGGCGGGAGCAGGGCTTGCGAATCCTCTCGCATCCATCCCTGCCCCTCAATCCGATCAGGGTCGCACAACCATCATGGCCGGCGAAACGCCTGTGCGAACCGGCGCGGCAGCCGAACACATCGAGGGCGGCGCTGAGACCTTGATTGCTCTGGGACTGGACTCATACAACGAAGCGGCCGGTCCTTGGACGCCATTCGACGGCCCCGCCGGGACAACGGCGTTCAATCAGCACCGAGGTACCGGATACTATAGTCTGAAATAGCAGGGCTCTTGCCAGTGAGGGCGTCGTAAATGCGTTCAGCCAGCAGCGCGGGGTCTTTGGACACTGGACTGAGCGCCAGCCAGTGGGCGGACGGCAGGCGGCATCGCCAGACCGGACGGCGTGGAGGACCCGTTCATGTGGATCGTTAGACTTGCACTTCGGCGGCCGTATACGTTCGTCGCGGCCGCCATTCTCATCGCGATTCTGGGCGGCGTGGCGATCGCCCGCATGCCCACCGATATTCTTCCCGATATCAACATCCCGGTGGTGAGCGCGATCTGGCAGTACCGCGGCCTGTCCGCCGACGAGATGGAAAAGCGCATCACCACGATTTCCGAGCGCGCCTTCACCACTGCGGTGAACGACATCGAGCACATCGAATCGCAGACTCTTGCCGGGATGAGCGTGATCAAGGTGTTTTTTCATCCGGGCACCCCGGTGGATGCCGCCGTCGCCCAGATGACCGCGATCTCGCAGACGGTGACGCGGCAGATGCCGCCGGGCGCCACGCCGCCGCTGATTCTGCGCTTCAACGCCTCCAGCGTCCCGATTCTCCAGTTGGGGCTGGGCGGGGAAGGCCTGTCCGAACAGGCGCTCTACGACATTGCGGCCAACTTCCTCCGAACCCAACTGGCCACCGTGCAGGGAGCTTCGGTGCTCCAACCCGCCGGCGGCAAGGCGCGGCAGATCATGGTGGACCTCGATCCGAAGGCGTTGTACGCGCGGAGCCTTTCGCCCGCGGACGTCGCCACGGCCATCAACCAGCAAAGCCCGATTCTCCCCGCCGGCACGGCGAAGCTCGGCGACCGCGAGTACAGCGTCCGCCTGAACAACAGTCCTGACGTTGCCGATCTGCTCAACGACGTTCCGGTGCGCCAGCAGGGCGGCGCTACCGTGTACGTTCGCGATGTGGCGCAGGTACGCGACGGCGGCGCGGTTCAGATGAACATCGTGCGCCAGGACGGACGGCGGGGCGCGCAGCTCTCGATCCTGAAGACAGGAACCGCGTCGACGCTGGACATCGTGGAAAAGGTGAAGCGCGAACTGCCGCGGATCCTCTCCACCCTGCCGCCGGAACTCGACGTGCGGCTTCTGCTGGATCAATCGCTGTTCGTGCGCGCCTCGATCAACGCCGTCCTGTATGAGGCCCTGCTGGCGGCGCTTCTCGTTTCGCTCATGATCCTGTTGTTCCTCGGAAGCTGGCGCAGCACGCTGATCGTCTGCACGTCGATTCCTCTCTCGATCCTGACTTCGCTCATTCTGCTTTACTATCTCGGCCAGACCATCAACGTCATGACGCTGGGCGGGCTGGCGCTGGCGATCGGAATCCTGGTGGACGAGGGCGTCGTCGCCATTGAAAACATTCACAGGCACTTCGCAATGGGCAAGTCGATGGTCAGGGGAGTCCTCGACGGCGCGGGCGAAATTGCCGTGCCCGCGCTGGTTTCGGCCCTAGCCATTTCCATCGTTTTCGCCCCTGTCGTGCTGCTGGGGGGGACAGCGAAGTATCTTTTTCAACCGCTGGCCATGGCCGTGGTGTTCGCGATGCTGGCTTCCTGGGTGCTTTCACGCACGCTGTTGCCGACCATGGTCTGGTATATGCTCCGCCCGGAGCTCAAGCTGTATCGCGGCGGCCAAGGCCACAGCGAGGGCGGGCGGGGGCCCCTGTGGAGGGTCCATTATTCCTTTCAGCGCGGATTTGAGCGGTTTCGCGAGAGTTACCGGAGCGCTTTGGGATGGGCGCTGGCTCATCGTCTGACGGTGGTTGTGCTGTTCGTCCTGTTCTCCGGCGTCTCGGTCTTCCTGGCGGCCCAACTTGGGCAGGATTTCTTCCCGGCGGTGGATGGAGGGCAGTTGCGGTTGCATGTTCGAACCGCCGCCGGGACCCGGCTGGAGTCAACGGAGGAAGCGTTCGCGAGGGTCGAACAGAAAATCCGGGAAATCATCCCGCCATCGAAGCTGGACACGATTCTCGACAACATCGGCGTGCCGGTGCTGCCGATCAACATGGCTTATACCGACTCGGCCACCATCGGCTCCGGCGACGGCGAAATTTTGATTTCTCTGAAACGCGAAAGAAAGCGGGGCGAGACCTGGGAGTATGCGCGGCGCCTCCGGCAGGAACTGCCTGCCGCTTTCCCCGAAATGACATTCTTTTTCCGCTCCGCCGACATGGTCAGCCAGATCCTGAATTTCGGAATTCCCGCGCCGATCAACATCCAGGTGGCGGGGCGCAATCAACAGGCCAATTACCGGATCGCCAGGGAAATTGAAAGGCGTCTGCGGCGCGTTCCAGGCGCCGTCGATGTGCGGCTGCACCAGGTGCTGGATGCGCCGGAGCTGCGGATCAACGTGGACCGGACCCGCGCCGCGCAAATGGGGCTCACACAAAGGGAAGTCGCCAGCAGCGTGCTGGTGTCGCTCAGCTCCAGCGGCCAGGTCTCACCGAACTACTGGCTCCATCCCCAGACCGGCGTCAGTTACCTGATTGCCGTTCAGACACCCGAATACCGCATCACCGGCATGGACGAAATCCGGAACATCCCGCTGGCATCGGCGAAACCCGGACCGCCGCAACTGTTGAGCAACCTGGCGGTGGCGGAGCGGCTGACGTCGCCACTGGCGGTCAGCCACTACAACGTGCAGCCTGTGATGGACGTATACGCCTCTGTCCAGGACAGTGATCTCGGAAGCGTGGCGAGGGAGGTGGACAGGATCGTGGATGAGTTCACCGGCAAGCTGCCGCGCGGCTCTTTCATTCAGGTGCGCGGACAGATGGAAACCATGCGCGAGTCTTTCCGGGGACTGGCCGGCGGAATGATTCTGGCGGTCGCCCTGGTGTATCTGGTGATGGTGGTCAATTTCCAGAGCTGGCTGGATCCGTTCCTCATTCTGATGGCGCTCCCTGGCGCGTTTTCGGGGATTGTCTGGTCGCTGTACGTCACGCAGACCACCATCAACGTCCCTTCGCTGATGGGATCCATCATGAGCATCGGCGTGGCGACGGCCAACAGCATCCTGCTGGTGACATTCGCCAACCAGCGGCTGGCCGAAGGGCTGCCGGCAATGGAGGCCGCGCTCTCGGCAGCCGCCACGCGCCTGCGCCCGGTGCTGATGACCGCAGGCGCAATGATCCTGGGCATGCTGCCGATGTCTCTCGGGATGGGAGAGGGAGGAGAACAGAATGCTCCGATCGGGCGGGCGGTGATCGGCGGCTTGCTGGCGGCGACGGTTGCCACGCTGTTCTTCGTGCCTGTCGTTTACAGCTTCTTCAAAGCGAGAGCGGGCGCCAGGCCCGTGGAGGAAGATGCGGAGATGCTCCAATGAAGACAGAGACGGAAATGAATCACAGCGGAGGGGTGGCGCCAGGCCGCCCGGTCCGCACGGGGAGAAAAGGGCTGATCATCGCCGTCCTTGCAGTGGCGGCGCTCGGCGCCCTGTGGATCCTGGGCTATCGGCCGCGCGCGGCGCGCACACGGCAACTGGCCGCGGGCGCTCAGGCGCAGCGGCAATCCCTGCCCTCCGTCATTGTCGTGCCCGCCAAAGAGGCTCCCGCGGAGCAGGAAATCAGTCTGCCGGGCGCTGTTCAGGCCGAGATCGAGACCCCGGTCTTCGCCCGGGCCGACGGCTACATCAAGCGCCGCCTCGCCGACATCGGCGACCGCGTCAAGACCGGGCAACTCCTGGCGGAGATCGACTCGCCGGAGCTCGAGCAGCAGATCCGGGAAGCGGAGGCTGCGTTGAACCGGGCGCGATCCGCACTGCGGCAGGCGCAGGCGGCGCACCAGCAGGCTCTCGCCAACCTGGGCCTGGCCGAGGTCACCGCAAAGCGATGGCAGACGCTTGTCGAAAAGGGCGTGCTCTCCAAACAAGATGGCGATGAGAAACGAGCTGCCTATGAGGCCCGCCGCGCCGATGCGGCTGCCGCGGAGGCCAATGTACAGGCGGCCCGGGACAACATCTCCGCCGCGGAAGCGACGCTGCAGCGGCTGCGGGAATTGCAGTCATTCCGCCAGGTGCGGGCGCCGTTTGCGGGCGTGATCACCGCCAGGAATGTGGACGTCGGCACGCTGGTCAGCGCGGGCAGCGGCAGTTCGCTGCGCGAAATGTTCCGGATCGCGCAGATCGAGACGCTGCGCGTGTTTGTCAACGTGCCGCAGAGCGAGGCGCCCGCCATCCGGGTTGGCCTGGCTTGCAGCGTCGAGGTGGAAGAGCACCGCGGGCGCCGGTTTCCGGGCCGGGTCAGCCGCACCTCCAACTCTCTTGACCCCGCGTCGCGCACGCTGCTGACCGAAGTTCGGACGCCGAATCCGGGCGGCTTGCTTCTGCCGGGCATGTACGCGACGGTGCATTTCCAGTTGCGCCGCGAGAACCCGCCGCTGCTGATCCCCGCGTCGGCCTTCCGCAATACGGCCAAAGGGCCGGTGGCCGCCACGGTTGGAGAAGGCGCCAGGGTTCATCTGGCGCCAGTGAAACTGGGGCGGGATTACGGGGCGCAGATCGAAGTGCTGGAAGGATTGAAGCCCGGCCAGAAGGTGGTCACGAATCTCACCGATGAGATTGTGGAGGGCGCGAGGGTGCGGCCGGTAGCGCCTCCGAAGAAGGCGGCCGCCAAGGAAGGAGGCCCGGCCCAATGAGACGCTGCCTTCTGTTCTCGTTCGCGCTCCTTTTGTCCGCCGGACTGCGGGCGCAACATGACGAGGACTCGCCGCGGCTGGCTTCCTTGATACGCGGCGGGAATGCCTACCTCTCGTTGCGCGACGCCATCGCGATCGCCCTCGAAAACAACCTGGACGTGGAGTTGCAACGACTGGGCCCGCGCTTCGCGGAAACGGAGATCCGGAGAGCCAGCGCCGGAGCGCTGCTGCGCGGAATTCCGCTTTCGGTGCGCGAAGGGCCCAAGAGCGTCAGCACAGCGGCGGACGCGCTGGCGCCGTCGCTTGGGCCTGGCCCGGAAACGAACCTGTCGATTGCCGGCCAGTCTGCGTTGAGCACTGGACGCCTGCCGCCGTCATTTGATCCGGTTCTCGCCGCAAAGGTCCGCCGGGACCATCTGACGTCGCCGCAATTGAACTCCTTCCTGGTGGGGACCACTGCGCTCCAGACCGACTCGACCGTTGCCAACTTCGGCTGGCAGCAGGGCTTTCTCACGGGCGGGGAGATCACTGCCGGCTGGGACAATAACCGCCAGAATCACAACCACCGGCGCTACGACCTGAGGCCGTACAGCGCTTCCTCGTTCGGGATTGCGTTCACCCAGCCCCTGCTGCGGGGTTTCGGGCGGGCGCTGAATTCGAGATTCATCCGCATCGCCGCCAACGCCCGGACGCAGTCCGAACTGGTCTTCCGGCAGCAGGTGATCAGCACGGTCGCGGGTGTCATCCGCCTGTACTGGGACCTTGCCAGCTTGCAGGCGGATGTCCGCGTGCGCCGGCAGGCGCTGGAGCGCGCCGAAAAGCTGCTCAGCGACAATCAGGCTCAGGTGGAAGCGGGGACCCGCGCGCCCATCGAGGTTGTCCGGGCGCGCGCGGAAGTCGCCCGCACCCGGCGGGACTTGATTGCAGCCGAGGCCCTGGTGCGGCAGCAGGAGACCGTGCTGAAGGATTACCTCACGCGGCGTACCGTCACGGACCCGGCCCTTGAGAACATCCGTTTTGTCCTCACCGATCCGCTGCGCGTGGATCCCGCAGAGCCGGTTCCGCCAGCCGCCGAGCTGGCGCAGGGCGCCGTCGAGCGGAGGCCGGATCTGGCGCAGGCGCGCCTTCAGATCGAGAGCACCCAGGAAGCCCTGCGTGGAAGCAAGGATGCCCTTCGGCCCTCGCTCGACATCGTTGCCACCGTGCGCAACAACGCACTGGCAGGCGATGTAAATCCGTTGACCGCTCCGGGCGCGGCGCCCCACAACCCGGACCCGATTCTGATTGGCGGATATGGAACGGCGCTGGCGCAGTTGTTCCGGCGCAATTTCCCCGACTACGGCGTCGGCATCCAGCTCACCATCCCTTTGCGGAACCGCGTGGCGCAAGCCGACTACACCCGGGACAGCCTGGCGCTGCGGCAGCAGCAACTGCGCGTGCGGCAGCTCCACAAGCAGGTGCATGTCGAATTGGAAAACACTACGATCGCACTGGAGCAGGCCCGCGCGGCGCTGGCTGCCGCTGAGAGCGAGCGGCAGTTTCAGGAACAGGCGCTGGCCGCGGAAGAGGAGAAGCTCGCGGTGGGCGCTTCCACCACATTTCTGGTAATTCAATACCAGCGAGACCT
>CAKZUE010000015.1 GCA_937920635.1 uncultured Bryobacteraceae bacterium
TCGAACATGCGCGAAGACCCGGAAAGGGTGGTATCGAGCATGGCGCCGCCGATCCAGGGACGGAAGAAGTAATCGATCAGGCGGCGGGAGAAACCGCGGCGGCGCAGCGCCTCCAGCACGGTGGTTTCCGGCGCGGCGAAAATGTCTTCGACGCTCCTGCGCAGCAGCTCCCGGCGCAACCGCATCAGACGCCAGTAGTCGGCCCAGCTCGGCACGGGCGCCAACAGCGTGGGCCACAGCGAGCCCGGATCGCGCCAGGGATCGCCGAGATGATAGAAGCGGCCGTGGTAGCGGACCAGCGCTCCCGGCGCGAAGGCGTGCAGCCGCAGCGCCCCGTAATCGAGCGCGGCCTGCGCCTCGGGATAGGCCGTCAAGAGCACCTGGAAGCCGCGGTCCAGGAGGAAGCCATCCACCGTGTCGGTACGGACGCGGCCGCCCACGCCGCCGGAGGCTTCCAGGATCTGAAAACTGACTCCGGCTTGCTGGAGGCGGCGGGCGCAGGCCAGCCCGGCCAGCCCCGCGCCCACGATCAGCACATCGGGCTCAGACATCGCGTTTCGACAACTCCTCCTTGCCCGCGCCGCGGGCTTCGCGCAGCTTCTTCAAAACAAGATATTCGGAAAGGTTCTCGGCCGTCAGCATGCCGACGAGCTGATCGCCCTCGAAGACGAGCGCGCAGTTGACCCCGACTCCCAGCGCGCCCGCGGCCTCGGCCAGATCCGACTCCGGATCCAGCCGCGGGAAGTCGCGGTCCATTGCAGAGGCGACATAGCCGTCCGGTCCCTCCGCGGCGAGCGCGCGCAGCAGGTGGCTGCGGCTGAGCAGCCCCGTGACGCGCGGTCCGGCCAGCACGGGGAAATCCTGCTGCGAGGTGGCCAGCAGCAGCTCGGCCGCGTCGCGGATGGTATCGCCGTGGCTGAGCGTGCGGAAATCGGTGACCATGGCGTCGCGCACCTTGGCGCCCTGCATCAGCGCCTGCGCGGTGGCGGCCATGGATTCCTGCATCGCGCCGATGTAGATGAACAGGGCCACGAACAGCAGCAAAAAATTGGCCTGAAGCAGCCCCAGCAGCGCCAGCAGCGCGGCGATGCCGGTGCCGATGCGCGCCGTGATGCGCGTGGCCTCTTCATACGGGCGGCGTTCCGCCAGCAGCGACCGCAGCACGCGGCCGCCATCCATCGGAAACGCTGGAAGCAGATTGAACAGCGCCAGCACCAGGTTCGCGACTGCCAGGCGGCTGACGATGTTGGCGTCGGCCGCTTCCAGCCAGTGCCTCACTGTCACCCCGCCGCCGCTCCAGAGGGCGGCGCCGAGCAGCGCAAGCCCGAGAAAGAAATTCACCAGCGGCCCGGCGAACGCCACCCAAAACTCCTCGCCGGCGCGCGGCTGCCGCTCCAGCCTCGCCAGCCCCCCGATGGGCAGCATCACAATCTCCCGCGTGCCGATCCCGTACCGGCGGGCCATCAGCGCGTGGCCGGCCTCATGCAGCAGGACGGAGAAGAACAGGCCGAAGATGAACAGCGCCGCCCCCGCCACCGATTGCTTGCCTCCGGAAGTGAGCACAATCATCCAGATCACGATCAGCCAGAAGGTAAAGTGGAAGCGCACCGGAACGCCGGACACGGTGACCGAACCGGCGATACCCGGGACGCGGCCGGCAGGCCTGGGCGGCACAGGGCTGGGGTTCATCCTGCTGTCATGATAGCTTTCCGCCGCGGCCCGGCACCGGCAGGAGGTTGATTCAGCAGTCGCTGAACTCGGGGGCGGCGTAGTTTTTGCCGGTGACCAGCGCCAGATAATCCGGGCGGTCGGCTGCGCTCTGGTGGCGGTAGCTGCGGAGAATTTCGCCGTGAAAGAGCAGGAACACGCCGGGCATCTGGAAGCCGTCGCCCATCAGCGGGCCGACGCCGTGCCGGCCGAGAACCCCTGCCTGAAAGCCGCGCCACCACACCTTCGGGCCCAGCACGTCGCCGAACCGGCCGCGGGGCAGGCCAAAGGCGCGGTAGAGAGTGCGCTCCGGATCGCTGATCCGCTGCACGTCTTCCAGGCCGTAGCGGGCAAAGAACCGCGAGGCGGATTCCTCCGGGCTCATGTGAACCAGCACCAGCCGCGCGCCCTCCCGCTCGATCTGCTGCCGCATGGCCGCCAGATCGGCCAGCGCTTCACGGCAGAAGGTGCAGCCCATGTGGCGGAGAAAGACCAGCAGCACGGGGCTCAGCCGGGACAGCTCGTCCAGCGTGACGCTGTAGTTCGTCTTGCGCCGCAGCGCGAACCGCAGGACCTCCGGAGCGATGGTGCGCCTGCGCGCCAGGTTTGCCTCGTAGGCGCTTTGCAGGATGGCCAGGAAAGGAATGCCCCAGGCGAGAGTGTCCACGGCGATCCACCACCACATCAACTCCGGCGCACGGCCGCGGGTGATGTCCCAGCCGATCCAGAGGCCCGTGCCGGCCTTGCTCAGCAGGCCCATCAGCACCACGGGCCAGTGCCGGTAGGCGTCGCGAGCCGCCAGCAGGAATCCCAATCCGAACACCGCCATCCAGACTGCCAGCGCATGCCAGCCCTCCGTCATCAGCGGGCTGGGAACAGCCGAAGCTCCCAGCCGCCGGTCCAGCCATTCCGCCATGACGACGATGCCGGCGGCGGCGGCCACGTTGTAGATTCCGGCCGACTGAAGGACAATGCGCGTCCACGTGGGCGGCCGTTGCGCAGCAGTGCTCATACCTTACTAATGGATGACCGGGATGCGTTGCGGAGTCAGAAATATCGCTTGCCAGCCCGGTTTCAGTTCTCCGCGAGAATGGCCGCCTGCCACGGCCCGAGCCGCAGCGCCGCGCCCGATGCGGTCCGGGCGCCGGTCAGCAGCTCCGTGGCCGAACCATAAGTGTATGGAAATGTTTGTTCAATGGCGGAGTAGTTGAAGTAAAAGTGGACCGCCTTGCCGCGGACTTCGCCATGCTTGACGCGAACCGCCGCAGGCAGTTTCTGGTCCGGCCCGGTGAGGCCCGTGCGCGCCAGCACGTCCAGCACGACGGCCCTCTGAAGCGCATCGCTCAGCACCGTGCCCTCATACGTGAAGGTGCCCTGCCCATGGCGGTTGCGCGTGATGGCCGGGTAGCGGCCAAAGAAGGGATGATCGTACCACGCCAGCGCTTCAGCCGATTCCAGGATCAGCATTTCAGCCCACTCGGAGACGCGGTTGTCCGCTCCCGCGCGGAAGGGATCGTCCCGGAGCGGCAACGGCTCGCGCAGCGTGGAAAACTCCTGGTAGCGGAAGCCCGCCGCGGGGCGCAGAGGGCCGGGCATCATCACATGCCGGACGGTGTCGTACTCGTTGGTGAACCCGCTCTTCATCGTGGCGATGACATGGCCGCCGTTTTCGACGAAGGCCACAATTTTCTCCAGTGTGGCGTCAGAAGCCACGTACAGCGGCGGAACCAGCAGCACGGCGTAGCGGGACCAATCGGATCCGGGCGTGACGAAATCCACGCCCACGTTGAGCGAGTAGAGAGTCTTGTGGAATTGCCGCAGGAAGGTCTGGTAGTTCACGCGGTCGCTGAAGGGCATGAACTGGATGCCGTGGTGGCTGTCGATGCTGAACAGCAGGGCCACGCGGTTGCGGCGCTCCACATTGGCCAGTTGCGGCCCCAGGCGCTTCAGCTCCGCCGCGGTGCGGGCAAATTCCTCGTACACCCGGTTCGGCTCCAGATCGTGCGAGAGGATGCCTTTCCAGTAAGTCTCCTGGCCGTAGTGGAGCGAATGCCAGTGCCAGTAAGAGACCAGGTTCGCCCCGTCGGCGATATGGCTGTAGACGTTGAGGCGGAGCTGGCCGTCGTAGGGCGGAAACTGCCCCTTCGAGTCCCAGCCGATGGTCTGGGCGTTGGTTTCGGTCACCAGGAAGTTGCCCATCTTGAGCGAACGCGCGACATCGTCCGTGAAGGTGGCGGAGTGGCCGTCCAGACGGTCCTGGACGTCGTAATAAGGGTTGACGGCGGCGATGTCCAGGTGGCGGGCGATGTCCCACTGGTCGATGTCGGTGTGGGCTCCGCCGGAAAAATCGTGCGTAATAAACTGATCTTTTCGCTTGTATTCGTTCACTATTTTTGCCTGCCAGGCGAGAAAATCCGTCACTCGATCCCGCTGGAACCGTTCCCATTCCAGCTTGTATCCGGGGTTCAGGATGCCATCCCGCGGCGGCATTTCGTCCCAATCCTGCACAAGCTGGCCCCAGTAGACGAAGCCCCAGGCGCGGTTCAGGAAGTCCACGGACTTGTATTTTTTCTTCAAATATTCCACAAAATTCTTCTGTACGAGCGGTCCGGCGGCGTTGTAAGGCGAGGTTTCGTTGTCGATCTGATAGCCGATGACCGCCGGATGGTCCTTGTAGCGGGAGATGATGTTGCGGATGATGCGCTCGCAATAATACCGGTAGGCGGGATGAGTGATGTCCATGTTCTGGCGGATCCCGTAAGTCGCCTTGCGCCCGTCGAGATGCGTGACCAGGATCTCCGGGTGCTTGTAGTAAAGCCACGGCGGAATCGAGTAGGTGGGCGTGCCGAGAATGACTTTGATGCCCGCCTTGTGCATGGCATCCACAACGCGGTCGATGTAGCCGTATTCAAACTGCCCGTCGCGGGGCTCCCAGCTCGACCAGGTGGACTCGCCGATGCGGACTACCGTGACGCCGGCTTTCTTCATCAGCTCGACGTCCTTTTCGAGCCGTTCTTCGGGCATGTACTCGTGGTAGTAAGCAGCGCCGTAGTAAACGGTGGGAAACTTCGGCGTCTGAGCCAGCGCCGGAATCAGGAGGGCGAACCACAGGGCTTGTAAGCGCATACCGCGCCGATTCTATCACTGCCGGAGCTTTATAGCAGCAGGGCCGCCAGCCCTGCCAGCGAGCCTGCCGCCACCGAAGCCGCCGCGCCCGCCCGTCGCGCCGCCAGCGCCGCCAGCAGCGCCAGCCCGGCGCCCAACAATTCGGTTTGCAGGACAGCCGCCGGCGCCCCTGCCGTAGCGCGCAAAAGCAGGAACAGACTTCCGCCAACTGCGGCACCCCTCCACCGCCACCGCCATGCCGCCGCGCCTGCGCACCCCATGGCGAAGGGAAACAGCAGCCGCGGGTCTCCGGTGAGCCATTCCATCGCCAGCCAGAAGGAGGCGGCGAAGGCAGCGCCGCCTGCGGAAGCAGGTTTCGTCCCACGCCAGAGCGAGGCGGCGAGCACTGCCGCCATGGCAGCGTGGCTCGAAATGCGGATCAGCAAATCAGAATTCAAGAGCGATCATTTGATGCCCGTCGAGCACCGGCAGCCGGAAAACCGTGTAGGGGCCTTCGCGGCGCGTCTCGATGACACGCCCTTCCGGCGCCAGCACGGCGCGCCTGACCGCCTGCGGCGTCTTCACGCGGACATCGATGTCAGCCACCGGGATCACGTCCTCGATCACGTCGAACGCCTGCCCGCGGCGCTCGGGGATGTAGTGCAGCAGGTGCACCACCCAGCGCTTTTCGCCGGGCTGCTCGTTGAGGGCGGAGAGCACGGAGCTTGGCCCCTTCACTTCCATCACGGGATCCGGCAGCAGCCGCTTGAGCGCGTTGCCCGCCAGGCGCTTCACCCACAGCGGGGCGTTCGCGTGATACTGCGTGAACAGCGGATGCATGAAGTAAATGCAACGGCCGTTCTGCACGATGCCCGGTCCGCCGGGCTTGCCAGCCGAAGGCGTGTGGCGGTGGGAGAAGAAGTGGTCCCACGTGCGGTTGAAGTAGGGCACGTGCGTGCCCATCAGCACCTGCGCCCCGGCGCGCGGCTTCACCGCTTTGCCGCGCATATACATGACGAGCTCGGTGCGCGGCAGCCCTTCGCCGAGCGGACCGTCGATGACGAGAAAGTCGGGGCTGAACGGGGCGTCGCCCGCATAGTCGAGCCCCAGACATTCCAGCGCGAACCGCTCGCCCTTCGGATCGAGCCCCGAGGCGTAGGAGACAAGCAGGCTGCCGCCTTTGGCCACGTAATCTTCGAGCTTCCGCGCCAGTGCGTCATCCGCCTCGATCCGGTCCGGCAGCACCAGCACGCGGTAGCGCGAAAAATCGCTCTTCGAATCGAGCACGTCGAACTGCGCCTTCAGCTCGCTGAGCATCCGCACCGCGCCGAACGAGGCGGGCGGGATCTGGCGGTCGGGACCGACGTAGAACTCCTCGGGCGTCAGCACGCCGACATCGCTGATGGCGCGCGCCCCGCGGCACCACGGCTCCCTGGCTTCCACCTGTTTATAAACGGCGCCGATGAGATCATAGGTCGCTTCGTCGAGCTTGCCGGTGGGGTGGAGCTGATCGCCGATGGAACACTTGGCGCCGAGCGCGAGCATCTGGAAGCACTCGTACTCGAGCGCGGCGCGGTTCTTGAGCGAATGGAAGTCGCCCCACGAGGTGTGGAACTTGCCCGTCATGCCGAGCGAGTCCAGCCCGAGCGTGCGCGTGTAACGGATTTTCAGCGGGAAATCCAGATAACCCCAGCCGCCGCTCGGGAGCGATTCCAGCTCCCAGTGAGTGAAGGATGGCGCCATGCGGCGGTGGCGGGGACCGACGTGGCCGGCGTTGTAAAAGATGGTCGCATCCTTGTGGTAGCGGCGCACCAGCGCGCTCATCTCCGCCTGCCAGTCGAGCATGGTCTGGTGCATGAAGCGCCAGCGCTGCTCGGCGTTCGTTGGATCGATCCCCTTCTTCTGCATCAGCTCGCGGCAGTAGAAGCAGGCGCAGGGCGTGTCATGGACGATGTCGAAGAAGAAGCCGTCCACGGGCAGCATCTCGCAGATCTCGGTGACGTGGCGGCGGAGGAACTCGCGGTACGGCGTGTTGTAGCACAGCCTGCGGTAGAAGCCCGCTTCGAAGATGGGCGTGCCCACGGGCGCGCCTTTTTCATCGACCACGAGCCAGTCCAGGCGCCGCTGCGCGGTATAGTGATCCCACATGATGGTCACGTAGATGGGCACGCGGATGTTGCGCTTGTGGCACGCCTCGATCTGCTCTTTCAGAAGATTGCGCTTCAGGTGCGGGTGGCGGCGCTCGGGGTTCGCCTTCGTGTCGTAGTAGATCCAGCCGTGGTGGCAGCGGGCGAAGCAGGTGACCGAGTTGACGCGCGCGCGCTCGAGCATGCGCGCGAATTCGTCGGGATCGAATTGCGCGGCGATGTCTTCCACGTGCTCGCTGGTGTGGAAATCCAGATGGATCTGGCGGAAGCGCAGCTCGGGGGCGCCGGGCGAGAGCTGTGTCGAGGCCCACGCAAGGTTGGGCGCGGCCAGCGCTGCGGAGGAGAGGAAGAGTTCACGGCGGTTCAGTTCGGACATGCAGGTCATTTTACCGCCGTGCGCAGCCCGGTTCGATATACTCGCTCACGAATGGCGCCGCCGCCTGGCGCGGCGGCCCGAGACGAAGGATGGAGGAATTCCGAACATGGCGAAATCCCGCAGAACGTTCCTCGCCGGCGCCGCGCTCGCCGCTCCCGCCGCGGCTCAGGCGCAGACAAAGCCCGAAAGAAAAGTGCATTACCGCGGCGCGAAGCCGCAGAAGACGCCGCTATTTTCGAGCGCCGTCTCTTACGGCAATTTGCTGTTCATCGCCGGCAAAGGCTGGCACAAGGGCGGCGACATCCAGGTGCAGACCGCCGGCGTGCTGGACGAGATCGAAGCCGAACTGAAGAACGCCGGCTCGTCGATGGACAAGGTTCTGAAGTGCAACGTGTATCTGAAGACGCTCGAGCACTACAAGCCGATGAACGAGGTCTTCCTCGGCCGCTTCGGCCCCGAGCCCCCGGTGCGCACCACCGTGGCCGTGGCCGACATTCCGGGCGACTCGCTGATCGAGATCGACGTGATCGCGTTCATCTGAGCGCGGACCACGGACGGCGGCAGGCGGCGAGTCCGGCGGAGGTTCAGGCAGCAGCGCGCGACAAAATCTCCCGCGTGCGGCGGGCGACGATTTCCGCGTCGCCCTTCTGCATCATCCACACGGTGAAGACGAGGGCATCCTTGTTCGTCATCGGGCAGGCTTCGATCGAAGGGCGGCCTTCGCGCAACTGCTTCATCGCCTCGGGCGGCGTGATCCTCACCACGGTCTGATCCCACAGGATGCGCAGGTGCGGCGTGTGATTGGCGATGGGCGGCAGGCGGACCTCCGCCGTCACGGACTTCACCTTTTTCACCTCGCGCGTGATGATGTCCACGCGGCGGTCCCACTCGCGCGCCTCGGCTGCGTGGTCTCTTTTCAGATACAACTCGAGCGCGACGAGCATGCCTACCATCTCTTCTTTGTTCACCTTCATGCCGCGCGCAATGGAATCGCTGTAGGGAGAAGTGTTGAGCCGCGCGGCTTCGATCAGGTCCTTGCGGCCCAGCAGCAGCCCGGCGCTCTGCGGTCCGCAGATGCCCTTCCCTCCGCTGAACGTCACCAGGTCGAAGCCCATCTTCGTGTACTTCGACAGGTTCTCCGGCGGCGGAACGTCGGCGGCGGCGTCGTTGAAGCTCGGGACGTTGTGTTTCTTGCACAGCGCGACGAATTCTTCAAGTTGGATCTGCCCGCGCGGTTCGGCGTCGTTGAAGAACAGCGCCATGGCAGTCTTCTCGTTGACCGCGCGCTCGAACTCCGCGGCGGTCTCCACTTCCACCATGCGGATGCCGGTGGCGCGCACGGCGTGGTCATAGCCGTAGCGGTGGGACTTCTGGATGATGACCTCGCTCTTCATGCCCGTCAAATCGGGGATGCGGCGGATCTTGTCCGGGTCTTTGCCGGTGATGCACGCCGCCGTGCCGACGGTCAGCGCCCCGGCTGCGCCGGAAGTGACCATGGCGGCTTCGCACCCCACAAGCTCGGCGATGCGCCTGCCCACGGCGTCCTGAAGCTCGTTCAGATTCACGTAGTGCTTCGACGCGGCGCGCATCGCTTCCATCACCTCGTCCGGCATCAGAGACGCGGTGAGCATCGTGTAGGTGCCGGCGGCGTTGATGAATGTGCGCACGCCCAGCTCGGAGATCACATCGCGGCGGCGCGGCGCAGCCAGCCCGGCACGGCTCAACCATGGCAGGCTTCCCAGGGCGCCAAGAAACGGTCTACGGCCAAAGATCATGACAGACTCCTTCGCCTCTCCATCCTGTCACCGGCGTGCGCGCCGCGCCACCGCCTTACAGCGGCAGCCCGAAGTAGCGCTCGGCGTTGGCGTAGCAGATGCGGCGCACCATGCCGCCCACCAGATCGTAGTCGGCGGGCAGCAGACCCTGCTCCATGTCGCCGCCGATCAGGTTGCACAGCGTACGGCGGAAGTACTCATGCCGCGGATAGGACATGAAGCTGCGGGAATCGGTGAGCATGCCGACGAAATGCGAGAGCAGTCCGCAGTTGGACAGCGCGTTCAACTGCCACTCCATGCCTTCCTTCTGATCCAGGAACCACCAGCCGCTGCCGAACTGGATCTTGCCGGGGATCGAACCGTCCTGGAAGTTGCCGGCCATGGTGGCGAAAGCGTAATTCCACGCCGGGTTCAGGTTGTAGAGCACCATCTTCGGCAGCGCGCCTTCGCTCTCGAGCAGGTCGAGATAGGCGCCGAGGGCGTCCATCTGCGGCCAGTCGCCAATGGAGTCGAAACCCGCGTCGGGACCCAGCTCCCGGAACCGCCGCGTATTGTTGTTCCGCCGCGCCATCAGGTGGAGTTGCTTGGTCCAGCCTTTCTCTGCATCCAGCCGGCCGAAAAAGAGCATCATGAACGAGGCGAACTCGACCTGGTCTTCCGGAGAAACCGGGATAAATGCCCGCGCTTTTTCGAAAATTTCGGCCGCCTTTTCTTCGGAGCAGGGCGCCGAGAAGCACACATTCAGCCCGTGGTCGCTCAACCGGCAGCCCAGGGCATGGAAGGCGTCGTGGCGCTTTTTGAGGGCGTCGAGGAAGCTCTGGAAATCGGCGATGTCCGTGTTGGACGCCTCCGCCAGCCGCCCGAGCCAGGAGTTGAACACATCCGGCTGATGGACGAGGAAGGCGCGGTCGGGGCGGTAGGCGGGAAAGACTTTGGTTTTGAGGCCCGAAGACGCGAGCTGCCGGTGCCAGCGGAGATCGTCCGCCGGATCATCGGTGGTGCACACGGCGCGCACCTGGAACCTGTCGAGGATGCCCCAGGCGCGCAGGCTTTCACCGGCCAGCAGCGCATTGCACTGCTCCCAGACCCGCTCCGCGGACTTTTCATCGAGCAGCTCGTCGATGCCGAAGTAGCGCTTCAGCTCGAGGTGCGTCCAGTGGTAGAGCGGATTGCGCAGGGTGGCTGGCACCGTGCGCGCCCAGGCGAGGAATTTCTCCCTGGGCGAAGCGTCTCCGGTGATGAGTTTTTCAGGAACGCCGTGAGCCCGCATGGCGCGCCACTTGTAATGGTCGCCCTCCAGCCAGATCTCGAACAGGTTGGCGAAGCGCCGGTTCTCGGCAACGTCCTTCGGGGGCAGGTGGCAGTGGTAGTCGAGGATCGGCTCGTCTTTGGCGTACTCGTGATACAGGCGCCGCGCGGCGGGCGTCGACAGCAGGAAATCATCGTGGATAAAGGCCATCCGGGTTCACCTCGTCTGAAATGCCAGTATATCGCCCCGGCCCTGCCCGGCATAATGGAGAGGTAACCATGCCCACGTCGTCATCCTCTCTCCCCATCCAACCGAAGTTCGTCCCGGAACTGGATCCCAAGTTCGTCCCGGCTTCTCTGTGGAACCGCGCCTTCCGCGCGCTCGCGGCGCGGCAGGGCGCCGTGCCGCTGGTGCTGGCGGTGGAGCGCAGCGACGGCAGCGTTTCCCGTTACGAAACGATTGCGCTGCCGGAGGGCTCGCCCGAGTTCGATCTGAACCTGCGCTTCGCGGAGCGGATCGTGAAGTTCCTGTTGTGGCAGCGCGGCGGCTGGAAGGTGTACGCCGGCGGTCCCGCAGCGATTGGCGAGCACCTGCGCGCCGTGTATGCGCCCGGTGGGGCGCGCGCCTTCGATCACGAATTTATGAGCGGCGTCTACGAGCGCGAGTTCACGGTGGAGATCACGAGCGCGGAGCGCGTGCCTGCCGCGCGCGAGACTTCCAGCCCGCTGGGGCGGCATCTGGACGGTTGCCGCGTCGGCTTCGACCTTGGCGCGAGCGACCGCAAGGCATCGGCGGTGATCGACGGCGAGCCGGTGTTCAGCGAGGAAACGCCCTGGGATCCGCGCCCGCAGTCCGATCCGCAGTACCACTACGACGGCATCATGGACTCGATCCGGCGCGCGGCGGCGCACCTGCCGCGGCTGGACGCGGTGGGCGGCTCGGCGGCGGGCGTTTACATCAACAACCGCGTGCGCGTGGCGTCGCTGTTCCGCGGCGTGCCGAAGGACGTGTTCGACGCGAAGGTGGCGGACCTGTTTTTGCGGATCCGCGAGGAGCTGGGCGTGCCGCTGGAGGTGGTCAACGACGGCGAAGTGACGGCGCTGGCTGGATCGATGTCGCTGAACGACAATCCGGTGCTCGGCATCGCGATGGGCTCGAGCCTCGCCGCCGGCTACGCCGACACGCACGGCAACATCACGGGCTGGCTGAACGAGCTGGCGTTCGCGCCCGTCGATTATCGCGACGATGCGCCGCTGGATGAGTGGAGCGGCGACGCCGGCTGCGGCGTGCAATATTTCTCGCAGGTGGGCGCCAACCGGATCGCCACGCAGGCGGGCATTGCATTCGATCCCGCCATGCCGCTGCCCGAGCGGCTGGTGGAGCTTCAGAAGCGGATGAAGGAAGGCGACCCGCTGGTGCGCCGGGTGTACGAGACCATCGGGACGGAACTCGGCTACGCCGTGGGTCACTACGCCGATTTCTACGAGCTGAAGCACATCCTCGTGCTGGGGCGTGTCACCACGGGCGCGGGCGGCGACGTGATGATCGCGCAGGCGCAGCGCGTGCTGGAGGCGGAGTTCCCGGAGGTGGCGGCGCGGGTGCGGCTGGCGCTGCCGGACGAAAAGAGCCGGCGGGTGGGTCAGTCGATCGCGGCGGCGAGCCTGCCCATGATTCCCAGGAAAGACTGAGGTGATTGCCCATGCAGTTGCATAAAACAAGCTCCGAAATTTATGTTCCTGACGGAGCGCCGTTGCCGGAGGCGCTGGCGCGCACCACGCGGCTCGGCATCTCCGCCCATCAGGACGACATCGAGATCATGGCGATGGAGGGCATCCTTGCCTGCTTCCAGAAGCCGGACCAGTGGTTCTCCTGCGTCATCGTCACCGACGGGGCGGGCAGCGCGCGCGAAGGCGACTACGCGAACTACACCGACGCCGACATGATGCGCGTGCGCCGCGCGGAGCAGAAGAAGGCGGCGATGGTGGGCGAGTACGGCGCCTGCGTGCTGCTCGACTATCCCAGCCGCGAGATCAAGGACGGCTCCAACCGCCATCCGGTGGAGGACCTGAAGCAGGTGCTCGAGACGGCGCGTCCGGAGATTGTCTATACGCACAATCTCTGCGACAAGCACGACACGCACGTCGCCGTGGCGCTGCGCGCCATTGAAGCCATCCGCAGCCTGCCGCTCGAGCAGCGCCCGGCGCGGCTGCTGGGTTGCGAGGTGTGGCGCGATCTGGACTGGCTGCCCGACGCGAGAAAAGTCGTCTTCGACGTCAGCGCGCACGAAAACCTCTCCGCCGCGCTGCTGGGCGTCTACGATTCGCAAATCGCCGGCGGCAAGCGCTACGATCTGGCCACCATGGGGCGGCGCCGCGCCAACGCCACCTACTTCCAGAGCCACTCGGTGGATCAGGCGGACTCGATCATCTTCGGCATGGACCTGACGCCGCTCGTCACCGACACGTCGATCGATCCGCTGGAATACGCGCTGTCTCACATTCGCGAATTCGAGCAGGACGTGCGCGCGCGGTTCGCGAAGATCCGCTGACCGGCTTCACCTGCTTCGTGCTGCGCCGGCTGCTCAGCGCAGCACGAAGGTGCCGGTCAGACCGGCGATCTGCACCTTGTACTCGCCGGGCTCCAGAATCCACTTGTTCTCCAGCCCGACGAAGGCGAGATCTTTGGCGGCGAGTTCGAACCGCACCACTTTTTCGTCGCCGGGCGCGAGTTCGATCTTCTGGAACCCCTTCAGCTCTTTGTTCGGCGGCGAGACCTGCCGGTACAGGTCGCTCACGTAAAGCTGCACGACCTCCTTCGCCGGGCGGCGTCCCGTGTTCTTCACCTTCACCGTGACGTAAATGCTTCCGGTCCGCGTCATGGATTTCTCGCTGAGCTGAAGATCGCTGTAGGCGAAGGTCGTGTAGCTAAGCCCGTGACCGAAGGGAAACTCCCAGCCGGTGGGATTGTCGTGGGTGTTCTCGAGCGGCTTGTAGTCGTAGGTGGTGAAGCCATTCACGTTGCGCGGATAGCTGAACGGCAGCTTGCCGCTGGGGTTGACGTCGCCGAACAGCACCTCGGCCACGGCGCGCCCGCCTTCATTGCCGGGCAGCCCCGCCCACAGGATGGCCTTGGAGTTTTTCGTCACCGTGCGCAGCACGCGCGGGCGCCCGCCGACCAGCACCGAGATGACGGGCTTGCCGGTGGCGGCGAGCGCCTCCACCAGCCGGATCTGGGGCTCGGGCAGAGCCAGGTCTTCAATGTTGCCGGGAGTTTCGCAGTAAGTGGGCTCGCCGATCACGGCGACGACGACGTCAGCCGAAGACGCCGCGGCGGCGGCGGCGCGGATGTCGATCTCTTTCTCCCACTCCACTCCCTTCACATACTGGACGTTGCCGCCGTTGTTCAGCGATTGTATGGCCTTCAGGATCGTCGGCTTGCTCTTCGGATACAGCTCTTCCCTGTTGCCCTGCCAGGTGAGCGACCAGCCGCCGTTGAGCACGCTCAGCAGGTCGGCGTTGGGTCCGGTGACCAGGATCTTCCTGCCCCGCGCAAGCGGCAGCGCGCCGTCGTTCTTGAGCAGCACCAGCGCCTCGCGCGCGGCGTCGAGATTGGCCTGATGAAACTCCGGCTTGTCGAACTGCGCCTTCATCGCCGGGTCGGGGCGCGGGCGGTCAAACAGCCCCACCTGCATCTTCACGCGGAGGATGCGGCGCACGGCGTCGTCGATGCGCGACATGGGCACGCTGCCCTCTTTGACGCATTGCAGCAGCAACTCGGCGAAGCTGTAGTCATACGGCACCATGCTCATATCGACACCCGCCATGACGGCGATGCGCACGGCGTCCTTGGGCGTGGCGGCGACGCGGTCGCGCGTGTGCAGGCGTTTGATGTCCTCCCAATCGCTGACGGCGAAGCCGCGGAAGCCCCACTCCTTCTTCAGCACCTGGTTGATGAGCCAGGAATTCGCGTGGCCCGGCACGCCGCTGATCTCGCCGGAATTGATCATGGCGGTGGGCGCGCCGGCGCGGACGACGGCCTCGTAGGGGGGCAGGATCACGCCGCGCATGGTGCGCTCGTCGAGGATGGCCGGCGTGCGGTCCTTGCCGTTAAAGGGCATTGAATAGCCCGCGTAATGCTTGACGCAGGCCGCCACCTTGTCCGGCGCCGACATGTCGCTGCCCTGGAGCCCTTCGGTGTACGCGGCGCCCATGCGCGACGCAAGATACACGTCCTCGCCGAAGGTCTCCCAGAAACGCGGCCAGAGCGGCTGGCGGCCAATGTCCATCACGGGGTAGAACGTCCAGGGAATGCCGGAAGCGCGCGTCTGATAGGCCGAAATCTCGGCCGACTTCTTGACCAGATCCGGATTCCATGTGGCTGCCGCGGAGATGGCGTTTGGAAACAGCACGGAGTCGAGCGTGTAGTTGGCGCCGTGAATGGAGTCGATGCCGTACAGCACCGGGATCTTCAGGCGCGATTTCTCGACCACGTCCTGTATGGCGTTGAGCACTTCGTGCCAGTGGTCCACCGGATACGCTTCGCCATTGACGTTCAGGATGGAGCCGACCTTCCACTTGAGGATCGCCTCCTCCAGCTTCTGCGGATCGAGGCGGTGGTTGCGGCCAACCGCGTTGGGGGCGGAGACGACATCGATGGTCACCTGCGTCATCTGCCCGACCTTCTCTTCGATGGTCATCTGGCGCAGGAGGCTTTCGATCTTCGCTTCCGGACCTGTGGCGGGCGCGCGGCGCTGCTGCGTCTGCTGGCTGGCCATGGGAAGGACGCAGGCCAGGATCAGTGGGACAAGCCATTTCCGGGACATAGCGCTCCCATTTTCCTGAATCGGAGTCCCGGGGCGCAATGGCCGCGCGCTACTTCTTCTGCTGGCCCCAGCCGTCTGCCCAGGACTTCGGCGGCTGCGCGGCGGGCGCGGCGGGCTTGCGCTTCTTCAGATCCCCGGTGACAAACCGGTACACGGACTCAAGCAGCGCCGCGCGCGGAAACTTCTCGCCCATCACCAGCGCCATGTTCAGGTGGTCGGTCCACGCCATGCCGAGATAGACCGACTCCGGGATGATCTGGTCCATGCGCAGAAGCTGGCCGTCATTTTTCGGATCCCACGCCGAGAGCATGCGATAGGTCTGCGCGGCGTTCTTGGGGACGCGGTCAGGAGGGATGACGGCTGCCAGCGAGTAGGTGGGCACGTAAGGATGCGGGTGCGCCGAAAGGAAGCGGCGGCGCACATCCTGCTTCAGGCTCTTGAAGCCTTCCGCCGGGTTGCCCTTGCAGCCGGCGCGGTCTTTCACCTTGCCCATCCAGGCGTCCAGTTGCATGGGCAGCGAATCCGCAATCGGCGAGCCGCCGCTGGCGCCGGCGGTGCTGATGAAGGCGGCGACTTTATCGCGCAGCGCCGGGTAAGTGGCGAGGGCGGTCATGATGTCCGGCGTGCCCTTGCTGTAGCCCACCAGGATGAAGGGGCGCTTGTCGGAGAGCCACTTCTCTTCGATGTAATCGGAGATGAGTTTCGCGTTGTCCTCGCTCGAGTCGTTGGGCACGGAGAGGATGTCGGCAGTTACCCCATACTTCTCCGCCAGAACTTTGCGTCCCACGGCGTAGGCAGGGTTGTCGGAGACGCACGTATTGAAGATGCCCGGAATCACCAGCAGGCGGTAGTCCCGGCTCACCTCGCCGAGCGGCAGGTCTTCGCGCCCCGCGGTCTCCAGCCAATGCGGGCAAGGCGGCAATTCCTCGCCGTCGGGGTTGTTCTGCTTCAGCACGGAGCAGAAAAGGCCGGAGAATTCCTTCGCTCGGTTGCCGCTGTCGGGGCGCAAATAGATGACGAGAATGCGGCCGTCGGAGAAATACTCCTGGCCGTGGGCGGTTTTCGCCCGCGTGATGGTGTCTTTGGGCGTGACATATTCGGTTCGGACCACCTGGCCGCTGTGTTTCAGCGTCTCGCCGATGAATTCGCGCTCCTTGTCGGTATCGGGATCGATGCGGTGAGTGACGCCGCCGGTGCGCTGGTCGCGGTCGAAGCCGACGTCGTGGGTGCCCGCGCCGACCCAGAGAGTGAGCCCGCCAACGTCGAACGGGGCTTTCCAGATGCGGAAATGGTGGCGTTCAGCCACCGTCATGACCGGGTCGCTCATGGCGAAGCCGTAGTCCTGGGGCCGGCCGAACACATACAGCTCGCTCATCGGCATCGTCAGGTAGGCCTGGCGGGAGAGCGTGCCCAGAGCGCCGCGCAGGATGGAATCCTTCACGGAACGGTCCACCACCACCCAGCCGACGTCGAGGAGCGCACGTTTCACCTGCTCTTCCGTGCCGAGGATGAGAAAGTTCACGCGGTCGCCCTCCAGGCCGTCTTTGTCCACGACGCGGCGCGGGATTTTCGCCAGGATTTCGTCGGTGATCGGAGGTAATTCCCCTTCGAATTTCTGAATGGAAGCGCCGGCTTTTTCCACGATTTCGACGGTCACCTGATACTGGCCGCTCGAGGGGGAGGTGTTCTGGTTGACGCCGACAAACAGCCGCCCTGCCGCGGTCATGCGGCTTTCCCGGCGGGCGCCGATCAGGAAGGGCCGCGCGGCCGCGCCTTCCCCGACGCGGCCGATGACAGCCCCTCGGCCCGCATCATTGACGGGCATGGCGCGGATCAGGTCCATCCAGCCCCGCCTGAGGCCTTCGGGCGTGGCCTCGTCGCGCGCATCGGCATACTTCAGGCGCCCCTCGGCGGTGATGCGCACCAGGTCGCCAGGCTGCACGTCCACGCCCGAGTCCACCCACGTCTGCCTGCCGTCCAGCGTGACGGTTTTCTTTTGCGCGCCAGCCGGCGCCGCCAGCAACGCGAGTAGCGTCAGAATCGACGGGAGCTTCATCGTCTCTCCTCCTGCGCGGCGGAACTCGCGTGCCGGTCCAGTGCTTTGCCGCGCCGCGCTTTCCATTCCTCCATTCTCATACGGCACTCGCGCAGAAACCGCTCGGGGTCGGGGTGGCGCGGCGTGTGGCGCACAACCGCGTCCGCACCCACCACGGCAATCACGCGGACAGCCACTCCCAAGCGCCGGCCCAGCCCTCCGAACTCCTCCCTCTCTTCGATGCCCAGAACCTCGTTCCAGCCGACTCTTGCCTTCCTGAGTCCGAACCATCGGCGCTGCTCGACGCCGGCAGGACCGCAGACGATCTCGGCGGGCCAGCAGGCCAGCAGCCAGAGTGCAAGCAGAGCGAGCACGCCCAGTTCCCTCCAGCGCTGATCCATGCGCGGGCCGCCGAACTCCCAGACGAGCACGGCGATGAGGATCGTGATGAACAGCACTGCTCCGATCAGAATCCGCGTGCGCCACAGGCCGGGAAATCGAAGCAGCTCCGGCTGAAGGCGGTCCCGATAGGAAGCCACGAGATTATTCTGCCAGAGCGGCGGCGTAGGGGCGGCGCGCATGCGGGACAATCAGATCATGCCGCGTCTGTTCCTCGTCGACGCCTTCAATCTGATCTTCCGCGCCTACCACGCGCGGCAGCGCAGCGGCGCGCCGCCCATGCGCACCTCACGCGGCTCCTCCACCGAGGCCATCTACATCTTTCACAACATGATCCGGCGCCTCATGAAGCAGTACTCGCCGGAGTACATGGCCGCCGTGTTCGAAAGCGAAGGACCGACGTTCCGCGACGAAGCCTACGCCGAGTACAAGGCCACCCGCGCCGAGACGCCGCCGGAGCTGCTCGAGCAGATCCCGGCCATCGAGCGCATGCTCGCCGCCATGCGCGTGCCCGTGCTCAAGTCGCAGGGATTCGAGGCCGACGACGTGATCGGCACGCTCGCCCGCCGCGCCGCGGAGGCGGGGCTGGAAGTGTGGATGATCAGTTCGGACAAGGACCTGCTGCAACTGGTCGGCAGCGGGATCTTCATGATGGATCCCATGAAGAACGACACGCTGTACGACCCGGCCAAAGTCGAGGAGTTCAAGGGCGTGCCTCCGGAGCGCATTGTGGACCTGCTGGCGCTGGTCGGCGACTCCTCGGACAACATCCCCGGTGCGCCGGGCATTGGCGAGAAGGGCGCGGTGCAACTCCTGCGCGAGTACGGCAGCCTGGATCAACTGCTGGAGCGGGCGGGCGAACTGAGCCGCAAGTCGTACCGCGAGAGCCTGTTGAATCACCGGGATCAGATTGAGCTCTCGCGCCGGCTGGCGACGATCGACACCAGCGCGCCGGTAGCGGCGGACCTGGATTCACTGCGCGTGCAGCCGCCCGATCTGGAGGCGCTGGCGGCGTTTTATCGTGAATACGAGTTTCTGAGCTTCCTGAAAGACCTGGAATTGCCCGCAGCCGCGGAGGCGGAGGCGGCGGTCCCGGAAGAAGCCGAGCCCGACACTGCCATCTATTACGACTGGAAAGCCGCCGGCTGCCCCGATCCCGGCAAGCCAGTGGAGGACGTGCTGCTCTACGCCTTCCTGGTGCTGGCCGATCCGTCGGCGTGCGCGCTGGAATCCCTCATCGCCCGCTACCTGGAGCGGGCGCCGGCCACGCGCGAGGAGACGCTGCGGGCGCTGGCGCGCAGGCTGCGGCCGATGGTCTCCGGCGATCTGCGCCGGCTCTACGACGAGATCGACCTGCCGCTGATGCCGGTGCTGCTGCGCATGGAACGGGCGGGCGTGCGGATCGACACCGGAAGGCTGGCCGAGCTGTCGTCGGAGATGGAGGCGATGCTCGTGAAGCTGACCGACGAGATCTACGCGCTGGCCGGCATGCCTTTCAATATCAACAGCCCGAAACAATTAGGTGAAGTTTTGTTCGAACGTCTGGGGCTCCAGCCGCAGGGCAAGACCAGCAAGACGAAAGCCTACTCGACCTCGGCCGACGTGCTGGAGGCGCTCGCCGCATCGCATCCGGTGGCGGCGAAGATCCTCGAATACCGGCAACTGGCCAAGCTCAAGGGCACCTATGTCGACGCCCTGCCGCAACTGATCTCGCCCGAAGACGGACGGCTCCACACGACGTTCAACCCGGCGGGCGCCGCCACGGGCAGGCTGTCTTCCGCGGATCCGAATCTTCAGAACATTCCCATCCGGACGGAGCTGGGCCGCGAGATCCGCTCCTGCTTCATCCCCGAGCCGGGCTGGACGCTGCTCTCGGCCGACTACTCGCAGATCGAGCTGCGCCTGCTGGCGCATTTCTCCTCCGATGCCGCGCTGGTGGAGGCGTTCCAGCGCAACGAGGACATCCACACGCGCACCGCCAGCGAGATCCACGGCGTGCCCCCGTTGATGGTGACGCCGGAGATGCGCCGCGCGGCCAAGGCTGTCAACTTCGGCATCGTGTACGGGCAGACGCCGTTCGGCCTGGCGCAGCAGCTCGGGATCTCTCAGGACGAGGCGCGGCTGTACATCCAGAGGTATTTCGAACGCTATCCCGGCGTGCGGATGTGGATCGACCGCACCATCGACGAAGTGCGCGAGCGCGGCTACACGCTCACGCTGTGGGGACGGCGGCGCCCGATTCCCGACATCGCCTCGAAGAACCCCAATGCGCGCGCCTTCGCCGAGCGCACGGCGGTGAACACTCCGCTGCAAGGCACCGCGGCCGACCTGATGCGCAAGGCGATGATCACGGTCGACGCCGGGCTGCGGCAGCAGGGCTGGCGCAGCCGGCTGCTGCTTCAGGTGCATGACGAGCTGGTGCTCGAGTGCCCGCCGGAAGAGCTCGAAGAAGTGCGCGACATGCTGAAGCGCGCCATGGAAGGCGTGGAGAAGCTCACCGTGCCGCTGCTGGTGGAGACCGCGTCGGGACCGAACTGGCGCGACGCCAAATGAACGAACTGCTCAAACGGCAACTGGAACAGCTCCGGCGCAGGATCGCGCGGATCGAATCGCGCAGCCCGGCTGCCGCTGCCGCTTCCCTGCCCCCGGAGCTGGGCCGCGCCGTGCAGACGGAGCTGGGCGCGCATTGGGAGATCGAGCGCCGCTGGCCCGCGCATCACCGCCACGGCAGCGCCGACGTGGGCGCGCTGGCCGATCTGCCGCCCGATCTGCTGGCCGTGCTCGACGAAGAAGCCGCCGGATGCCCGCCGGAGCAGTGGGTGTTTCTCGATACCGAGACCAGCGGCGTCTCCGGCGGCAGCGGCACGTTCGCGTTCCTGGTGGGCACGGGCCATGCAACGCCGCAGGGCTTTGTGGTGCGCCAGTTCTTCATGCGCGAACACGGCGAAGAGCCGTCCCTGCTGCACGCGCTGGCCCGGCATCTGGAATCGTTCCGGGTGGTGGTAACTTACAACGGCAAGGCGTTCGACCTGCCGCTGCTGGAAACCCGCTACCGGCTGGCGCGGCAGCGCCCGCCGTTCGCGCACCTGACCCACGTCGACCTGCTGCATTCAGCGCGGCGGCTGTGGCGGCTGGCGCTGGAATCGTGCCGGCTGATGGAGCTGGAAGCGCGCATACTGGGCTTCGAGCGCCAGGACGATCCCGGCGGAGCGGCGGTGCCGCGCCTCTATCTCGAATTTTTGCGCACGGGCAATTTCCGCCCGCTTGTGCCCGTGTTCTCGCACAACGCGTTTGACATTCTCTCGCTCGCCTGCCTGACGGCGATCGTGCCCGCGGCGTTCCGCGATCCATCGCGGCTGACAAACCCGGCGGAGATGGCGGCGCTGGCGCGCTATTTCCAGCGCGAGGGAAGGCTGGAAGAGGCGCTGGTGTTGCTGGATGAAGCGCTGCGGCGCACGCTTCCGGAAGAGATGCTGTGGGAGGCGCTGTGGCAGGCGGCGGAGATGGAGCGCAAGCTCGGGCGCGCGGACGCGGCGGTGGCGCGGTGGTCGGAACTGTCCACGATTCGCAATCCCTACCAGGCGCAGGCGCTCGAAAAGCTGGCGATCCACTATGAGCGGCATGAGAAGAACGCGGCGCTGGCACTGGAGATGGCGCTTGCCGCGTTTGCGCTGGATCCGAGCCCGCAACTGGAGAAGCGCATCCGCCGGCTCAAAGAAAAGACGGCCACGCCGCGCTCCGCGCGGCTCCTATAAAAAAGCGCCGCGTACCTTGCGGCACGCGGCGCCGTCCCTTCCAGGCACAAGGAGAATCAGGACCCGGCAGCGCGATAGGAGGCGTCGCTGTACTGCCAGGCGCCGTCGATGTAAGACCAGAGCCGGACGTAGAGGACCTGTCCGTTGACGGGGAGATTGGCCACGGCGGCGGAGGTGTTGGTTGCCTGATCGCCGCCATAGATGTTGTTGTTGCCGGGGCTCGTGCCGACAAAAAGCCAGAATTTTGTGACGCGCACGCCGGGCGTCCAGGTGAAGGTCGCGGTGGCGCCGGCAAGGGTCGAGCCGGGCGCTGGAGACACAAGCACGCCCTTCTGGCCGGCGGGCTGGGAGCCGGAGGCGGTGAAGACATAGTCGTTGAACTGCCACGATCCCTGGATGTATGACCACAGGCGGACATACACGGTGGAGCCGTCGGCGGGCAGATTGCCGACCGTGGCGCTGAGGCTGGTTCCCATGTCCTGGCTGAAAATCGTATTGCCGCCCTGCCAGCGCCCGACAAAGAGGAAGTAGCGAGTGACCGCCTGCCCGGCGCTCCACTGGAAGGTGGCGCTCGTGCCGGCGAGCACGGAGCCTGGCGCGGGCGCTGTCAGAGCCGCTTTCACCGGCGTCACCGAGCCCGCAGCCTGGAACGTGTAATCGTTGAACTGCCACGCCCCGTCGATGTAGGACCACAGCCGCGCGTGAATGGTGGAGCCATCGGCGGGAAGGTTCGACACCACCGCTTCGGTCGATGTGCCCATGTCCTGGCTGAAAAGCGTGTTGCCGCCCTGCCACTGGCCGATGAAGAGGAAATAGCGCGAAACGGCCGCGCCCGTGCTCCAGCGGAATGTCACGGAGGTTCCGCCAAGCGTCGAGCCAGGAGCGGGCTCAGTGATCTGCGCCTTGACAGGCGTCACCGCTCCGGCCGCCTTGTATTGATAGTCGTTGAAAACCCACTGATTGTCGATGTAGGACCACAGCCGCACGTAAATGGTGCGCCCGTCCACCGGAAGGCCGCTCACCGGCGCCGAGGTCAACAACCCCTGATCCGCTGAATACAGCGTGTTGCCGCCGGGCCAGAGCCCGATCATCAGCCAGAACTGCTGCACGCCTTCGCCTTGTGACCACTGGAACGTGACGGCGCTGCCGGGCAGGGTGGAGCCCGGGGCGGGAGAGATCATGGCGCCTTTCTGCGCCGTGCGGGGTCCGGCGGATGCGAGCTTCGCGAGAGCCTCGCGCACGGCCAGCGCTGCGTCCATTGTCTGCGCAGGCGTGGAGGCGGCGCGGCCTACGTCGACATACAGGCTGGGCTTGCCTTCTGCGAAGCAGCCGCCGCATGCCGCCGCGCGGCTTCCCGGCGTGAGCGCTTTCCAGGTGGAAGCGGCTTCGCTCAGTGATTCAGTGGAGATGGCCAGCGGGGCGTCCGCGCCGGAGGCTCGCAAAAACACTTTCACGTCGGCGGCGTCCGCCATCTCCTCCGGCAGGACTTCGAATCCCTCCAGCGCGGCCAGATCCGCCACCAGAGGCCGCATCCGCGCCGAATCCGCGTCCATCGCTACGATGGCGAGCCTGACGGCGCGCGGCCCGGGATCCTGTTGGGATATGCTGCCGCGGCGTTGCTGCAGAGAGTGGCCGGTCTCCAGCGGCGGCTGGGCGGCAGAGGGCAACAACAGGCCAGAAGCGAGAAACAAAGAGAGGAACTGGAAACGCATCTGTTATTATTTTCGCTTCCACGAGATGGATTCCAACAGAGCACCAATCTCCTATGAGTCCTGGTACCCATTGTCGAGGATCGAAGTGAGGTAAAGAATCCTGCCTTTACTCATGGCTTGGCTGCGGCGCGGGCTTGCAGTTCGAATGAAGCGCGCCCGAGGCCGTTTCCCGCGCCGCGTGTGAAGGAGCCGCGCGGGAGCGCCGGAGCGCGCGACCAAGCGGCCCACACCGCCGCAACAACCACCACCGCCGCGGCACTGCGATACGTGCACCCCCCCGGCCAAGGCCGGGGGGAAACCTCGCTGGCGGGCAGCCCAGGGCCACAGCCGGGGGGAGCCGGGCTGTGTTTATGCCGCCTGCAATTCGGGAATCGCGACGGCGGATTCGAGGATCTGCGTTTCGTCGATCAGGCCGACGAGTCCGGCGCCCTTGCCACGCTGGGCGATGAAGCGGATCAGCGAGGAGTGGCTCTCCACGCCGCTGTCGGTGAAGGGTTCGATGGTGGCAGGATCGATGGGTTCGACGGCTTCCACGCGGTCGACGGTCAGCGCCACCAGGGTTCCGGAGGCGTTCAGGATAATGGCGACCGGGCGGTGGTTGTCTTCGATGGCCTGTTCAAAGCCGGTGAACAGATCCAGCAGGCGGGCGAGGGTGGTTTCGCGGGTGGAATCGACCAGGCGTTTGGCCTCCTCGAACTTGCCCTGTTCCTTCAGCGCCTCCACCTGCACGGCGATGGCGTGGATGGCTTTGTGAGGCGCATCCATCTTGCGAAGCAACGCGGCGACGGTGAGGTTGTTGGTTTGGAAACTGTCATACCAGCGGCCGAAGGCGCAGGCGTGGGGATCGGTGGTGAGGGTGAACGGGCGGTGCTCGGCGACGGAGTTTTCCAGCTCCTGCATCCAGGCCATGTGGTCGGCGGCGCGGGCGGTGATGAGTCCGGCCAGTTCGTTGAGCTCCTCGCGCGCGCTGGGCATGCCGAGGCGGAGGCGCAGATCGATGTTGGGGATGATCTTGCCGCGCCAGTTCATCACGCCGCGGATGTAGTCCGGCATGCGCGGCACAGGGGTCACTTCGGGCTGGATGACCAGCTCGCGGACAATGGAAGAGTGCAGCGCGGCATGCTGGTGCCAGACCTGCACGACCACCCACGGGGCGTGGCTGCTGGCATGGATCGGTTCGGGCGTCGACATGATGCTGTTTTCGCGCCGGTGGTGCAGCGCGGCTCCGATCCGCTTATCGGCCTGGAGGGGGAATGTTTGAGCGCGAAGCGGCGCAGCCCTAGCTGGCGATCTGCGCCCGGTGGCCGTTGAGCAGCGCGTCCTCGAACGAGTAGTCGATCTGGCGCTTGGGATGATGCCGCAGATACCAGCGGTAGGTCTCCTTCAGCCCGTCGACGAAAGACGTCGGCTTGAAGCGCAGCACGCGCTGGGCCTTGCTGATGACCATGGTGACGGGCGGCAGATCGAAGTACATGCCGAAATACAGCCGGGGCCCCATGGGATGGCCGCCGGAGCGCAGGATGCGCTCGCGCGGCACGCGGACCACGGAGGTCTGCTTGCCCGAAGCGGCGAAGTAGGCGTCGACCAGTTCCGCCTGAGTCAGCGGGCGCGCGTTGGCGATGTTGAAGGCGTGGCCAAGCGCGGCCGGCACCTCGACGGAACGGATCATGGCGCCGACCAGGTCCTTCACATAAACGAACTGCATCAGGCGGCGGCCGTCGCCCGGCAGGATGATGGGCCGCTTGTCGCGGATGCGGTCCCAGAAGAACTGCTCGCGGTAGATCGGATTGCACGGCCCGTAAACGAATGGGGGCCGGATGGTGGTGATGGGCGTTCCGTGGCGGTGGAAGAGGCGGAACAGCGCCCGCTCCGACTGCGCCTTGTTGCGCACGTAGGCGTCCGGGTGATCGTCGGCCACGAGCGCATCGCCCTCGTGGTGGTTGAGCCCGTCGCCGTAGGCGGCTACCGATGAGACGAAGACATAGCGGCCGATGCTGCCGGTGAGGAAGTGCGCCACGTCGGCCACCGCCTGCGCGGGCGTGCCGCGCTCCCAGTCGTAGGCCAGGTCGAAAACGGCGTCAAACGTTTGCCCGCTCAGCGCCGCCTTGACTTGCCTGGGATCATTGCGGTCGGCCTGGAAGTTGGCCACGCGCTTGCCAAAATCGTGATCCGGCTTGCGGTGCAGGATGGCGACCTCGTGGCCCCCCCGCAACAGCGTCTGCACCAGGTGCCTGCCGATGAACTGCGTCCCGCCAATGACAAGGGCTTTCATTCCCGATCCGCTCTTTCCTCAAACCGCTAGTCGTAATACTCCAGGCCGAGGTGCGTGATCAGATCCTCGCCCTTCATCCAGCGCAGCGTGTTCTTCAGCTTCATCAACTGGATGAAGATGTCGTGCTCGGGGTAGACCTCGGGGGCGTGCATGGGCGCCTTGAAGTAGAAGCTGAGCCACTCCTGGATGCCGCGCATGCCGGCGCGCTGGGCCAGATCCAGGAACAGCACCAGGTCCAGCACGATCGGCGCGGCGAGGATCGAGTCCCGGCACAGGAAGTCGATCTTGATCTGCATCGGATAGCCGAGCCAGCCGAAGATGTCGATGTTGTCCCAGCCCTCCTTGGCGTCGCCGCGCGGCGGGTAGTAATTGATCCGCACCACGTGGTGGATGTTCTTGTACAGCATCGGGTAGAGGTGCGGCTGGAGAATCGTGTCCAGCACGCTGAGCTTGGTCTCCTCTTTCGACTTGAAGGAGCCCGGATCGTCCAGCACCTCGCCGTCGCGGTTGCCGAGGATGTTGGTGGAAAACCAGCCGTGCACGCCCAGCATGCGGGCTTTGAGGCCAGGCGCGATGAGCGTCTTCATGAACGTCTGCCCGGTCTTGAAGTCCTTGCCGCAGACCGGCAGGTTGCGCTCGCGCGCCAGATCGAGCAGCGCCGGAATGTCATGCGTCAGGTTGGGCGCGCCGTTGGCGAAGGGCACGCCGGACATGAGCGCGGCATAGGCGTAGATCTGCGAAGGAGCGATGTCGGGATCGTTGTTCTTCAGGCCCTCTTCAAATGCCTGGATCGTCTGATGCACGGCTGCCGGCTTGTGGAAGACTTCGGTGGAGCCGCACCACACCATCACGCAGCGGCTGACGCCCGTCCGATCGCGGAACTGGCGGATGTCCTCGATCAAGGCCAGCGCCTTGTCGTACTTGGTTCCCTCCGTTTTGATGTGCGTGCCGTGAAGCCGCTTGACGTAGTCCTGCTCGAAGACCGCCTTCATGGGGCGGATGGCCTCCAGCGGCTCGCGCACCTGATCCAGAAGCGTGCGCTCGAGCACCTGCGCCTTCACAGCGGCCTGATACGCGCTGTCCTCGAAAATATCCCACCCGCCGAAGACCAGGTCGTTGAGGCCGGCCAGCGGAACGAATTCCCTGATCAGAGGCGTGCGGTTCTCCGTCCTTTTGCCGAGGCGGATGGTGGCCAACTGCGTCAGCGAACCGACGGGTTCGCCGAGACCGCGCTTGATGGCCTCCACGCCGGCCATGAACGTGGTGGAGACAGCGCCGATGCCGGGGATCAAGACTCCCAGCTTTCCCTCGGCCGGGCGGATCTGAACATTCGGTTGGGCGGGCAAAGTCAGAAACTCCTTGGGTAGGTGACAACGAAGTGAAGTTGAATGAAGGCCAAGTCTTATCTTAGCAGCAGGCGAAAGGGAGCGGCATCAGGCGGCTGCTATACTGTGGCCGATGAGCGGGCGGGCAAGCGTGACCATACCGACCGTGGTGGCCGATGACGAGACGCCGGCGCTCGACGAACTGCTGTACCTGCTGAAAGGATTTCCCGAGATCGAAGTGGTCGGCACGGCCACCAACGGTCTTGAGGCGTTGAAGCGTATCGAAGAGCTGGAGCCGGACCTGGTCTTCATCGACGTGCAGATGCCGGGTCTCGACGGGCTGCGCCTCATCGAGCGGCTGCACGAGGAAAAAGCGCCGGTGCCGGCCTTCGTCCTGTGCACCGCCTACGAGCAATACGCGCTGGAGGCGTTCCGCATGGAGGCGCTCGATTACCTGCTGAAGCCGGTGACGCGGGAGCGGCTGGCGGTGACCATCGACCGCGTGAAGCGGACGATGCTCGAGCCCGAGCCCGCGGCTGCGGCGGCTGCGCCGCAGGTGCGCAAGCTGATGATCCGCAGCGGCGGCCGCAACCTGATCGTCGACGCCTCCGACGTCATTTACGCGCGCATTGAGGACGGCCTGATCACGGTGGCGGCGGCTCAGGCCGAGGGCGAAAGCAACTTCAAGACGCTGGAGGAATTGCAGGCGAGCCTCGACCCGGCCGTGTTCTGGCGGCCTCACCGCAGCTTTCTCGTCAACATCCACCGGATCCGCGAAGTGATCCCGTGGTTCAAGTCGAGCTATCAGATCCGCATGGACGACAAAAAAGGCACGGTGATTCCGGTCAGCCGCGTGCAGACGCGCCGGCTGCGGGAGCTGTTCCGGCTTTGACGGGCGGCTCACACGGGGATGTGCAGGCGCCAGAGCAGATAGCCCACGGCTTGCCTTACGTAGAGCCACCGCTCGCGCCAGCCGCCGCGCCGCGTGTGCGGACGGGGCGAGCCGTACACCTCCACGCCCGCGTGCTCGAGGATCCGCTTGGCGCGGTAAATGTGGTAGCCGTCGGAGACGAGGATGGCCTTGCGCAGACCCATGCGCCGCATCACCTCGCTGACGGCGAGCAGGGACTCGACCGTGGTGTCGCCTTCCTCTTCCACCACGATCTGCTCGCTGGCGATGCCGCGCTGCACCAGATAATCGCGCCCCACCTGGCCTTCGGTGTATTGGGGATCGCCGCCGGCGCCGCCGGTGGTGAAAATCATCGGCGCCAGCCCGCGATGGTACAGCGCCAGAGCGTGGTCGAGCCGCGCCTTCAGCACGGGCGAGGGACGCCCGTTGTATTCGGCCGCGCCGAGCACGACAATGATATCTGCCGCCCGGGCCTCGTCGACCTCCGATTGGCGGGCGATCCGGTGCGAAATGGCCAGCAGATAAACAAGGAGCGCGACGGCCCCGCCAGTGCCGAGGATGGCGAAGGTCCTCCGCATCGTCTGATGATGATTGTAGCCGGAATGAACGCAGTCTCTCTCATCCAGAGCGCGCAAAACCCGCTCGTCAAGGAGATCCGCCGGGCGGTGGCGCGCGGCGGACTGACCCGCGGCGGACTGTGCATCGCGGAGGGCTTCCACCTGCTGGAAGAAGCGCTGCGCAGCGGGCTGCGCGTCGACACGGTTCTGGCGGCGGAGGCAGCCGCCGCTCAGGCGCGGGAGATCATCGCAGGCGAGCGGAACGTCCGCTTCGCCGTTGTCGAGGAGCGTATTTTTTCGCAGCTCTCCAGTACGGAAAATCCGCAGGGCGTGCTGGCGCTGGCGGCGCCGCCAGAATGGCGGGAGGAAGATCTGTTCGCCCGCGCCGCTCCGCTGGTGGCGCTGGACTGCGTGCAGGACCCTGGCAACGCGGGCGCCGTGGCGCGCGCCGCAGAAGCGTTCGGCGCCGCGGGCATCGTCTGGGTGAAGGGCACGGTGTCGCGGTGGAACCCGAAGACGCTGCGCGCGAGCGCGGGATCGCTGTTCCGCCTGCCGGTGGCCGATGCGGAAGATGCCCCGGCAGCGGCGGCGATGCTGGGCTCGCGCGGCGTGGCGATCCGCGTCACCTCCCCGCACGAGGGCGCGCCGCCGTGGGCGAAGGATTGGCGCGCGCCTTGCGCGCTTGTGATTGGCAATGAAGCTCGCGGCGTGAGCGAGGCATGGATGCGCGCGGGCGAGCCGGTGCGGATTCCCACCTCGGGCGTGGAGAGCCTGAACGCCGCCGCGGCAGCCGCCGTGATCCTCTATGAAGCCATGCGGCAGCGGGGGGCGCCGTGAGCCTGTTCGAGTTCGAAATGCCGCGCGAAGAGGAGCGCATGGACGAAGGACGCCCGCTGGCCGAGCGGATGCGCCCGGAGCGGCTGGAGGACTTCGTCGGGCAGGAGCACATCCTGGGGGCGGGCAAGCCGCTGCGCGTGCAGATCGAGTCCGACCGGCTGACGTCGCTGATCCTGTGGGGTCCGCCGGGCACCGGCAAGACGACCCTGGCGCGGCTGATCGCGCGCACCACGCGCTGCGCGTTTGTGCCCTTCAGCGCCGTGCTCAGCGGCATCAAGGAGATCAAGGAAGTGATGGCGGCGGCGGAAAAGCACCGCCGGCAGGGGCTGCGCACGGTGCTGTTCGTCGACGAGATCCACCGCTTCAACAAGGCGCAGCAGGACGCGTTTCTGCCTTATGTGGAACGCGGCGACATCATCCTGATCGGCGCCACCACGGAGAACCCTTCCTTTGAAGTGGTGCCCGCGCTGCTGTCGCGCTCGAAGGTGTACGCGCTGCGCCCGCTCACCGTGGATGAGACGGTCACGCTGCTGGAGCGCGCGCTGCCGGTGATCGGAAAATCGGCGCCGCGGGAAATGCTGGAGCAGATCGCCGTGTACTCCGGCGGAGACGCGCGGCGCGCCTACAACATCCTGGAGATCGCCGCCGCGGCCAGCGCGGGCGCGGAGCTGGACCGCGCCGCGGTGGAGGACGCCATCCAGCGCAAGACGCTGCTCTATGACAAAAGCGGCGAGGAGCACTTCAACCTGATCTCGGCGCTGCACAAGAGCGTGCGCTCGTCCGATCCCGACGCCGCGCTCTACTGGCTGGCGCGGATGCTGGAAGGGGGCGAGGACCGGCTCTACATCGCGCGGCGGCTGGTGCGCATGGCGATCGAGGACATCGGGCTGGCCGATCCGCGGGCGGTGGAGCAGGCGGCGGCGTGCTGGCAGACCGTGCATTTCCTGGGCGAGCCGGAGGGCGACCAGGCGCTGGCGCAGGCGGCCATTTATCTGGCCATGGCGCCGAAGTCCGATGCCGCCTACCGCGCTTTGAATGAGGCGCGAGAGGCGGCGCGGCAGAAGCCCGTGGATCCGGTGCCGATGCAGTTGCGCAACGCGCCCACACGGGCGATGAAGGAGTGGGGCTACGGCGAGGGCTACGAGCACGCGCACCAGCAGGAAGACGGGCTGACGGCGATGGAATGCCTCCCCGAGTGGCTTCACGGGCGGCGTTTTTACGAGCCCACCGAGCGCGGCGTCGAACAGCGCATCCGCGAGCGGCTGGAGGCGATCCGGAGCTGGAAGGAGGCCCGGCGGCGCCCCGCCGGCGCGCGAATGCCTGCCAGCGGCGAGCCGCAGTCCGATTGATGGCCGGCCCACCGGCCTCATGAAGCCTACCCCGACGCGGCTTTGCGCCGCCGCGCCCGCGCCAACAGACCCGCCCCCTGCAGCGTCTGTTTGACCCGTCTGCAGCTCAAATCAAGACCATGCTCCTCCTGCAACTTCTCGTGAAAGCGCCGCACATTCGGGTCGCAATCACGCTCCTGAAACAGCCACAGCACCTCTTCGCACGTCTTCAGCGGCGCCCGCCGCGGGCTCGCTTTGCCCTTGCGCCGGCCGCGCAAGCCATCGTAGCCGAGTTCCTCCAACCGCTCCCGCCAACGCTGCATCGTGCGCGGCGTGACGCCAATGATCTTCGCCGCCGCCAGCGACGTGATCTTCTTCGCCATCGCTTTCAGCAACACATCCTGCAGTTTCATCATTCGCTCCACTTCCAGGGCCTGGGATCGCCGGCTCGATGGGTTCCACCTTGCCAGCCTCGCCTTCCGGCCTGGACCGGACAACTCACGCGCTAATTCGACCGGACAACTCACATGCCAGCGACAGAAGGCGTCCTCCCGGGTTGACACCGGAAGCAATCTCCGATATACTTCAGTAAATCGATTTATCACACAAGAAGACAGCTTTGCAGTCACACCGAAAGGAGACACGATGCCGAGCCGCACCCAAGCCCGTTTCATCTTAGCGCCGCTGGCCTTGTTGCTGGCCGCTACCACCGCTGTCGCTCAATACCGCGCAGGGATCCAGGGAGTCGTCACGGATCCGCAAGGCTCCGCGATCCCGAATGCCGCGGTCAGCCTGGTGCACAAGGAGACCAATGTCGCGCGTTCAGCGCAGACGAATGAAAGCGGCGCCTACGGTTTCAGCGGCCTGTTGCCGGGCGCCTATTCACTCACCGTCGAGAAGGAAGGGTTCGCGCGCAAGGTGCTGGAAGAGGTGCTGGTGCGGGCCGAGATGGTGCAGTCGCTGAATGTGCAACTGGAACTGGGACAGGTGGCGCAAGCGATCACGGTCACTGACCCCGCCGTGCCTCTGCTGGACACCCAGGGGGCGACCATTACGGGCTCGCTCACCTACCGCGAGATTCAGGAATTGCCGGCGCTGGGCCGCGATCCGTTCCGGGTGCTGCGGTTGACGCCGGGCGTGTTCGGCAACGGGGCGATTGCGGCGGGCGGAGGCAACACGCAGATGCCAGGCGTCAACCGTCCTGCCCCCGGCAGCGCCAACAGCATCTTTTTCATCGAAAACGGGCCGCAGATCATCGCCAACGGGACGCGGCAGAATGCAAACAACATCCAGGTGGACGGGGTGACGGTGAACAGCGTCACCTGGGGCGGTTCAGCCGTGGTGACGCCAAACATTGAATCGGTGCAGGAGGTGAAAGTCGCCTCGAGCTATTACACGGCGGAACATGGGCGCAACAGCGGGGCGCAGATCATGCTGGTATCGCGCCACGGCACGAACGAATTTCACGGCAGCGCGTTCTTCAAGTGGCACCGTCCGGGGCTGAACGCCTTCCAGCGGTGGAACGGCCCGGGCACGCCGTCGCCGGTGCGGCGCGATGACAACCGCTTCAACCAGTTAGGCGGCAGCCTGGGCGGGCCGGTGGTGAAGGATCGCCTGTTCGGCTTTTTCTCGTACGAGGAATTGCGGAATTCGGCGCGCACGCGCAGCACCGTCTGGATTGAGACGCCACAGTACCGCTCGACGGCGGGCCGGACGGGCAGCCTGGCCAGACGGATGCTGGGTTTCGCCGGCGTCGAGCCGGTCAACGTGGTATCGAAGTCGCCACTGACGTGCGCGCAGATAGGCCTGGCGGCGACGCAATGCCGGGACGCGGGGGAAGGACTGGATCTGGGCTCGCCGCTGCTTTCGCCGCTGGGCAACGCCGATCCGACCTGGGGCCAGGCGGGCACGCCGTATGGCATCGGCAACGGATTCGACGGCGTGCCTGACGTCGAACGGCTGGTGCTGGACAGGCCGAGCAAGGGCGAGAACCAGCAGTTCAACGGCCGCCTGGATTTCCATCCCACCAGCAGCGACCAGTTGGCGTTCAGCGTCTACTGGGTGCCGACGCTGACCCGCTCCATCAACGGGCCGCCGCGGGTGATGAATCAGTGGCTGAGCGACCGCCTGTCGCGTTCCTACACCGGCATCTGGAACCGGACTTTGTCGCCGAGCGTGATCAACGAAGCGCGGTTTGGATTCAGCGGCTGGCGCTTTGACGAGATCGAGTCCAATCCGCAGTTGCCCTGGGGTCTGCCGATCATCAACATCGACTCGGCGGGCACGGTGGGCTTGCAGACGTTCGGCGCCCCCGGCCCGGGCGTGTTCGACCAGGGGACCTACAGCGTGCGCGACACGCTGAGCGTGATCCGGGGCCGGCATTTTCTGAAAATGGGCGGCGAGTTTGTGCGCGCGCGCCTGCTGAACCGCACGGCGGGTTCGGCCCGGCCCACGTTCCGGTTCCGCAACCTGTGGAGCTACGCCAACGATGCTCCCTACCAGGAATCCGGCGCGTACAATCCCCGGACGGGCCAGCCCACCGACAACCAGAAGCATCTCCGCGCCGACAACCTCTCCCTGTTCGTGCAGGACGACTGGAAGGTGCGGCCCGATCTCACGCTGAACGCCGGGCTGCGATGGGAGTACTACTCGCCGCTGAAAGCCACCGAGCCGGTGCTGAGCAATCCCGTGCTCGGCTCCAACGGACTCGCCGATCTGACGATCCGCATCAGCGATTCATTGGGCGAGACGCGGAAGCTGAACTTTGGCCCGCAGACCGGCTTCTCCTGGAACCCCGGCGTGCTGAACAAGCGGCTGGTGCTCCGGGGCGGCTTCGGCATCGGCTTCAACGTGCAGCAGGCGGCGCCGCTGGCTGACGGACGCGCCAACCCTCCCTGGGCGACCAGCCTGACGCTGCTGGGCGCCAACATCCGTTACACGGCGCCCGACGATCCGCGGCAATTTTCGAACTGGCCGGCCAACCCTGCCGCCATCCAGACGTTCGACCCCAATACCGGCCTCCCGCTCACCGGAGCGCCGCTGACACTGTTCGGCTTTCCTCTGGCTCAAAAGAATCCCGCCACCTACCGCTACTCGCTGGATGCGCAGTACGAAGTGGTCAAAGGCTGGGTGGCCAGCGTCGGCTATCAGGGCAGCCAGAGCCGCCATCTCAGCATCCGGCGCGATCTGAACCTGCTCTATTACCCGAGCCTGAACCCGCGCGTGAACCGGCTGTACTGGACGACAAACGAAGCCAATTCCAGTTACAACGCGCTGCTGACTCAATTGCAGCGGCGCTTCGGGCGCACCTTTACCGTTGACGCCCAGTACCGGCTGAGCCGCATCACCGACGAGGGCTCGCAGGATTATTATTCGGGCGAGTATCCGTTCGAGCGGCGCGCGGCGCGCGGGCCGGCGGATTTCGACGTCACGCACGACTTCAAGATCTGGGGCATATTCACCCCTCAACTGTTCCGCGGCAAGAGCCGGTGGCTGGAAAAGATCGCCGGCGGCTGGTCTCTCAGCGGCATTCTGAACTGGAACTCGGGCTTCCCGTGGCATCCCACATACAGCAACACGGGTAACAACGTGGTGTATCGGAACAGCGGCTATGGCACGTTGCGGCCGGGTTCGTACAAGGGGGGCGCGGGCAGCGATTTCTCCAACGATACGTTCCGGACTCCCGGGGGCAATTTCCCGAAAGGGGCTCTGGCGTATTTCACCGTGCCGGAGTGGTCGTCAGCGGGACGGCCCCCTGCGCCGGGCGTGGGGCGTAACAGCTTCCGCGGCCCGCGCTACCGCGCGGTGGATGCCACGATCAGCAAAGCTTTCGCGCTACCGCAGACCAAGGCCTTCGGCGAGAGCGCCCGGCTCAACCTGCAGGTATTCCTGTTCAACGCCTTCAACCAGTTGAACCTGACGGGCGTCAATACGATCATCAGCACCGACGGCCTCAACAGCAACCCTCAGTTCGGGATGTCGCAGGGCGCTTTCGCCGGACGCATCGTCGAGCTGCAGGCGCGGTTCAGCTTCTGAGCCGCTCTGGTTTCCGCCACAGGCAGCGCGGCCAGAGACGGCTTCCGCCTGCCTGCCGCGCGGAGACCGAGGCTCGCATCGAGACCGCGGAAACAACCGGCCGCGCCGGGCATGGGGCCGGGCGATCAGCCATTGGGTTCGGGCGCGGACCCGCGGCCGCCTCTTGTCACTTGCGGGCGGCCGCCAGTGGCCGCGCTCGTGGAAGCAGACGAAATCAACCACATTCAGCAGGAGAGGCCGACACATGGAGTATACCCGCCGGCAGGCGATCATGACGATCCCGGGCCTTGCCTGGGCTGCGAAACCCGCCCACAAGCTTTCCCGCGCCGAAGAAGAATTCCTGGAAGACCTGTCGCGGCGCAGCTTCCTGTATTTCTGGGAGCAGGCGGACGCGAAAACGGGCCTGGTGAGGGATCGCGCGCTGGCTGATTCCGCCGAACCCGATGCCCGGCCATGGGCGTCGAGCGCCGCTACGGGGTTCGGCCTCTCCGGGCTCTGCATCGCCGCCGAGAGGGGCTGGATTCCACGCGGGCAGGCGCGCCAGCGCGCGCTGGCCACGGTGCGCTACTACGCCGAGGAGTCCTACCACAAGAACGGCTGGTTTTATCATTTCGTCCACTGTTCGACCGGGGAGCGCCGGGGCACGAGCGAGATTTCGAGCATCGACACGGCGCTGCTTCTGGCAGGCATGCTCACCGCGCGGCAGTATTTCCGCGAGGAGCCCGCGATCGGCCGGTACGCCATGAAAATCTGGAGCCGCATGGATCTGCAATGGATGCTGAACGGCGATCCGAATTTCCTGTCGATGTCATGGCGCCCGGAAAAGGGATTCAGCGAACACCGCTGGCGCCGCCATAATGAACTGGGAATTCTCAGCCTGTTGGCCATCGCCGCCCCGGAAAAACCCCTTCCGCCGGATACATGGTACGCCTGGGAACGCCCGGTGATCACCTACGGCGGCTACACATACATCAACGGCGCCCCCACCCTGTTCACGCACCAGTATTCTCACGCTTGGATCGATTTCCGCGGCCGCCGCGAGCGGCAGCCGCCGCACACGGACTGGTTCGAGAACTCGGTCCGCGCCACGTATGCCCACCGGCAGTTCTGCCTGGACCTCGCGCAAGAATTTCCCGGCTGTTATTCAGAAAATTTGTGGGGAATTACTGCGTCTGACACCCGGAAAGGATACCGCGCCTGGGGAGGGCCGCCGCGCCGCGGAGAGATCGACGGCAGCATCGTGCCCTGCGCGGCGGGCGGCTCGCTGATGTTCGCGCCGGAGATCTGCCTGCCCGCGCTGATGGCCATGAAGGAAAAATTCGGCGGGCGCATTTACAAGCGCTACGGCTTCGTCGACGCCTTCCATCCGGTGGACGGCTGGACGAACCCCGACGTGATCGGCATCGACGTGGGCATCACGCTGCTGAGCGCCGAGAACCTGCGGTCGGGGAAGGTATGGAGATGGTTCATGGCGAACCCCCAGATCCGAAGAGCCATGCATCAGCTATTCCGCTGAATGACGGCCCGGCAGCTCAACCGCGCTTCCGGAACAGAACCGCCAGCAGGACGGCTGTGAAGATGGGAACGGCCATGCCGGCGGCGGCGGTGCCGGCCAGATCCATCACAACGCCGGCGGCGGGAGGGATGGCGGCGCCGCCCAGGGCCGAGCTGGCAAAGACGGCGCCGAGCCGCCGGCCGGCCGCCGCTCCCGATTTCCGGTAATAGGCGGCCACGGCCAGCGGGAATACCGGGCCGAGCCCGAAACCTGCGGCGGCCGCTCCGGCCCACAGCAACTCCAGCCGGCCGCCAGTGGCGGCCGCAAGCGCGCCGGCAAGGAACAACGCCAGGCCTGCCTGGATGCAGGCCCCGGGCGGCACGCGCCGTATTGCAACGGCAACCAAAGCGCGGGCCGCCAGCAACGAGGCCCAGAAGACCGATACGGCCAGCCCGCCCGCTGGGGCGTTCCGGCCATAGGCCTGCATGGCGAGCAGCGGCAACCAGCCGCTGAACGCGTTTTCCGTGCCCACGTACAGGAACAGTGCCGCTGCCGAAACCCAGGCGGCCCCCGAAGCGGCGGCCGCCGGGCTGCGGGAGGCGTCTTCGGCGACTGGCCGGAGGCGTTCCTTGGCGCAGCCGCCACCCTGAAGGCCCGCCGCAAACACGAGTGCGGCCGCCAGCGCCATCCACGTGGCTTCCAGCGACCACCGGGTCATCGAGAATGCGACCGCCGCGGGCCCCAGCACTGCGCCCAGCCCCCAGGCCAGGTTCAGCCTGACAAGCGAGAATTCGACCGCGTGGCCGCCCGCGCCGGCGGCCCATGCGTTCGCTGCGGGAACGTTGAGGCCGATTCCGGCGCCGTAGAGGGCCACGGCGGCCAGCGCCAGTGGCGGCGGACCCCATGGGGCAAGCGCGACGCCAGCCGCCATAAGCAGAAGCGACAGGCGGAAGACCCGCGGATAGCCGAACCGGGCTGCGGCTCGTCCGATGCCCAGCGTGCCGGTCAAAGCGGCTGCAAACTGTGCGGGGAAAAATAGGCCCGCTATGGATTCGCTCAGGCTCCACCGGCGCGCCGCTTCGGCCACAAACGGGCCGATCAGGGCGGTGACGGCGCCCGTGAGCACGAAGGCGGCGCACAGACGCACCAGCGGCTTGCCGCGGGGCGGTGGATCGTCCCGGGGGTCATGCATGGCTGCCGGCGCCGGAAGGCGGGGCCGTCGATTCGCGCACGACCAGGCGGGGATGGACCCGGATGATGTCCGGCATCCCCTGCTCGGCGCCCGCTGCGATACGCTGCAACATGACCTCCGCAGCTATGCGCCCCATCTCCTCCAGGGGCTGCTGGATGGTGGTCAAGGCCGGCACATGGTAGGACGCTTCCCAGATGTCGTCGAAGCCGATGACGGAAACGTCCTCGGGAACGCGAAACCCCGCCTCGCGCAGAGCGCGAATCGCGCCGAATGCGGAGATGTCATTGAACGAAAACAAGGCCGTGAAATGCGCGCGCCGATCGAGCAACGTCCGGGTGGCCAGGCAGCCTGTGTCGGGCAGGGGCGAGTCTCCTTCCAGTTGCGAAACGCGCTCCTCGGGGATCACCAGGCCCATCCCCCTGGCAGCTCGCTGAATCGCCTGCCACCGCACTTCCGTATCCGAGCTGAAGCTTTGACCCTTGATGATGGCGATCTCCCGGTGTCCGAGCCGCTTCAGATGTTCGAGGGCGAGTCTCGCGGCCTCGTCGTGATCCAGTTCAATATTGACCACGCCCGGAAGCGTCCTGTGGCCGGAAACGGCCACGACGGGAACGGGCGGCTGCTGTTCCAGCGGCGTGTCCACAGCGATGATGCCCTCGACGCAGCGCTCATACAGCAGCATCGGGCGCTCTTCGACCAGATCCGGGCGGTGATGGTGCGTGGCCACGAGGCAAAGATAGCGCGCCTCCAGGAGGCGCTGCTCGATGCCGGCCAGCACTTGAGCGGAATAGCCGTCGCTGAGTTCGGGCACCAGGACGCCGATCGAGAACGTTCTCTGGGACCGGAGTGAGCGCGCCAAGAAATTCGGGCGGTAATTGTATTTTCTGACCGCTTCCAGAATTCTGTCTTTCGTCGCCTTCGGGATGGAGCGGGCGGCGTGGGAGCGGTTCAAAACCAGGGAAATCGTCGTGGCCGAAAGCCCGAGAATACCGGCAAGTTCCTTCAGGGTGATATTCCTGGCGGCGCCGGATCCGGGCAGGTCTCCCTGGTCTCTACTGGACACATTTGAGTATCCCACCGCAAGACGGCAATCTTCAACACTGCGGGCCACCAGGCCCGCGCACTGGCCGCGCCGCCGGCCAGCGCATCCGCGAGCGGCTCGAGACGGTTCGCAAATGGAAAGACGCGCGGCGCCGCGGGGAGCCGCTGGAGACGCCCTGACAGGATCCAGCCTGGTGGACTGGAACCGGGAAGCGATTGAAGCCGCCTGGCGATCGGCCCGCTGTTGCGCAGGCGCGGTTCGCATAGAATGGCTGCGGAGGTCTCGGGGCCATCGATGAGGATCAACCGCAGAGAACTGTTTTCCGCAGGCGCCGCGTTGGCGGCTGCCCGCACGGCATATGCAGCGCAGGGCGGCGGCATTCCCACGCGCCCTCTGGGCAGGACGGGCGTCCACGTGTCCGTTCTGGGACTGGGCGGGCACCATCAGGCGCGTCCGAAGGATGAGAACGAATCGATCCGGCTGGTGCATGCCGCCGTCGACGCCGGCATCACGTTCATGGACAACGCCTGGGACTACCACAACGGGCGCGCCGAAGAGGTGATGGGCAGGGCGCTCGAGATGGACGGCTACCGCAAACGCGTCTTCCTGATGACGAAGGTGTGCGCCCGGGACTATACAGGGGCGATGCAGCATCTCGAGGACAGCCTGCGGCGGCTGCGCACCGACTGGATCGACCTGTGGCAATTCCACGAGTGCAACTACCATAACGATCCGGAATTTCTGACGGAACAGGGCGGATTGCGGGCGGCATTGGAGGCGAAAAAGCAGGGGAAAGTGCGCTTTCTCGGATTTACCGGCCACAAGCACCCGCGCATCCACCGCAAGATGCTGGCGCTGGATTTTCCCTGGGACGCCTGCCAGATGCCCATCAACATCATGGACCACAGCTTCGAAAGCTTCCGGCACGAGGTCGTGCCCGAGTGCGAGCGGCGCGGCATCGGAGTGATCGGCATGAAGGGCTGCGGCGGCGACGGGCGGATGCTGGCCGACGGGGTGGTGACGGTGGAGGAGTGCTACCGCTACTTCCTCTCGCAGCCGGTGAGCGTCCAGGTGGTGGGGCTGGCCTCGATGGAGGATCTCGAAAGAGCGGTGAAAATTGCGCGCAGTTTCCAGCCGCTCACGATGGCGGAGATGAACGCGTTGCTGAAGCGCGTGCATGAAGTGAGCGGCGACGGCCGCTACGAGCATTTCAAAACGACGCAGCGCTTCGACGCGGGGCTGCACCGGAAGCAGCACGGGTTCTCGTAAGCGGGAAGGGGGATCAGGCCAGGCCCATTCGCGCCAGCAGCAGCCTGCCCCGCGTGGTGGCCCTCTGTTCGGCGAAGCGTGGATCGACGCGGAACCAGGCTATGGCGATTTCTCGCTTCGCCAGCGATTCCTCGAGCAGATCCAGCGAGGCGGGCGTGTCTCCGCGGCCGGCGGCCAGGAGGGCGCGGAGGTAGGCCATGCGGTCCAGGCGGCAGCGCGCGGCCACATCACGGGCCCGCGCGGTCTGGCCGGCGCGGAACAGGGCGTGGGCCAGCGCGGCGGCAGCGCGGTGGTCGTCGGGTTCGGCTTCCACCAGAGGCTCGAGCCGGCGGATCGCCTCCTGTGGGCCGCCCATCTGTTCGAGCGCGAGCGACTCGATCCAGGCGCCGGTGCGGTCGCCGGGGGATTTGTCGAGAATCCGGCGCATGTGGGCGAGCGTCTTGTCGAACTTGTTGCGGTGGTATTCCAGCATGGCCGCGGCATAGGCGGCCAGGCGGTGGCCGGGCAGCACGGCGGCCAGGGCATCAAAATAAGGAGCCGCCTCGTCGGCGCGGCCAGCGATGGCCTGGGAATCGGAAAAATAGCGGACCTGTTCCAGGCGCAGCGGCGCGGCGTTCATCGCCAAACGGAACGAATCCGCGGCCGGCAGAAACTGCCAGTCGCGGAAGAACCGGACGTAACCGAGGTTGAAGTGGGCCTTCCAGATGCGCGGGTCGAGGGCGACGGCCCGCTCGGCCGCTTCTTTCGCGCGCGCGAAGAGCCGGGGATCGTAAGCGGCGGCCAGGACGCTCAGCCAGGCCAGTTGGGCGTGTGCGGCGGCGAAGGAAGGCGCCATGGCGGCCACCCGCTCCAGCCGCGCCACGCCGGAGAGCAGTTCCTCGAGCGGCCAGGCCTGGTCCAGCTCCCGGGTGGTGAGCAACAGCGAATCGCGCCCTTTGCGGAATTCCGCCAGGACCTCTCCATAGAGCTGGCGGGCGGGCGCGGGAACGCGGCGGGCCTCCTCGCGCGCCTGCCTGAGGGCGGCGGCCAGGCGGGGCGCGAAGGCGGCCGCACCCTGCCGGCCCGACACCGTCTCCAATTCGCCCCACACAGCCAGGGTGGTGATCTCCGTGGCGATGACACCGGCCTCGGCCACCAGCACCGCCTGCGGGGACGCGTCTCCGCGCATGCCGGCCAGCACCATGCCGTAGCACTCAGCCGGCACCCCCCCGCCAGCCGGCTGCAACTCCTGAAGAGATCCGGTCAGACTGATGGAAAAGCGTTCCCGCCGGCGGCCTAACTCGTGGGCCAGCGCCAGCCGGAAGCGGTCCGCGGCATCGCCGGACTGGGAGGATCCCGTGCCCAGATGCAACAGCGCCAGTTCTTCACGGCGCCAGCCCTTCCACTGGTTCCAGCCGGCCCATGCCGCCAGCGCGCCGCCGGCAGCGGCTCCGGCCAGCCAGTACCGGCGGGAGGACTGCGGCTGTCCGGGCGGCGGGGCTTGAGCAGCGGGCGGCGCCGCTGCGGCCTGTGGTTCGGAGCGGAAGCGGAAGGCGGGCACATATCCGCCCTTGGGCAGTTCGATGCGAACCTCAGGGGGAGCGGCGAGGCTGCGGTAGTACTCCTCCAGCCTGCTGCGGAGCCGTGTCGCCTCCACGCGCACAATGGAGTCAATCTTGGGGTCGAAATCCGCGTCCCGCTGGTAGGCCTCGGTGGCGATGACGAATTCCTTGATCTCGTCCGCCCGGCCTTCCAGAGCCATCTCCACGACCAGGCGCAGGAACGCGGACAGCCGCGGCGTGGCCTGGAACTGCGGGCTGGCCAGCAGGCGGGCCAGTTCCTGGCGGACGGCCAGGATTTGTTCTTGCGGCTGCGACGCGCCCATGCCGTTGATTCTTCAATGTTACCCGCTGTTACGTAACCCCGGCGGCGTCATTTCTAACTTGGATCGAGGGCGCGATCCACCGCAGACTGGGAAGGTCTCATTGAGCCGGGAGGAGGAAAGGACGCAATGACCGTTTGGATGCGATTGCGGATTCGACTGCAGCGCCACTGCACGATGGCAGCCTGCTGTCTCATGATGGGGGGCGTGGCGGCGCGGGCCGATGTGCTGCGCGGTTTTGAGATGACGGTGGAAGCCGCCAGCGACAGTTACGGAATCTTTCATTCTCTGACGACGCAGGTCAATGCGCTGGCATCGCCCTACACGTATTCCTATGCCAGCGCGAACGCCGCCACCGGAACCAACACTGGCCTCACTCTCCCTGCCCAGTTTATCCCCTCTTTCCCCGCCATCAGTGTCATTCCGGGCCAGGGCACAAGGTCAGGAGCCGTGGTGTCGCCAGACCCTTTCTATGTGCGCACGGGGGCTTATGTGAAAACGCCCGATGCAGATCCATCTGAATCGGGCAGGGCCGCAGCCAGCGTATATTTCGGGGATGTGATCCGCGTCAACGGGCCGGCACAACCTGCTGTGCCAGTGCAGTTCAAGGCGGAGTGGGAATTAAGCATTGCGGTGCAGTTTCCGTCCTCCTTCGCGGCATCCGCCCTGGGCATTTACGCTTCGTTGGGCGAATACCCGCAACTCGACGTCGGAATTCTCCGGTATTTCTTCCTGCTGGGGCTGGAGAACGGAATTCCCCTTCCAGGCGGCGGGTGCGATCCGGGAGCAGAGAGTCCCTGTTTCATCGAGTACGAAGGTCCGGCCTCGCTTTTCTCGACATCGTATCAAAAGGAGTTTCGATTGGATGGCCAAATCGTCGAACACCCGTTCGAGGGGCTCATCTGGCAGAGGAGCAGCGTGACGAATGAGTCGCAGCAATCCGGCGACGGCACATATCAATTCCAGGGGGATCCCTTTCTCCTCGGCTCCCTGTCTTCCAACGTCCGGATCATCTGGACCCACACGGCGCTGCTGCCCGTAGACCAGGATCTGTACCTGAGCGGCGGCTGGGGCGGCATGGCCGATTGCGATGCGCCGGATTGCTACCTCAATTACTACTCGCTCAACAGCGCGGCGCTCTCGATCCAGTTGCCCGAAGGATACTCTTTGTGGAGCGAGCAGGGTTACCGCTATCTGGGGCTGCTGGGCGAGCCGGAGGAGCCCGTGGCTGGCGAGGTTCCGTAGCCTGGCACCGCGCTGTTCACCGTGGCGGGCTTGTTCGCCGTGGCGGCTTTCGGCAGACGCAGGCTTTTCGGCTCGAACCCGCCGCGATCCTGACGTCCTGCCGGCCACATAACCCGGGCCGAAGCGGACACGGAGGAGACGCTTCGGCCCGGCTGGAGGGGCGCGGCAGCCTTTACCGTCCTCCGCCGCGCAAATCGGCTCTGAAGACGTGGCCCTGGTGGAGCTGAAAAGCCTGATAGAGCGGCTCAGGGCCGAAGCGCACATCGGGCGTGTAATGGAAGCTGAACGTCTCTGCGCGCAGGAGAACCGGGAGTGAAGCTTCCGGCGGGGCGCCCGGCGAGAGACGCACGAGGCTGGTCAGATCCCTGGCCCCGGTGAATTCGCGCTCCTTTTCCTCCTCGATCCTCTCCATCTCCTCGATCCACGGCGTCAGAGAAAACACGCGCACGCGCCGCCAGTTGTTCTTGTCCAAAGGGTCGAGCCCCTGAGGAATCCTCACCCAGACGGTCGCCTCTTCGCCCGGCTCGAGGATTCCGTTGCCGTTGCCCTTGCCTTCGGTGACGGTGCGCAGGTACGCCGCCCCGCCTCCCTGGTTCCCCTTCTGGCGGAACACGGGGAAGGTGTGGGTGCGGCCATCGAGAAGGATCATCTCCGAAGGCTCGGGCAGGGGGTCCGGGGCGATGAGCACGTCGAATCTGCCGGAGGCGCCGGGCCACCCTGCCGTTAGGGTCACGTCGATGCGGGCAAGCTGGAAATCCCCGGCGCCGGAGTGGAAGCGCGCCCGGAATTGCGAGGATAGATCCACGCGTCCGCCGGGCGGGATCTCAGGGATCTCCGCTTCCTGCGCCAAAAGTTCCACTGAGGGATACAGGCTGCTCAGCGCGACGCGGACATTCTTCATCGCCTCTGTCCGCGGGTTGTCAATGCGGACGGGCAGGCTGACTTCGAGGCCGGGCAGCACGCGCAGGGCATCCGTGCGGCTGACAGGCAACAGGTCAGGCTGGTGCCTGGAGGCGCCCGGCCCGCTGATGCTGATCAGTCGACCATCGCCCGGCACCTCGAACCGGAGCCGGCCCCCGGCGTCGGCCTGCACGTTCAGGCGGCGCGGTTCGCCGTCTTCGAGCGGAGCGTCCCGGATCACGTACCCGGCGCCGGGTTTGTAGTGCGGGGGCGTCACGAAAGCCACGGTGCTGCCGCTGACGGGCGGGCCGTCCGGCGCCCAGCGGCGGGTCTCGACGCGCAGCCCCCGCTGCGAGACATCCCGGAGAACCGTGTACCCGGCGGCGCCGCCGCGGCGCTGCACCTGCCAGCCCCAGATGGAGAACTCCGCGTACGCGTTGTCATGGTGAAACACATCGGGCGGCGTGTCCAGCGCGGGCGTGTCGAAAGCCCGCAGATGGAAGGCGAATGTCTCCTCGATCGAAGTGGCCCAGTGACGGTGATATTCATCCTGGCGGAATTCGAACGGGACGCGCTCCTCGCGCGCATAGGCCAGGCGCGTTTCTTCATGGTATTGGCTGATGTAGTCGCCGCTGGAGCGCACGAGGCGGATCATCGTTTTCGTGTGGTTCAACACATGGTCCTTCGGCCGCCAGAGGACACGGCGGCCGGCTTCACCGGCGTAGAACTCCGGGCCGGGATTGAATGCCGACGCGCTGCCGATCCACTCGGGATGCCGCGCGCTCAGATACAGGCTCATGAAACCGCCCATGCTGAGGCCCGAAGTGGCGCGGAAGCGGCGGCTGGCCAGGGTTCTGAAGCTGGAGTCGATGTGCGAAACCAGCTCCCTGAAGTGCGCGCCGAAGTCGTAGCTGCCGCCGTGCTCGCCCACATCCCAGGGCAGGCCGCCGTAGAAGCCTTCGTAATCCTCGGCGACAAAGCCGTCCACGGCGACGACAATGACCGGGTTCGCAGCCACGAAACGGGCGATGCGCGGCACGGTGTCCTTGCCCCCGTCGTAGCGCTCGAGCGTGTAGCGGTCGCTATGGCCGTGGAAATAGTAAATGACTGGATAACGGCGGCGGCCCTCGTGGTAGTCCGCGGGAAGAAAAATGCGGTAATGCCGCAGCTGGCCGAGGACGCGGCTGGCGAAGGCGCGGTCTTCAAATGGCGGAGGTGGAGGCGCCGCAGCCAGAGCCTGCGCAAGGAGCAATTCGAGCATGGCATGGCCAGCATACAACGAGTTCGTCGTTGCTTCAGTACGGAGTCCGTAGAATAAGGGCATGGAGCTGCCCCGGTGTGCGCTAGTCAGGCAGAATTTCCCGCGCCGCGGCCTGGGCGATGTGCGCGCCGCCGTGCGCGAAGCGGTGCGCAGCGCCGATGCGCTGAACCGGCTGCCTGCCCGAGCCAGCGTGGCGGTGGGTGTGGGCAGCCGGGGCATCGCGCGGATCGACGAAATCGTCGCCGAGCTGGCAACCTGCCTGAAAGAGCGGGGCCTGCGGCCATTCCTGTTTCCGGCGATGGGGAGCCACGGGGCGGCGACGGCGCGCGGGCAGGCGGCGGTGCTTGAAAAGCTCGGCCTGACGGAAGAGCGCGCGGGCGCCCCCGTCCGGAGCTCGCTGGCGGTTGTGCCGCTGGGGCGGACGCCGGAGGGGATCGATGTGGTGGGCGACCGGCTCGCCCTCAGCGCGGATGCCATTGTGCTGGTGGCGCGGGTGAAGTGGCACACGGATTTCGAGGGCAAGCTCGAAAGCGGCCTCTTCAAGATGATGGCCATCGGGCTGGGCAAGTTCTCCGGGGCGCAGGTCTACCATGCCTGGGGCCACCGTCTGGGGTTGGCGGCGGTGATCCGTTCGGTGGGGCGGCAGGTGCTTTCGACCGGAAAGATCGCCGGCGGGCTGGCGATTCTCGAGGACGCCTGGCACGAGGTGGCGCATGTCGAGTTCGTGGCGGCTCCAGAGATGGAGGCGCGGGAGGAAGAGCTGCTGGAGCGCGTCAAGAGCTGGATGCCGCGGCTGCCGGTGGACGCTGTGGACCTGCTGTTGGTGGACGAGATCGGGAAAAACTGGTCGGGCTCGGGGATGGATCCGAAGGTGATCAACCGCGACATCCACGGCAATGTGAACCCGTGGCCGTTTGCGCCGCGGGTGGGGCGCGTGATCGCGCGCGGGCTGCACCCGCTGAGCTACGGCAACGCCATCGGCATCGGCATGGCGGACGCTGTGCACCAGCGGCTCACGCGGGCGATAAAGCGGCGTCCGACCTATGTGAACGGGCTCACGTCGGGGGCGCTGGCGTGCCTGAAGATTCCGGCCACATTCCGCTCCGACCGGGAATGGCTGGAGGCGCTCAGGCGCAGCACCGGCAAGCTCAACCCGGAAGAGCTGGGCATCGCCTGGATCCGCAACACGCAGGATCTGACCGTGATGGCGGTATCCGAGCGCCTGTTGCCGGAGTCGCTGGCGCATCCGCGCGTAGAGCTGCTGCGGAAGGTGCAGCCGCTGGAGTTCGACGCAGAGGGCAACTTGCGTGAATGGCTGCGGAACCTTGCAGTCTGAAGGCAGCCGCAACGGAGCCGGACTCCGCTGCGGGCGGTCCGCCTGCGAAGCCAGCCGCGCGGGCGGCAGGCTACTGCTGATTTGCGCTGTTTTCCAGCACGCCCGAAATCCGCTCGAAAATGCTCCGCATGCTGGTTGTGATGCCCGGAATCAGCGCTCCGGCGGCGACGGCGACGAAGCCGACCATCAAGGCGTACTCAATAAGATCCTGGCCACGGGAGTCTTTCAGCAGCCGCAACTTCCAGATGAGATTCCTGCAATTTTTCATGGTCATCATCTGTGCACAACATCGGCACCCGGATCGGCGGACCGCATCGGCATACCCCATCAAAACGGAGACGCAATTCACCTGAACTGATGCGCTGCCACACCGAATGCCGGATAGGGGAATTGCGGAGGGAAGGGCTGCCAGGGGCGGCTGAGGCAGGATTAAGGTGGAAAGAACCAGCCTGAAAACAGCGAGGGCCGGCGCCCCACGCCGTGGAGCTGGACCGGCCCTTCGCCTTGGCTTGAGAAAAGGGGTTACTGCTGGTTCGCGCTGTTGACGAGCACGCCCGAGATCCTCTCGAAGATGCTCCGGATGCTGGTGACCACGCCGGGGATGACGGCGCCGGCCGCCACCGCGATGAAGCCCACCATCAGGGCATATTCAATCAGGTCCTGGCCGCGGGTGTCCTTCATGAGCCGCAGCTTCCAAATCAGATTGTTGATCTTCTTCATTCTTCTCTTTCTCCTCTCCCGATTTCGCAACTCTTGTCCGTTGCTAGATCAAGCGTAACGGTACTTGGGTTCTACTCAAATCCGAAGGAAACCTTAGTTCGCACCTGAGAAAAGTCTCACGATGGCCGGTGTCGCCTCTCATTTCCTGTCCGCCCGCCGGGAGGCGCCCGGCGCGGCGCCGCAATCCCCGTCCAGGCGGGGACTTTGTCGGCTACACTGTGTCATGACAGAAGGCCGCCCGCCGCCGGCCACGCCGCGGGCGGGCGGTTTTCATGACGCCTCCGGGCCATGCGCCGGGGCAATGGGAGCACGACCCGCGTGAATTCACCACCGATTCTCCTCTGGCTCATCCGCAAAGCGCTGCCGTGGGCGGCGCTGCTGGCCGCGTTGTGGCTGATCCGGGAGACCGCGTCAGGACTGCTGGGCAAGGATTCGATGATCGAGGTGTGGATCGCGTGGATGGGCCAGGCGCGGGTGACGCGGCTTTCGGCCATTGTTTTCGGCCTTGCCGGCGTCGCTTACGGATTGCAGCAGCGCGCCCTGCGGCGGGAGGTGGAGAAGGCCCTGGCCGAATGCCTGAAGGAGCGGCGGCAGGGATGAGCGCTTCAGGCGCGACGGCGGTCTCGTTCACGCTGCTTGCGTGGGTTCTGCTCTGGTGGGTGGTGTTCGAGCTGTGGCCGGAGCTGCGGGCCGCGAAGTTGCGGCTGCGGCTCAGGCGGATGACGGTGGAACAAGACAGCCCGGAAATGTTCGATGTCCTGGAAGCCGCCGCGCAGCGGGCGGACGAGTTCCGCTGGCTGCCTCTCCTGCTGGTACGCGAGCGGGAATGCTCCGGCCGTGTGGAGGAGCGCGCCGCCTGGGAGATGGTGCGCCACGCGGCGTGGGGCGCGCCATGGCTGTGGCTCGGGTTGCGCAGCGAAGCGGCGCGCCAGCGGTGGATGCGGCGGGCGTGGGGGCTGGCCTGCCAGTTGGCGGAGGGTGAACCGCGCCGTTAACCGCGGGCCGCCCGTATCGTGATGCTGCGTTCGCTGTGGTTGCGGCGGTGTGCACCGCTTGGTCGCGCCTTCGGCGCTCCCGCGCGGCTCCTTTCGCGCGGTACGCAACGAAACTGTGTCCCGCTGCACTCGCGGCGCAGACCTGCGCGAGCCCGGCGATCGAATTCTCAGGACAGCACGATCCAGGCAACAGCCCCTACCGCCAGAAAAACGCCGCCCACGATGAACGGGATCCGGTACTGGCCTTCAAAACCCTGGATTCCCGGCTGGAGCACCGCCAGTTCCGGCTTCTGCGGGTGGCGGCGGGCCGTCACAACGCTGCCTGCCGGATAATTCGCCACCCAGGATTCGGCGGCCGATTTGGGGAAATTCACCCGGGCGGCGATGAGGCGGTTGGAGCGGTACCTGCGTCCTTCCACTTCATATTCGTATTCGATTTCCGGGTGGTAGTAAACGGTGGTCCGGGCTTGACCGAAGGATTCGTCATTGAAGGACGTCTGTCTGTCGATGACTACTTCCGAGCGCAACACCGCCGCCTGCACCGGCAGCCAGTGGAGGCTTTCGGCGGCATACTGCTTCATCCGCCGCGCGTAAACAAGCACCGCGGCGCCGAGCAAGGCAAAGAACGCAGCCCAAAACCGCAGCAGGGCGATGACGCCATACCGGTTCCACGCCCAGGCGTTGAGCGCGAGGAACAGAATCGCGACAGCCCACCACGTTTTTTCCCACACCCGCCACCACAGCGAGCCGCCTGAGCCGGCGGCAGCGGTTTCTTCCGGCATCGGTTTCTCCCGCGCCAACATACTGCCACGCGCATCCGGCGTCAAGGAGCCGGCGCGGCGCCCGCGCCCGGCTGGGCAGGCAGGAAGATGACCGGGATCTCGAACAGGGCGTCCACCGCAACGCGCGCGGGTCCGCGCAGCGCAGGCAGGAACGTCCACCGGGCGGCGGCTTCGAGCATGGGCGAATCGAGTGCGTCATCGGGGCTGTCGAGCACGCGCAGCTCGGAGAGAAACCCGTCGGCGCCGATGACTGCTGACAGCCGGATGGTGCCCCGGATCGGGCGCGGCGAGCGCGAATTCGGCCCAAAGGGATCCGTCTGGCGGAAAGGCACGGGCGCATGCATCGCCTGCCCGCCCGCGGCGGTCTGGCCGCGCTCGGCGAACCACAGCAGGATATCGCCCGAGTAATGGCGCGGGTTGGGCTTCTCGAGAAATGTCAGGTAGACGGTGCGGCCGCCGAAGAGCTTCTGCGCGGTCTCCGGCACCATGGCCAGCCGCACGGGCACGGACACCGCGCCGCGGCGCTGCTCGATCTCCGCCCGGGTGAACATGACGGTCTGCGGAGCGAAGCTCGGCTTGCCGGCCATGCCCGCCGCGGCGCCTCCGCCGCTGGAGATCAGTTCGATGCCGGCGGCGGGCGAGGGGTTGAGCGCGCCGCCCGCCCCGTTGCCTCCCTGCGGCCCCACCGAGACGCTGGCCGGACGGTTCCCCTCGGGCAGCGCGGGCGGAGCGCCGGGCATGGGTTTTGCGCCGGCGACCACGGCGGTGAGCTGCCCCAGGGCAGCGGGGCTCGGCAGGGCGTCGATGGGGGCTTCGCTCAGTTCGACCGGCCTGGGCTTGCGCGGCGCCGCAGGCGGCGGGGTGAAGGCGCGCGCGATCCGCTTCGGCGCTGGCGCCGCGGGCGGCGGCTCCGGCGCGGGCGGCTGCGGCTGGGGTTCCGTCTTCGGCGCCGGCGGCGGCTCGGGCGGAGGGGCGGGCTGGAAGGCCGCCATGTTCGGCAAAGGAAGCGTCTTGGGAATCTCGGCAGGCGCGGCGGGCTGGAAGATCAACTGGTCGCGGGGCGGAGCGTTGGGCGTGGAGGCCTGGATCGAGACATCCTTCGAGCGGACGCGCGCCTGCGGCGGCCGCTGCCCGTATTTGCGGCCGATGGAGACATCCGGCATGCGGGTGTCGAGCTTGTACCAGACCAGCTTGCGGTCGCGCGCGGGAGGCGGCAGCACCCGGTAGTTCTCCATCCGGAGCCGGGGGTTGGCCATCGGGGCTTGCAGGAGGAGGAAGAGCACGGCGGCGTGCAGGCTGGCGGAGCCGAGCAGGGACAGCGGGCGAGGGCGCGCGGCAGATTGCAGCAGCGCGTGCGAGAGGGGGGCGTCGGCGCCCTGTGCGGTCCCAGCAGGAGGCAGCGTCAAAAAGGAATTATAGCGGCCGAGGCGGGGGCGTGAAGATGGCCGCCCGGCGCTGCACTGAAGCGCGGAGCCGGCGCCGCGGGCAGCCGCCCGCGGCATGCATCACGGTTGAGAGGGCGCTCCCTGCGGGCTGGCGGGGGGCCGGTGCAGCGGCTGCGGGAGGGGTGGAGCGGAGGGGATCGCCACGCCCGTGCCGACGTGCTCGGCCAGGCTCGCCAGGCTGTCGGCGATCCCGGGCAAAGCGCAGATCAGAAACCCGCCCGAGCGGCAGAACTCGGCCAACAGCCGCAGTTCCTGGCTGGCGTGCGGATCCGCGCCGAGAGCCCGGTTCAGGGCTGCCGCCAGCGCCATGGCGTCGGGCCTGGTCACCTGCTGGCCGGCCGCCGGTTCATACGATCCGTGCCACAGCGCCGGGGGCTGCTCCAGATCCGAAGGAGGCGGCAGGGTTCCATCGGGCTGCCAGCCGGAGGAAGCGGCCAGTTCGAGCGCAGAGCGCCAGGTGGCGGGGCTGAGAACGAAAGCCTTGCCGTTCGGGTGGTAGAGGATCACGTCGCGCCTCCAGAAAATAGTCGCGGTCTGGAAGCATTCGTATCGATCTTTTTGGGGAAGGCTTGAGCTTTTTTGGGCCTCAGGCGGGGCGGACCGCTTCCCGGTCGATCTCCACGGCGACCGAACGCTGGAGCAGCGTCACGCTGATAATCAGGCGGTATTCATCGCGGACCTTCAGCAGAATGCCGTTGAGCCCCTTCATCGGGCCGCGCGCCACCACGACGCGCTGCCCTTCGCGCAGATAGGGCCACGGCGCCAGAGCGGCGCCGCTGCCCGCGGCTGTTTGCAGGCCTTCGATCTCGGAGCGCTCCACTGGGGCCGGCTCGCCGTCAAAGTTGACGAAATGCAGGACACCCGGCGTTTGCAGCACCGGCAGCCTCTGCCGCAAGTCCAGGCTGCAAAACACGTACCCGGGGAATAGCGGCAGCTCTACCAGCTTGACGCGGTCCGACCAGCGGCGGCGTTCCTTGTAAAGCGGCAAGAAGGACGAGAAGCCTTTGGATGCCAGTGAATGGGCCGCCACTTTTTCAAACTTCGGCTTGACCCGGACCGCGTACCAGGGCCATTCCAGGCTGGCGATGCGGCCACGATGATCGGAACCCGGGGACGGCTCCACGCCGGTGCTCATGAGCAATCTCCAACTTTCACATCTTACGCCGAATGCAAGAACAAGGGGTGAAAATCCGACTGGCATTCCTGCGAAGGGGGTGATGCGATCAGTACTATGAAGAAGTCGTGTGGAAACGGATCCTCCGTCTGTTCAACTGGGTGCTTGCGCTGGCCGCGGCAGGCGTGTGCGCTGCGGCCTGGTGGGTCGTCTGGCGTCCGGGCGGGGGACTGTCCGGAGAAGCGCAGGCGCCCGTGGCGGGCGAAGTCCGCGTGGAGCGGGACCGGCTGGGCGTGCCGCACATCACGGCTGCCTCCATCGAAGACGCGCTGTTCGCCCAGGGCTATGCAACGGCCCAGGACCGCCTGTGGCAGATGGACGGCCTGCGGCGGCTGGCGGCAGGCGAGCTGGCCGAGATCGCCGGCAAGAGCGCCCTGCCGCTCGATCTCCGCGCCCGGCAGTTGCGCCTGCGGTGGCTGGCCGAGCAGTGGGCTGCGGCGCTGCCGGCGCCGCAACGCGCCCTGCTTGCCGCCTACGCGCGCGGCGTGAACTTTTTCCTGGAGCAGAACCTGAACCGCCTGCCGCCCGAGTTCACCCTGCTCGGCTATGCGCCGCGCCCCTGGAGAATCGCCGACTCCCTCCTTTGCGCTCTGGAGATGGACCGCACGCTGTCCGGCAACTGGGAGCACGACCTGCTGAAACACCGCATGGCCCGCGCCGGCGAACGCACGCTGGTCGAGCAGCTTTTCCCGCCCCGGCTGGGAACGGAGCCGCTGCCCGGCTCCAACGCCTGGACCCTCAGCGGAGCCAGAACCGCGACGGGCAAGCCTCTGCTGGCCAACGACCCGCATCTGCCCTGGACGCAGCCCGCCACCTGGCACCTGGTCCATCTGCGCGCGCCCGGCCTGAACGCGGCCGGGGCCGCTTTGCCCGGAATTCCTGGCATTATTATTGGCCGGAATGAGCGGATTGCCTGGGGAATTACGGCGCTTCAGTTCGACAATATGGATCTGTATTTTGAAAAACTGGATGCACGAATCGGGCGCTACGAATACAAAGGGCAGGCGGCGCAGGCCCAACGGGCGGTGGAACGGATCCACATAAAAGGCGAAAAGCCCGCCGAAATTTCTCTGTGGATCACCGCGCACGGCCCCGTCATTGCGGAAGAAGACGGCGCGCCGCTGGCGCTGTCCTGGACAGCCGCCCAGGCGGCAGGCGCGGAGTTTCCCATCGTCGACCTCAACCGCGCCCGCAACTGGCAGGAGTTCCGCGAGGCCCTGCGGCGGCTGCCGGGACCCAACATCAACGTGCTGTACGCCGACACGGACGGCAACACGGGCTGGCAGGTGGCCGGGCGGCTGCCCGTGCGGGAGGGCTTCGACGGGAGCGAGCCGGCCGATGGCTCCTCCGGCCGGTTCGACTGGAAAGGCTTCGTGCCATTTGAACAATTGCCCTCTTATTTCAATCCGAAGAGCGGCCTGCTGGTCTCGGCGAATCACAATGCATTTCCAGAAAAAGCGCCGTATCTGGTCAGCGGATTTTTCTCTTCGCCTGACAGGGCCGTCCAGATCACGGCCCTCTTGAACCGCAAGGAGAAATTCTCCGCGGATGACATGCTCTCCATCCAGGGCGATGTCTATTCGGCCCTGCACCACGGGCTGGCGCGCGCCGCCGTGGAGGCCGTGAAACGCCGCGAAGACTCCAATGAAGCCGCGCGGGCAGGCGCTCAGTTGCTGGCCGGGTGGGACGGGCAGATGCGGAAGGATTCCGCGGCGGCGTTTCTGGCGCACCTGCTCTACCAGCACCTCCGCCGCGCCATCGGCGAGCGGGCTTCGCCCAAGTACGGCGCCGCGTACCGGACGTTCCTCGCCCCGGGCGTGGTGGCGCGCATCGTCCGCGAGCGGAAGAATGAGTGGTTCGAAGATTTCGACCTTCTGCTGGCGAATGCAACGGCGGACGCCGTCGAGGAGGGGCGCCGCATGCAGGGACGGCGGATGGAGAAGTGGCGCTACGGCCAGATCAACCGCATCGCGCTCGCCCACCCGGTGATGGGACGCATTCCCTGGCTCGGGCGGTACTTCAACTTCGGCCCCGTCGAGATGGACGGCGGCGCCACGACGGTGCGCGCGGTGACCGAAGCCTACGGGCCATCCATGCGCTTCGTGGCCGATCTCTCCGATCCCGGCGCGGCGCGGATCGTGATTCCAACGGGCGTCTCCGGCCACCGCTTCTCGGGCCATTACGGGGATCAGTGGGAGACGTACCTCAACGGGGGCTCCTTCCGGCTCGAGTTCACGCGGGTGGAAGCGCGCGAAACGCTGCGGCTGATCCCGGACAAGCGGCGCTGACGCGCATGGAGAGGCGCCGTTCTTCAGACGGAGCAGCCGCCTAGCGCGCAAGCCGCCCTATACTGGAATAAAGGATACGCAGGTGCGAATTCGGGCGCGGATCACCGGGGCCGTGCAGGGAGTCGGCTTCCGGCCGCATGTCTACCGGCTCGCGCAGCGGAACGGGGTGAGGGGTTTTGTTCTGAACTCGGCAGCCGGCGTGGTGGTGGAAGCAGAGGCGGAGGAGGCGCGGGTGCGCGTGTTTGTGGAGCAGCTCCGGGCGGAGCCGCCGCCGCTGGCGGTGATCGCCTCTTTCCGTGAAGAGACGCTGCCCGAGGCGGGCTACCGCGATTTCCGCGTCGAGACCAGCGACACCGGCGGCGAGCGCGAAGCCTATTTGCTGCCCGATCTGGCCATGTGCGCCGAGTGCCGCCGCGAGATCTTCGATCCGCGCAACCGCCGCTACCGCTATCCGTTCACCACCTGCACGCATTGCGGTCCGCGGTACTCCATTGTCGAGTCCCTGCCCTACGACCGCCCGCGCACCTCGATGCGGGACTTCCCGATGTGCGCGGCGTGCGAAGCCGAATACCGCGACCCCGCCGACCGCCGCTTCCACGCGCAAACCAACTGCTGCCCGGCGTGCGGACCGCAGCTTCAACTCTGGTCGCCTGCGGGCGCGGTGCTCGCGGAGAGAGACGAGGCGCTCGAGCGCGCCGCTGAAGCGGTGCGCAAAGGGGGGATCCTGGCGCTGAAAGGCATCGGCGGATTTCACCTGATTTGCGACGCGCGCAACCGTGAAGCGGTACTCGAGCTGCGCCGCCGCAAGCAGCGGCCATCAAAACCTTTTGCGGTGATGCTGCCGGAGCACGATCACCCGCTGCTCGACACGCCCGCTTCCCCGATCGTGCTTGTCGAAAACACGCTCGCTCTGCCGCACGAGATCGCGCCCGGCAATCCGCTGCTCGGCGTGCTGATCCCATATTCGCCACTGCACGCGCTGCTGATGGATCTGCTGCGCTTCCCCATCGTAGCGACCAGCGGCAACCTCACCGATGATCCCATCTGTCACGAGGAACGCGAAGCGCTCCAGAGGCTCGGCGGCATCGCGGATCTCTTCCTCGTGCACAACCGCCGTATCCTGCGCCCGGTGGACGACAGCATCGTGCGGGAGATCGACGGAGAACCCGTAATTCTGCGGCGGGCGCGCGGCTATGCGCCGCTGCCGCTGGAGGCGCCGCGCGCGCTGCCGGAGATGGTGGCGGCTGGCGGGCACATGAAGAACACGGTGGCGTTTGCGCGCGGCAGGCGCGTGTTTCTGTCGCAGCATCTGGGCGATCTGTCCACTCCGGCGGCGCTCGGCAACCACCGCCGCATGACGGCGGACTTCCAGCGCATCTACGATGTCCGCCCGCGGGCCGTGGCCTGCGATCTGCACGCCGACTACGGCTCTACGGCCACCGCTCGGGAGATGGGCGTCGAGGTGCGCGCCGTGCAGCACCACGTGGCACATCTGTTTTCGGCGGTGCTCGAACATCAGCTCGAGCCGCCGGTGTTCGCCGCCTCGTGGGACGGCACGGGCGCGGGCGCAGATGGCACGGTGTGGGGCGGCGAGTACCTCGTGTGGCAGGGCGCAACGGTGCGCCGCGCGGGTCATCTGCGCCCGTTCCGCCTGCCGGGCGGAGAGCAGGCGGTGCGGGAGCCGAGAAGAGCGCTGCTGGGAGTGGCGTGGGAGATGGGACGCGCGGAGCTGGCGCGGGCGCACTTCACCGACAATGAATGGCAGGTGCTCGTGCGGATGATGGAGCGCGGCTTGAACACTCCGTGGACGACCAGTGCGGGACGGCTGTTCGACGCCGCCGCCGCGCTGCTGGGGCTTTGCGCCCGCGCTTCGTTTGAGGGCGAGGCGGCGATGCGGGTGGAGTTCGCCGCGCGCGGCGCGCAGGGCGCGCAGCCTGTGCCGATGGAGGAAGACTGGGCGCCGCTGTTCGAACGGCTGGCGGATCCGCGGTCTCCGGTGGCGGAGCGGGCGGCGTTGCTGCACGCGTCGCTGGCGGAATCGATTGTGGGGGCGGCGCGGCGCGCGAGCGTGGAGACGGTGGTGCTGACGGGCGGGTGTTTTCAGAATGCGCGGCTTGCCGGAACGGCGGCGCGGCGGCTGCGGGAGGAGGGGTTCCGGCCCCTTCTGCACCGGCTCGTGCCGCCCAACGACGGCGGGCTGGCGGCGGGACAACTGCTGGCTGCGGCATGGGAGGTGAAGCTCGATGTGTCTGGCGATACCGGGCGAGATCGTTGAGATCACGGGCGCGGATCCGCTGACGCGGATGGCGCGCGTGTCATTTGGTGGCGTGATCCGGGAGGCTTCGCTGGCCTATGTGCCGGAAGCAAAACCGGGCGATTATGTTCTGGTGCACGCGGGCTTCGCGCTTCAGACGATCGACGAGGAAGAGGCGCGGCGCACGCTGGAACTGTTCGAGCAGATGGGCGGCGCCGCGGAGGAAGGCGCGGAGTGAAGCACCTGGACGAGTACCGGGACGCGGGACGCGCGCGGGCGCTGGCGGCGGAGATCGCCCGCGTCATGACACGCCCCTGGCGCATCATGGAGATCTGCGGCGGGCAGACGCACGCGATCCTGCGGTTCGGCATCGATCAGTTGCTGCCGCCGGAGCTGGAACTGGTGCACGGACCGGGGTGCCCGGTGTGCGTGACGCCGCTGGAACTGATCGACCGCGCCATCGCGCTGGCGCGGATGCCGGGCGTGTTGCTGGCGTCGTTTGGCGACATGCTGCGCGTGCCCGGATCGGGGACGGACCTGCTGGCGGCGCGCGCGCGGGGAGCGCAGGTAGCGGTGGTCTACTCGCCGCTGGACGCGGCAAGGCTCGCGGAGCAAAAACAGGACCGGCAGATTGTGTTTTTCGCCGTGGGCTTCGAAACCACCGTGCCCGGCGTGGCGCTGGCGGTGCGCGAGGCGCGGCGGCTGGGACTGAAGAACTTCTCGATCCTCTCCGCCCACGTGCTGGTGCCGCCCGCGTTGCGGGCGATTCTGGGCTCGCCGCAGAGCCGCATTCAGGGCGTGCTGGCGGCGGGACACGTCTGCACGGTGGAGGGCTTTGAGGACTACGAGCCGATTGCGCGGGACTACGGCGTGCCGGTGGTGGTGACCGGCTTCGAACCGGTGGATCTGTTGCAGGGCATCCTGCTCTGCGTGCGGCAACTGGAAGCCGGGCGCGCCGTGGTCGAAAACCAGTACGCGCGCGCCGTGCGCCGCGAGGGCAACCGCGAAGCCCGGGCGCTGGTGCGGGCGATGTTCGAGCCGGTAGACCGCAAGTGGCGCGGCATCGGCGTGATTCCCCTGAGCGGTCTGGCGCTGCGCCCGGAGTGGCGCGAGTTCGACGCCGAACAGCGCTTTTCGCTTTCCACGGGCGAGGTGCAGGAGTCGCCCGAGTGCATCGGCGGGCTGGTGCTGCAAGGCGCAAAGAAGCCGCTGGAGTGCCCGGCGTTTGGCGAGCACTGCACGCCGGAGCGCCCCCTGGGCGCGCCGATGGTGTCCAGCGAAGGCGCCTGCGCAGCGTATTACCGTTACGGGAGGACCCATGTCTGACTTCGCGCTGTTCTGCCCTGCCCCGCTCGGCGAACGCGAGCGCGTGCTGATGGCGCACGGAGGCGGCGGGCGGCTGATGCGCGAACTGATCGAGGGGCTGTTCGCGGCGAGGCTTAAGCCGCAGCACGAAACCGACGCCGCCACGCTGGCGGCAGGCGGCGCGCGGCTCGCCTTCACCACGGACTCCTTCGTCGTGCGCCCCATTTTCTTCCCTGGCGGCGATATCGGCTCGCTCGCAGTGCACGGCACGGTGAACGACCTCGCCATGGCGGGCGCCGAGCCGGTGGCGCTGTCGGCGGCGTTCATCCTCGAAGAAGGGCTCGAAATGGAGACGCTGCGCCGCGTTGTGGACTCCATGGCGCAAGCCGCGCAGCGCGCCGGCGTGCGGATCGTGACGGGCGACACCAAAGTGGTTGAGCGCGGGCACGCCGATCAGATCTACATCACGACCACCGGCATCGGCGTGCTGGCGCACGATGGCGAACTGGCGCCGGGGCGCGCCGCGCCGGGCGACGAAGTGGTGCTCTCGGGCGACATCGGACGGCACGGGATGGCGGTGATGAGCGCGCGCGAGGGACTGACATTTGAATCCGAAATTGTTTCAGACTCCGCGCCCGTGCACCGCGAGGCGCTGGGGTTGCTGGAAAACGGCGTGCGCGTGCACTGCATGCGGGACCTGACGCGCGGCGGTCTGGCTTCGGCGGTGATCGAAATCGCGCGCGCCGCCGGCGTGCGCGTGGAACTGGACGAAGCGCGCATCCCGGTGCGGGAAGACGTGCGCGCGGCGTGCGAGCTGCTGGGCTTCGATCCGCTGTATGTGGCCAATGAAGGGCGGTTCGTGGCGTTTGTCGCCGCGGGCGAGGGCGAACGCGCGGCGGCGCTTCTGCCCGGCGGGGCGGTGATCGGAAAAGTGCTGGAGACGGGCGCGGGCGCGGTGACGCTGCGCTCGCTGATCGGCGCGGCACGCGTGCTCGACCTGCTGAGCGGCGAGCAGTTGCCGAGGATCTGCTGATGCATGAACTGGGGATCACCGAGGCGATACTCGACATCGTGCTGCGGCACTCGGGCGGCGCGCGGGTGCGCAAGGTGCAGGTGACGGTGGGCGAATGGACGGGCTATGTGGGCGATTCCATCGAACTGTTCTGGCAGGAGCTTTCGCGGGGAACAGTGGCGGAGGCGGCGAAGCTCGAATTCCGCTTTGAACCGGCGACGCTGCGCTGCCGGGCGTGCGGCACGGTGTTCGGGGCGAACGGTTCGGGGCTGGAATGCCCGCAGTGCGGTGCGCTGGGAGGCGAACCCGCGGGCGGGCAGGAGTGCACGGTGGATCTGATCGAAGTGGAAGGAGGCGACAGCACATGAGCAGCACGGTTCCTGTGGTCGAGCGCGTGCTCTCCGCCAATGATGCGGTGGCGGCGGAGGTGCGGGCGCGGCTCGACGCGCACGGCATCTTCTGCGCGAACCTGATGGCGAGCCCCGGCGCGGGCAAGACGTCGCTGATCGAACGGACGGTGGAGGCGCTGAAGGACGGCGCCGCCATCGGCATGATCAATGGCGACACCTCGGCAGCGGCTTTTGACGCCGAACGCAGCCAGCGCGCCGGCGCCGCCGCGGTGCACATCAACACCGGCGGCAAGTGCCACCTGGAGGCAGCCATGGTGCGCGACGCGCTTGCGCTGCTGCCACTGGAGCGCTTGCGGCTGCTGCTGATCGAAAACGTCGGCAACCTGGTGTGCCCGATGAGCTGGAAGCTGGGCGCGCACGCCAACGTGCTGATCGGCTCGACGCCCGAGGGCGACGACAAGCCCTACAAGTACCCGAGGATGTACGCGGGCGTGGACGTGGTGGTGCTGAACAAGATCGATCTGCTTCCGTATGTGGAGTTCGACTGCGACAGGTTCCTGCGCGGCGTGGAGGCGCTGAATCCGGGCTTGCGGCACTTCCGCGTGAGCTGCCGCACCGGCGAAGGGCTTGAGGAGTGGACTGCGTGGCTCAAGGAACAGATCCGCGCCAGACGCTGATCGCAGCGCTCGGCAATCCGCTCATGGGGGACGATGGCGCCGGGGCTGCGGTGCTCGAAGAGCTGCGCCGCCGCGGCGCCGGGCGGCGGGCGCGGTTGTGCGACGTGGGCGCGGCGGGCGTGGATCTGCTGCTGGAACTGGACTCCGTCGATACGCTGATCCTGCTGGACGCGATGGCGGGCGCGGACGCGCCGGGAATGGTGCGGGTGTTCCGGGACGCGGAGCTGTTTGAATACGCCGAGTCCCGCGGCGGCGGCTCGCATCAGCCATCGCTGGCTGATACGCTGCGGATGGCGGAGCGGCTGGGCATGCGGCTCGAGAGAGTCACACTGGTGGGCATCGCCGCGGCGCAGTTCGAGCTCGGGCGCGGGCTTTCGACGGAAGTGGCGGCGGCGGTGCCGCAAGCCGCCGATGCAGCCGGGCGCCTGCTGGACGAGGCCGCCGCCCCGGGGCTGCTAGACTGAATGCGGGAGCAAAACCGGTTCATGCGCTGGGCTGCCGCCGCATTGGCGGCCATTTCCATCTGGGCATTTCAGGCCAAGACGCCCGAATCCCCCATCCATTTTCAGCCGGTTCAACTCGATTTCTTTCTCGACAATGACGAGTCCGAAAAGCGGCGCGCACCGGAGACCATGGCCGGCGGCGTGGCTGCCTTCGACTACGACGGGGACGGCGACCTGGACCTGTTCTTCTGCAACGGGGCCGATCTTGCCTCGCTCGAGAAGAAGGGTCCGAAGCACTGGAACCGCCTCTACTCGAACGACGGCCGCGGGCGGTTCACCGATGTCACGGAAAAAGCGGGCTTGCAGGGCACAGGCTATGACACCGGCGCTGCTGTGGGCGACTACGACAACGACGGCGACCTGGACCTGTTTGTCGCGGGCGTGCACCGCAACACGCTCTACCGCAACAACGGGGACGGCACCTTCACCGACGTCACCGCGCAAGCCGGGCTGCCGCCGGCGCGCCTGCCGCAATACGGCCCGCTGTGGGCGGTCTCAGCCGTCTGGACCGACGTCAACCAGGACGGACGGCTCGACCTGTTCATCGTGAATTACCTGCTTTGGGAAGAGAAAACCGAGCCCGTCTGCCCCTATGAAGGCCGGAATGAATACTGCCACCCGAAGTATTACAAGGAGCTGCCGAACCAGCTATTTCTGAACAACGGCGGCGGAACGTTCCGCGACATCAGCGAGTCTAGCGGCATCCTCGCGCAGCGGGGAAAAGGCATGGGCGCGGGAGTTGCCGACTACGATCTCGACGGCCGGCCGGACATTTTCGTCTCCAACGACAAGCTGTTCAACTTCTTTTTCCACAACCTCGGCGGCGGGAAATTTGAGGAAAAAGCCTTTGATATCGGCGTCGCTCTGGCCGAACATGGCAACATGATTTCCGGCATGGGAGTGGATTTCCGCGATCTGGACAACGACGGCTACCCGGACATCGTCCTGGTGGCTCTGGACAACGAGACGTTTCCCGTCTTCCTCAACACGGGCAAGGGCGCCTTCCGCGAAGTGACGGCGCAGACGGGCATGACGGCGCTGTCGCGCTCGATGGCGGGCTACAGCCCGGTGCTGGCGGATTTCGACAACGACGGGTGGAAGGACCTGCTGGTGAGCCGCGGGCACGTCCAGTCGCCGCTGATGGAGCCGCGCGTCTCGGTGAACCAGCACAACACCGTGTTCCGCAACCTCGGCAAGGGCAGATGGCAGGTGCTGACGGAGGAAGCCGGGCTCGCCGCGCTGCCGGCGGCGCGCCACCGCGGCTCCGCGGTGGGCGATTTCAACGGGGACGGCAGGCTGGACTTCGCCGTCAGCGCCCTCAACGGGCGGGCGTCCTTATGGATCAACGACAGCCCGGGCGCCGCGCGCTGGATCGCCTTCCGGCTCCGCGGCGCGCGCTCGCCGCGCGACGGGCAGGGCGCGAGGGTGAAGGTCGTCAGCCGCTCCATGACGCAATACAACCACGTCGCTTTCACCGCGGGCTACGCAAGCGCCAGCGCCGCGCCGCTGCACTTCGGTCTCGGCAATGATGACAGCGCGGACCTGGTGGAGATCGTCTGGCCAAGCGGCGCGCGTCAGGAGCTGCGCGGGCTGAAACCCGGCCGCATTTACGACATCACCGAGCCGGACTCGCGCCAGCCCTGAGCCTCAGGCGTCGAGCTTCACCGACAGCGTGTCGACGGGCGCCGGATGCGCCTGCTCGTAGGCGGCGATCTCCGCCTCGTGCTTCAGCAGGAAGCCCAGCTCGTCGATGCCCTCCAGCAGGCAGGTCTTCGCGAAAGAGTCGACGGGGAACTCCACCGCCGTCCCGTCCGGCAGCGTCAGCGTCTGAGAAGCCAGGTCGACGCGCACTTGGGCCAGCGGATCGGCCTCCAGCATTTTCAACAGGCGGGCGTGGATTTCAGCCGGAACTACGATGGGCAAAAGCGCGTTTTTCAGCGCATTTCCCTTGAAAATATCGGCGAAAGACGTGGAAATGACGGCCCTGAATCCAAACTGTGTCAGCGCCCAGGGGGCGTGCTCGCGCGAGCTGCCGCAGCCGAAATTGTCGCCGGCCAGCAACACCTGCGCGCGGTTGCCCGGCGGCCGGTTGATGACAAAATCCGGCCGCGGGTTGCCGTCCGCGTCGTAGCGCCAGTCGAAGAAGAGCTGGTCGCCGAGACCTTCCTTGGAGGTCGTCTTCAGGAAACGCGCCGGAATGATCTGGTCGGTGTCAATGTTGTCGACCGGCAGGACGGCAACCCACGATTCAAAAGCGGTGAATTTCTCCATGGTGCGGACCTCCGTGTCTCAGCCGAGCAGCGGGCGCGGATCGGTGACCACGCCGGTCACGGCGCTGGCGGCGGCGGTGAGCGGGCTGGCGAGGAACGTGCGCCCGCCCTTGCCCTGCCGCCCCTCGAAATTGCGGTTGGATGTCGAGACGGCGTATTCGCCGGGGGCGAGCTGATCGCCGTTCATGGCGATGCACATCGAGCAGCCCGCCTCGCGCCACTCGGCGCCGGCTTCGCGGAAGATCCGGTCGAGCCCCTCGGCTTCCGCCTGCCGCTTGATCGACTGCGAGCCGGGCACCACCAGCACGCGGACGTTCGGACTGACCTTGCGCCCCCGGAGCACAGTAGCGGCGGCGCGCAGATCGGTCATGCGCGAGTTGGTGCAGGAGCCGATGAAGACGACGTTCACGGGACGCCCCGTGAGCGGCTTGCCCGGCTCGATGCCCATGTAAGCGAGCGCCTTGCGGCGCGTCTCCCGCTCCACCGCGTCCGGCGCTTCCGCCGGATCGGGCACGGGCGCCGAGATCGGAATGCCCATGCCGGGATTCGTCCCGTAAGTGATCATCGGCTCCAGAGAGGAAGCGTCGATCGACACCTCACGGTCGTAAGTTGCGCCTTCGTCGGTAGGCAGGGATTTCCAGAATGCGACGGCGCGCTCCCACGCCTCGCCCTTCGGCGCGAACGGGCGCCCGGCCAGAAACTCAAACGTCGTCTCGTCGGGCGCGATCAGACCGGCGCGCGCGCCGCCCTCGATCGACATGTTGCACACCGTCATGCGCTCTTCCATCGAGAGCGCGCGGATGGCGGCGCCGGTATATTCGAACACGCAGCCCGTCCCGCCGCCCACGCCGATCTTCGCGATCAGCGCGAGGATGATGTCCTTGGCGGTCACGCCGGGACGGAGCCGTCCGTCCACCCGCACGGCGAAGCTCTTCGACGGCGCCTGCAACAGGCACTGCGTCGCCAGCACATGCTCCACCTGGCTGGTGCCGATGCCGAAGGCGAGCGCCCCGAAGGCGCCGTGCGTGGCCGTATGCGAGTCGCCGCAAACGATCGTCATGCCGGGCTGCGTCAGCCCGTGCTCGGGCCCGATGACATGGACAATGCCCTGCCGCGGATTCTGAAAGCCGAAGTGCGGGATGCCGAATTCGCGGCAGTTTTTTTCGAACTGCTCCACCTGCGCGCGGGCAATCGGATCCACGATCGGCAGATCGCGCGGCGTCGTCGGCGTCGAGTGATCGCAGGTGCCGAACGTCCTGTCCGGGCGGCGGACCTTCAGCCCGCGCTGCCTCAGTCCGTCGAACGCCTGCGGCGACGTCACTTCATGGACGAGATGCAGGTCGATATAAAGCAGCGCCGGCGCCCCCGGCGGCTGGCAGACAACGTGGGAATCCCAGATCTTCTGAATGATGGTGCGTGGCTGAGACATGGCTGTCAGATGGCTTCACAAACGGCGGCGCCGACTTCGCTGGTCGTGCGCGGCGCGCCCTTCGGTTTCAGGTCGGCGGTCACCTGGCCGCTGTTGAGCACCGCTTCCATGGCGCGCTGCACGGCGGCGGCTTCTTCTTTCAACCCGAACGAATATTCGAGCATCGCCGCCACGCTGCCGATGGCGCCGAACGGATTCGCTTTGTTCTGCCCGGCGATATCAGGGGCCGAGCCGTGCACCGGCTCATACAAGCCCACCCAGGCGCCGGACGGGCGCTTAGGCCCGATCGATGCCGAGGGCAGCATGCCGATGGAGCCCGCCAGCACGGCGCCTTCGTCGCTCAGGATGTCGCCAAACATGTTCTCCGTGAGCACAACGTCGAACCGAGTGGGGTTCAGGATCAACTGCATCGCGCAGTTGTCCACCAGGACGTGCTCGAGCTCCACATCGGGATAGTCCGCCGCCAGTTCCGTCACCACGCGCCGCCAAAGCTGCGAGCACTCCAGCACGTTTGACTTGTCGACGCTCGCCAGCTTGCGCCGCCGCTGCCGCGCCAGCTCGAACGCCATCCTCGCGATGCGCTCGATCTCGGCCCGCGTGTAAGCCATCGTATTCACCGCGCGCTCTTCGGCGCCCGCGCCCTCGATGCCCCGCGGCGTGCCGTAATAGATGCCGCCGGTGAGCTCGCGCACGATGATCATGTCGGTGCCGCGCACGCGCTCGTTCTTCAGCGGCGAGGAATCCAGCAGCGCCTCAAACGCCCGCACCGGCCGCAGGTTGGCAAACACGCCCAGCAGCTTGCGGATGCCCAGCAGCCCGCGCTCCGGCCGCTGCGCCGGAGGCGCGTTGTCGAACTCCGGCAGCCCCACCGCGCCCAGCAGCGTGGCGTCCGCCTCCGCCGCCAGCCGCGCCGTCTCTTCCGGAAACGGGCTGCCCGTCTTGTGAATCGCGATGCCGCCTAGCAGCCCCTCGGCGAGCGACAGCTCGTGGCCGTACTTCTCCGCGACGCGCCGGAGCACGCGCACGGCCTCCCGCGTGACTTCGGTTCCGATGCCGTCGCCCGGCAGGACAAGGATATTCAGCTTCATAGATCGAAATTCCGCCTGTGGCGCAAATCGAGAGTGTAGCGCGGCGCGCGGACGCGCCGCAGGGCTAGTCGGCGGCCACCCGGTCGGCCCGCACCTGCTCGCCCGCCTTCAGCGTGTGGATCAGCGCGAGAATCTCCTGGTCGGTGACGCCCTTCTTGCGGTCGGCGATCTCGATGAAACCGTGGTAAACGGCGTCAAGCTCATCCTTGCTGAGCTGGTAGCCGAGATGCTCGCACTTGGCGCGCAGCGCGTGCCGCCCGGAGTGCTTGCCCAGCACCAGGCGGCCTTCCGGGATGCCCACCGTCTTCGGATCGATGATCTCGTAGGTGGACTTCTCTTTGAGATACCCGTCCTGGTGAATGCCCGCCTCGTGCGCGAACGCGTTGGACCCGACAATGGCCTTGTTCGGCTGCGGCCCGAAACTGATCAACGACGACAGCAACTGGCTCGCCGGGAAGAGGTGCTCGGTGGATATGTTGGTGACGAACGGGAACCGGTCCGCGCGCGTCTTCATCGTCATCACGATCTCTTCCAGTGCGCAGTTGCCCGCGCGCTCGCCGATGCCGTTGATCGTGCACTCCACCTGCCGCGCCCCCGCCAGCACCGCCGCCAGCGAGTTGGCCGTCGCCAGCCCCAGGTCGTTGTGGCAGTGCACGCTGATGATCGCCCGCCCGTTCACCGCCCGCGCCATCCGTCCGATCAGCTCGGCGTGCTCTTCCGGCACCGAGTAGCCCACCGTATCGGGCAGGTTCACCGTCTTCGCCCCCGCATTCACCACCGCCAGCGTCACCTGTTCCAGATAATCGGGATCCGTGCGCGTGGCGTCCTCAGCGGAGAACTCGACGTCATCGGTGTACTGCCGCGCCAGCTCCACCGCCGCGCAGGCTTCTTCGAGCACCTGCTGGCGCGACTTCCGCAGCTTGTACTTCAGATGAATGTCGCTGGTAGCGATGAACGTGTGAATCCGGCTCAGCTTGGCCGGCTCCAGCGCACTGGCTGCCCGCTCCACGTCCAGGCGGCAGGCGCGCGCCAGCGCCGCCACACGGACCCACGGCAGCTCCGTGCTCACCAGCCGCACCGCCTGATAGTCGCCTTCGCTGGCGATCGGGAAACCGGCTTCCAGAATGTCCACCCCCAGCTCGGCCAGCTTCTGCGCCATCCGCAGCTTCTCCGGCACCGTCATCGAGCAGCCGGGCGACTGCTCGCCGTCCCTCAGGGTGGTGTCGAAGATATAGACACGCTCTCGCTCGCGTACTTCATCCATCATCAGGTTCGCTCTCCTTGGTTCTAGCGATCCAGGCTGCCACGAGCCGGTCAGCCAATAGCAGCGCTTTCTATCATTGTGCGCAAGTTCGCCGCATAGATCAAATTTATAATCAGCAGGTCTTGAATAACGATCCCATATGTGATAAACAGGAGTTATACCGACCGGCAGCAAGGAGGTCTTTCTCTTGGAACTGTATCTGCTCAAGGTCTTCTATACGGTGGCCTCCGAGGGCAGCTTCTCCCGGGCAGCCGAGAAGCTGATGCGAACCCAGCCCGCCGTGTCACTTTCCCTGCAAAAGCTGGAGTCGGAGCTCGGCGAGAAGCTGGTGGACCGCGCCGGGCGCGACCTGATTCTCACTGATGCCGGCAAGATCGTGCTCGACTACTGCCGCCGGTTCCAGAACCTCGAAGCGGACATGATGAACGCCCTGGCCGAGCTCCGCGACCGGGCGTCTGGGCGGCTGTCGATTGGCGCCAACGAATCCACGGCGCTGTATTTGCTGAAGCACATCGAGGCCTACCGGCGGCTCTACCCGAAGGTCAAGGTCCAGGTGCGCCGCTGCCTGTCCAGCCGCATCCCGGCGCAACTGCTGGACGGCGACCTCGAGATGGGCGTCATCAGCTACGACCCCGAGGACGACCGCCTGGAAACGCGCGTCATCTACACCGACCACCTCGCCTTCGTGGTCTCTCCCGAGCACCGCTTCGCCGGGCGCCAGAGCGTCTCCATCGCCGAACTCGGCATGGAAACATTCGTCGCGCATAATGTTCTTTCGCCCTACCGCGAAGTCGTGCTCAAGGCCTTCCAGCGCGCGCGCGTGCCGCTGAACATGGACGTCGAAATGCCCACGGTGGAGACCATCCGCCGCATGGTGCAGCAGAACGAGGGCGTGGCGTTCCTGCCCAAGATGTGCGTCGAGCAGGAGATCGAGCAGGGGCTGCTAAAGGAAGTGGAGGTGGAGGAGCTTCACGTGGAGCGCAAGATCCGGCTGGTCTATCCCGCCCGGCGCGTCCTGAGCCACGCCGCCCGCGCCTTCCTCGAAATCGTCGGCGCGCCGGCGCCGGCTCAGCAGGCCGCCCCTGTTTCCGGGTAAACTGGAATTTCAGAGTACGCTGCCTTTAATCCCCATTGCGTATGCGGAGATTCGTCCGTCCCCCGTGTCTGCTGCTCCTGTTTACGGCGGTGCTGGCGCAGCCGCCCCAGCCGCCCTCCTCCGACCCGCCGGCGGAACCTCAAACCCCGCCCGCGCGGCGGGATGTGGTCATAGTCACCGGAACGTGGGCGCCGTTGCCGCTGGAGGAAGCCGACCGCGCGGTGTCTTCGCTGCTTGTCCGCGAGCAGTCGCTCCTGTTCTCCAATGTCATCGACTTCCTGCAACTGGATCCCTCTCTCGACCTTCGTCGGCGCGCGCCTGGGGGCGTGCAGGCGGATCTCTCGATCCGCGGCGCCACGTTCGGGCAAACCCTCGTGCTGCTGAACGGGCGGAGGATGAATGATCCGCAGTCGGGCCACCATTCGCTGGACATTCCGGCGCCGCTCGACGCTGTGCAGGCAGTCGAGGTGTTGCGCGGCAGCGGCTCCGCGCTCTATGGATCTGATGCCCTTGGCGGCGTGGTCAACATCCTCACGGCGCCGCCGGAGGACTGGCACGCCCGGCTCCGTCTGGCGGCGGGCAGCTTTGGAACCCAGCAGCAGATGGCTTCGCTGTCCGGCAAAGTGGGCGCGGTGGCGCAGTCGTTGTCGCTGTCCCGGGATTTCTCGCGCGGCTTCATACAGAACCGCGATTTCCGCAACCTTGCCGCCAGTTCGCACACGCTGATCGAATCCCGCCTTGGGCGCACCGGCGTGGATCTTGGTTACGCCGACAAGCCCTTCGGCGCCCAGGATTTCTATGGCCCCTACCCCTCCTGGGAGCGCACCAAGACCTGGTTCGCGGGTCTGCACCAGAATTTCCCGGACAAGTGGGAGGCGGCGCTCAGTTACCGCCGCCACTCGGATCTGTTCTATCTCTTCCGCGACAACCCGCAGCGCTACCAGAACCATCACGTGGCCGATGGACTCCACGCCTCTCTCCGGCGGCGCGATCGCTGGCAGAGCGGCATCACGCTGTTCACGGGCGCCGAGGCGTTCACCGACCGGATCGAATCGTCCAATCTCGGCGTCCATAGCCGCGTCCGCGGCGCCGTCTACGCGGCGCTGGATGTCCGGGCGTTGCGGCGTTTTTCCTTCTCACTCGGGCTCCGCAGCGAGAGCTACCGCGGCGCTTTCGATCAGGTGAGTCCCACGCTCTCGGGAGGCTGGTGGGCGAACTCGCGGCTCAAATTGCGCGCCTCTGCGAGCCGCGCCTACCGCCTGCCGACGTTCACCGACCTCTACTACCGCGACCCCGCCAACCGCGGCAACTCCGCTCTGCGCCCGGAGACCGCCTGGAGTTACGAAGCCGGCGCAGACTTCCGCCCCTCCGGCTCGTGGCGCCTGCAAAGCACCGTGTTTCACCGCCGGGACCGCGACGGCATCGACTACGCGAGCGCGTCTCCGCTCGGCCCGTGGGAGGCCCGCAACATCACCCGGCTGAATTTCACCGGCCTCGAAACATCCGCCTCCTGGCGGCGCGGCGCGCATCTGGCGGAATTTTCCTACACGGGGATGCGGGCTGTTTCTTCTCTTCCAGAGGGACTTTTCACGAAATACGTCATGAATTACCCGGTCCATTCCGGCATATTCACCTGGACCGGCACGGCCGGCAAAGCAGTGGCGCGCACGAGACTGGGGGCGCTGGAACGGCGGGCGCGCTCCCCTTACGCGGTCTGGGACGCCTCGCTCGCCTGGCGCGGACGCCGCATCTCGCCGTTTGTACAGGCTACCAATCTCGCCAACGCGCGCTACGAGGAGATTCTCCGCGTGCCCATGCCGGGACGCGCCTTCCTGTTGGGGGTCGAACTGCGCTGATCACAATCCTTGAGGGTTGACACTGAGGACTGGGTGCATTACAACCCATCCTGATGAGGTATTGCACTCTTCTCTTCCCCGCCCTGCTCCTCGCCCAGGGCCCCTACGTCGCGGAAGGTCTCCGGATCGGCGAAGTCACGGACCATTCCGCGATGGTGCGTTTCCGGCTTTCCCAGCAGCCATCGCAGAACAAAGGCCGCTACCAGCCGCCGAAATACGAGGGCCAGCGGCCGCCTGCTCTGCCCGAGGATCAGGATCCGTGGCTGCTGCCGGGCGCCGTGCCGGGACTGCCCGGACGTGTGCGCCTCTGGGTCGCGACACGGCCCGACATGAAAGACGCCAAACCCGGCGAGTGGCTCCAGTCGGAAGCGAAGAGCGATTTTGTCGTCAAGACCTCCATCACCGGCCTGCGTCCGGGACGGACCTATTACGTCGGCGCCGAAATCCACTCGAAGCCTGACAAGCCGCTCGCATCTTTCACTACGGCGCCGGAGCCCAACCGCCGCGCGCCGGTGAGATTCACCGCTGTGACCTGCCTCGCCTACCGTTCGCTGGATCACGAGGAGGGCTTCGAAATCTTCCCATCCATGGAGAAACTCGCGCCCCAATTCGCCGTTTTCACCGGCGATAACGTGTATTACGACAACGACCCTCCGCTGGCCAACACCGTGGAAGCCGCCCGCTATCACTGGCAGCGGCTCTACGCCATGCCGCGCCCGCTGGCCTTCTTCGCCAAAACGCCGCAGTACTGGATGAAAGATGACCATGACACCCTCTGCGACGACTGCTGGCCCGGCCGGGATCCGGATTGGATGAAGCCGATGACTTTTGCCGACGGCCAGCGCATTTTCCTCGAACAGACCCCCATCGAGGGCAAGACATACCGGACATTCCGCTGGGGAAAATCCGTGCAGATCTGGCTGCTCGAAGGCCGCGATTTCCGCTCGCCGAACGATGCTCCCGACGGCCCCGCCAAGACAATTCTCGGCGCCGAACAGAAGGCGTGGCTGAAATCCACGGTCGATCAAAGCGACGCCGACTGGAAAATCATCATCAGCCCGACGCCCTGGGTAGGACCGGACCGCCCCCAAAAAGGCGACAATTATACCAACGCCGCCTTCGCCACCGAGGGCAAAGAAATGCGCGCCTGGGCCGGCCAGAAAAAGAACGTCATCGTCCTCTGCGGCGACCGGCACTGGCAGTACCACTCGGTGGACCCCGAAAGCGGCCTGCATGAATTCAGCACCGGACCCGCATCTGATCCTCACGCCGGCGGCAGCCCGGGCGAGGACAAGCGCTTCCACCGTTTCCACCGCGTCGCGGGCGGATTCCTCAGCGTGACCGCCGAGCCCTCCGCCACCGGCAGCCGGCTCGTGCTGCGGCATCACGACGTCAAAGGCGCCGTGGTCTACGAGTTCTCCCCCGGCGCGTGATTGGCCCGCGCCGCCTTGTATTCCCGATTCCCCCCGCCTTGAGCCGGGGGCTGCCCTTCCATGTGCAGCCCCCGCCGTTCTGCGCCGCGCGCGAATCAGGCTGTTGAGCCGGTCAGTACACCAGCTTCAGGGCGAGCTGAATCTGCCTTGGCGCCAGCGTGCTGCGGATCGTGCCGAAGTTCGCGTTGCTGAAGTTCGCAGCAGGCTGGCCGAAATTGGTCCGGTTCAGGAAATTGAAGAACTCAGACCGGAACTGCAACGCCATTCCCTCCCGGTAAGGCAGCCGGAACCGCTTGTTCACGGAGAAATCCCACTGCCACAGGTCAGGCCCCCGGAAGGCGTTGCGCCCGATGTTGCCAAAGGGCGCCGCGGCGGTCGGCATGGCGAAAGCGGCCTTGTTCCAATAGGTGTCAATCATGCTCACGCCTTCCGGCCGCGCGGGATCCCCCACCAGGTTGGGCCGCTGCTGCGCCCCGCCGCGCCATTCTGCGAGCCTCCCCGTGACGTCCAGCGCCGCCGAGGGCGTATAGATCACGTTCACCGGCCGGCCGGAGTAGGCGGTATGAATCGTGTTCATCTCCCACCCTCCGGCCACTGCGTCGAGCCACGCGTTCCAACCGCCGCCGAACCGCTGGCCGCGCCCGAACGGCAGCCTGTACACAAGACTGGTCGTGTTGATGAATTTCGTGTCGTAACTGGTGGGTCCGCGTTCGTTCTTCAGGTCGCGGATGTTCTGCACGACGGCGTTGTCTTCCAGCGCCTGTTCGGAGTTGCCCAACGCCTTGGACCACGTGAAGGAGTTCAGGAAGTACATCCCGCCGCTGATGCGCCGCTCGGCGCGCACGGAGAGCCCGTGGTAGACGGTCTGCCCGGCAGGGTTGACCCAGGTGATGGCGCCGAAGCTCTGAATCGGCCGCCGCGCCTGGATGCCGAGGCTTTGCCCCGGCTGGTTCGGAAACGCCTGGTTGTAATCGCCGAGCACAGGCAGACGGAGGCTGTGGTTGCCCGTGTAGCCGATCTCCACCACCCAATTCGAAGGGAGTTCGCGCTGGACGCCGAGGAACCAGGTCTGCACATAGGGCCAGCGCGTGTCGCGCGGGATGTAGGAGACGTTGGACAGGACGGGGTTGAACTTGTCCGGATCGGTCATGCCGGCGGGAAAGGCGTTTTCCGTCGTGCGGAACGTGGCTGGAACCGGACCGCCGGCGGGGATCGTCTGGTTCACCGTGGCAATGTTCACCTGCGGTCCGTTGATGCCCAGCAGATCGGCGCTGCCCATCCTGTTGCCGTGCACATGGCTGATGCCGTAGCCCCCGCGGACCACCATCTTCGCCGTGGCGCTGTATGCGAAACCGAAGCGCGGACCCCAGTTGCTGTAGTCGGGGTCGACAAGAGCACGGTTATAGATGCTCCCCGGGCTCGCCATGATCATCCGCACGCCCTCGGGGTCGAAGTTCGACAGCATGTTGTCCCGCTCCCACCGCGGCGTGGCGAACTGATAGCGCAGACCGAGATTCAACGTCAGCTTCGAGCTGAGCCGGATGTCGTCCTGTAAATAGAAAAACGAATCCCGCTGCCTGTAGTTGCCTACGAGCCAGTTGGAAAGCTGGATCTGGCTCGGCAGCCCGAACATGAAGTCAGCGAGGTTGTAACTGGCCTGGTCGGCGGGAATCGTGCAGTTGGAGGGCTGGCCGAGAACCGCGCAGGTGGGGCGGCTAAACTGGCCAGCGTATCCCAGCAGGCCGTACACCGGGTTGATGTCCATGACCTGCGTGAGAATCCAGTGAAATTCGGCGCCCATTTTCATGCTGTGCCGTCCGCGGAGCACCGAGTAATTCACCTTCGGGTTCCAGACCGTCGGGTGCTGGAATTGCGGATTGGTCGCCTGCCGCCCGATGATGCCGGTGGTGAATCCCGCGATGTTCTGCGTATTCAGGCCGCCCGTAATATCGGGCGCCGTGGGCAGGCCCCGGATGCCGTACAGCGCCTCCATGCTCGCCCCGCCCAGAAACGGCGGCGCCTTGCCCGCCCGCATGTGCGTATAACTCATCCGGATTTCCAGCATCGACGCCGGCGTCAGCGTCCACGTGTAGCCCGCGGCCGCGGCCTGGCTGAGCACCCGCACGTAACCGTTGCCCGATCCGCCGGACGGCCCTTCGACATACGGCGAGTAGAACTGATTGTCCTTCCACTGGCTGAAGCGCAGAAATCCCGTCATCCTGTCGTTCAAAACCGCATCGATTTTTGCGTCGTATTTGTCGCCGAAATCGCGAGGATTCAGCATCAGTTGCTGGTAATCGTTGGAACGCCCCGGCCCCGCCGGCACCGGCGGCAGTTCGGAGAGCACCTTGCGCGCGAACGGCGTCATCGCCACCGGCGTTCCCGCCGGATAGACCGTGGCGGTCAGAGGATTGTACACCGTCACCGGAAGCACGCCCGCACGGTCGTTCATGTTCGGGATCGTGGCGAAGTAGACAGTTTTCTGGATCTGACGGAGGCCTTCATAGTCGGCGAAAAAGAAAACGCGGTTCTTCACGAACGGCCCGCCAACCGTCAGGCCAAACTGGTTCTGGTTCAACGGCGGCTTTTGTCCGCCCACGGGTTTGAAAAAGCCTGCCGCGTTCAGCTTCGTATTCCGCAGAAATTCGTAAAACGTTCCGTGCATCTGGTTGGTGCCGGACCGCATGACGACATTGATCACCGCGCCGCCCACACGCCCGTACTCGGCGCTGAAGTTGCTCGTGATGACGCGGAACTCGGCCACGGCGTCCGGCGAGGGACGCGCCACCTGATTCGAGAAACCCTGGTTGGACGTGGAATAGGCGTTGTTGTCCATGCCGTCGAGCAGGAAGTTGTTGTAGGTGCTGCGCATCCCGTTGACGTTGAACGACCCCTCCCGCGGCGTGGTCGCCCCCATGCCGATCGGCGACTTGCGGATGTTGGTCGCCAGCAGCGCCAGATCGGAATAATTGCGCCCGTTCAGCGGCAGCTCCACGATCTGCGTGCTGCTCACCACCTGGCTCTTCTCGCTCGTGTCCGTCTGAAGAGTGGCGGCGGCGTCTTTCACCTCGACCACCTCAGTGACCGCGCCCACCTGCATCGTGATGTCGACGCGCTGGCGCGAATTCACGTTCACCGTCACGTCGGCGGCGGAAAACCGCGAGAAGCCGGAGGCTTCCGCCGTTACCGTGTACCGCCCCACGCGGACGTTGAAGAAGCTGTAGTTGCCGGAGGAATCCGTGACGGTTTTCGCCTGCACCCCCGTGGCTTGATTGGTCAATGTGACCGACACGTTGGGAATGACCGCGCCGGAAGGGTCCCGGATCGTGCCGAGGACTTCCGCTGTTTCAAATTGGGCGCTCGCGGGAACCGCAAGCAGGAGCGCCGCCAGAGCGGCGCAAGAAAGAATCCGGAATCGTCTCATCGCTACCTCGTCAAGAAAGAGATGAAGCTGCTGTCCTCGGCTACGGAACCCGGCGTGCTTTCGCCGCTGCGCCGGTTCTGCCCCATAGGCAAGCTGTCAAGATAGTCCCCGTCCGTCACAAGATCGTGAAGCAACCATGACGATTCTGCAAACGCCGGGGCGGAGGACGGGACACCATGCTCTCCCCTGCCCTCTGACCGCATCGGCGCATATGGTACAGGCGAAGATACCCGGTGTCAATGCTCTGTCCCCCCTGGCATCGACGGGCGGATCCCATGGCCAATTTGTGCACACGAGTGTTCCAACCCTTCCGCTTCCCGCGCCACGCGCCGCCCCGCTTGTAAACGGATGCAGAACTCTGATACGAATCATCCAGGAGTTCCCATGCGACGCAGGACTTTTCTCGCCGTCACCGCTCTGTCCGCTTCGGCGCCGCTGCCCGCGGACGCACAGAAACTTGGCGTCTGGACGGCGCTTGGCTCGCTCGCCGAGAAAGACGGCGCCGCGCCCATCGAAGGCGCCCGCTGGTTCGAGGCCGAGAAGCCCGGCGACGGCATGGCCTTCACCTTCCGCCCCGGCCTGTTGGCCGGCGCGAAAGCGGTCACCTGCGACATGCTCATCGACGGCCAGGACGTCATCGCCTTCCGCATCACCCTCGGCGAGGGCGAGAAAGGACGCCGCTTCCGCTACGACTTCGGGGGCTTGCCGCAGTGCAGCTTCCGCGTCCGCATGGATCTCGCCCTGGTCGACCAGAACCGCTGGATGGCCGACCGGGAAGCCGCGTTCCTCAAGCCCCTCTGCGGCGGCGACCGCGTCGACCTCGCCCTGGTGGACCGGCTCGCTTTCACCCTCCTGCGCAAGGCCCCGCGCACGGCGCGCTGGTGCATGACCGATCCCGTCTTCCTGCCGAAGATGCCCGAGAAGCTGGCTGCGCCGCTTCTCCCCAAAGGCCCGCTGGTGGACGAGTTCGGCCAGAGCGCGCTGCACAACTGGCCCGGCAGGACCCGCACTGCGGAGGAGCTGAAACAGAGGCTCAGCGTCCAGCTCCAGCTCGCGCCAAACCAGAAATGGCCGGAAATGTTCTCGCGCTGGGGCGGCTGGAAAAACCTGAAGCTGGGCGAGGGTTCAGGGTTCTTTACCGTGAAAAAAGAAGGCGGCCGCTGGTGGCTCGCCGATCCCGACGGCTACGCCTTCTGGTCCACCGGGCTCGATTGCGTCCGCGTCGATTGCGAAGCGCGCGTCGACGGGCTGGAATCCGCGCTGAAATGGAGCCCGGAAAAGCCCGAATACGCCGACGCCTGGAGCGAGGGCCGCCCCGGCCGCCAGGGAGCGAAGTTCGTCAACTTCCTCGCCGCCAACTTCATCCGCGTCTTCGGCCGCGACGGCTGGCGCGAGAAGTGGGCCGCCATCGCCCTGGCCGAAATGAAGCGCCTGCGCTTCAACACCGTCGCCAACTGGAGCGAGTGGGAGATCGCCGCCCGCGCTTCCTTTCCCTACGTGCGGCCCATGAATTTCCGCGGCGCCCGCAGCGGCGCCATCTACCGCGACTTCCCCGATGTCTTCCACCCGGGCTTCGAGCAGGACGCCGCTGAATATGCCAGCCAGCTCGAGAGCACCGCGAAAGACCCCGCCTTCCTGGGCTACTTCCTCATGAACGAGCCCACCTGGGGCTTCTCCTCCGAGCTGCCCGCCGCGGGCATGCTCTATACGTCAGACCTCTGCCAGACACGCGAGGAGCTCGCCCGCTGGCTCGCCAGAAAGTACGAGACCTCCGCCGCGCTGTCGAAAGCCTGGGCCATGGACGTCACATTCGATCAGGTCGCGCGCGGACGCTGGCGCAAGCCGCTCTCGAAAGAATCGCAGCCCGATCTGCGCCAGTTCAGCGTCCTCATGGTGGAGCGCTACTTCGGCACGCTTTCGCGCGCCTGCCGCAAGGCCGACCCCAACCACCTGAACCTCGGCATGCGCTGGGCCGGGGTGCCGCCCGAGTGGGCCGTGGCCGGCATGAAGAGCTTCGACGTCTTCAGCCTGAACAATTACCGGGACAAGCTGCCACGCGACGTTTCCGACAGGATCCACTCCCTGCTCGGCATGCCCGTGCTGGTCGGCGAGTGGCACTTCGGCGCCCTGGACGCCGGCCTGCCCGCATCCGGACTGGGCCACGTCCGCACGCAGGCAGACCGCGGCCGCGCCTATCGCGTGTATCTGGAGGACGCCGCCGCCAATCCGAATTGCGTCGGCGCCCATTGGTTCACCATGTACGATCAGAGCGCCCTGGGCCGTTTCGACGGCGAAAACTACAACATCGGCTTTCTGGACATCTGCAACCGCCCGTACACGGAGATCGGCGACGCCGCCATCGCGGCGCACGAGCGGATGTACCAGGTGGCCTCCGGCGCCGCGGCGCCGTTCGCCGACGCGCCGGAGTACCTGCCGATCCTCAGCGTGTGAGAACCGCGCCCCCGCTCACGCCGACAGCAGCTTCACGGCTTTTTTGATATCCCCCTGCGCCACCTGGATCAGCGCGCCAAACCGCCCTTCGCCGGAGATCACTGCCTGCATGGCATGGACGTCGATCCCCGCCGCCGCTAGCTTGGCCGTTGCATCGGCGGCCGCGCCCGCGCGGTCATCGCCGTTCCAGCAGATCACGTTCTGCTTCGTTCCGCACTCCAGCTTCAGCTTCTTCGCCGCCTTGGCGAACAGCTTCGGATCGGCGGGCACCAGGTCGAACTGCGCCTTCTTGCCCTTCACCGGGTACGCCCACAGTCCCAGCAGGCTCACGCCCGCGTCGCGCAGCGCGCCCAGAAGCTTCGCTCCCTCGCCGGTCTTGTTCGGCACGGTCACGGAGTAATAAGGCAACACGGCAATGTTGTCAGCCATCGGAATTCCTCCTTGCAGGAAATGACAGTATCAGAATGATTGTATCCCGGAGCCCGAAAAAAGAAGCGGCTTGCCCCGGAAATTTCCCTGCGGGAAAGCCACCCTTGCGATGTTAGCTGTCAGACCGAAGATCAGGAGGCCGGGACCCGCCTGGCTTCGAACGGACGGCCTTGGCCCTGGCCGCCTTCGCGCCGCGACGTGCCCTTCAACACGTCGCCTTCCACGGTCCCTTCATACACCGAGGTCATCGTGCCGTTCGGCGTCTCCATCACGGTCTTGAACGAGAACTTGTTGCCCTCGATCTTGCCTTCCTGGATCTGCATCGTGCGCGGCTCCATCTGGCCCAATTGCATCGACACCGTGCCGGTCAGCGTGCTGCCTTCCGACTTCAGATCAAACGTCTGGCGGACGGTCACTTCCTCGCCGCCGCGGTTCATGGTGCGCTCGGACACCCACTTGCCGTCGATCTGCCCGGCGACGGCGAGACCGGCGGCTCCGAGAAGAACAGTCAAAATGGTGAGACAGGCTCTCATGGGGAAACTCCTTCAAGCCCAGAAGCGAGCCCCGGCGGCCTGAAGTTACGCATGGAGCAGAATTTTGCATTCGCCGATGTGAGCCTGCCGGTCCCGCTGGACCGCTGCTTCACCTACCGGCTGCCGGAAACCCTCCGCCACCGCGTGCAGCCCGGATGCCGCCTGCTGGTGCCGTTCGGCCCGCGCAAACTGCCGGGCGTCGTCCTCCGCGTCCACAACGAGCCTCCTGACGTGAGGGCCAGGGACGCCCTCAAGCTGCTCGACGCCGAACCCGCGTTCGACGCCGAGCTGCTCGAGCTGGGCCATTGGGTGGCCCAATACTACTGCGCTCCGCTCGGGGAGGTGCTGCGTTCCATGGCGCCCATCTCTGCTGAAGTGCGCCACGCCCGCATCTGGGCTCTCACCCGGAAGGGAATCGACGTCACCCGCCAGCTCGGTCTCGACGGCGCCGAGGCCGATCCCGCCTCGCAAATCCTGCGTGCGCTCGAGGCCCGCCCGCTGGCCGACGCCACGCTCGAGCGGAAAGTCCCCGGCGCGAAGAAGCTGCTCGCTTCGCTTGAAAGGAAAGGCCTCGTTGAGTCGGAACACTCCGCCGGCATCCGCGACCCTCTCCGCGCTCCCGCCGCAAAACTTCTTGCCGAGTTCGCGCAACGGCCCGCGGAAGGCGTGAAGCTGCCGCGCGCCGAGCGCGAGCTGCTCGCCTATCTCGAACTCCACCCGGGCCCGCACCGCCTCTCCGAACTCGAGCCCGCCGTCAAGGGCGCTTCGCAGGCGGGCCGCGCCCTGGCCCGCAAAGGCCTCGCCCGCCTCCGCTATGATCTCGCCGCGGGCGATCCCTCCTGGTCGCGCCCGCGCCACACGCTCAGCGGGCCGCAGCAGCAGGCCTTTGACTCGATCCGCGCCGCGCTCGGCCAGCGCAGTTTCCAAGCCTTTCTGCTGCACGGCGTCACCGGCTCCGGCAAGACCGAGGTCTACCTCAACGCCATTGAAGCCGCCCTTAAACTCGGCCGCGGCGCGCTGCTGCTGGTGCCGGAGATCGCGCTCACGCCCGCCGTCGCCGGCCAGTTCCACGCGCGGTTCGGAGATCAGGTGGCCATCCTGCACTCGGCCTTCAACGACGCCGAGCGCGCCGAACAGTGGCGCCGCCTGCGCTCCGGCGGCGCGCGCGTCGGCGTCGGCACCCGTTCGGCCGTTTTTGCGCCGGTGCGCGATCTGGGCCTCATCATCGTCGACGAAGAGCACGATCAGAGCTACAAGCAGGAGGAGACGCCGCGCTACCACGGCCGCGATGTCGCCATTCTGCGCGCCCAGCGCGCGGGCGCCGTGGCGGTGCTCGGATCGGCGACGCCCTCGCTGGAAAGCCGCTATAACGCCCAGCGCGGCAAGTACGTGTTGCTGGAGCTTCCCGAGCGGATCGCCGACCGGCCGATGCCCTCCGTCGAGGTCGTTGACATGCGCGAGGAGTTCCTCGAAACGCGCCAGAATGCGCTTTTCTCGCGCCGCCTGCTCGAGTCCATCGCCGCCAGGCTCGAAGCCGGCGAGCAGACCATCCTGCTGATGAACCGCCGCGGCTTCTCCTCCTCGGTCTCCTGCCGCTCCTGCGGCGAGCGCATCCAGTGCGTCCACTGCGCCATCGGACTCACTTTCCACCGCCGCGACAACCGCCTGCTGTGCCACTACTGCAACTACGCCCAGCGTGTGCCGAAGGTCTGCCCCAACTGCGGCAGCGAGTATCTCTACTTCCTCGGCTCCGGCAGCGAGAAAGTGGAAGACGAACTGCGACGCCATTTCCCGCACGCGCGCCTCGCTCGGCTCGACCGCGACACCGCCGCCGGCAAGAACCAGTACGAGCTCATTCTCGGCGGCTTCCGCGAGGGCGCCTTCGACATCCTTGTCGGCACGCAGATGATCGCCAAGGGCCACGACATCCCCAACGTCACGCTCGTCGGCGTTATCAACGCCGACATCGGCCTCGCGCTGCCCGATTTCCGCGCCGCCGAGCGCACCTTCCAGCTCCTCACCCAGGTGGCGGGGCGCGCCGGCAGACACCACCTTCCGGGAGAGGTTGTCATCCAGACCTGCTCGCCCGATCACTACGCCATCCGCTGCGCCGCCGCGCAGGACTACGCGCGGTTCTACGAAAAAGAGCTCGAATTCCGCCGCCTCATGCGCTACCCGCCCTTCTGCGCCATGGCCAATGTCCTCGTTCGCGCCGCCGCGCAGGAGGCCGCCATGCGCCTGAGCGCCGAAGCCGCGCAAGTGCTCGGCCCCGGCGGCGAGGGCATCCGGATTCTCGGCCCCGCCGAAGCCCCCGTGCCGCGGCTCAAGAACGAATACCGCTACCAGATCCTCATCAAGGCCCTGTCCCGCCAGCGCCTGAACGACATGCTCCACTCGCTCCGCCGCTACTCGGTCGAACAACAGTGGCCCGCCACGGCGCTGGTAGTGGACGTCGACCCGATGACCTTGCTATGAGTATCGGAGCATGAGGCCGTGGGAGCGCAACGCAGCCAACCTCGCCGCGTCGCTCTCTTTCTACGGCCCGGTGACGCTCGAGCCCGGCCTGCGTCTCATCACAAGCTGGGTGGCGCATCCGGTGTTCAATATCGCGCTGCTCGACTCGCCCGCCCCCGATCCCGCCGGGCAGGGCCCCGGCGAGCTGGAACGCCGCATCCAGCGCGCCGCCGCGCACTACCGCGCCCACAATCGCGACTGGTCCTTCTGGGTTTGCGAACACCTCATCGGCGGCCGCACCCTGCGCCGCCTGTACAAGATTTTCGACGCCTGCTCGATGTCCTGCATCGCCGAGCCGCCCGGCATGGAAATCGAAGAACTCCCCCCGCCCCGCCGGCCGCTGCCGCAGCTCGAAGTCCGCACCGCCGCCGCAGAACAGGCGCGCACCGACTTCGCCGACATCATCGGCCAGTGCTTCTTCATCCCGCCCCAGCTCGCGCACGAAGTCTATTGCGACCCGAAACACTGGGGCGCGCCGGTGGAGATCTTTGTCGGCTACGACGGCTCGCGCGCCGTCACCTGCGCCGCCCTCATCGAAGCCGCCGGCGCGGTGGGCATTTACTCGGTCGGCACGTTGCCCGGCTGGCGCGGCAAAGGCTACGCCGAAGCGATCATGCGCCACGCCGTGTCGGAATTCCGCCGCCGCGGCGCCGCCGGTCCCATCGTGCTGCAATCCTCCCCCGCCGGCATGGAGCTGTACCGCCGGCTCGGCTTCCGCCGCTGCACCCGCTACTACGTCTTCTCCACCTGAGCCGTGTCCCACGGCTTCCCAATGCCGCGCCAGCCGGCCAGCCAGCGCGACACCGCTCCCATTGCCAGCGATGCCGAACCGTCCTTCGTCTGCACGGGAGCATATTCGCGAAGCATTGACAGAAACGCCTCCAGCGCCGGGCTCGTCTTCAGCGGGCGCAGAAACTCGATCGCCTGCGAGGCGGCCATCATCTCCACCGCCAGCACCATCCGCGCCATCTTCACGCCTTCCTGCAACTTCAGCGCCGCCGTCATGCCCATGCTCACGAAGTCTTCCTTGTTGCCGCTGGTCGTGATGGAGCCGGGCGACGCCGGCGTGGCCAGCACGCGCAGCTCCGCCACCAGCCCCGCCGCCACCACCTGCCACATCATCAGCCCGGACTCCAGCCCCGGATGCGACGCCAGAAACGCCGGCAGCCCCTCGTTCAGCATCGGGTTCACCATCCGGTCGGTCCGCCGCTCGCTGATGCCGCCCAGCGAGCACAGCGCCACCGCCAGCGCGTCCAGCGCCAGCGCCAGCGGCTGCCCGTGGAAGTTGCCGCCGGAGAGAATCTCTCCGTCGAACACCAGCGGGTTGTCCGTGGCCGAGTTCAGCTCGATCGAGAAGATCCGCCGCGCCTCCGCCGCCGCGTCGCGCACCGCTCCGTGCACCTGCGGCGCGCACCGCAGCGAGTAGGCGTCCTGCACGTGGCGGCACGTGCGGTGCGACTCGCGGATCTCGCTGCCTGCCATCAGCCGCTCCAGGAAGCGCGCGCTCGCCAGCTGGCCCGGATGCGGGCGCGCTTCGTGAATCCGCCGGTCGAACGCGCGCGGCGTGCCGCGCAGCGCGTCGGTCGACAGCGCGCACGCCACGTCCGCCATCTCGCACAGGTCTTCGATGTCGAGCAGCGCCAGCGAGCCCACCGCCAGCATCGCCTGCGTGCCGTTCACCAGCGAGATGCCCTCCTTCGCCCGCAGGCTCACCGGCGTGATGCCCGCCGCCGCCAGCGCCTTGGCCCCGTCCATCCGCTCGCCCTGATACTCCGCCTCTCCCTCGCCCAGCAGCACCAGCGCCATGTGCGCCAGCGGCGTCAGATCACCGCTCGCGCCCACGCTGCCGCGCGACGGCACCACCGGCGTGACGCCGCGGTTCAGCAGCGAGCACAGCCTGCGCGCAATCAGCGGGCGGATCCCGCTCAGCCCCTTGGCGAGCACGTTGGCGCGGATCAGCATCATCGCCCGCACCACCTCGCCCGGCAGCGGCTCGCCCACGCCGCAGGCGTGCGAGCGCACGATGTTCTCCTGCAACGCGGCGATGTCTCCGGCGCTGATCCGCGTGTCGGCCAGGTATCCGACGCCCGTGTTCACGGCGTACACCGGCGCCTCTCCCTCCGCCATCCGCTCCACCTGCTCCCGCGAGGCGCGCATCCGCCGCACCGCCTGCGCGTCGATCTCCACCTCTTCCCCGCCCCGCGCCACCGCCGCCACCTGCTCAAGCGTCAGCGATTCCCCGTTCAACGTCACCATGGCTTCAGGCTATCCTAGCCAGCGGATGACAGCGCAGCCTCTGCCGGTGGCCGTCGTGCTCGACAACGTCCGCTCGATGTACAACGCGGGAGCTTTCTTCCGCACCTGCGATGCTGCGGGCGTGGAAAGGCTCGTGCTCTGCGGCATCACCGCCCACCCGCCGCAGCCCGGCGTGGCGAAGACCGCGCTCGGCGCCGAGCGCTCGGTGCCGTGGCAATACGAGGTGGACACGCTGGTCGCGCTCCGCATGTTCAAAGCCCGCGGCTACCAGCTCGCCGCGGTGGAAACGGCGGAACCCGCGGCAGACCTGTTCGAATGGGAGCCCCGCTGGCCGGTCTGTCTCGTCTTCGGCAACGAAGTCGACGGACTCTCCGAAGGCGTGCTCGCCGTTTGCGACCTCCGCGTGCGAATCCCTATGCGCGGCTCGAAGAGCTCGCTCAACGTCGCCACCGCCGGCGGCGTGGCCATCTACGAACTCCTCCGCAAGTGGCGCGCCGCAAACGGCGCTGTCCGCCGCCCGTGATACAGTTGGGGCAGGCACGGGCGGATCCCTGGCCCTGCACCGCGTGAATCCATCCAGCCTCCAGACACCCGCCGGCGGAAGTGACGCAAAGGAAGCGAGACCTCCAAACCGGCTCGCGATGCCCCTCCTCTGGCTCGCGCTCGCGCTCTGGCTGCTCTATTTCGCATGGCCCGGGCTGCTGGCCTGGTTCACGCCTGACGACCTGATGAACCTGCACGGCGTGGCATTCCTGAGCCCCGGGGAAATTTTGGCGGCGAAGGAGCGGCCTATCGGCAACCTCGTGCTGAAAGGACTCTGGGAGCTGTTCGATCTGCACCCGCGCCCTTATCGCGTCTTCTGCTTCGGCCTGCTGCTCGTGAATCTCTGGCTGGCGCTGCGATTCTTCCGGTCCTCATCCGGCTCCCTGCGCGCCACGCTGTTCGCCGGGCTGCTGTTCGCCTACCACGCGCAGTTGCACGATCTGTATTTCAACGGCGGCACGCTTTACGATCTGCTCTGCTTCCTGTTTTTCTTCGGCGCGCTGCTGGCAGCCGAACCGCTGCTCCAACCCGCCACCGCGCCTTCCTGGCGGCGATGGGCGGCGCTGGCGGCGCTGTCCGCCCTCGCCGGCGGATCGAAGGAAATCGCGGTGTCGCTTCCTCTGATCCTCGCCGTGGCGGCATTCACAAATAAAGCTCGACAAATCGGCTGGATCGCCGTGGCGGTCAGCGCTGCCGCGTGCTGGGGCGTCCTCGCGTACACCGCCTGGCGCGCCCCCATGACCGCCAACCCCGCCTATCAGCCCGAATTCACCTTCGCAGTCCTGAGCGAGCGGTGGAAGCTGATCACCGCGAACCTGCTCTATCAAGGCCCCCACTGGAGCGCCTGGGCCGCGTGGCTCACGCTGCTGCTCGCGCTCCTGGCCGCACTCTGGATCCGGCATCGAGCCACGCGGATCTCCATCACACTCATCACCCTCTCGCCGTTGCCGCTTCTGTTCCTCCCGCAGCGCAGCTTCTATGCCTTCTACATCGCCTACGCCGGATGGTGCCTGCTCGCGGGACTCCTGCTCGACCGCCTCACGCGCGCCATGCAGCCCCGCGGCTGGCAACTCCCTCTGGCCCTGGCGGCGGCGCTGGCGCTCGGGCTCGCGCCGCAGCACCGCTGGCTTTCGGGCTGGCTTCGGGAGCATTACTATCAGCCTTACGAAGCGAGGGTCGCCGCTGCCGGCAATGTGCTCCGCCGCCACCTGCCCGCCCTGCCGCGCGGCGCCGCCATCTATTTCGCGGCCGATCCGCTGCCGCCGCCCGAGGAAGAAGAGCACCTGCTGGCCTTCCTCTGCCGGCTGAAGGCGCGCGACAATCAGCTCTCCGTCTGGCGCGCCCGCCATCCGGCCCAGAATGTTCCGGAGGCGGAATGGGACCGCTTCACCGCCGTATTCCGCTTGACAGAGTCTGAATTGATCAGGCTACGGTAATAAGGAAGGAGGCCCATGCAGGGGATATTGATTCTCGCGATGATGGCCGGCACCGGCGCGACGGAGAAACTGCGGCTCGCCGAGGGTCATGTCATCGTCTGGCGCACGCATGAACTGCAAAGCGGCGTGCACCGCGGCATCGAGCGCGGCTACATCATGGTGCACGGCACCAACCGCAACGCTGAGGATTATTTCCGCTGGGCCCTGGCTTCCACCATCGCCGCGGACCGGCTGGACCGCACCGCCGTCGTCGCGCCGCACTTCAAAGCCCGCACGCAGGCCGGCCGCGGCGACGCCGTCGAGCCGGGAGAATGGTTCTGGACCAACGAGGGCTGGAAAGCGGGCCTGGCCGCGCTCAACGGACCGGTCGCATCTTACGACGTGATGGACCGCATCCTCGAGTGCTTCAACGACGCCGCGCGCTGGCCGGACCTGCGCGAAGTGGTCGTCGCTGGCCACTCCGCTGGCGGGCAATACGTGCAGCGCTACGCCGCCTTCAACCGCCAGGAGCCAAAGATGCGCGTGCGCGTCCGCTACGTCCCCGCCAACCCTTCCAGCTACGTTTATCCCGACGGGCTGCGCCTCAGCCAGGGCGGCGTCTGTTCGCCGCAGGGCTCGTGCACCGGCGAATTCACTCCCTATTGGGATTCGGACAACTGCACCACCTACAACCGCTATCGCTACGGCCTGGAAAAACTGGAAGGGTACGCCGCGGGCATGGATCCCGAGCAGGTGCGGAAGCAGTTCGCCGCCCGCGACGTCACCTACCTCGTCGGCGAACTCGACACCAACACGGGCGATCCCACTCTCGATAAGAGCTGTCCCGCGCAGGCCCAGGGCCCCAACCGCCGCGAGCGCGGCACTGCTTTCTGGAATTACATGAAACAGCGCTACCAGGCGCAGCACGGCTTCGCCATCGCGCCCGGCTGCGGCCATGCCGCCATCTGCGTCTTCGCCGGACCCGCCGGCGTCAGGGCCGTGTTCCGCGATTGATTACGCGTACTTCCCGCGCCACTCCGCCAGCCGCTTCTCCAGCCGCGCCCGCACGGTGTTGAAGCCCGGATCTTCGTAAAGGTTCACCCGCTCCCGCGGGTCCTTGCGGATGTCGTACAGCTCGCCCGGCCCCGTGCCCGGCTCTCGCACCACCAGCTTGAAATACTTGTCCCGCGCCATCTCCGTGTAGCGGAAGTGGCCGAACACCAGATCGGGCCAGGGGTTCTTGCGCGGCAGTGGCCGGTTCAGCAGCAACGGCAGATAGCTGCGCCCGCACAGATTGCGGTCCCTGGGCGCATCGACGCCCGCCGCTTCGCACACCGTCGGCAGAAAATCGTAGAAGCTCACCAGCTCCGGCCGCGCCGCCTGCACCGGAATCCGCCCCGGCCAGGACCAGATCATCGGCACCTGCATCACTTCCTCGTACATGTTGATCGGATTCGACGCATGCCCCTTGCTCCACAGTCCGTGCCGCCCCAGCAGAAAACCGTTATCGCTCGTGAAAATGAAAATCGTGTTTTCGAACAAACCGCGCTCGATCAGCTTCCGGTGCAGCGCCCCCACCTGGTCGTCCAGCGCCGTCACCGAGGCGGCGCAGCGGCGGATATGGGGGACCGGGTCGTCCATGTATTTGTCCTCCCGCAGCGCGTTCTCCGCCCTGGGCTGGATGCCGAACGTCTCGAACCGCGCATCGCGGTACATGTCGTAATACCGCTGCGGATGGCCGTCGTAGGGCGTGTGCGGGTTCAGATGCGCCACGGTGAGGAAAAACGGGCGGTCTTTCTGCTGTTGATCGATGAAATCGGACGCGTATTTCGTGAGGATTTCTGCCAGATACCCCTTTTCTGTAACCGCGCTTCCGTTCACCGTCAGGTCCGGGTTTTGATACTTCCGGCCGCGGATCGTGGCCGTGAATTCGAACCCATGCCCGGGCTTTTCATCGTGCCCCATGTGCCACTTGCCCACATAGCCGCAGCGGTAGCCGGAGGCGGCCAGCAGGTCGCTGAGCATGACCTCCCGCGCAAACGATTCCGGCGGCGCCTTCTGGCCCTGCTCGGGATTGGAGGCCGGCTTTTCCGTCAGGAAATCATGAATGCCGTGCTGCCGCGGCGTGCGGCCCGTGAACAGCGTCGCCCGGCTCGGGGAGCAGATCGGCGTGCAGACAAAAGACTGCAACATCCTCGCGCCCGCGTCCGCCAGGCGGTCGATCTGCGGCGTGCGGATCTCGCGGTTGCCGTAACAGCCGGTCATCCACGCCGCCAGGTCGTCGGCCAGCACCAGCACAATGTTGGGGCGCGGGGCGCTCCCGCGCCTCTGCATCAGCATCGGGGCGGCCACAGCAGCCATCAGCCCTCGTCGCGTCAGTTCCATGTTGCGTTGCTCCGTCAGAATTGTCACCGCCTACAGCACGTCGGCGAAGCCGCGCTTCAGGTGGCGGAAGAACATCCCTCCCAGGAAGAACGTCGCGCCCGCTACCACCGCCAGCACCAGCAGGTCGGAGACGGCGGGAAGCTCGTAGGTCATCAGCCGCTGCCGGTATCCCTTCACCACCAGCGCCAGCGGATTGTATTTCACCAGGAACCGCGCCGCCGGCGGGAAGTAGGATGCGTCGATGAAGATCGGCGTCACCCAGAACCATCCCGTCAGCAGCACCACCACAAGCTGCGCCGTGTCGCGCAGAAACACCTGAAGGCTGGCCGCCAGCCATCCGATCCCGATGGCGAACAGCCCCAGCAGCACCGTGTACACGGGCAACAGCAGGATCAGCACGCTGAAATGCCCCGTCATCCACCGCACCATCAGCATCGCCACCAGCACGGCGAATCCGTGGCTGGCCAGCGACGACAGAAACAGCGTCACCGGGATGATCTCCGCCGGAAACACCGTCTTCGTGATCAGGCTCGAATGCTCCACCAGCGAATTGGCCGACCGCTGCACCGTCTCCTGAAACAGCATCCACGGCAGATACCCGCAGAACAGAAACAGCGTGTAGCTGTCCCCTGCCCCGGGCGGCGGCGGCACCTTCAGGCAGTACTGGAACACGAACACCCAGCTCACCAGCAGCACCAGCGGGTGGATCAGCGTCCACAACCAGCCCGCCGCGCTGCCGACAAAGCGCTGCTCAAAGTCCCGCCGCACCATCTGATAGATCAGCGAGCGCCGCTCCCGCAGCACGCGCAGAAACATCATCCCCGGCAGCCGGATGGGCATTGGAATGGCGCTTGCCTGGCTCAAGAGATGATTCTAGCAGGCGCCGCTCAGCCAGCCGCCGCGATGATATAGTGAAACCATGCCGGAAGGTTATCTGCCGATCTTCATTTTCCTGATCTGCGCTATCCTCTTCCCGCTCGTGCTGCTCGCCATCTTCCGCTATCTGCGCCCGTCGCTGCCCATCCCCGTCAAGCTGGAAGCGTACGAGTGCGGCATCCGCGCCGCCTCCAACGCCCGCGGCCGCTACACGGTGCGGTTCTACATCGTCGCCATCCTGTTCGTCGTCTTCGATGTGGAAACCATTTTCCTGTTCCCGTGGGCGGTCCGGTTCCGGCAGCTCGCCTGGTTCGGCGTGGCCGAAGTGGCCGTATTCCTCAGCATCCTGATTGTTGGCTATATCTGGGCCTACAAGAAGGGCGCGCTCGAGTGGGTCTGATACCGGAACCTCCGGCGAGGCTTTCCGCCGCATGACAGAGCGGCTTTACTACACCGACAGCTACCTGACAGAATTCGACGCCCGCGTCGTGGAGCGGCTGGATGGGGGCGCGCGCATCGTGCTCGGCCGCACCGCCTTCTATCCTGCTTCCGGCGGACAACCGCACGACACCGGCGTCCTGAACGGCATCCGTGTCATCGCCGTCGAAGAAGACTCCGCAGACCGCATCGTCCACGTGCTCGAGCAGCCGTTGCCGGAATCGGAACAGGCCCGCGGCGCCATCGACTGGCCCCGCCGCTTCGACCATATGCAGCAGCATACCGGCCAGCACCTGCTGTCGGCCGTCTTCGAACAACTGTTCGGCTTCACCACCGTCAGCTTCCACATGGGCGCTGAAGCCAGCACCATCGATCTGGACACGCCCTCGGTGACGCCTGCCCAGCTCGCCGCCGCCGAACGCCGCGCCAACGAAATGGTCTGGCAGGATCTGCCCGTGTCCATCACTTTTGAAGACGCCGCCTCGGCCGCCGGCTTGCGGAAGGAGTCCGCGCGCGAAGGGACCCTGCGCATCATCACGATCGAAGGCATCGACCGCTCCGCCTGCGGCGGCACGCATGTGCGCTCCACCGGCCAGATCGGCGCCATCCTCGTCCGCAAGACCGAAAAGATCCGCGGCCAGTCGCGCGTCGAATTCCTTTGCGGCTCGCGCGCCATCGCCCGCGCCCGCGCCGATTTCGAGGCGCTGGACCGCGCGGCGCGCCTGTTCAGCGCCGCTCTGGACGACGTGCCCCAGACCGCCGCGTCTCTGCTTGAGCAGGCCAAACAGGCCGAGAAAACGCGCCGCAAACTTGCTCTGGAGCTGGCCCAACTGCGCGGCCGCTCGCTCTATGAATCCTGCCCGCCCGATGCGGGCGGCCTGCGCGTGCACGTGGAGAGAATCGCCTCCGGCGCCATTGATGACGAGGTGCGCGCGCTCGCCCAGAGTTTCTGCTCGGGCAGCCGCGGCGTCTTTCTGGCCGCCTGCGAAAATCCGCCGAGCGTATTGCTCGCCACCGGCGCCGAAACCGGCATCGATGCTGGCGCGCGCCTGAAGGCCGCGCTGGAGAAGTGCGGCGGCCGCGGGGGCGGCTCGCCGCGCATCGCCCAGGGCAGCCTGCCCTCGGCGGAAATCCTCGAGGCCCTCGTGCGCGCTCTCTCTCAGCGGTAGAGCGGCGCGATCGACAGCAGCCCCAGCCCCGCCGCGTACAACACCAGCATCAGCCAGATGCGCGCCTTCACGCCCGTGTTCGCGCCGGCGAACTCTTTCCACACCAGCAGCCCCCACAGCGTGCTCACCAGCGTCGCGCCCTGCCCCATCGCATAGCTCACCGCCGGCCCCACGTTCACCGTCTTCGGCGCGCTCGCCGCCACGAAGTTGCTGATCGTGCCCACGCTCCAGATGATCCCTCCGAGCACGCCCAGCGCATGCTGCCGCGAGGTGCCCGTCAGATAATCCCGAAACCCCACCGGCTCGCCCTCCACCGGCAGGTTCATGAAGAACAGGTTGAACACCGGCGTCGACACCAGCACGCCCACCGCAAAACAGAACGCCGCCGCATAGGGACCCAGCCCCAGATCCCCCTGCTTGCTCATCTCCACCAGCGGATAAAACAGCCCCATCAGCACGCCCGCCGCCAGGCTCAGCCCCAGCCCTTTCCATGGCGAGGCCTTGCGCGCGCCCGGCTTGCCGCGCTTGCCGCGCTCCGGCGGCGCCTCCGCGGGCTTCTCCGCCGCGCGCTGCCGCGACAGCGCCGTGTATGCCATGGCCGTCATCACAATCGCCAGCACCACCAGCGCCACGCCTCCAAACACGAGCTCCGGACGCCCCGCCGGGTTGATGACGTAGTTCAGAACCGCCCCGACGATCAGCGCCAGCCCTATCCCCACCGGAAAGGCCACCGCCAGCCCCGCCACCGAAATCGCCGCCACCAGCAGCAAATTCGCCAGGTTGAACACAACCCCTCCCCCTGCCGCCAGCGCCATCTGCCTCTTGCCCGTCACCGCTAGATTGTCCAGGAACGGGAACAAAACCTGATCCGAACCCGGGATCACCGTTTCCAGGCTGCCGAACGTGAACGCCGCCACCGTGGCGCTCAACATCACGCCGATCACGTAGTCGAAATAATACAACTCGAACCGCCAGCGCCCGGCCATCTTCATCGTGTTGGCCCACGAGCCCCAGCACAGCATCGACAGGATCATCAGCAGCAACGTCGCCAGATAAGTGGTGGGAATCATCGCCGGTGCCTCGCTCTCCTCTAGCCCATCAGCACAGAACTCTGTAATATTATCAGCAGACGTAACAGGGAGGCATCCATGAGACTTGCGTTGCTAGCCGCGTTCCTGCTCGCCGCGCCCGCCGGCGCCCAGAGCCAGCGCTACCAGATCGACGCCCAGACGCCGGAGGGACTCCTGCTGCAAATGGCCGGATCCGAGTCCGACGACGCCAAAAAGATCCAGCTGTACGAAGAATTCCTCCAGAAGTACCCGGATCACGCTGGCAAGCCTTACGCCCTGAATCAGGTCGTGCCGCTCTGGCTTAAGACCAAAGCCCTCGACAAGGTGATCTCCGGCGCGCGCGACATCCTCGCCGCCGAGCCCGACAACGCGCCCGCCGCCTACAACGCTTTGCAGGCGTGCGAGGAGAAGAACGACGCCGCCTGCATCGTCGAATGGGCCGATGCCACCATCGCCGCCGCGAAGAAGAAGATCGAGTCCAAAGAGCCCGAAGACGAGACCGAAGCGGAAACCTGGAAAGCCGAAGTCGATTTCGCCAGACAGGTCATCACCCGCGCCGAGTACTCTTTCTATGCGGGCGCGCTCAGGAGCGGCGATCCCCAGGCCATCCTCACGCTGGCCCAGGGCCTCGAGAAGGCCAACCCCAAGAGCCAGTACATGGCGCAGACCGCCGGCCGCGGATTCATCGCTCTCATTCAGATGAAAGACATGAAGCGGGCGCTTGAATACGCGGAAAATGCCGCCGCCCAGGGCTTCGCCAACGAGGACATGCTCGTCTTCGCCGCCGACACTCATCTCAGTTCGACGAAGAATTTTGACAAGGCCGCCGAATACGCTACGGCTCTCATCCAGATGCTGCCTTCCCGTGCTGCGCCCGAAGGCATGGATCCCGCCGCCTGGGAAAAGAAGAAAAAAGACACCCTCGCCCGCGGCTATTGGATCGCTGGAATCGCCCTCGGCGCGCGGGAAAAATGGCCGGAATGCGAAAAACTTCTCGAGGAAGGCCTCTCCGCCATCCAGGCCAGTTCCGCCGCAAATGACCTGCTTCCCGGAGCGTATTTCTATCTCGGTCTCGCCAACTACAATCTCGCCGGCAAAGGGCCCAAACGGGACAAGGCCCGGCTCGCCGCCGCCCAGAAGCACTGGAGCGCCTGCGCTGCGATGAAAAGCCCCTTCCAGGCGCGCGCGCAACAGAATCTCGTGAGTCTCGCCGCCGGCAAGTAAAGCATGAACATTCTCATCCCCAACCTCGGCTCCACGTCGCTCAAGTACCAGATTCTCGCCATGCCGGAGGAGCGGGAGCTCGCCCGCGGTCGCTTCGAGCGGGTCTCCAACTACTCTGCCGCCATCGCCGAAATCCGCTCCGGCGACACGCCCGTCGATGCCGTCGCCTTCAAGGCGGCCCACGGCGGACCCCGCTACCAGGGCACTTACCTCATCGATGACGGCGTCGAACAGGCCATGGCGCAGTTCCTCCTCGCTGCGCCGCTGCACAACGCCATCTATCTCGACGCCATCCGCGCCTTCCGCCAGGCCATGCCCGGCGTGCCGCTCGTCGCCGCCTTCGAGACCGAGTTCCACCGCAACAAGCCGGAATACGCCCGCGTCTACGGCGTTCCGCAGGATTGGCGCACCGGGCACGGCGTCGAGAAATACGGCTTCCACGGCGCCTCGCATGAATACGTCAGCCTCCGCGCGCCCCAACTGCTCGGCTGCACGCCCGCGGATCTGCGCCTCGCCAGTTGCCACCTCGGCGGCAGTTCTTCCGTCTGCGCCATCGACCGCGGCGTCTCCGTGGACACCACCATGGGTTTCTCGCCGCAATCGGGGCTCGAAAACGCCACCCGCCACGGCGACCTCGACGTCTTCGCCGTGCTCTACATGATGGACCGCAACGGCTGGACAACCGAACAGGTTCGCACCCAACTGTCCCGCGTTAGCGGCCTCGCCGGTCTGTCCGGCGTCGCCGGCGGCGACGTGCGCGACATCATGGAGGCCGCGCGCGCGGGCTTAGCCGCCGCCAACTTAGCGCTGGACGTGTTCGTATATCAGGTGAAAAAGGCCGTCGCCGGCTGCGCCGCCGTCATGAACGGCCTCGATGCCATCGCCTTCACCGGCGGCATCGGCGAAAACAGCCCCTCCCTGCGCCGCGCCATCTGCGACGGGCTCTCGTTCCTCGGCGTCGAATTGGACGCCTCGATCAACGAAGACGGACAGGGAGACCGCGTGATCTCAAGCCGCAACTCGGCGGTGCAGGTGGTTGCCCTCGCCACCAATGAAGAACTAATCGTCGCCCGCCGCGCCTACCGCATCCTCTCAAAAAACTCCAAAAACTAAAAAAACCGGGGACAGGCCCGCCTGGCACCAATTTCATCTTTTTAAAAACTGGGGACAGGCCCGCTTGGCACCAATTTCATCTTTGTCGAGCAAACGGGGAAGCCCGGGAAGGAACGGGACAGCGGCCAAGCATGAACCCGGCTGCACCTGGAAGCATGAAAATGCGCGCCCCGGCCCCGCCGTTGGTCTGTGCCGCAGGCAAAGCACGCACAGCGCTTCTGTTCCGCGCGCAGGCCTCGCAGCGGCCGGAGTGAGCGGACTCTCCGCTGCGGCTGCGCTGCGTTGGCGGTGCTTGTTGCAGCGGTGTTGGTGCCGCGTGGTTAACAAGCAGGGACAGGCCCGCCTGGCACCAATTTCATCTTTGTAAAAACTGGGGACAGGCCCGCCCGGCACCAGTTTTCCACTTCGAGCATTGAAGCTGCCGCCGCTTCACTTACGGCATGGCCCCGGACTGTGCTGTCAGTGCCCGCCGTCGCCCACCGCCACCGGATGGTCCAGCTTCACCTTGCCCGTCGCTCCCTCCGGCAGCGGCGCCAGCAGTTGCTCCTTGCGGTAGATCAGCGTGCTTGTGTTGAAGCTCGCCAGCTCAAACCCGTGCCCATGCGTGATCGCGTCGGTCGGACACGCCTCCACACAGTAGCCGCAGAAGATGCAACGGCTGTAATCGATGTTGTACACCGCCGCGTAGCGTTCGCCGCCGCTGATCCGCTCCTGCTCCGTGTTGTCCGCGGCCTCGATGTAGATGCACTGCACCGGGCACGCCGCCGAGCACAGAAAACAGGCGACGCACTTCTCCAGCCCGTTGTCGTCTCGCTGCAACACGTGCAGCCCGCGGTAACGCTCCTGAAACACCGGCGGCGCATCGGGATAGTCGTCGGTGATGATCGGATTCATCATCTCCTGGATCGTCACCGACATCCCCTTGGCGATCGCCGCCGCGCCCTTCAGGATCTCCTGTATCTTCGGCATCTTGTCTGCTCCGCTCCTGTCTCGCTTATCTCATCCGATGCGCCGGCGCTCCCGCCGGAAGCCTAATTCTTTGCCCCTGAGCCCGGCTTGTACAGCGGCGCGGACTCGCACGGCTGGAAGATCGGCCTGCCTGCCCTCGCGCCCAGCGCCTCATACACCCGCCGGTCGATCACCTCGCAACTGTCCGAAACCGTCCCGTCAACTTCAATCACGAACAGTGGCGGCACATACTCGATCCTATACGCGTTGCTCGACGGATAACCAGCCGAAGCCGCGTCCAGCAGCACCGGCAGCACCACCGGAAACAGCGGCAGAAACCCGCGCGTCCGCGCCGCGTCGTCCTGGCTGATCGCGTACACCGGCAACGCCCCTCCGCTCAAGCGGTCCAGAAACGGCAGCGCCAGTTGGCACGTCGGACAGCTCGCTTTGAAAAACACGATCGCCGCCGGCCCCTGCTCCAGAATCTTCCTGAGCGAGACGCGGCCGCCCTCGATCCGCTCGAGCTCGAAACCGGGCGCCGTCTGTCCCTTCCTGAGCATGGCCTGCTGCCGCTCCTGCACCTCGCGGACCGCTGAAATTCCCAGTCTACCAATCCGCGCTTCCGGAGCCGCGTGTCTTCAATGATCCAGCAGCCGCAGCAACTGCTGCGCGCATACCAGGAGCGGATCCATCACCGTCGAATACGGCGGCGCATACGCCAGGTCGAGCCCCGCCAGCGTCTCCACGTCCATTCGCGCCGCCAGCGCCGCCGCCGCCGTGTTGATCCGCGCCAGCACTCCGCCGTCGCCCGTCACCGCCGCGCCCAGCAGCCTCCGGCTGCGCCGGTCCGCCACCAGTTGCACCGCGATCGTCTTGCCGAAAAAATACCGCGCCCGCTCGCGCCCCTCCACCACCGCCTCCACCGGCGAAAACCCCTCCCGCCGCGCCTGCTGTTGCGACAGCCCCGTCACCGCCACCGCCAGCCCGCCCGCCCGCACGATCGATGTCCCAGCCACGCCGGCAAACCGCTCCCTGCGCCCCGCCGCGTTCGCCCCGGCCACGCGCCCCATCTTGTTCGCCGTCGTCCCCAGCGGAATCCACACCTCGCGCCCGGACACGATGTGCCGCGCCTCGCAGCAGTCGCCTGCCGCAAACACGCCGTTCAGCGACGTCTCCATGTGCTCGCTCACCGCCAGCGCTCCCGTGCGTCCCAGCGCCGCGCCTGCTTCCGCCAGCACCTCCACATTCGGGCGCATCCCGGTCGCATCGATCACAACCTCCGCTTCCACCCCCTCGGCATCGGCAGGTTCATTCAGCCGCACTTCCACGCCGCACTGCTCCAGCCGCTCCGCCACGCGTTGCGTCAACCACGCATCCTCGCGATTCAACAAAGTCGTCGCATCGTGATACAGCCGCACCCGCAAACCGCACGCCCGCAGCGCCGTCGCCGCCTCCAGCCCGATGTAGCCCCCTCCGATCACCGCCGCCGTCCGCGGACGCTCGCACTCCAGAAACTGCTTGAGCCGCAGCGCATCTTCGTCGGTGTGCAGCCGGAACACGCGCCGCGCGCTCGACAGCCGCGCCGCCCGCGCCCCCGCCGCCCACACCAGCCGGTCGTAACGCACGCGCTCTCCGCTGGCCAGCACCACTTCGCGCCGCCCGTGTTGCACCGCCACCACTTCGCTCTCCGTGCGGATGCGGATGTTGCGCTCTTTCTCGAAAAACGCCGGCGGGTACACAACCAGTTGCTCGATCGACGCCACCTGCCCCTCGAGCAGATACGGCAGCCCGCACGCGCCGTAAGAGATCCTCCTGCCCTTTTCGAGCACGAGAATCTCCGCCGACGGTTCCAGCCTGCGCGCGCGTGAAGCCGCACTCAACCCCGCCGCCACGCCGCCGACAACCACGATCCTCATGACCCGCCGCCCGCGTCCTCGCCCCAATGCTTCCGGACGAACTCAAGGATGTCGAAGCTCCTCGCCGTCCGGTCCGGAAAACACAGGTTCACCGCGTCCAGCTCGTTGTCCGCCAGCCGGAAAATCGTCGCCAGCTTGGTAATCACCAGCAGCTCCAGCCCCTTCTCGTTCAGCCCGAAAATCGACATGCCCCCGCCGGCGCGCGTGATCTTCGTGTGCGCCATCACCAGGCAGCCAAGAGCGCTGGAATCGATGTAATCGACATTCCTCATGTCGAGCGCCACATGGATTCTTCCCGTCCGGATCAGCTCCTCCAGACGCGCGCGGAACTGTTCTACCGGTTCTCCGAGCACGAACCGCCCGCTCAGCTCCAGCACCACCGCGCCGCCGCGCTCCCGTTCGACGATTTGAAACGACATCGGAACCCTATATTGTATCTACGATGCCCCTGACAAACCTCACCCGCCGCCGGTTCGCCGCCTGCCTGCCCGCCGCCGCGCTCGCGCGCCAGTCCGCGCCCCGCCGCCTGCGCCGCGCGGAGTGCTATTTCGGCCTCCATTTCGACCTGCACCCCAATGAGAAAGACACGGCGCTCGGACGCGACGTCACGCCGGAAGCGGTGGGACGGTTGCTGGAACGGGTCCGTCCGGACTTCGTCCAGTACGACGCCAAAGGCCACCCCGGCTGGCTCGGCTGGCCCTCCGACATCGGCCCTTCCGCCCCTGGCATCGTCCGTGACTCGCTCGCCGTCTGGCGGGCTGAAACCGCCCGGCGCGGCATCGCCCTGTTCATCCATTTCTCCGGCGTCTGGGACAGTGAAGCCGTGCGCCGCCACCCGGAATGGGCGCGCGTCTCGCACGATGGCAAGCCCGACACGCGCCAGACTTCCACTTTCGGCCCTTACGTCGATCAGCTCATGATCCCGCAACTGCGCGAGGCCGCCACGAAGTATGAACTGGACGGCGCCTGGGTCGACGGCGAGTGCTGGGCCACGCATCCCGACTACTGCGACGCTGCCGTGCGCGCCTTCGGCAGACCGGCCCCGAAGAAGGCCGGCGAACCGGGCTGGCTCGAGTGGCTGGAGTTCAATCGAGAACAATTCCGCCGTTATGTCCGCCATTATGTCGAGGAATTACACCGCAGCCATCCCCAATTTCAAGTTGCCAGCAACTGGCTGTATTCGACCATGGTGCCGGAAAAGCCGGAATTGCCCGTCGATTTTCTCTCTGGAGACTACCTGGGCAATGCCAGCATTTCCACCGCGCGCCTCGAGGCCCGCTACCTCGGCCAGACCGGAAAGCCCTGGGATCTGATGGCGTGGGGCTTCCAGCAGGCTGACTCCAACCGCGTCGGCCACATCTTCAAGCCAGCCCCCCAGCTCATGCAGGAGGCTGGAATCGTTCTCGCGCAATCCGGCGGATTTCAGGTGTATTATCACCCAGCCCGCTCGGGACATTTTGAAGATGCGCACGTGGACATTATGTCGGAACTGGCCGCCCATTGCCGCCGATTGCAGAAATGGAGCCAGCAGACGGAAACCGTCCCGCAGATCGCCGTGGTTTTTTCAAAAGAATCCCTGTACCGCACCGGCAACAAGTTGTTCGGCGGCTGGGGCCGTCTCTCCGATCCCGCGCGCGGATGGATCGATCTATTGCTCGCCTGCCAGTGGTCCGTGGATGTCCTGCCCGACTGGAAGCTGCGGCAGGCCGCCGCGCACTATCCAGTCATCGTCCTGCCGGACTGGGAGCGGCCCGGCGAGGAGTGCCTGGAAACGCTGCTCGACTACGCCCGCAACGGCGGCGTGCTGCTGGTGAGCGGCGCGCACAACGCGCAGGAACTGTCGCCGCGGCTCGGCTTCAGGGCTTCGGGCGAGCCCGCCCGCGCACAGGCGTGGCTGCGGCACGGCGCCGTGGGCAACGCCGCCGGCGTCTGGCTCGACGTCGAAGCCGGTGAAGCCCGCCTGCTCGACGAGCGCTACCCCGAACTCAATACCACCCGGGAGGGCAAGCCTGCGGCGCTGGGCGTGGCGTTCGGCAAGGGCCAGATCATCGTCGTGCCGGGTCCCGTCGGCGAGGTCTACGCGGCCACCCATGCCGCCGCCATCCGTGACTTTGGCCGCGCGCTCCTCCAGCCGCACTTCCGCCCGCTCGTGCAGGTCTCCGCGCCGCCCACCGTGGAAGTCGTGCTCCGCCGCAAGAACGCCGAACTGCTCGTCCACCTGATCAACACCACCGCCATGCAGGTTGCCGGCGACTTCGCCACCGTCGACTTTATCCCGTCCATCGGCCCCATCCGGCTGACGGTCCAGGGTTCCAGACCTAAAACCGCCCGCCTCGAACCCGCCGGTACGCCGCTCACATGGCGCGCTGCCAGCGGCGGCTGGCAAGCCGAGATTCCGCGGCTCGATCTGCACTCCGTAGCCGTCATGGTAAGATGAGGATGTTGCCCGAACGGGCTCGTAGCTCAGTTGGTTAGAGCGCTACCTTGACACGGTAGAGGTCGCAGATTCGAGTTCTGCCGAGCCCACCA